>JAZLDD010000038.1:0-84158 GCA_045614585.1 Akkermansia sp. | reverse complement strand
TAATCATCTGGATGATGCGCACAGAGAATTGCAAGGTTCTCTCATACAACGCCTCTTTTGTAATTGGAGAGGACATAGTGGTGGGCTTTTTGTTTAAAAACTGAAGAATATGATGAAGATTCTATATTCAAAATCAACAATCCAAAATCAACAATTTAATGCGCTTCCAGCCAGTTGGGGGCGGTGTTGGCTTCTACCTCCAGCGGCACGCCGTGGGGGAGGGGCAGGGCGGCGCGCATGGCTTCGGTTATGCGGGGGATGAGGTCGTGCTCGTCCTGGTGCAGGTCGATGAGGAGTTCGTCGTGAATCTGCATGATGAGGCGGCTGCGTTTGCCTTGCAGCAGTTCGGCCACGCGCACCATGGCGATTTTAATCATATCGGCCGCGGTGCCCTGGATGGGGGTGTTGATGGCGGTGCGCTCGGCGGCTGCGCGCAGGTTGAAGTTGGCGCTGTTCAGGTCAGGCAGCTTGCGGCGGCGGCCGCAGAGGGTTTCGGCATAGCCTCGCTCGCGGGCCTCGGCTACCAGCTTATCCATGCATTCCTTTACGCCGGGGAACTGGGTGAAGTAGCTCTCAATGAGAGCGGCGGCCTCGCCGCGCGGGCAGTCGAGCCGCTGCGACAGACCGAAGGCTGAGATGCCGTATATGATGCCGAAGTTCACCGTCTTGGCCTTGCGGCGCATATCGGCGGTCACTGCCTCGTGGGGCACGCCGTAGATGCGGGCTGCGGTTTCGGCGTGGATATCGCGGCCGGAGGTGAAAGCGGCAATCATGCCCGGGTCGCCGGAGAGGGCAGCCATGAGGCGGAGCTCCACCTGCGAATAGTCGGCAGAGAGGATGCAGTGCTGCGCATCGCGCGCCACAAAGGCGCGGCGGATGAGTTTGCCGGCCTCCGAGCGCACGGGGATGTTCTGCAGGTTCGGGTTCTGGGAGGCGAGTCGACCTGTGGCGGTGACCATTTGCAGCAGGGTGGAGTGAATGCGGCCATCCTTCGGGGAAATGTAGCGGGGCAGGGCATCGAGATAAGTGCCTTTCAGTTTGCTCAGCTCGCGGTATTCCAGAATATCTGCCACCAGCGGGGAAACGGGTACCAGCTTGCGCAGCGTTTCCTCATCGGTCACATACTGGCCGGTGCGGGTCTTTTTCGGCTTGGCGAGCAGTTTCATCTCATCGAAGAGCAATTCACCGAGCTGCTTGGGGGAGTTCAGGTTGATGGGGCGGCCCACCTGCTCATCGATGCGGGCGCGGATGGCCTCAATCTGCTCGCCGAGCTCATCGGCGCTCTTCTGCAGCAGGTCGGGCTCCACGCGCATGCCTTCCTCCTCAATACCGGCCAGCACGGGCACGAGCGGGAACTCGATGCTGCGCATCAGTTCATCCTGCCCGGCTTCCACCAGCTGGGGCTGCAGCACGTGGTACAGGCGCAGGGTCACATCGGCATCCTCCGCAGCGTATTCAGCCATGGTTTCCACGGGCACGGCTGCGGTGTTCATGTCCTTGCCCTTGCCGGCAATATCCTCCAGATGTATGGTCTTATACTGCAGCAGAGCCTCGGCCATTTCGTCCATGCCGTGGCGCAGCTCGGGGTACAGCGCGCTGTGCGCCAGCATGCAGTCGAAGAAGGGACCGTTCACCACCAGTCCGGCCTGGTGCAGCACCTGAATGTCGAACTTGGCATTCAGACCGATTTTCTCAGCGCTGCCGGCAAAGGCGGTGCGGAAGCACTCCAGCCAGCCTTCCTCTGCGGCGGGAATGTAGTAGGCCTCGTGCGCGGTGATGGCTACGGAAAAGCCCAGCAGCTTGTCAGTGAGCGGGTCGAGCCCTGTGGTTTCGGTGTCGAATGCCCAGCGGTCGGCCTGCTCCATGCGGGCGGCCAGGGCGGCGCGGGTCTCGGGGGTGTTCACCAGGTGGTACTGGTGCGGGGTGGTATTGATATCCGCCAGCTGGGGCATGGCGAACAAATCGAGCTGCGTTTCGCCCTCTGCTGTTTCTGCCGGGGCTGCTGCAGCGGCAAAGAGCTCGCCCATATCTGCATCGCTCGGCTGGGTGCCGCAGAGTTTTTTTGCCAGTTCCTTGAACTCCAGCTTTTTGAGGATATCGCTCAGGGCCTGGGTATCAAAATCCCGGATTTTGCAATCCTCTATCTTGAGCTCCACCGGTACATCCCGGCGGATGGTGACCAGCTCGTAGGAAAGGCGGGCGGCCTCGGCGTTCTGCTCAATCTTCTCGCGCATCTTGCCTTTGATTTCGGCGCTGCGGGCCAGCATGTTCTCAATGCTGCCGAACTGGGTGATGAGCTTCTTTGCGGAAACGGCACCCACGCCCGGTACGCCAGGAATGTTATCGGACGCATCGCCCATGAGCGCCAGGATATCAATAATCTGCCGCGGGGTTTCAATGCCCCATTCCTCCAGGAATTCATCGACACCCACGGTCTCGAAATCGCTGCCTTTCTTGCCGGGACGCCAGAAGGAACAGGTGGGCGAAAGCAGCTGCCCCAGGTCCTTATCCTTGGAAACCATGTAGGCGTGCATGTCGCCCGCCTCATCGCTCATGCGGGTGATGGTGCCGATGAGGTCGTCGGCCTCGTAGCCGGGCATGCGCAGGGTCTTGATGCGCATGGCGGCCAGTATATCCACAATCCAGGGAATGGAATCGCGCAGTTCCTGCGGCATGGCCTGGCGGTTCGCCTTGTATTCCGGGAAACGCTCGTGGCGGAAGGTCGGGCCGCTGGGATCCAGACAGGCTACGATGTGCGTGGGCTTTTCTTTTTCGATGAGGTGAACCACGGTGTTGATGAAGCCGAACATGGCAGAGGTGTTCAGCCCCGTGGAATTGCGCATGGGATTATTGATAAAGGCGTAGAAGGCGCGGTAGATGAGCGCCATGCCATCCAGTATGCAGAAAGTAGCCATCAGACGGTTAATGTAACACATATGACCTGCACTGCGCAAGGGAAATGGTGGTCAGCAGAAAAGCTATGGGGCTGTTTCCGATTTGCTGGCATTATTAAAGGGCAAAGATTACGAGTTGAAATAATGAGAAAGCAAACAGATAAATTGATGTTTGAAAGTACAATGTACAATGTACAAAGGACAATTTGAAGTTCCCTGCGGCTTTGCCGCAGCCGTTTAAAATGGCGAGCCTAAGGCGAGCGGAACTCCTAAATTGTCCTTTGTAATTTGTCCTTTGTACATCCCGCCAAAGTCCAATTTTCTGCACCATGATGCAAAATGGCTTCAGCTAATCTGAAACAACCCCGAAGCTATGTCGAAGTTGTGCCGGTTCCGGCTGCAGGATGCGGCCGGGGTATTAGAAAACCCCCGCTTTTCCGGAGAAAAGCGGGGGATGGGAGGGGATTGTATAGAAGATTACTTGAGAATCATCTTGAAGTCCACCACCACGGCGCGGTCGGCGGTGACGAGCACCGGGTTGCCGTCGATAGCGGTGATTTCGGGAATCTCGAGCACGAGCTTCTGCACCTTGGCCAGCGTGTCGGCCAGCGGGCCTACAGCCTTGGGAGCCTCGCCGCGCACACCGTTGAGGATGGTGCCGACCTTGGTCTCCTTGATCATGTCGGAGAAGTCATCGGTGGGCAGGATGCGCATGGTGGTGTCGCGCATCACCTCGGTGTACACACCGCCGGTGCCGAATACCATGACGCGGCCGAAGTTCTTGTCGGTGTTCACGCCGATGATGGTTTCGGTGGCCTTGGTAATCATCTCCTGGATGAGCACGGAAGCCCCCTTGAGCTGGAACTTGGTGGTGGAGCCCCACAGGCCTTCCCAGGCCTCGGTGAAGGATGCCTCGTCATTGATGTTGAGGTAGATACCCTTCATTTCGGTCTTGTGCAGAGCATCGGGAGCGGAGAGCTTGAGCACCACGGCGTTCGGGAAGATGGTCTTGCAGAAGGCAAGGGCTTCTTCCTTATCGGTGAAGTTGCCGCACTTCGGGTAATCGATGCCGTAGTGGTCCATGAGCATATTCACGGTCTCCTGGGGCAGGGAGGCCAGGCCGGCTTCCTTGGCGGAGGTCACGGCAGCCTTGATTTCGGCGGGAACTTCACCCGTTTCGCAGGTGGCAAGCTTCTTGCCGCGGAAAGCCATCTGAGCCTTCAGCAGACCGAGCAGACGCACGATGTCGGCGGGGTACTCGTAGTTGAGAATCTTGGCTTCGTTGAGCAGCACGCGGCCTTCGTCCACGCGGGCACCACCCACGAAGGAGCAGTAGATGTTCACGTTCGGGTACTGGGGAGCCAGCTTGATGACGGCCTGAGCGGTCTCGGGGCACTCGGTCACGCGCTGCGGGGTGAGAAGCACGAGGATGTTCTTGTACTCACCGCTCTCGCAGAGTACCTTGAGGGCTGCCTCGTAGCGGTCGGCCTTGGCGTCGCCCACCACGTCGATGGGGTTGCCCAGGGAAGCCTCGGGGGTAAGCACGGCACGCAGGGCTGCCTTGGTCTCATCGCTGGGGGGTGCCAGATCCAGACCAGCCTCTTCGCAGAGGTCGGAGGTAAGCACACCCACGCCACCGGCGTTGGTCAGCACGGCTACCTTGCCGTCGAACTGGTTGTGGTTGCAGTACTGCAGCACTTCAAGCAGACCGAAGAGCTCGCGGTCGTTGTAAGCCTGGATAGCACCTGCACCCTGCAGAGCCATTTCGAGCACGCGGTAGTTCGGAGCCAGAGAGCCGGTGTGGGAAAGGGAAGCGGCCTGAGCCTTGGCGCTCTTGCCGGGTTCCATAATCACGCAGGGCTTGGTGTCGGAAACTTCCTTAATCACCTTGAGGAATTCCTTGCCGTTCTTGAGGGACTCCAGGTAGAACACGAAGGCGTTGGTGTTGGGGTCGTCCTTCAGGGCGGCGAGCAGAGCATCCTCGCCCATTACGGCCTTGTTACCGATGGAGATGAAGTGGGAGAAGCCGATGCCCTTGCCGGCGGCCCAGTCCATGATGGCGGAGCAGTAGGCACCGGACTGGGAAACGAAAGCCACGTTGCCGCGGGCGGGGAAACCATCGGCGAAGGAGGCGTTCACGTTGTCGAAAGTGGAGATGTGGCCGAGGCAGTTCGGGCCGAGCAGGTTGATGCCGTTGTCCAGGCACTTCTGAGCAATGCGCTTTTCGAGCTCCTTCTCACCGACTTCGGCGAAACCGGCGGTGATGATGGAGATGTTCTTGGTGCCGTTGGTGATGCAGGCATCAATCACGCCTTCGGTGAAGCGGGCGGGAACGAGGATAACGACCAGGTCCATCGGCTCAGGCAGAGCGTCCACGCTGGCGTAGCAGGGCTTGCCGCAGAGTTCCTGACCAGCCATCTTGGGGTTGATGCCATAGAGCTTGCCCTTGTAGTCAGCGGAGATGATGTTGTTGAATACAACGGCGCCCAGCTTGGTGGGATCAGCGGACACGCCGACGACTGCGATGCTCTTCGGATTGAAGAATGTTTCGAGTGACATGGTGTTTTTTGTGTGTTTAGTTGAAAAAGTAAAAGCTTATACGCTCTGCGGGGCATTGTAGCACTCTGCCAGCGTGTTTGCAAGCATCTTTGCCCCTTTTTGCGGAAAGTTTGTTGTTAACTGACTGTTTCAGCGCTTGTTTTTTTCTCTGTTTGCAGGAAACCGGGCTGTAGACCGCTTGCATGGAGCCAGATGCGGCAAGCTGGAGCTTACTCTATGCCCGCTGGGGCGGAATCAGAAGGGTTCCGGCAGAGGGGATGCCTGTGATTCCAGCCAGTTGTTCAGGATTTCCACGGCAGCGGCCTGGTCGATGATGGGCTTGAAATTCTTCGCTTTCTTGCCGGCCTGGTGCAGCTTTTCCTGTGCTACGGTGGTGGTCAGGTATTCATCTACATAAATGAGCGGTAACTCCGGCAGGCGGGTGTGCAGCTTTTCGCCGAAGGCGCGCACCTTGGCACAGGCGGTGCCTTCTGTGCCATCCATGCGGAGCGGCAGCCCCAGCACCAGGGTGCGGATGCCACGCTCCTTCACCAGGGCGGCAATGCGCTCCAGTGGTTCGGTGCGCTGCAGATGGATGCTTTCTACCGGGTGAGCCAGGATTCCGCAGACATCTGTGGCGGCTATGCCGATGCGGGCTTCTCCGTAGTCTATGCCGAGGGCAGGGTACATCAGACCAGGTTTTCCGGCAGACCGGAGACGATGTTCTTAATCTTGTCTGCCTCGGAGCGGCGCGCCACGAGCAGGGCATCGCCTGTATCGACCACGATGAGGTCATCCACCCCCACGAGTGCCACGCGTTTGCCGGAATCGGTGAAGACGATGTTGTTGCCGGCCTGCACCTGGCTGAGCGGGCTGTTGCTCACATTGCCGCCATCCTGCTGCGGCAGGTACTTGCCCACGGAAATCCAGGAACCTACGTCGTCCCAGTCGAAGGTGGCTTCGAAGTTGAGCACGCGGTCGGCTTTCTCCAGCAGAGCAAAATCGATGGAAATGGGGGTGAGCTTCGGGAATTCCCCGGCGATGAACTGCGGCCGGTCGGAGGTGGCGGTCAGACGGTCGATGAAGTCAGCAAGTTCCGGGCTGTGGGCGGCCAGCTGGCTGCGCACATGCGCCACGTTCCAGATGAACATGCCGGCATTCCAGGAGAAATTGCCGCTGGACAGATACTCGGCGGCGGTGGCGGCATCCGGCTTTTCGCGGAAGCGTACTACCTCGTAGCAGTTGTGGCTGAGGGCGGCATCTTCCAGCTTGCCGGCGCGTTCGATGTAGCCATAGCTGGGGCAGGCCCAGGTGGGTTTGATGCCGATGGTGATGAGCGCGGCCTCGCGCCCGGCCAGGGAAAGGGCATCTTCTGCCAGGGCTCGGAATGCGTCGTCATCCAGAATCAGCGAATCGCTGGGGATGATAATCATGTTGGCCTGCGGGTCGCGGGCGGCGATGAGGCCGACGCCCAGGGCCACGGCGGGTGCCGTGTCGCGGCGGGCGGGCTCGGCTACGATGTTTTCTGCGGGCAGCTCGGCAGCCTGGCGGCGTACCTCGGCCTCCTGCAGGTGGTTGGTGAGTATGAAGATGTTTTCTGCCGGTACCAGCCCCTTCACGCGGTCGATGGCCTGGCGCAGCATGGTGCCGCTGCCGAACAAATCGAGAAGCTGCTTGGGCTTGGCATTGCGGGAAAGTGGCCAGAATCGCGTGCCGCTGCCGCCGGCAAGAATAAGCGCATAGTTACTCATGCCGCCAGTATACTCCGCCGATTGCACCGGGTCAAGCCCCGAAAGTCATTTGCCGCACGCGCCCTGCTGCAGTGAAGCCTTGCCCTGAAAAAAGAAAAAATTAGGGGCTTGCGAAAATCTGGCGAGTATGCTATAAAATGCTAGTTACCTATGCCGAAGACTGCGGTTATCAGTGATATTCACGCGAACCTGCACGCGCTCTACGCCGTTATGGCGGATTATCAGTGCGAGCAGTGTACGGATGTTGTGTGCCTGGGCGATGTGGTGGGTTACAATGCTTACCCTCAGGAGTGTGTGAATGAAATTCGCGCTATCGGTTGCCCGGTGGTGAAGGGAAATCATGACGAGGAGGTGGTGAACCTGGATAACACCCGCATGAATCCGATTGCCCGCCAGGCGATGGAATGGACCCGCTCCCGGCTGGATGAAACCAGTCTTACCTGGCTGCGGCGCTTGCCCCTGCAGCGCATAGAACGCTCTAAATTCGTGATGGTGCATTCCTGCCTGGATCAGCCGCAGGCGTGGAATTATGTCATGAATGCCAACGACGCCACCTGTAATTTCCTGCGCCAGTTCCTGCCGCTCTGCTTCCATGGGCACACTCACCAGCCGCGCGTTTTCACATGGGATGGCCGCCGCGCCATAGAGTTGCCGGAATATTGGGAAATGCTGCGTGTGGATGGCCAGACCGTGGTGCAGCTGCAACCCGGGCAGAAGTATTTCATCAATGTGGGCTCTGTGGGGCAGCCGCGGGATGGCGACCCCCGTGCCAGTTATGCCATCTACGATTCCGATGCTGCTACGGTGACTTTGCGGCGCGTGGAATATGATGTGGCAGGGGCTCAGCAGGCTGTTCTCTCCGTAGGCCTGCCGGAGTATCTCGCAGAACGCCTGGGAACAGGCCTATAACTTTCGATCAGACCAAAGCTTACTATTCTATGTCATTCATTCGTCATTCTCTCCCTGCTGTCATTCTGCTGGTTCTGGGCACTCTGCTGGCAAGCTATCTGGTTCCCGTGGAGCTTGAGCAGATGCGGTGGGAGGTGCCGGGTATGCCGGAAAGTTATCCGATTGAGCAGCTGTGCCGTCCGGTTTTTCTTGGTTTGCTGTGTTATCTTCCCTTTATCGGCGCTCTGATGTATGCGTTCATGGACACCATGGACCGCTACATGACCCGCAATTTTATATCGTACTTCCTCATGTGTACGATGATTATGCTGCTCATCTACATACTGGCAGATTTTACGGATAACATGGAGCGCTTCCGCTCTCGTTTCGATGACCCGGTGATTCAGGCGCTGCATTTCTACGGTACTCAGCTGCCCATGTTCCTGTATCAGATTCTGCCGTATACCCTGCTGATGGGTACCCTGTGGTGCCTCAGCAAGCTCTGCGGCGGTAGTGAGATTACCGGCATGCTGCAGTCCGGGCGCTCGCTGCTGCGCCTGTGCTTGCCCATTTTTCTGATGGGGGCGCTTGTATCCGTGGCATATGGTATCTGCGGGTTTCACTGGGCTCCCAGCGGCTCTCTTTATCGAGAAATAGTGATGAAGAGAAACAAGAATGCGGATGGTACCCCGAAAGCTATTGTGTACCGCAGTGATGCTACATCCCGCATCTGGCGTATTCAGCAACCCGCTCTTATCACCAGTCCCGGTGAGCCTATGATGGGGGTGAGCATTGACCAGTTTGACCCTGCGCACCGCGGAAAACTGGTGAAGCAGTATCGCGCCAGAAAAGCAACCTGGAATAAGGAGAAATCTACCTGGACGCTGGAGGATGTCTACGTGCGTGAAATGGCAGCCCCCGGCACCCGCCCCAGCGATGATTCGTTTACAGCTATCATCACCCTTGCTTTTGAGGAAAAACCGTATCAGATTATCAGCCCCAGCCAGAGCGACCGCATAGATTCCATGGGCACCTCGGCCCTGTATGAATATATCTCCTCCGGTGCCGGCTCCCGCGAGGACCGCCGCAAGAAACGCACCGAGTGGCATGTGCGAATCGCGCGCGTGTTTTCCTGTATGGTGCTGGTGCTGCTGGCTATTCCCAGTGCGGTCACGTTTCAGCGCCGCGGTACGATGAAGGGGATTGGTGTGGCTGTGTTGCTGGCTGCGCTCATGTTGTTCTTCTACCGTGTATTCCCGGCTCTGGGCGAAGCGGGGCTTATGCAGGCATGGATAAGTGCCTGGATTCCGAACTTCATGTACATTGCCATTGCTGTGTACCTGTTCCGCGCGAATCTGGCTCACCGTTCATTCAAGGAATGGTGGAAAGCCAAGCTCAACGGTGAACCCTGATTGAATGCTATTCATGCAGCGCCCGGCAGGCATTATCTTTGATTTCGATGGTGTGCTCGTTGATACTGAGTGGGCCATATATCAATCGTGGGTGCATTTGTACGCGCGCGAGGGACAGGAAATCTCCATCGAAACCTATTCTCCCTGCCTGGGGGCTGGCTATTCCCACTGGGACCCCGCCGCTCATCTCGAAAAACTGACCGGCAAAACCTACGACTGGGAAAAAGAGACTCCTGCGCGCCAGGCTATGCTTGAGGCAGATTTGGCGCGTATGGGGCTTATGGCCGGCGCTCTGGAACTTATGGACTGGTGCGCAGAGCAGGGAATCGGGATGACGGTGGCATCATCTTCCTCCCGCCGCTGGGTGCAGGGCTGGCTGGAGAAACTGGGTATCTACCATCGTTTTGCCGGTGTTTTCACCCGCACAGACGGTTACCCGGTCAAGCCGGCGCCTGCGTTGTTTGAAGCTGCTCGCCTGTGCCTGGGCCTGGAGAAGGCGGAATGCCTCATCATCGAGGATTCTGAAAATGGAACCATAGCTGCCCGGAATGCCGGTATCCCATGTGTTGCCATACCGAATCGCATGACCGAATCCTGCGATTTTTCCCGCGCTGCCTACCGTTTTTCTTCATTAACCGAGCTGCTGAATCAGCTTCGCTGCGATTGTTAATTGCTCCAGCATAATGATTTGTGCTCCGTTTTATAAAAAATACGGAAAAATGCAATTTTTGGCTTGCTTTCTGTATGAAATTGATGTAAACTCTCCTCGCACCCCGTCCGAGACGGGCTTGCAGAATGGCTCGGTAGCTCAGTTGGTAGAGCAGCGGATTGAAAATCCGCGTGTCGGCGGTTCGATCCCGTCCCGAGCCATTATTTTTTTACCCTGATTTTTCGCGTTTTTTGCTCTTCCTACACGGGGCGTAGCTCAGCCTGGTAGAGCGCCAGCTTTGGGAGCTGGATGTCGCAGGTTCGAATCCTGTCGCCCCGATCAGATTTTACCATAAATAACGCACTGTAGAAGATGTAACCCCTTCACAGTGCGATTTTTTTTGCTCTTCTGCAATAATTGTGGAATGAGCCCACTAATGCCGCTATCACCGCAGATATCGCGCGAGCAATAGTAGGCCACGATTCAGAAGAGATAGAACGCCAGTATTGCACTGCCAGCCGGGCCGATAAGATGCGAGGGCTTGATATCATTGCCCAGGCTATCACAGAACCGGTAGAATCATCTATGCCGCTTTATCCTGCACGTACTGCCTGATATGTTGCTGTCAGCAATTCCCGCTTTGGTCTTCACTCTCCAGGGTCGGGAATTGGGGGCTCTCACCCCAGTTACGTGTCATGCCCGACGCGCAAACAATCATCCGTTGCCTCGGTGTGAGGCAACGGATGGAAATCTATGCAGGCCGGGGAAATTAGAACTGAATCTTGTAGCCTACGGCGGCGTTGAAGTTGGTGTAGTCTGAACGCAACTCTACGGCACCATCAGCAAATACGCTGCCGGGGCCCACAGGCACAGCGATGCCTGCCCCCAGTTCCACCCCGAAAGCACCGAGCTCAGCACTTTCCACACGCACACGGGTGCGGGAAGCAAAGCCGGACAGACCTACATCGGTGGCGGACAGTCGGTCCCCCAAATCATACTTGGCAAGGGCTCGGGCCTCGAAAGCGCAGGCGCGGTTAAGGGTCTGCTGCCCCACTAGCGCGGCATAGCGGGCACCAAGCCCCAGCGTTACTGTATCGAGACTCTGCTCATCCACCGTCAGAGCAGCGTTGCTGCCTTTTTCGCCGTAGGAATCAACTTCGGCATGACGATAAGAAACATTGAACACCGGGCTGAGGACGCTCCGGTTGCTCAGGAAATAATCGCGGCTTACCTCGTACATGAAACCGTATGCTGAGCCCTCCGTATCCCCCTGTGCGGTGTAGCTGCCGTAAGCGTGGCTCACGCTGCGGTCATAATCGGCATCCATAGCACCCATGGTGCCCACAAGGGCATGACTCCATTTGCCACTGTTGTAACGAGCAAAGGCACTCAGGTAAGTGGTGTCCATATCGCCGTCGAGTCTGTCGGGGCCATCACTCTTCAGTTCGCCTTTCATGGCAGTAAGCGCCAAGCCGAGGGAGAAGTTACCGGTCACCTGCATTCCTGCGCCGAGGGTGGCACCCCAGCTGTTCAGAGAGTAACCAGCCTCAAGGCCATCATTGTTCTGCTCAGCGCGGTTACCCTCTGCATTCACCCAGGCAAAGAAATGAGCGGGAGCCGGGGTTGAAGCAAGCCCGCTCTTGTTATCCAGAGCTACGCAATCATTGCCGGTGGACCCACTCACGCTGCGGTTGCGGATGGCGCGCAGCTGGCGTTCCGTATCGCCACTGAGCGCCTGCCCCAGCACTGGGGTGGATGCACCAGCCACGGCCGCCAGTGTTTCAGGCTTAATGGAACCCATTGCTTGTGCTACGAGCACTTTGGCAAGTGCGCTGTCCTTGGTGATGAGCTGGGGATTCAGTCTCACATATGCATCATTGAGAAGGGTGGCTCCCGCTCCGGAGCCACTCATTGTGGTGGCTTCTGGCATAGCCTTGATAACGGTCATTTGGAGTTGCTGAGAGTCAGGCACCGCGGTATACGTTGTCTCGTTCGTCAAATCCGAAAAATTAAATGTGTGCTTGATATCTGTTTCCGTGTACTCATCAAACACAATAGCACTATCTTGCGTCGAAGCTAAGGTAAAATAGGCCACGCCGTCACTGGAATCCTTTGCATTGACGTATGTAAAGGTAATACCAATGATGTACGGATTATCTTCATTATGACGATTTGCATTAAAGAAAGAGAATTTCGTTATATTCAATTTCTTGGTCCAGTTTTTAACATATCTGTAATATCCATATGTCTCACCATTGACGTAGACATGTAAGAAATAATCAGATGAATCGTTATAACGGGTGCTATTCCCGCAATCATCAACAAACAAACGCAACTGGTTATCGCCTGCAATCGTGAGATTGTAAATATCCCCCTCGAAATCCCCCTTGGAAGCAAAGACTGACTGAGAAGTATTCGAATGCACATAAGGATTTTCGATGCAGATTGCCTTCATGGTCATGGAGAAACTCTCGTCATTCTTGATGTTGGCATCACCCAGGCTGTCGTATGTATAAGTACCCTGCAGGGTTGTGGAATAGGAGAGAGAACCTTCAGAGGTGTCCATGTCCCAGGTAGGTTCAGTGGCGTAGCCTGTGAACATGGAGCTCAGCAAAAGAAGCATGAAAAGAGTTTTTTTCATAATGAATACAATGACAATTGGTAAAACGGCTTCGCCCCTGCGATATCAGAGCCAAGCACTGTCTCAATCTATCACCAGCCCGGATACGAAGCAAGTAAAAAGAATGCAATATCCTCTGTCCCCGAGCATTTTTTTCTGTCGATAGCACACTGTAGAGGATGTGACTCGCTCACATTCTGTCACACGGGAATCTCGTGTGATACATGCAATCCAACATTGATATACAAATACATTATGTCAGAGACAAAAGAGCGAAATGGAATCTGGCAAGCAGAATTCTGGGCTAATGGTAAGCGTATCCGCAAGTCAACGAGTATAGCTGTAGGCTCAACCCGGGCAGAGCAGCGCACCAGCAAGCAACTTGCCCAGCAAGTGGCAGACAATATGGAACGGGTAGCAAACGGGCAGACCTCTTATGCACGGGCCGCTGATGCATTGCGTGCAGTGGCACAGGCTACCGGCATGATCACCAAGATGCCCACCGTACGTGAGTTCCTGACCGACTTTCAAGGACAAGCCAGTCCCAAGACAGAGAGTAACCGGCGCCGGGCATTCAAGTCCTTTTTGACGTGGATGGATGAGCACTCGGATAAGAAGGCTGATCCGGCTGCGCAGCAGGAAGAAATGGCAAGTGCCTTTGAGCATGCAGCTGGATACAATTCGGTATTAAGGCCGTAAGTCAGTTTGTCCCCGCTGCATTATCTGGCGATTCTTAATAGGGAATATGAGGTCTTTGCTCATGCCTTGCAGTATTTGAATTTTCTGATTGCGGTTTTCTTTCGAATCTTCTGGGTGATAGGTGGAGGGGGAGAGCTGTGTAGTTTAGAATAATTTTAAATAATGTCACATAATCAGCTTGATTTTGCGAGGAGAATCTGTATATTGGAGCAATTAACAATTAAAAGAAACGTTTAGTATGAGCGACAAAGTATTATTCTTCGACACCACGCTTCGCGATGGTGAGCAGTGCCCGGGAGCTTCGATGAATCTCCGGCAGAAGCTGGAGGTAGCGCGTCAGCTCGAAAAGCTAGGCGTGGATATTATTGAGGCAGGCTTTCCCTGCATTTCCGACGGCGACTTTGAGGCCGTGTTCACCATAGCCAACACGGTGAAGAAGTGCCGCATCGCCGGTCTTGCCCGCTGCGTGGAGAACGATATACGCCGCGCGGCCGCAGCCGTGGCTCCCGCCGGGGAGCGCGGACGCATTCACACCTTCCTGGCCACCAGCCCGCTGCACCGCGAGTTCAAGCTCAAGAAGAGCAAGGATGAAATTATCGAAATGGCCGTGGCCGGCGTGAAACTGGCCAAGAGTCTGGTGAATGATGTGGAATTCTCTGCAGAGGATGCCAGCCGCACCGAGCACGATTACCTTGCCCAGGTGGTGGAGGCTGTCATTGAGGCCGGTGCCACCACCGTGAACCTGCCGGATACCGTGGGATTCACCACGCCGCAGGAATACATCGCCATGATTGATTATGTGGTCAAGCATGTGAAGAATATCGACAAGGCCGTCATTTCTGTACACTGCCACAACGATATCGGCCTGGCTGTGGCCAACTCTCTGGCGGCTGTGACTGCCGGTGCCCGCCAGGTGGAAGGCACCATCAACGGTATCGGTGAGCGTGCCGGTAACGCCGCTATCGAGGAAGTGGCCATGGCCCTCTCTACCCGCCCGGAGGCTTTCGGTTTTGCCGCCGGTGAGAAGCCGCACAACCTTGAGACTCGCGAAATCGTGAAGACCAGCCGCGTGGTGGCCAGCATGAGCGGTCTTTCCGTGCAGCGTTCCAAGGCCATTGTGGGTGAGAATGCCTTTGCCCACAGCTCTGGTATTCACCAGCATGGTATTCTGGCCAAGCGTGAGACCTACGAGGTTATCGACCCCGCTGAAGTGGGCTGGGGTGAGACCGAGCTTCCGCTCACCAAGCACTCCGGCCGCGCCGCCGTGAAGGCTCGTCTTGAGAAACTGGGCTACAATCTTTCCGACTCGGAAATCACCCACGTGTTCGAACGTTTCAAGAAGGTGGGCGACAGCAAGAAATTCGTTTACGATGATGACCTTGCTTCCCTTGTGAATGACTCGCTCGATACTTGCGACGGCACCTGGAAGATGGTGGACATTCAGTTCGTGGCCGGCTCTGCTGCCCGCCCCACTGCCACGGTGCAGCTGGAGAAGGATGGCAAGCTTTACATGGACTGCGCTATCGGCAACGGCCCGGTGAACGCCTGCTTCAAGGCCATCGACCGCATCACGAAGAGCAAAGGTTCTCTGGTGGATTACAATGTGCGCTCCACCTCTATCGGTCAGGATGCCCTGGGTGAGGTGACGGTGAAGGTGCAGTTCGGCTCCTGCGAATGCAAACCGGTATCCGGTAAGGGCGCTGCCACGGACGTTATCGAGGCTTCCGCCCGCGCTTACCTGAATGCCGTGAACCGCAACATTTCGCTCGAAGCTCTGGCTGCCGCTACTCAGGCTTGAGAATGATTAGTCAATAGTCATTCGTCAATAGTCAATTGTCAATCCCATGGATGCTCCTATCCGCATCATCGTGGGACTGGGGAATCCCGGTCGCGACTATGCTGAAACCCGCCACAACGTGGGTTTCATGGTGCTGGACCGCCTGGCTCGCCGCTTCGGGGCGGAGTGGAAGCTCGACAAAGCGCGCAAGGGTGAGCTGGCTGCCGGACCGGGCGTGCTGCTTATCAAACCGACCACGTTCATGAATCTCAGCGGCGAGTGCGTGGGGCCCATCATGCGTTATTACAAGTTTGCGCCTGAGCAGGTGCTGGTCATCTACGATGATATTTCTTTCCCGGTGGGTACCATGAAGCTGCGCGCCAGCGGCTCTGCCGGTGGGCACAATGGCATGAAATCCCTCATTGCCCACCTGGGCGGCGAGAAGTTTCCGCGCATTCGCGTGGGTATCGGCGCGCCGGGGCAGAAAGAGATGGTGGGGCATGTTCTGGGCAAGTTTGCGCCGGACGAACGCCCGCTGCTGGAGGATTGCCTTGCGAAGGCCGAGGAAGCCACGGTCATGATGATGCGCGAGGGATTCCAGGCTGCAGCCAACAAGTTCAATGTGAAGAAGGAAAAGAAGCCCCGCCAGAAGACCGAGGCTCCTGCGGAGGGATCCGCCGAAACAACACCTGAACCACAGCAAACAGAAAATGCATGAAACGCCCCATGATTTTCCCGCTCATCACCCTGTTGATGGTCGGCTGCATATCCACGCCGACTCAGCAGGCTGAGGAACGTGCCACCATGGTGCAAGGTGCTGTGGTGCATGCCTGTGCTGCCAGTGTAGCCGTGATTCGTTTTTCGGATGACGCCGTGTTGTCTTCTTTCTCCATGCCGAAGGAGACAGTTGCCGAGCTGAAAGGTCTGCTGGAGCAAGGTCGCCCTTCTGTTTACGAACCGGATTTTGTTTCACCTCCCGCACCTCCCTTAGCGGATATTTATCTGTGCATCGGGGATATGAAGCTGAATCTGGAATCTGTCTGGTCCGAAAGCCGGGAAGCCAGCGAGCTGGAATGGTTGAGGAAATGCGATGGTGCAGGACGCCTGGCACCGCAGATTGTGCTGCCGGATGCCGCGTATGAGCGATTCATGGCATTAGATGCCGTTCAGCAGGCCCGCGCCGCAGCGGCGAGCCTCGAGAATGAGGGTTGATGAAAAAAATACTGCGGCAGCAGGAGAAGTTACTGCTTGACGAGCTGCGTTGTATCAGGTATCCTTTATCACGATTTCACCCCTGTACATTATGCCGACTGACAAACCGATTAATACCATTTCCGTGCTCGTGGAAAACAAGTTTGGTGTGCTTTCCCGCGTGGCAGGTCTGTTCTCCGGTCGCGGCTATAACATTCACTCCCTCAACGTGGCTCCGTGCGAGGACCCCAAGTTCTCCCGCATGACCATTGATGTGAAGGAAGATAATGAGAAGCTGGACCAGGTTATCAAGCAGCTCAGCAAGCTGGTGAATGTGGTAGAGGTGATTGATTATCGCAATGCTCCGACCGTGTACCGCGAGATTGTGCTGGTGCGTGTGCGTTTCGGTGAGCACAAGACTGAAATTCTCCAGCTTTGCGATATGTTCCGCGCCCAGGTTATCGACGCGACCCGTGAGATGCTCACCATCGAAATTTCCGGTGGTGCGTTCCGCCTGAACCGTTTCCTCGACCTGATGAGCGATTATGATGTGGACATGGTGACCCGCAGCGGTAAGATTGCCGTGGTGAAGCCCCGCTCCTGATATCCCTTTTCTTTCATTATCTTACAAGCAAAACCACCGGCAAGACCTGGCTCTTTGCCGGTGGTTTTTATTTCAGGAAAATCATGGCAATTGAAACATTTGGCGGGGTAAGCCCGCAACTGAATAACCCCGCTTTTGTGGCGGGAAGTGCAGATATCATCGGCCAGGTGACCCTGCACCCTGGCAGTAACGTGTGGTATAATACGACAATCCGTGCAGATGTGGCACCTGTCGAGATTGGAGAAGGTTCCAATGTGCAGGATAATTGCTGCCTGCATGTGGATTATGAGCTGGGCTGCAAGCTCGGCAAGTATGTGACCGTGGGGCACAGTGTGACCCTGCATGCCTGTACGGTGGAAGATGCCTGCCTTATCGGTATGGGGGCGGTGGTGCTGGACGGTGCAGTGGTGGGGCATGGTTCCATTGTGGGAGCTCATGCCTTGGTGACCAAGGGTACGATTATTCCTCCGCACAGTCTCGTGCTGGGGTCTCCCGCCAAGGTGGTGAAACAGCTGCCGGTGGAAACGGAACAGGCCAACATTGACCACGCAAAGGATTACATCCGCCTGGCGAGGGAATATGCCGCCCGCTGATGCGAAATCGGCTTGACCTGTGAGCGCCTAAACAGTAGAATAAGACGACTTCTCTCTGAGATATCAGGGTTTTATTAAAACTTTGACAGAAACAGGAGAAAAACACCGTATTCTTGTATATATGAAACTGAATCGAGTATTGACGCTGGGGTTCCTGGCCCTCTTCGCAGTAAGCGGGCTTCAGGCGCAGTCTCTGTCTCCGGATACTAAGACTCATTGGGATAAGGGCACCCTCGTGGTGGAATCTCCCGCTCGTCCGGAAGGTCAACAGCATGTGGTGGGCCTTACCGCTCCCAAGATGAAGACTGTACGTGTGGCATTCGTGGGCCTTGGTATGCGCGGCCCGGGTGCTGTTGCCCGTTTTACCTATATTCCCGGTGTGGAGATTGTTGCCCTCTGCGATTACGAGGCCAAGCGCGCTGAGAAGTGCCAGAAATACCTGCGCGAAGCCGGCATGGCTCCTGCTGCCATTTACTCCGGTGCCAAGGGGTATGAAGAGCTTTGCAAGCGCGATGATATTGACCTGGTGTACGTTGCTACCGACTGGGATCACCACTTCCCGGTAGCCAAGTGCGCTCTGGAAAATGGCAAGCATACCGCTATCGAGGTGCCCAGCGCCATGAATCTGCAGCAGTGCTGGGAACTCATCAACCTTTCCGAGCAGACCCGCAAGCACTGCATGATTCTGGAGAACTGCTGCTACGACTGGTTTGAGCTGGATGCCCTCAACATGGCTCAGAAGGGAATTCTTGGTGAAGTTCTCTATGCCAAGGGTGCCTATATTCACAACCTTGACCCGTTCTGGAACGCCTATTGGACCAATCCGGAAAACGACCCCGAGAAGCTGGCCTGGCGTCTTAAGTACAACAAGGAAAACCGCGGCGATGTGTACGCTACTCACGGCCTCGGTCCGGTGGCTCAGGTGATGGATATTCACCGTGGCGATCGCTTCACCACGCTGGTGGCCATGGATACCAAGTCTGTTCACGGTCGCGAGCTGGTAGAGGAAAAGACTGGCAAGCCTTGCCCGGAATTCCGCAATGGTGACCACACCACCACTCTGATGCGCACGGCCAATGGCAAGGTTGTGGAGATTCAGCACAACGTTATGAATCCGCAGCCGTATAACCGCCTGTTCCAGCTGACTGGTACCCGCGGTTTCGCCAACAAGTACCCCATCGAGGGCTTTGTGCTGGAAAGCAGCCACATGAAGGGTGCTGAGGGTGCCCCTGACCTGGAGGATCTGGACTCCCACAGCTTCATGAGCGAAGAGAATATGAAGAAGCTGCGCGAGACCTATCGCCACCCCATCATCAAGAAGTATGGTGAGATGGCAGAGAAGGTTGGCGGTCATGGCGGTATGGACTTCTTCATGGATGTCCGCATGGTCTACTGCCTGCAGAATGGTCTTCCCCTGGATATGGACGTGTATGACCTGGCTGAATGGTGCTGCCTTGCTGAGCTTGGCTCCCTTTCCATGGACAATAACAACTGCTCCGTTTCCTTCCCCGACTTCACCCGCGGCCACTGGAACGATGTGAAGGGATACAAGCACGCCTGGGCTACCCCTGCAGAGGAGGCTGTCACAGACGCTGCCGCTGCTGCCTACACTGAGGCTCAGAAGATTGCCGTCAAGAAGCTTGACCTTTGGAACCTCTATGATGCAGCCGCTGCTGGCGATGCTGCTGCCAAGGCTGCCTACGAGGCTGCTGCTGCCAAGCTTGATGCCGAGATTGAAACGGCTCAGAAAGCGACCGCTGCTGCCAAGGCTGCTGCAGAGAAGGCCTATGCTGACGCTTACTCCGCAGTGGAATCTGCCCAGAAGTAAGTAGCTGGAATACTCTGATTTGATTCACTCCGCCGGGATGTTCCTCGTTTCGAACATCCCGGCGTTTTTTATTTTCCGGGTATATTAAAAAAGAAAACCGGGTCACCACAGTGACCCGGTTTTCTTATATTAATTGGGAAAGGGATGATGTGCCGTCTTAACCAATTTGTGCGCGGCCACAGAGGCGAGCGCCTTCATCCATGGAAAGCGTGCCGGTGGTGATATCGCCGGTGATGTTGGACTGTGCGTTGAGGTGGCAGCGATTGCTTTCGATGTTGCCTTCAACCTTGCCGTATACATGCACCTCTCCGGCGTGGATGTCACCTTTGATGTTGGCCATTTCGCCGATGGTGACCTTACCGGTGTCAGATTCAATCTGCCCTTCGATGTGGCCATCGATGTGCATATCGTTCTGGAAGCGGATGGAACCGATGATTTCGATGCCGGAGGAGAGAACGTTTGTTGTATTCGTGCTCATGTCTGTAGAGGATGATTAAGATTTTATGGTGGAGATTACACCGTCATGATTTCCTTTTCCTTGGCGGCTACCAGGTCGCCAACGGTCTTCACGTACTTGTCGGTGAGCTTCTGCACTTTGTCCTCTGCGGTGCGTACTCCGTCTTCGGTCAGGATGTTGTCGGCCTTCAGCTTCTTGATTCCGTCCATGCCGGTCTTGCGTACGCCGCGGATGCGGACGCGGGTTTCTTCACCCAGGCCGGAAACATACTTGCAAAGCTCCTTGCGGCGCTCGCCGGTGAGCTCAGGAATGGGCAGACGCACGGAGCGGGCATCGATGATGGGGGAGATGCCCAGACGGCTCTCGGCGATAGCCTTCTTGATGTCGTTGAGTGTACCGGGGTCAAACGGCTGAATAAGGATGGAACGGGCATCCGGGGTGGAAACCACGGCGAGGCTCTTCAGTTTCATGCTGGAGCCATATGCCGCCACGTAAATGTCCATGTTATCCACCAGGGAAGGAGAGGCTTTGCCAGTGCGCACACCGGCGAATCCGGCCTGCATGTGCTCCACTGCTTCCTCCATGGCGGTTTCTACTTCAAGTAAGAGTGTCACTTCGTCCATTGTTGTGATTGTGTGTTAGTTTGTTGAAATGGGGGTCAGCCGATGATGGTGCCGATTTTCTCGCCCAGCAGCGCGCGGGTGATATTGCCCGGCTTGTGCATGTCGAATACCATGATGGGCTTGGCATTATCCTTGCACAGAGTGAAGGCGGTCTGGTCCATCACTTTCAGGTTGCGGGAAATGCATTCTTCATAGGAAATCTCATCGAAACGGGTTGCGGTGGGGTCCGTCTTCGGGTCGGCGGTGTATACGCCGTCCACGGAGGTTGCTTTCATCACCACTTCTGCGTTGATTTCGCAGGCGCGCAGGGCTGCTGCCGTATCTGTGCTGAAGAAGGGATTGCCAGTGCCGGCGGCAAATACTACCACCTCACCGGAGCGAAGCTGGTGGCGGGCTTTATTGCGGACATAGGGTTCAGCCACATTCTTCATTTCAATGGCGCTCTGAACATGGGCCGGTACACCGGCTTCCTGCACGGCGGAACAGATAGAAAGTGCGTTCATTACGGTGGCAAGCATGCCTACGTAGTCTGCCGTGGGACGGTCCATGCCGCGCACGCTGGCTTTGGCTCCGCGCCAGATGTTACCGCCACCCACGACGATGGCGATTTGTAAATCTCCTTTCTGCTGGGCTTCTGCAATTTCACGGGCAATGCGAGCCACAATCTCGGGTGAGATATTGTCCTTGCTGCCGGGTGCGCGAAGTGCTTCGCCACTCAATTTCAAAAGAATACGTTTGTATGGAGGCTGGGGCTTATCGCTCATGGTTCCTATGTGGTTTCAGTTCCTGTTAACTCTGCCACTTTTGGCATCAAAAAGCGAGCTAAAAATGTGCCAGTTAATAAAAAAGTAACTGAATGTGCGCATCTGTGCGTGTGTGCTGATATCTGCTTTGATTGAAGAATGATGAGGGGAAGCATGGAGCGTGATTCTGGATTGTGGATAAGTTGTGGATAACTTTTTCTTGATATTCGGGGTAAAGGGTGTAGAATGAAGCACGACCTTACTATGAACTCTCTTATCAAGAATGTGGCTGTCATCGGAGCTGCCGGTATGCTGGTATCATGCTCTGAATCGGTGGAAGGTATATGGCAGGGTGAGTGCCGGAATGATACCGTGAATGTTAAATCCGGTCTGCAGATGACCATCAAGCAGGATGGTGACAAACTGCAGGGAATCCTGATGTTGCAGGATAATTTGTACGGAAGCGGCCGCCTGACCGGTTATCTTCTGGAGAAAGATGTCACTATATGTTCAGAAGGGGATAATCAGACCTTTGTCAACATAACCTGGAGTGGCCGGGTCAAAGGTGATACCATCAAGGGGACGTATCGCGTGGAACCCACGCCCAATGCAACGCTGCTGGGCCGCGGTGTGCAGACGGGAACCTTCATCATGCACCGTAAGTAATCAGCGCGGATGGAGAACGCTCCTGCGTCATAGATGTGAGCTGGAGATAAACTGATATATGGCAAAGATGCTTTCCCAACCCCGGGCTCATCTGATTACCCTGGGTGCCTTTCTGTGTTTCGGCATCATGAGCCCTCTGTGCAAGTGGGCCATGGAAAGCGGCATGATCACCGGGGTAAGTATGGCGTGCTTCCGCTTGTGCGGGGCTGCGGCTTTGTTCTGGCTGGCATCGCTGGCTGTGCCCCGGCAGAGTATTGCGCGCGGAGATTGGAAATATCTCATCATCATGTCGTTATGCGGCATGGGGATAAACCAGTTCTGCTACGTGCTCGGTGTGCAGTATACCTCGCCTACGAATGCCTGCGTCATTACAACGACGACTCCCGTATTCACGTTTGTGCTATCAGTCATGTTTCTGCGTGCTGCCGTGACCGCACGTAAGGTCGGGGGACTGCTGCTCGCTGGGGTGGGGGCTTTGATTCTGATACTGGGTTCACAGATACAAGGTGGCCGCAGCGGTTCGCCACTGGGGGATGCAATCTGCCTGTTTTCGCAATTATCTGCCTCCTGTTATTTTGTCTTTTTCAGCGGGGTTATCCGGAAATATCATCCCGTGGTGCTCATGCGCTGGCTGTTCCTGATTTCCGCGGTTATTACAGCTCCCTTGTGGTGGCAGGAGGTGTGCATTCTGCCCTGGCATCAACTGGGAATGCCGGAAATCATCGGTTCTGCATATGTGGTGTTTTTCGGCTCATTTGTCAGCTATATGCTCATGATAATAGGGCAGCGGTATCTGGAAGCATCGACCGTAGCCGCCTATAATTATATTCAGCCCGTCATTGCTGCCGGTGTAGGTATTCTGCTGGGGGTGGATGCTCTTACCTGGCAGAAAATTGTGGCGGTTCTCTGCATAGCTGCCGGCGTATGGGCAATTTCGAGAAAAACAGCAAGACGTGATTTCGTGACGTGCCCCCGGAAGTGAGCGAGGAAAATGTTTGCAAGCGTCTGCAATATCTGGTAAAGTAATGAAAATATCATGAGTGAGCCTGAGAAAGACAAAATGTGGCAGGTGTACAAGCCTTTCCTGAAGCAGTACATGGTGCCGCAGTGGCATTTGATTACGGCTGGTATCATCGCTGGCGTGCTGGCTGCAGCATCGGCAGGTTTCGGTTTGCCGTTTATGATTCAGTACGTGTTCCCGATTGTTTTTGGTGAAACCGAGGTGCCGGCCTGGATCAAGGATTGGGTTGTGCAGATGTATGGTGCAGAGAGGGTAGATTCTGTGGTGTTGTGGGGGGCAGCTGGTCTTATACCTGTTGTCATGTTGATAAGAGGTATGGCCACATACAGCAATGCCTATTTGCTGACCAAGGCTGGTATGAAAGCTATTTGTAAGCTGCGCGAAGATATATTTACCCAGTTTCAATGGCTTTCATTTTCGTTCCATGATAAGAGTTCCCGGGGTGATTTGATGACGCGAGTGATTCAATTTCCTCAGATTGTTCAACAAGGGATGATCACCATCATGAATGACCTGGTGATTCAGCCCCTGACATTGGTGGCAGCTGTTGGTTATCTGGTGTTTGCAGCCTGCACTCAGCATGAAAGTGCCATGCTGCTGGGAAATCTCATTATATCATCAGCATGTATACCGGTTGTGCGCTGGGTGGGTAAGCGTATGACCAAATTGATGAAACAGGCTCTTGCCGGTATGGGGGAAATTACTGCCGCCGTGGAGGAGACATTATCAGCCCAGCGTGAAGTACGCGCTTTCAATCTGGAAAAATTGAGAGCGTCTCTGCTCCAGGAAAGAATCCAAAAATACAACTTGCGAATTATCAAGATGGGGGCATGGCGCCAAAGCGTCACTCCGGCGGTTGAGATTGTATCGTCGCTGGCTCTGGCATATTCTTTGTACAGGGGATGCAGTGACGGATTGACCCTGGAGCAATTCACGGCCATTGCCACGGCATTTTATTTCTGTTACGACCCCATCAAGCGATTAGGCACCGTAGCGAATCAGAGCCAGATACTCATGATGGCTATGCAGGGGTTGAAATCTGTTCTCGAGGCCAGAAGCGAAACCCCCGAACCGGCAAACCCCGTCGCCATGCCTGAGCGGGTTGATGGAAGGGTTGATTTCGACCATGTCTCCTTCGGGTACAATAAGTCCAGGACCGTGCTCAAGGATATTTCGGTTCATGTGCCGGCTGGGCAGATTGTGGCGCTGGTGGGCCCCAGCGGATCCGGCAAGACTACATTTATTAACCTTATATGCCGTTTTTACGATGCGAACTCAGGCGCCATCCGGCTGGATGGCGTCGATGTGCGCCAGATTTCACGCGCGGATCGTACACGCAACATTGGTCTGGTTTCGCAGTTTGCTGCGCTTTTCCGTGCATCAATACGGGAGAATATCCGCGTGGGGCGTCCCGGGGCGTCTGCCGCAGCTATACAGACAGCAGCCCGCCAGGCCAGGGTGGATGAATTTGCCGAGGCCTTGCCCGGGGGATATGATTACATATTGGGCGAGGGCGGTTCAGGCCTTTCCGGTGGTCAGCGGCAGCGCGTATCCATTGCGCGTGCGTTCCTGAAAAATGCACCGGTTCTCATTCTGGATGAAGCGACTTCTGCTCTGGATATGAAGAGTGAGGCAGCTATACAAGCTGAACTGGAAGAACTGGCTAAAGGACACACCACATTTGTGATTGCTCATCGTTTCAGTACAATTCGTATGGCTCAGCGGATTCTTGTCTTTAATGAGGGGCGCATTATTGGTGACGGTTCACATAGTGATTTGTATGAAAGCTGCGCATTGTACCGGAAATTATATGATGAACAGGTGCAAACTGCTGAAAATGAAGGAGAGGGGGTAAAGGTATGAAGACTATATTATATTTTCAGAAACTATTTTTGCTGCCGCATATCAGAATGTTCATCCTGGTGTTGTTCACCGGCGTTGTAGCGGCATCTGCGAGCGGCATGGGCGTGCCGCTGCTCATTAAATATGTGTTTCCTGTGGTTTTTCATACTGCGGGTGATGAAATGCCGGAGCTTCTGGTGCTGGTGCCTCAGCTTCAGTCTTTGTCTCAGAATACTCTGCTGTTCCTGGCCTGCTTTGCCATGCCCTTTGTGTTTGTAATCCGGGGCTTTGCCATGTGGGGAAATGCCGTCCTGGTGAATATTCTTGGTATCCGGATTCTGGAAACACTGCGCATGGCTGTATTTAACAAGGTTCAGGCTCTGCCCATAGCTTTCATGGAAAGTCGCCGCAAGGGTGATGTCATCAGCCGTATTACGGCGGATACCACCAATGTGCAGAATATTCTCACATCCGTGGCAAATGACCTGGTGAAACAGCCAGTGACGGCGGCGTGCGCTCTGACTGCCTTTGTATATCTTCTGTTCACTTCCGGTCAAGGTCTGTTATTCTTTGTCAATCTTCTGTTCATTGCCGGGGCGGCATGGCCCATTGCGGTCTTCGGTAAGCGTATTTCTGATAAGGCTCTGCGATCACAGCAGGGGCTTGGTGAATTGAATACCGCCGTGCAGCAGAATCTGGAGACTCAGCGTGAGGTCCGTGCCTATGCTATGGAGGAACGCGAAATTTCTGAGTTTAACCAGGTTTCTGACAGGTATTGCAGGAATTATGTAAAGCTGATTAAGTATCAGAAAGCGCTGGTGCCGGTTATTGAGGTGGTAACCGCCCTGGCTCTTTCGTTCCTGCTGGTGCGTGGCCGCGTGTACGGGTTGAATTTTACCGATTTCATTGCTATTGCCGGCGCCCTGTTCTTTGCATTTGATTCGATGAAACGAGCTGGTACGGCGTGGAATCGTTTTAACGAAGCTCAGGGCGCGTTGAAACGCCTGGCTGAGATTCTTTACGAGCCGAACTCAATACCCGACCCCGAAAATCCGAAGCAGTTTGAGCAAAGCGTGCGCGGTGAAATCACCTTCCGGAATGTCAGTTTCGGTTATGACCCTGAGAAACCGGTGCTGCGCGATGTGAATCTGACAATACCTGCCGGGCAGATTGTGGGACTTGTCGGCCCCAGTGGGGCAGGAAAGACGACTTTTGCCACACTTATTCCCCGTTTTTATGAGGTAACAAAGGGGGCTATTGAGATAGATGGTATTGATATCCGCGATTTACGTACACATGATTTACGCGAACAGCTTTCGCTGGTAGGCCAGCAGGCTCTGCTGTTTGCTGGCTCGATTCGCGATAATATCAGGCTTGGCCGCCTGACTGCGACAGACGAAGAAATCATGGCCGCTGCTGATTCGGCAGCTGTGTCGAAATTCCTGGCGTCTCAGCCAAAGGGAATAGATACGGTGCTGGCGCAGGGCGGAGATGGCCTTTCCGGCGGTCAGAGGCAGCGCGTAGCCATAGCTCGAGCTTTTGTAAAGGACGCTCCTATACTGATTCTTGACGAAGCGACAGCTTCTCTGGATGCTGAGAGCGAGCGGGAAATTCAGGAAGAATTGGATAAGCTGGCGCAGGGGCGCACCACTCTCATTGTGGCGCATCGTTTCAGTACGATTCGCAATGCCGATCGCATTCTTGTGTTCGATGGTGGATATATCGTGGGCGATGGCCCCCATGAGGAACTCTATGCAACATGCCCGCTGTACAAGGAGTTGTACGATCGCCAGGGAATTGAGGGATAAGAAGAAGATGCAGCTAATCAGAGTTCAGCTGCGTTAATGAGACGCTGCAGATCGGTCATCTCTTCCATGAGCGCGGCTGTCTCTTCCCAGGAGATACCCTGCGTGTTCACTCGCGAGCGGAGCTGGTCGACATGCGCTTTGAGCGCCGCAAGGGCGGCATTGGCGCAGGTTGATTCCACGGTGTGCGCTACATCTGCGATTTCAATTGGGGCGTGATCCATATCACGCAGGGCTGCGGCCTGTTCGGGCGGTAGTGCTGCGATAAACTTCTGCCAGGCGGCATTATCACCGGGGGCTGGCAGGTGTTCCATGAAACGCTGCAGCACAACCCCGCCTGATAACCAGTTTATGGCCTCCTGCAGTTCTTCTATACGCTCCAGCAGCATAGCCTGGGCATCGCTGCTTACTGCTGCCAGGAAGATTGTGTCACGAATCGCGTTGTGGAGCGTGATGGGTACAACGCGTACGGGGGCATCCATCATCTCTTCTGCGGGGACTGCTGTTTCTTCTGGCTCCCACGGGGATTCTCCGGTTGTGGCAGGCGGCGAGCTTTTGCGGGCACGTATAATGCTCTCTACGGACTCCCGCAGGGCTTCCAGGCCTGTGTTCAGGCGGGTGGCCAGATCCGCTACTGCCACATCCCGCCGGTTCCGGTCGGTGATTTCGGCGGCTAAATCTGCCATGCGGGGGATGAGGGCGGCGCGCGCGTTGGCATCGCCCTGAATCATGGACAATTCCTGGCCCACCCGAATCTCCAGATAGGGCCGTGCGGTGTTAATCGCTTCGCGCAGAGCCCCAGGACCGCTGCTGCCGATGAGGGAATCCGGGTCTTCACCAGGAGGCAGACTGGCGTGGTATACTTCCAACCCTGCGGCCGCCAGTTTGCGGAAGGTTTTCTCGCTGGCCTTGATGCCGGCGTTGTCTCCATCATAACAGAGTATGGCTTTCTTGGCGTATTTGCGGAGGATTCTGGCGTGTTCGTCCGTGAAAGCCGTGCCAAGACCGGCCACGGCATTGCGGATGTCTGCTTTTTCATGACAGGCAATCACGTCCAGCTGGCCCTCGCACACCACCACGCACATACCCGCCTTTCCGATGGGACCTGTGGCCTTGTAGAGCCCGAACAGGAGCTCGCCCTTGTGGAATGCCGCGGTATCGGCCGTATTCACATACTTGCGCGGGTCCTGGTCGGCGCGGATAACACGCCCGGAGAAGCCTACCACCTCACCGCGCACGTTGTGAATGGGGAACATGAGCCTGTCCCGGAACACCGGATAGAGCCCGCGCTGCCCACGCCCCAGCAGGTATGCTTCTGCCAGTACCCGGTCATCCATGTTGCGGCTGCGGGCGAGTTGCTCCAATTCCCGGAAATCCGGCGGGGCCCAGCCAAGCTGCCAGGCCCGGGCAATTTCTATACCGAAGCCGCGCTGCTTCAGGTAATCGCGTACATGCCCGGCGGCGGCATCTCTGCAGAGTTTGCGGTGGTAATACTCAGTGGCCAGGGTATTGGCCTCGACCACACGGGCGCGTATGCGTCGCTGGCGTGCCAGTTCGGGGTTTTCTTCCTCCTCGATGACCGGAATGCCGTTCATATCTGCCAGGCGGCGCAGAGCGGTTGGGTAATCGAGGTTCTCGAACATCATGATGAACTTGAGCGCATCGCCGCCCACGCCACAGCCGAAGCAGTGGAAGGTCTGGCGCGCCGGATTCACATGGAAGGAGGGGGTCTTTTCGCTGTGAAAGGGGCAGCAGGCTTTCCAGGAATTGCCGGCGCGGCGCAGCTGCAGATACTTGCTGAGGAGCTCCACGATATCTGCGGAGTCCTTGATGCGTGCCACACATTCCTGGGTGATTCGTGCCATGCTTCAGCTCTGTACAAGTTGTTTGAGATGTATCTCGAAACCGGGGTAGGATGTATTGATGCTATGGCAGTTGTGTAAGGTTGTCTCGCCGTCTGCATTCAGCCCGGCCATCAGGAAACTCATGGCAATGCGGTGGTCGCCGTAGCAATCCATGGTGGCGCCGTGCAGCGGTGTTCCGCCTGTGATTTCCATGCCATCAGGGAATTCCTCCACATCCGCCCCCATGGCGCGCAGATTGCCTACTACTGTGGAGATGCGGTCGCTTTCCTTCACTCTCAGCTCGGCGGCGTTGCGGATGCGGGTTGTCCCCTCGGCGAAGGCTGCAGCCACGGCCAGCACGGGAATTTCATCGATGAGATTCGGGATTTCCGGCTTCAGTACCTCGGTGGCCACCAGCTTCTGCGGGGTGCGTACGGTGATATCACCGTAGGGTTCGCCGCCCTCGGTGCGGTTTGTGATTGTGATATCGGCGCCCATGCGGCGCAGCACGGTGATGACGGCATCACGCGTGGGGTTCAGCCCCACGTTCAGAAGGGTGAGCTCGCTGCCCGGCACAATAGAGGCTGCCACCAGCCAGAAGGCCGCGCTGGAGATATCTCCCGGCACGGTGATATCTTTGTTCTGAGGTATCACAGGGCCCTGTACGGTAATATCGAGCCCGTCATCGGAAACGGAGCAGGGGATGCCGAAATGCTCGAACAGGCGCTCCGTGTGGTCGCGGGTGATGGCCGGCTGGTGCACCGAGGTGCGCCCCTCTGCCAGCATGCCGGCCAGCAGCACGGCGCTCTTCACCTGGGCGCTGGCCATGGGCAGGTCATAGAGAATGGGGCTCACGGTGCCACCCTCGATTTCCAGCGGGGCGCAACCGGGCTTTACGCCGCAGGCTGTAATGCGGGCACCCATGGAAGCGAGTGGGTCGATGATGCGCTTCATGGGGCGGGAACTGAGCGAGGCATCACCGAACATGCGGCTGCGGAATGGCAGGGCAGCCAGCACACCGGCCATGAGTCGCATGCCGGTGCCGCTGTTACCGCAGTCGATATCGCGGACAGGAGCAGTAGGCTGCATGCCGGTGCCAGTGAGGGTGAAATTCTGATCGCTGTCGCCGGGGGTTATCACGGCACCCAGCTGCTGCATGGCGCGCAGCGTGTTAATGCAGTCCTCGCTGCAAAGATAGTTGCGAACCTGCATGGAGCCGGTGCCCAGAGCGCCCAGAATGGCTACACGGTGGGAGATGCTTTTATCGCCCGGCACGGTAATGGTGCCGCGCAGTCCCTGAGCAGCCCGTGAAACAGTAATGCTGTTACTTGACATGAATCTGAATATGTTGCTTGCGGTGCGCTTCCTTGATGAGCGTGTCGAAAAAGGTGTTTACTCCCAGTTCCCGCTGGGCGCTGATGATGGCGGTGCGCAAGGTTTCTCGGCACTCATCCAGTGAAGGCGTGTATGCGGGGGTAATCGGACCGGCCAGAATGATATGCCACCCCCACTTGCTCTTGGCCAGGGTGGGTGTGCCGGCGGGAATGGCGTGGTCTCCGAAAAGATTCAGCTCGGGCAGGGGGAGCAGGGCATCGTCATGCACCGTGCCGAGATTGCCCCCACGCTGAGCGGTTGCAGCATCCTCACTCACTTCGGCTGCGATTTCGGCAAAATCTTCGCCTGCATCCAGTCGGGATAAAACCAGTTCTGCCGTGCGGCGTGCATCATCCTCATTGCGGCGGAGCGATGCAATGAAAATGTGTTTCACCGGGCGGCTGGCAGGAATGGTCATTTCTTCTTTGAGAAGCTTGTAATGCGCCATGATGGCGGCGTTATCCACCCGGGTGTGTGGTTCCAGATTGCGATCCAGCAGGGCAAGTTGCATCTGTCTGGCTTCCAGTTTATCGGTGAACAGGCGGCGGGTGTACCCTTGCGTGGCGAGCTGCTGTTCAAACTCCTCCGGACTGGAGTAACGGCTGGCAAGCGCTGCCACCTCCCGCTCTGCTGCTGCCCGGTCGTGCTTGAGCTGGTTATCGTTGTAGCGGGTGCGCATGCGAAGCAGGGAGCTGCGCACCATGTCCATGGCCATGGTGGTGTCGTTTTTCTTGCGTCCGGAAATAGCTTCCTGTTCTGCCTTGTGGCGGGCAAGCTGCGCATGTGAAGTCTGCTCTCCATACACTACCACTGCTGCTTCGGCAGCCTGTTTATCCTTGTGCAGAAAGCCATACAGCGGGCCGTTAAGTACCCACAGGTCCAATATCATGTAGGCCAGGGATGAGCCGATGATGGCCGCTTTCAGAACATAGATTTTAGCAGATGTCCACCTCACGCGACCATAATACTCTTTCATCTTACCTTTGGCAAACAAAAAGCATGTCCGCATGAATAAGGCCATAAGGCATGGTGATTAAGCCTTGCTGGATAGCCCATTATCTGTTAGAATCCGGCAACTGCAATGAATACGAAACGCGCTTATCCGGAAATCTGCCTGCGCCTGTGCTGCCTGTTTCTGGGCCTGTTTCTGCTGGCTCAGGGTGTTGCTTTCACTGTGGTTGCCGATTTAGGCACGGATGCTATAACCAGCCCGGCGCTGGTGTGCCATCTGGCGCTGGGCAATGTGCCGGGCGGCATGGGATACAGTTTCTGTACGGTGGGGCGTCTTCTCATCTGCGTGCATGTACTGCTGGTGGTGATGCAGATTCTGCTGCTGCGCCGCAACTATCGTCCAGTTCAGTTGCTCCAGGTGGTGATGGGTGTGATTCTGGGTGTTATGCTCGACTTCTGCCTGAGCTACACTCGCCTTCTGCCGGCTGAGGATTATACTCTTTCGCTTGCTTATACCCTGATTGGCTGCGTGATTTGTGCATTCGGCATCTTCACGTATGTGAAGGCTGATATGGTGCCTCTTTCCGCTGAAGGTTTCTGCCTGGCTCTGAGTCGCACTTTTTCCTGGCGATTCAGCCGGGTGAAAGTGGCTGTGGATTGTTCATTGCTGGCCATAGCAGCGGTGGCATCACTGATTATCTGGGGAGATGTGGTCGGAGTGCGCGAAGGTTCGCTGATTTGTGCTGTGAGCACAGGCTATATCATTGGCTTTTTCTTCAAGGTGTGCCCCATCTGGGATAAGCTTTTTGCCTGGATTCGAGGGGGCTCTCCCTCTGATGACGAAATGAAATTATCATAAGACTCTCTGAATATAAGATTATGGACATCAAGATACTTTACACTGCTGAACAGATTCAGGAAGCTGTGCGCCGTGTGGCGAGTGATATCGAAGCTTGTTTTGGCGACAAGGAACCGGTTGTGGCGCTTTGCCTGCTCAATGGTGCAATCTGGTATGCTGCGGACCTGCTGCGCTGCCTGCCTGCTAATTTCGAGCTGCAGACAATTCGCATTTCCAGCTACTCCGGAACGGAAAGCACCGGCAAGCTCAAGTGGCACAATGCGCTGCCGGACTGTGCCGGCAAGAATGTGCTCGTGATTGACGATGTGCTGGATACAGGGCTTACCATGAAGGAAGTGTGCGATGCTCTTTACGAGAACGGAGCGGTGAAGGTGGTTTCTACTGTGGCTGTCAATAAGAGCGCCCGTCGCGCTTTCGAGCACGAGCGCGTCTTCTGCGCGCTGCATTGCGATGACTATTTCCTGGTGGGGTATGGCCTGGACTTCAACGGCAAGTACCGCAATCTGCCCTACGTCGGCTACATTGAATCCTGATTCGGTAGAAGCGGCGCAGTAGGTTCTTTCCTGTATCCGGTCGAGTGCGCAATAAGTTCGGGAAACGGGAAATATCTGTTTCCTTTAGGCTTGATAATGTGTAGAAATCGTGTATACTACGCGCGTGCCACGGGCACATGAATCATCCTGTAAATCAACCATTCATGAACATGAATAATCCCAGAGTAGCTATCGTGGGCGCCACCGGTGCGGTGGGCGTCGAGATTCTTTCCTGCCTTGAAACCCGCAATTTTCCGCTGGCTTCGCTCAAACTTCTGGCTTCTCATCGTTCTGCTGGTAAACAGGTTGCATTCCGTGGTGAGATGCTCACGGTGCAGGAGCTGACGGCAGATTCCTTTGGTGATGTGGACATTGCTCTCTTTGCTGCCGGTGGCGATATTTCCCGCGAGTTTGCCCCCATCGCCGGTGCTGCCGGTTGCGTGGTGGTGGACAACTCTTCCGCATTCCGCCAGGATGCCGATGTGCCGCTGGTGGTGCCCGAAATCAACGCTGAGGCTGCGTTCAACCACCCCCGCAACATCATTGCCAACCCGAACTGCACCACCATCATCTCCCTGATGGCGCTGTATCCCCTGCACCTGAAGTATGGTCTCAAGACCATCGTGGCCAGCAGCTACCAGGCTGTTTCCGGCAGCGGACAGCATGGCATTACCGAGCTGGAGAACCAGGTGCGCGCTATTGTGGATGGCCACCCGGTGGAAATCAAGACTTATCCCCGCCAGATTGCTTTCAATGTGCTGCCCCAGATTGATAAGTTTGCCGACAACGGCTACACCAAGGAAGAGCTCAAGATGCTTAACGAAGGCCGCAAGATTATGGGCCTGCCGGAACTGAATGTGACCTGCACCTGTGTGCGTGTTCCCGTGTACCGCAGTCACTCCATTTCCTGTATCGCGCAGTTCGAGAAGCCGGTGGATGTGGAAGGCGCCCGCGCTTGCTTCAATGGCATGCCTGGCGTGGAGCTCATGGACGATGTGGCTAACAACGTGTGGCCCACCCCGCTCGATTCCACCAACGGCGATACCTGCTACGTGGGCCGTATCCGCAAGGATATCGCTATCGACAACGCCCTGAACCTCTGGGTGGTGGGTGACCAGGTGCGCAAGGGCGCTGCCCTGAATGCAGTGCAGATTGCAGAGCTGCTGGTGAAGGGTAAGTAAAGCATTCTCGTCATGGACATCAAGGCTCTCATCAAGGAAACGGCTGCCAGGGTTGAAGCTCGGCTGAACGAGCTGCTGCCCGGCGAGGATATTGCTCCCGGCACCATTCACAAGGCTATGCGCTACAGCATCTTTGCAGGTGGTAAGCGAATTCGCCCGCTGCTGTGCCTGGAGGCAGCCAAAGCCTGCGGCGGCAGCGAGGCAGCTGCGCTGGATGCCGCCTGTGCGCTGGAGACGCTGCACACTTACACGCTGATTCACGATGACCTGCCTTGCATGGACAATGATGACCTGCGCCGCGGTCGTCCCACGAACCACAAGGTGTTCGGCGAGGGAATCGCCGTGCTGGCCGGTGATGCGCTGCTCACCGAGGTATTTGCCATGCTGGCCCGTGTGCCGGCTAACGACCGCTACGATGCTGCCGACTATGTGGCCGAGATGGCCTATCGCACCGGCAGCCGTCATCTGGTGGGTGGTCAGGTGCTGGACCTGGAAGGCGAGGGCCGCGAGCTGAGCGTGGAAGATCTCCGCGCCATTCACCATGGCAAGACTTCCGCTCTTATCATTGCTTCTGTGCGCCTCGGCGGTATGTCTGCCGGCTGTTCGCCGGAGCAGCTCGATGCGCTCACCGAATATGGCCGGTCTCTGGGACTGGCTTTCCAGATAATTGATGATATTCTGGATGTTACATCCACACCGGAGGTGCTGGGTAAGAGTATCGGCAAGGACGCCAAGGTGCAGAAAGCCACCTATCCCGCCCTGGTCGGTATTGAAAATGCCCGTGCTGAGGCTCGCTCTCTGACTGCGGCTGCCCGCGCTGCTCTGGATGTGTTCTCTGAGCGTCGCCGCGAGAATCTGCTCGCCATCAGTGATTATCTGCTGAAGCGAGATTATTGATTGCTCTCCAGGGAATGCTAAAGTTTTGCCGCCGGTGCCCCATGTGCCCGGCGGCGATTTTTGTATCCGTTTTTTCAGCTGAGCGGCAGGGTCAGGGTAAACGCGGTGCCTTTTTCATCGCTCTTTTCCAGGACGAGGTTGCCACCTATGCTCCGGGCAATATCGCGGGAGAGTGCCAGCCCGAGCCCGACTCCCGGTTTGCGGCCTTCCACATCCTTGGCTGAGCGGGAGAAGGGGCGGAAGATGCCCCTCTGCCATTTGGCCGGAATCCCCGGGCCGTTGTCCGCGAAACGGATAGCCAGCGAGTTGTGGCTACGCATTGTGGTCACAGTGATGGCCGGATGCGGTGCCGAGGCGGCGTATTTGATGGCATTGTCTGCCAGGTTGGTGAAAATCTGCTCCAGAGAAATAACATCTGTGTGCAGGGTGAGCAGTTCGGTGCGTTTGTCATGTTTTATCTGCACCTTGAAGCCTGATTCCCTGAGTCTGAGATGAACCTTGCTCAGCGCTCTGTCAATCAGTTGCGGACATGCCCCTGCGTCTGCTCTTCCGCGTTGCTTGCCCCGGGTTAACCGGGCAAAGGCAAGCACATTTTCCACCAGGTGCCCCAGTCTCTGACTTTCCTGGTATAGTGTTTCGTGGTATTCATCCAGCTTTTCTGCTGGTACCAGTTTGTTTTTGAGCATTTCGGTCATGAGGGAGAAGCTGGTGAGAGGCGTTCTCAGCTCATGTGTCACCGCAGAGACAAAATCTGAGCGGCGGCGTTCCATGCGGCCATAGAAAAAGAGCAGTGTAAAGAGAATGCCGATAGCCAGTACTGTGACCAGCGCGGCTGAAGCAAGGGTGCCTTGTATGGCTTTCCTCCGCTCAGCGGTATCCGGCACTTCCACATCGGCCCCCGGCCGCAGAATCATGGGCAGGGGAGCAAGATTAGCCGGCTCATTCTTTTTGCAGAGAGAGATGCTGGCGCCTTGCAACGCTGGTTCGACATACGGCATGAGTTGTTCGGATAATTTGGTGGCATCCAGCAGGATACCTTCCGCCGCAGAGCCGTGTGTGGTGCTGATATTGCGCATGTACACCATGTCGCCGATGTAGGACCAGGAATAGAAGGGACTGGGGGTGCCTTTCATTTCCATGGGCTTGCTGAAATCCTGCTCCTCTGCTTCGTATACGCCGAAAACCGGAAGATGCGTCTCAGGGTCGATTGTTTTATGAATGGGCTTGGATGGGTCGTATACCGGTGCTGCTGGATTATAAGCTTTGCGGCGTATTGTATCTATGATGGCCGGATTGGTTTCAATGTATGCCCGCAAGTCCTCCTGGCCTTCAGGTACCTGTAATTCAGCTGGAGTGAGCAGAAAATATCCGCGCACGTAATCCGGCATGTTGTCTGTGGGCGGGGTATATGCCAGCTGGCCTATGGGCGGGGCATAGCCCAGTTTGTCAATTTCCTGGCGCAATACGCGCTTGATTTCTGCCTGAATGCGCGGAATGGACAGCTCTATGAGGCGCTTTTGTTGAGCCTTCTTATCCAGCTGCAGCAGCCTGGAATCCAGCGTGAAGGCTTCGTAGGCCAGCCAGGAAGCCGCGCTGAGCGTGAGCAGTGAGAAAAAGGTGATGATGAGGAGGAGTTTTTTATTCATGCGTCGTTCCATCTGTATCCGCGTCCACGGATGGTTTCAATGTGTGCTGAAATTTCGTTTCCCAGTTTTTCACGCAGGCGTGTGAGGGTGACTGCCACTGTGCGGGTCTGAGCCGCACTGTTTGTGCTGCCCCATACTCGCACCAGCAGTTCGTCCTGCGGAATGATGCGTCCCGGGTGAGTCAGAAAATATCGGAAAAGTTCAAACTCCTTCCCGGTGAGAGAAATGGGGGTGCCATCGCTGAACCAGACTCTGCGAGTTCTGCCGTCAAGTGTGCCGCCGGGGAAATTCAGCACTTGCGCTACAGCCAGCTGTCTGCCCGGTGAGCGCCTCAGTACTGCGGCAATCCGGGCCAGCAGCTCTGCTATGCTGAAAGGCTTGACCACATAGTCATCTGCGCCTGATTGCAGGCCTTTTACCCGGTCCTGCTCATCTCCGCAGGCTGTCAGTATGATGCTTGGTATGCCTGGGCATTCCTTCTGCATCATGCGCAGTAGTTTGAAACCATTGATTTCCGGCATGTTCACATCCAGCAATGCCAGATCGATGGGTGTGGTGAGTAACAGCTCCAGAGCCGCGCGTCCATCTGGTGCGGTCTTTACTTCGTATCCGGCGCCTGCGAGAGAATCTGCCAGTACGCGCCGGATTGCAGCGTCATCTTCAGCTACCAGTATGCACTTGTTGCTCATCAGGTTGGCAATGTAGCATGTTCCTCTCCTTACCGCAAGCGCAAAACTTGTCAAGCCCGGTATGTTGCTGCATCTGTTTTGGCGCCATCTACCGGGGAGAGGTCAGAAATACAAGTCGGATTTACACATTGCCATTGAAAAACACAGTTTTGGCTTGAATCCGTAGCGTTTTGGGATAGAATAAGCGTGTTATGCTAGATATTCGTATTGTCAGGGAAAATCCCGAATATGTGAAGGAACGAGTGCGTCTGCGTGGTGGTGACCACTGGATGCTTGTGGATAAGGTGCTTGAGTGTGACGTAAAGCGCCGCAGTGCTGAGACTGAGAAGCAGGCTCTTTCTCAGGAGCGTAACAGTTCATCCAAGCTGATTGGGCAGATGATGAAAGAAGGGCGCCGGGAAGAGGCTGAGGAGCTCAAGAAGCGCATGAGCGAAGTGGGCGACCGCATCAAGGAACTGGACGCCGTGGCTTCGGCTGCAGCTGAAGAGCAGGAATCTCTGCTGCTTTCCATTCCCAACATGCCACACGATGCCGCCCCTGTGGGTGAGGATGAAAGCGCGAACCCGGAGTTGCGCGTGTGGGGCTCCAAGCCCGAGATTGCCGAGCCGAAAGACCACGTGGAGCTGGGTACCAGCCTGGGGCTGTTGAATTTTGAGGACTCCGCCCGTATTTCCGGGTCCGGTTTCATCGTTTATCGCGGTAAGGGGGCACGCCTGGAGCGGGCTCTCATCAATTTCCTTCTTGATACGCAGACCGGTGAGAATGGCTACGAAGAAGTCGGCGTGCCCTTCATCGTGAAGCGTGAGTGCATGTACGGTACCGGTCAGCTGCCCAAGTTCGAGGAAGATATGTATGGCCTGGAGGAGAACAGCATGTTCCTCGTTCCCACGGCCGAGGTGCCCGTCACCAATCTCTGCCGCGACCAGATTTTCAAGGATGCCGACCTGCCTATCAAGATGACGGCCTACACCCCCTGTTTCCGCCGTGAAGCTGGTTCGGCCGGCCGCGAAAATAAGGGGATGATTCGCGTGCATCAGTTTGATAAGGTGGAACTGGTGGAAATCTGCCGCCCGGAGGATGGATTTGCAGAGCTGGAGAAACTGACCAGCCATGCCGAGTGCATTCTGCAGAAGCTGGGTCTGCACTACCGCGTCATTGAGCTTTGCACGGGTGATGTGGGCTTCTCCTCTGCCAAGACCTACGATATCGAGGTGTGGGCTCCCGGTCAGGGTAAGTATCTGGAGGTCTCAAGCTGCTCCTGCTTCACTGATTATCAGGCCCGCCGCATGAAGCTGCGCTATAAGGATGCGGACGGCAGGATTCGCACACCTTACACCCTGAATGGTTCCGGTACAGCCTTGCCGCGTCTTTTCGTTGCGCTGCTTGAGCAGTGCCAGCAGCCGGATGGCTCTGTGAAGATTCCTGCTGCGCTGGTTCCATATTTCGGAGCTGAATATATTACTCCGAAAGCCTGATTTTAAGACCCTGGTCCGGTCCTGCCGGACCAGGGAGCATCATTGACCACTACTTACCACCGGAAATTGATTTATGCCTGAAATGATAGTTGCCATGGGCCCCATGTTCTGGCTCATTCTGTTCTTTGCCACACTTGCACTTGCTGTGCTGGCTGAGCGTTTGTTTTACTTCCACCGCATCAATATCAATTCGGGTGATTTCCTGCGGGGGCTTTCTGCGTTGCTCCGCTCCGGCCAGTATGATGAGTGTCTGCATGAGGCGCGCCAGCTTCCCGGCCCCATGGCCCGTGTGGTGGAGGCTGTGCTGAGCCGCCCGCGCCTCAGCCGCCATGAACTGCGTGAAATTGCCTTGGAGGCGAGCGAGGTGGAGGTGTATCGCATTGAACGCAACGTGCGCACTCTGCTGGCATGCGCCACGGTTATGCCCCTGCTCGGAGTGCTGGGCACGCTGCTGGCATTAGTCAGCTTCTATGAGCAGCCCGGGGTTACAGATGGTGCTGCTGCTGCCCCAGTAGTGGCTGCTACACTGCAGCAGGCATTGCTGCTTTCAGCCGCCGGTATAGCATTGGCAATCCCGACTTATCTGTTCTACATGTACCTCTCATCTCGCGCCCGAAAGCTGATTAACCAGGTGGAGCGAGCCGGTCTGGAGTGTGTGCATATCATTGCCGATGCCCGCGAGTATGCTATGGAGAAAAAGTCTGCCGAAAGCGTCGTTGTCTCCGCTGACGAGGAGCCGAGTGAGAAAGAAGACGCTGCGGCTGAAAACAAATAACCCCAGCTCATATTCATTACCGCCATGCGCCGCGTTCGTTCCACGTTAAAGGAAGGAGGCTTCCCCATTCTGGTGGTGGCAGCGGTGAACCTTTTCCTGGTGCTCAGTGTCTGTGTCTTGCTGCCAAATCACCTTGGCCCGCATTATGGTGTCACTGTTCAACCGCCGGAATCGCACTTTGTTATAGGTTCATATAATCGGGATTTTACTCATATCGTATCTGTTGCTCCCGGTGATGAACCCCGCCTTTATGTGGGGTCTGAATTAATTCCGAACGGATATGAAGGATTTGCGAAATGCCTTGAGTCGTGGCAGAATAGCAATCCCTCCAGGGTGTCCGTCATTCTGGTTCAGGATAAAGCCGTTTCTGCAGGGGTCTCGCAACGCCTGACCGATATGATACTATCCCATGGCTACACCTGCAGCTACGCAGCAGTGCCGGCAATTGAGTAAATGAAGGAGAAGGAACATAGCCTGCTGTATCATACGATGCACAGTCGCCCTATGCCGGGGTGTCTGCCATTGTTCTTCCTGTTGTCCATGGTCGTAGTGGGGGCTGGTATCTGGCTTGCGCCGGTGGAAATGCCCCAGCGCACGCGCCCGAAAGGGATAGGCCGCGTTTATATAAAAAATGACCGTCTGACCAATTTCGTACTGCGTCGTCAGAGCCCGCTGCCGTTGCATCTTCCCTTGCATGCCGATCCGGAATATCGCGAGGACCTTGCCGCAGCTTCAATGCCGCTGTTGCGAAATTCAGATGTGGTGCCGGCTCCTCCTCAGGTGCTGCTGGAAACGGTGCCTGATTCAGCTGTGCTGGATGCAGCCGCGTTGCTGGCTTTGCCTGTAGATGCACCAGACTCACTGCCCGCTGAGCCGGTTGCTGCGGAGGAGGATAATCGTGTCCAGCCCGAGGTGGTTGAGCCTCAACAGATAGTTCCGGCGCCAGTGTTTCATCCCGGGGTTGAAAAGGAAATAGAAGAGGAGGAGGTGCAGCCATGATGTTTATAGAACCCATGCTTCCTTCCGAATTCCTGGCCGTTCTTGTGTATGTGGGCGTGCTGCTTACCATTTGCATATATGTGCCGGTAAAGCTTGTTGCGAAATACCGTCGGGCACGCCGCGCTCGCACTCATCTTACCTGCCGTATCTGCGGCTTCCGTTTCCTGCGTCGCGATGCAGAGGGTATATGCCCGCACTGCCAGTCCCGCAACTGATTGTGCAAAACGCCCGACCAGGTAACCAGGCCGGGCAGGGGAAAACTGTTAATGAAGCGGTCGCGTCCTGGCTGTTCAGCTTAAATTCCGCTCTACCATGGCGTAGGCGCTATGGTTGTGAATGGATTCAAAGTTCTCCGCTTCAACCTTGTACCAGCTGAAAGCGTTGTAGTGCTCTGTGGCCACGGCTACATTGCGCACCAGGTCCTCCACAAAGACCGGGTTTTCATAGGCTCTGTCAGTCACGTATTTTTCATCCGGCCGTTTCAGAATGCTGTACAACTGACAGCTTGCACAGCCTTCAATGAGATCAATCAAATCCTCAATCCACACGGCGGTACCGGAAAAACGCACGGAATAGGTGACAATGCCGCGCTGGTTGTGCGCCCCGTGGCTGCTCATGGCCTTGGAGCAGGGGCACAGCGTGGTAACGGGCACTTTTACTGTCAGCGTGAACTGCCCGGGCTTACCCACTTCGGCATCAATCTCAAAGCGGACCTCATAGTCCATCATCCCCTCCATGCCGGAAACCGGAGCCTTTTTAAGCCGGAAGAAGGGGAAATCTATCTCCACATGGGCGCGCTGGGCATGCAGTTTGGTGAGCAGCCGGTCAGGCAGTCGCACGGCCGTGCGCACATCCAGGTAGCGCTTGTGTTCATGCAGCGCTTCCACAAACCGGCTCATGTGTGTGCCTTTGTACTTCTCCGGCAGGTCTACCATGAGCGCCACCGTGGCCACGGTGGACTGGGTCCTCTGTTCCTTATCGCTGACAACAATAGGGAATCGCACGCCACGAACACCCACGCGGTCAATGGAAATCTGGCGTGTGTCGAGTTCGTTCTGGGTGTCCTTGAGGTTTTGCATGGGAGAAGTAGTAGCGCTTTGGAAAAAACCGAGGGAGCTTGCAGGCCGAAGCGTACAAGCTCCCTAGTAATCAACGACAATCTGCCGTCGAGAACTCCTCCTTCATCAGGGGAGCAGGTTCACGGCACGAGCGCGGCGGATTTCGCGCGTAATCTTGCGGTGCATCTTGGCAGAAACACCAGTCACGCGGCGGGGAAGAATCTTGCCGGTCTCAGAAGTGAACTTGGAAAGGAATTCCGGGTTGCACATGTCCACAGCGCCAGCAGGAATGTCGATGCGGCGACGGGGCATGGTCTTGTTGCAGGTGCGGAAACGGATACGGCGTTCGACGCTCTTGAATTCGGTCATCATAATCGTATAGAATTGCTTGGGAGGTTTAGCGCATCTCGCGGTGCAGAGTGCGGCGCTTCAGGTAGGGGTTGAACTTAACCTTCTCCAGACGGCCGGGTGTGCGCTGGCTCTTCTTGTTGCGGGTGGTCACGTAACGGGAAGGGGTCTTACCCTCGGCCTTGGCCTCCGTGCATTCCAGAATGATAATATCTCTAGGCATAATTGCGAATTGTTGACTTGCGGGCGCACATTATACGCTATTCTTCGCTATCGTCAAGAGAAATCGCATTTTCCATGTCATTTTGTAGGTCGGCGTAGCCTACATGGTCCTGTTTTTTCGCTTTGTAGTTGGCGTAGGAACCATATTTTTTCTCGTATTCCTCCTGGCATTTTACAGTGAGACGGCAGAACGGACGTACCTGCAGACGCTTCTTGGGGATGGGATCAAGAGAGATTTCGCAAATGCCGTATGTGCCGCGGCGGATGCGTTCCAGAGCTGCATCAATTTCGAAGAGCTGCTCGCGGTCCTTATCCAGCAGACGGATGGTCAGATCGCGTACTTCTGCTTCGCTGCCTGCATCGCCAATGTGCTGGCCGGAAGAGGAGGAGACATTTGAAGCTCCGCTTCGCAGGTGATCTCGGGTTACATTCTGCATGTTGGGCAGCAGTTCATCACGCAGATTCAACAGAGCCTGCTTCTGCTCCTGCAGAAATTTGGGCCACTCTGGATCTGCTTTAAGCAGGGCAAGTGTCTCTTTCAGCTTTTTCACCCGGGCTTTTTCCTCGGCAGTCAAGGTTTCGCGAACCGGGGCTTTCTTGGCCGGCGCGGTTCCGTTTTCTTCGCGTTTGCTTTTTGCAGTCTTGCTTGTTGATTTCTTGGGAGTGGTCATAATAATGTATGATATTGCGTAAATCTTGCGTTCGGTCCGGATGCCGTAAGTATGATTTTCTGCTACTACCACATATGCAGATAAAATTCAAGTAAATTCTGCTATCATGCGATAGAAAATTGGATAATTGTATATGTGTTTCCCAAAAAGGAAGCATATAGATGCTTTCTTATTGCCTGCCAGGGTGAGCTGTGCTAGGATTGTTCACTATGGTAATGGAACGCAAAACCGGGGTGCTGATGCCGCTGTTTTCTCTGCGGCGCGATGGTGATGCCGGCATAGGTGACCTGGCTGCACTGGAGGAATGGATAGATTGGGCTGCCGCTCATGGAGTAGGCTTTTTGCAGTTGCTGCCGGTCAATGCACTGGGTGAGGATGACTCGCCCTCTCCGTACTCGGCCATCAGTTCTGTTGCTCTGGAGCCACTTTACCTTACCTTGGAGCGAATTCCCGGTATGCCTGAGAATCTGCCGCCGTATCCGGAGGAGCTGCCGCCCCTGCAGCTGCCCGGCGGGCGCGATTTGGTTGATTATGCCCGCGTGCGCACTTATAAACGATATTGGTTCGCAGAGGCCTGGAAGCATTTCGAGAAAGATGAGGAATATGCCGCACTGAGGGAGGAATTTGATGCATGGGTGAAGATGCAGGGTATGTGGCTGGAGGATTTCTGTACTTATCTGGTCGCGGGGTTCGGGTTCGGAACCATTGCGTGGTGGCTCTGGCCGGAGCAGAATACGGATATTATCCGTCGTATTGTGCATGATTGCCCGGAATCACGGGGACAGAAACGCCACCAGCAGTGGCTGCAATGGCTCTGCGCTCGTGAGTGGGCGCGCGTGCGGGCGCATGCAGATGAAAAAGGCGTGTTGCTCATGGGGGATGTTCCGATAGGCGTATCAGTTGCAAGTGCTGATGTTTTCTTTGAACGTTATCTCTTTGATATGAACTGGAGCGGTGGTGCCCCGGCCGAAGGGAATTTTGCCGAGGACCCGTTTACTGCCAAATGGGGACAGAACTGGGGAATACCGCTTTACCGGTGGGATGTGATGGAGCGTGATGGGTTTGCCTGGTGGCGCCGCCGTGTCCGCAAACTGGCAGAGGTGTTTTCCATGTATCGCATCGACCATGTATTGGGATTCTACCGCATATATGCCTTCCCATGGATGCCCGATAAGAACCCGGAGTTTCTTCCACTGACGGAAGATGAAGCCGCCGCCCGTTGCGAGGGGCGCCGCCCCGGTTTCCGCCCGCATGGAGATTTGACCGGGCATGACCGCCGCGATAACCTTGCGCGGGGCGATTTCCTGCTGCGTCAGTTGCTGAAAGCGGCACCCGGTGTGCGTGTGGTTGGTGAAGATCTGGGCTGTGTTCCCGATTACGTGCGACCGGATTTATCTTATCTCCGCATAGCAGGTTTCAAGATTCCCCACTGGGAGATTACGCCTCAGCAGCAGATTGTGCGTGGCGAAACCTATAATCCGTGTTCTTTTGCTACCTATGCCACGCACGATTTTCCTCCATTGTGTAACGATTGGAACGATTGGCAGGAAGCGGTACAAGATGCCTATGGGGCGACATGTGATCCCGCCACGCCGCCGGAGATGCGGCGTGCCGCGCAGCAGAAGGGGCGAGATTGTGCCCGTGTACTCTGTTGGCTGGGGGATTTTGCCGGCTTGCACCATCGGGAGTGTCTGGTGCCCTGGCACCAGGGCATCAAGGATGCACTCATCCGGGCTCTGTTGCAGTGTAATTCTGCATACGCGGCGCTCATGTGGACCGAGTTGTTTGATATACCGGTACGCCTGAACACGCCCGGAACCGAGGGCGGCACAAACTGGCGCCCTCGTATACCGTTTTCAGCAAGCGAGGCTGCCGGGCTGGAGCAGAGTGCATGGCTGCTTCGCCTTTCTCAGGAATCCGGGCGTGCGTGATGCCTCGTGATTCCGGCTAAGCTCTGAAGCACAGCATGGCCACAAGCAGTGGCAGTACTGTGCTCCACAGCGAATGGTGGCGGCGAACCGGCTGCTGCTCCAGTAATTCATTCAATCGTCCGTTGCGGCGAAAGCGCCAGGTCCGGCGGCGCAGTGCCAGATGAAGGTTTCGGCGCAGGGTGGACACAGCTGTACTCTCTTTTTCGATTTCTGGTATCATAGGGTCAAGGGGAGGGTTGGGGGAATAGTGCTGGCGCCTTATCCTGACACATCATACCTCCGGCACATTTTCTCTATACAGTTGTATAGGGGCTTGTGGCGCGGTAAAGGGTAGTCAGGGAGCGTCAACGCATGTATGCTAACATAACGGCGCTACCTTGGCAAGCTGTTTTTTTCAGCTGAATAATCAACTTCGTTTTGTAGCGGCCCGAACTCGTGTGATTGATTAAGAGCTGTCAGGGGCGCCAATCAGACGAAGCTTGTCAACTAGTGGCGCTCAGCTCAGCCGTTGAGGTGCTTTACCAGAAACTGCATGATATCATCGTGCCTCAGTTTCCGGTTTTCCAGCCATGCGGTGGCTGCAGTGTCTATAAGTTCAGAAAGCGAGCCGGAGCGAATCCGGCATCTGATATAAATGCCGGCATCCGGCGTGCCGGCGGTGAGCTGCCAATAGTCAGATTCTTTGCCATCTTTGTCGAGGCTGAGCGGCAGCCTGGTTTCTTTGCTGGCTATGGAAACAGCCTGGCGCAGCAGGGCTCTCCCCATCATGGTATCAGGAAGCCGGGATAGTGCCCCCATAAGAGCCAGCTTTTTCACGAATTCTTTCAGCATGGGCCGCTCTTATTTCTGTCTGGTGATTATTTTGCGCAGGTTGGCAGAATAGTTATCCAGTGGTATATCATACCCCACATAGCAGCGGGTGCGAATCTGCTCGGGCGTTTCGCCGGGGGCACACTGGACTGCACCGTAGTTGATGAGCAGGTCGGCAATGCTGCCATTATGCAGGGGAAGAAAATCATATTTACGCGCCATATGAGGTACGAGTACGCGGAATCCGCTGACGAGACCGGTGGAGCAGTTGCCGGTGATGGTGTTGTATGGGGTTTTGCAGCGCTCCGATTCCGTGGCAAGCCGGATATAGTGCTGGAGAAGTCTGAGGGCTGCTGCCTGATTGATTTTCAGCGGGTAAATGCTTAAGTCTTCGTGCCGTATGTTGGTGCGGAGTCCAAATATATCTTCTTCTGTGCCGAACAGATAGATAATACCGTATTGTTTGTAAAGACCTGCAATGCTGTTTTGAGCAACACCCTCGGGCAGCCTCGTTTCGGCAGAAATGACGAACCTGCGCCCATCTTCGAACTGGAAACTGAGCATGGTGTGACAGACGGCTACCATGCCATCCCAGTGGCAAGTGGCAAAATCCACGCCGCAGAGTTTGTTCAGATCATATGTCTCCGTGCGATAATGTGCATCACTATCCGTTTCTGTGCGGTAGCGGAAATCGCGAATGTTGCGAATCGTGAGCATGTGACCGTTCTGCTCGAACTCTGGAGCTACAGCCCATGGTTTCTGCCAGCGTTCGGGCGCAGGGTTGGGGAGCAGGTGGTAGGTGGCGATATTGACTGCCACCAGCAGCCATAACACGAAATGAACCGAAGGGCGGCGGCGCTTTACCCACCAGATTCCAGCACCAGTCAATAGCAGCGCGGAAGGCAGGAGGCTGATTGGCTGGTAGTACCACAACCCGAAGCACCAGAGCAGTGGCAGCAATAGCATCAGCGTGGAAAGAACGCCGGCGATGATGAGGAGCTTTTTCATTGGAACTGAATGATTAGAGGTAGGGACGGTGTCTGGCCGTTTTCAAGGAGGGGTGCAGTATCTTCTGTGTTTACCCAGCCGCGTACACCGGTGAAGGTTTCCACATAGCTGAAGCTGCCGCGTGTTGCAAGGAGATGCAGCGGTGTGGAGGCCGGCAGTGTCATGATGCTGGCGCCTTTGGTATCTGCTGTGTTTCTCAGTTGCGCGGGGTGCAGCACGTAGGCTATGTCTGCGGGTGGCAGTGATGAGAGATCGGGAGTCTGGCGGGTGGTGTAGTAGCCCCAGTCAGCTGCGCAGAGCAGCACCAGAAGGAGACTGAGGGCTGTGCTTGTGTGAAGCCACGGCCTGTTTTCATTCCGACGAGCTATCTGCATTGAAATGCAGAGCGCCAGCAGGGCTGTGCTTACCACTGTGCCCACCCACAGTTGAGATGGGCTTATGAGCGTGAAAATGTCATCTGTGGGAGAGCCGGCAGGGAGCAGGGCGCCCTCTTTACGCTGGATGAATGACAAATTCGCCTGGGCTTCCTTCATGCCGGGATCTGCTTGCAGGGCCCGGGCGTAACAGAGCGCGGCCTCCCCCATCTGCCCGAGCCGGTAGTGGCAGTTGCCCATGTTGTACTCGCGCAGTGCGTCCGGGTAGTCTGTGGCTTTTTCCAGCTGGTTGAGAGCTTTGCTGTATTGCCCGCCGTTGTAGTCCTGCTCAATGGTGTCAGCAAAGGTAAGAGGTGTCAGCAGCATACATATGACGGCGGCATGTGTGCTTATACGCCGTAGTGCTTTCATGATGGCGTTGCGCTCCTGCGGGCTTATGCTTGCTTTTGCCTCAGGTCGGAATGCTTCTTCGTCTCGCCGGTCCAGGATTTGTTGAAGTTCAGGTGTCATGTCACCGGTTGCTACGTGTGTTTCTATGTAAGCGCCGACCCCTTTGAGAAAGTCGAGACCATCCGCGCGGGCTGCAAGTTTATTAAGTGCTCGTTCACGTGCACGTCCTGCTGCTCCGGCGGATATGCTGCGTCGCAGCAGTCTGGCAGCCACTGAGCCTAAAATAAGGAGAGCCGGGAGGTAAAGCAGATACCAGATCCATCGTGGAAGTGTCCATGTCGTACCGTAGGTGTCGGGCGTCATGAATCCGTATATGTCCGTCATCTCTGCTACCGGTATGCTGCCGGCGGGCGGTGGTTCTGCTGCTGTAGTCTGTTGTATACCGCTGCCGGTGGTGTCGGTCTCCCGCCACTGCAGGGGTATGGGGGCTGTGGCCGCCTGGCGGTATTCCATACGCTTCGGATCAAAATATGAGAATGAGAACGACGGAATCCCGCTTACTTCTGCTGTGGGACGCAGTAGTTGACTAAACACCATGCCGAGGGTTTCGCCATTGGGGCCGACTATGGGTTTTCTGGTAGCGGGTACAAGTTTCCAATCAGCAGAGTCATCGGGGCTGGGGCATGCGAGCTGTTCCAGATTGCCGGAGCCCTTGACCGTGATTTCAACTTCAACCGCTTCGTGCATGGCAAGTGTTTTGGCGGTAGTGGTGGCCGAAATAGTATATTCACCCACCATATCTGCAAAATCGGCAGGTGCACCCGGGGGCAGGGGCAGCGCACCTATTGTAAGAATGGGTAGTTCTGCTTCATCTCTCATCACGGTGAAGAAGCCTTGGCGCTGCTCCATGATGATTCTGCCGGCCACATCTGAATTCCCTTCGCGTAAAGGCGTGAGCGTGCCGGTGAAATCAATAGTCCGCCAGGTTTGCCCCTTGGCATAAGCTGTGGTAGTGCCCATGGCCTGGTTATGAACCATGGCGAGAACACCCTGCATAGTGGGTTGGAAATTGCCTACCTTGACATCTACAGCGTTGAGCTGGGGTGTGCCCACAGTGTCAACGCCCCCGGGCAGGAGGAGTTTGATTGCTGTTTTGACGGGTTGATGACTATAGCCATCCTTGATGTTAGTGTACCAGAGAACACCGAAGTTAATCGGTTTTTTCATCCAGCGGATTGAACTTTGAGATACGACCGGGAGCGGGGGGATTTCAATAGTTTCCTTGCGCCCTGACGTGTACTGTACCTCCAGATTTTTTATGCGCACCTCTCCGGGTGTATCGGGGGTAATCTGTAATGGATAGATTTCCATGTTTGCTCGGTTCGGGTCCATCGGGTTGGCTCCGGCATAATGCTGCATGACTTCCAACGCCGCGTTCTCAACCGCAGGGCGCTTCGGTATAGTGAATAAGTCTTCCTCCACCTCGGTGTCTACAAGATAAAGAGCTACTTTTTCACCGGGAATAGCTACATCTACAGACCAGACCGGCACAATGTCTGCCAGCAATGGGCTGCAGAGAGTCAGGGTAAAGGTGTATAGGGTTCGAATGATGTTCTTCATGAAATGGCGGAGTCGGGTGTTTAGTAGTCTTTGTCTGGAGGTCTTACCTGTATCTCAGCATGGGGGATGGGCGAGCCTTCTTCTTCTTCCAGATGACTGCGGAGGACAGAGGCTGCATAGCGGCGGGCCTTTTCCTCATCGCTGGGCTGCTGCTCTTCCATTCCGGCAGGTTGTTTCTTCGAATCCTGCTGGTCCTGCTGCTGGTCCTGCTGCTGGTCCTGCTGCTGGTCCTGCTTATCCTGCTGCTGGTCAGAGTCTTTGTTCTGCTGGTCCTGCTTATCCTGCTGCTGGTCGGATTCCTTGTTCTGCTGGTCCTGCTTATCCTGCTGCTGGTCAGATTCCTTGTTCTGCTGGTCCTGCTTATCCTGCTGCTGGTCAGATTCCTTGTTCTGCTGCTGTTGCTGCTTCAGCTTCTCAATCTCCTCTTCCAGTTTCTTAATCAGCATCTGAATGCCAGCTATGTTCTTTTGTGCACGTTCCAGTCCGGGGGCGAGCTTGAGAGCATCCTGGTAGGGTTGAATGTCCTGCTTGAGGTTGTCTACGATTTTTTGCAGCGCTTCCGGTGTGATGGCCGGAGCTTCCTGTTCATCTGAGAGGCCTGTATCTTGTGTGTTCTCGTAAAGATTGCGGAGCTCATTAAACGTGGCAGTAGCGTTTATCTGCCCAAGCTGGTAGAGCGCTGCGGCCTGGAGCGTAGTGTCTTTATCCAGCAGGGCGGTTGAGAATGCTTCTTTTGCTTTATTCTGCTCACCGCTATGCATGAGGGTCAGACCCTGGCTGTAAGCAGCGGCGTTTTCTGCTTGAGGTGCTGCGTGTGAGCACGGTGTCATGCCACCTATGGCTGCTATCAACGCAAGTGATTTATGGTATTTCCATTCTGTGCTGAAGATGATGGCCAGAATGATAAGAATGAGTGCAGCTGTAGCAAAGGGCGCGAAGAGGTCATTCGGCACTTTATTCAGGGAGAAAGCTTCTTCATGTTTATCTATTTTGCGAACAGCCGCCTGGGTAAAGGCCGTCAGATTGGCGTTGGAATCCATCACAAAATAGTCGCCACCTGTGGCCTTTGCAAAATTGGTCAGAGATTCGGTGTTCAGTTTACTGATGACGTGTTTGCCGTTGGCATCCTGCCACAGTCCGTTTTCGCCTTTTGCATCGGGTATTGCACCGCCGGCCGCGGTGCCGATGCCAACAGTGATGACCAGCAATTTGCTTTCCCTGGCTTCTTCGGCTATTTCCATGGAAGAATTCACTGTATCTTCACCATCGCTCAGAATAACGAGAGCGTTTGTGCTTCCTTCCGGGGTACTGCGCTTGAAATCCTGCATGGCTTTGCGAAGCACGAGCCCAAAATTGGTGCCACCTACACCTGCCCAGGTGCGGTTTACTTGTTCCAGCGCATCACGAAGGGCCGTGTGGTCATAGGTGAGGGGTACGACTAAATCTGCTTCGCCGGAAAAGACGATGAGACCGATTTTATCACCGGGCAGTGCATCAATCAGCTCATAAGCCGCAGCTTTCGCCTCGGCCAGACGCGAGGGCTTCACATCCTCGGTCTCCATGGAGCGAGAAATATCCAGGGCTATGAGCAGATTGCGGCCGGTTGTAGTGGCTCCGCCTTCACGATATCCATTGATGGGGCGAGCCAGTGCAAGGATGATGCACGCCATCGCCAGCAATACGATGCTGGCAGGAAGCGCTGTGCGCCAGAGAGGGCGCGGCTTCACCAGTTCCCCATGCTGGGCTGATACGAGTTTTCGCCAGCCCTGACCTGTGCTGCGCCATGCGAGGACGGCCAGAGTTGCCAGCACCGGGATAAGGAGGAGAAACCACAGGATATTCGGGTAAAGGAAGCTCATGGTGATGATTTATGGTGCCGGCCGGGGACGGGCAAAATTAAGAGTGTAGCCAAGGAGCAGGAAAAGCGCTGCTGCAGCCAGGGGCCAGGGGAAGAGCTCATCAAAGCTGATGAGAGTGCGGCGTTTGGCCTCTGTTTTTTCAAGTTTATCAATGCTTTCGAACGCTTTTTGCAAGCGCTCGCCGCTGCTGGCCCGGTAGGCTTTGCCACCGGTGATGCGTGCTATTTCGCGAAGTGTTTTCTCATCGAAAGTGTCAATATTGGATGTGTAACGCGAGAGTCGCTCATCCTTGCCGATGGCAATGGGGAAAATCTTGATGCCCAGCTCGGCTGCTTGTTTGGCTGCATCAATGGGTGAAATGCTGCCCCGGTTGCTCATGCCATCCGTCACAAGAATTATCACCTTGCTCTTGGTTTCTTTGCGTTCATCGAGGCGCAGGGCTGCAGAGGCTATGGCGGTGCCGATGGCTGTACCATCCTCTGCAATGTAACCCGGACGGCGGTCATCGGCCAGATAAAATTCGCGGATGATATAGCTGACGATGCCGTGGTCCAGTGTGAGCGGACTGCAGAGCTTAGCCTTGCCCGCAAATGCTACCAGACCGATACGGTCGTTCGGGCGTCCTGCTATGAACTCGCTGATAACATATTTAGCGGCCGTGAGGCGGTCAATGGCAGCACGTTGCGGGCGTCCGAGCCTGTCTTTTGCGGTGAAGAGCATATCCTGACTGGCCATTGACCCCGAAAGATCGCATGCTATCATGATATCAATGCCGCTCACTGTGTCTTCTGTATGCTGGTTTTTCCATTGCGGCCGTGCAAGCGCGATAATGAGCGATGCAAGGGAAAATACCAGGAAAACGGGACCAAGCCTGCCCGCCAGAGTGGAGGGCCGTTTCAGCCGGGATTCCGCAAAACGAATGGTAGGATGCACCAGGCTGGCCGTAGTGCCACGGCGCCGGCGCAGGAACAGAAAGAGCAGTAGCAGCGGCAGACACCACAGCCACGCAGGCTCGGCAAATGTGAACTCCCGTGTGGCTTCTGTTACCGGGGCTGTGGTTGCAGCAAGAATCATGCGCTTACCTCCTTGTTTTGTTCCTGCTCTCGGGCGTTGTGTATACGGGCAATCAGGTTGCGGGTCTGCTCAATGAGCGCACGTGCCTGGGCAGGGTTTTGCTCTGTGGCGCCGGCGTATTTGAATTCTGCCAGGTGTTCCAGTAAATCCCGGGTCTCGAGCTGGCAGTTTACCGGTACATGGGACAGCGAATCCATGCGCTGCGAAAATTCTTCGTGCGTTTCATATAGCGCCGGGTCCTGTGTTTCTCCTGCCAGATAAGAGCGCAGTATCATTGAAAGCCGCAGCGAGCATTCGCGCATGGGGGGTACCTCGGCGTCCAGTTCTGCCAGTGCGTTCAGGGCTTCCTGAAGGGGGGCTATACCGGTAACCATGTCTTTTCTGCGGTGGCGGTAAAACCAGATGGCCGCCACTGAAGCCAGTGGAATCAGTATGGCGCAGCACCAGGCCAGGGGAATCCAGAAATCCTGCACCAGAAACTGGTCTGCGGGAATATCTTTTTCCAGCGTAGGGATTGCCTGTAATATTTCGTTGCCCATATGCTTTAATGTGCGAATATACGGCTGCGGCGGTTGAACATCTTGCGAAGCGCCGGTATGAAATCCTGTGTTGTGAGTAAATCGAGAGAATCAATACCCAGCTGGTTAAACACGCGCTGCCACTCCAGTCGGTGCGCCTGTACGGCTTTACTGTGAAGCTGGCGTAGTTGCGAATCACCCAGGTCGCCTTCGAATAATTCTCCACTTTCCGGGTCGCGGAAGCATATGCGACCAGCTTGCGGAAGCTCGATTTCTGCCGGGTCGTTCACGCGGACTGGTATCAGCTCGTGCCGGAAATTCAGCTTGCCTATGGCCTGCTTGTCCACCTCTGCCAGAAAATCGCTGATGAGGAATACCAGGGCGCTCTTGCGCTGTGTGCGCAGAATCTCAGATGCTACTTCTTCTATCGTATCATCCCTTCCCGCGGAAGGGACGCTGAGTATTTCGCGTACGATGCGCTGGCACTGTTTCATTCCTTTTGCCGGGGGCAGGTAGAAATGCGGCTGGTGCCCGAACAACAGCAGCCCCACTTTGTCGCCGTTCAAAGCTGCGCTGTAGGCCAGCACGGCGGCAATCTGTGCTGCGTATTCGCGTTTGGTGTCAGCTATGCCGGCGCTGGCATAGTCCATGCTGCCGCTTACATCCACCGCTATCAGCAGCACCTGCTCGCGCTCTTCATGAAAGGTCTTTACATACGGCGTGCCGGTGCGGGCCGTTACTTTCCAGTCAATGAAGCGGGGTTCATCCCCGGCCCGGTACTCGCGGAAATCATCGAAATCAAGCCCCTGGCCGCGGAAGCCGGAGCGGTACTGCCCGGCAAAGGTGGCTGTGGACATTCGGCGCGCCTGCAGTTCGATGCGGCGCACTTTTTCCATGATTTCCTGCGTTTTGTCCATGGCTGTTTACGGCACGGGGACCTTTGAGAGGATGCTGTCGATGACGTTGTCGCTGGTCTTGTTTGCAGCCTCTGCCTCATATGAAAGCAGAATGCGGTGGCGCAGAATATCGTGTGCCAGGTCTTTCACATCCTGCGGGGTCACATAACCGCGCTGGCGGGTAAAGGCCAGTGCCTTGGCGGCCAGAGCAATGTTGATTGTGGCGCGGGGGGATGCACCGGCGCGCACCATGCCTTCCAGGCGGGAGTCCACCTTTTCCGGGGCGCGGGTGGCGCGAACTAAATCCACGATATAGCGCTGCACAGCGGGGTCGATGAAAATCTGGTCCATGAGGGCGCGGGATTCATCGATGTCCTCCACGGTTACCACGGGGCTGGTTCTGGGGGTGGCCGAGGTGCTGCTCATCATTTCGAGCACCTTGAGTTCTTCATCGCGACTGGGGTAATCTACCACGACTTTGAATAGGAATCGGTCAAGCTGAGCTTCCGGCAGCTGGTAGGTACCTTCCTGCTCGATGGGGTTCTGTGTAGCCAGCACCAGGAAAGGATTGGGCAGGGGGTAGCTGCGCTCACCCAGGGTCACCTGGCGTTCCTGCATGGCTTCCAGCAGGGCACTCTGCACTTTGGCCGGGGCTCGGTTGATTTCGTCTGCCAGAATCAGGTTGGCAAATACCGGCCCTTTTTTGGCGGTGAACTGGCGCTCTTCCGGATTATAAATCATGGTGCCCAGAAGGTCTGCGGGCAGTAGATCCGGGGTGAACTGAATGCGGGAAAATGCCGCCTGCATGGTGCCGGCCAGTGCCTTTACAGAAAGGGTTTTTGCAAGACCCGGCACACCTTCCAGCAATACATGCCCTTTACAGAGCAGGCTCAGAATCAGGCGGTTCACCAGCTTCTGCTGGCCTACTACCACCTTGGACATTTCCTGTTTCACTGCGCTTACCCATGCGGATTTCTGCGCAATCTGTTCATTGAATTCCTGCGTGTTCATGGTCGTGGTTTGTTCACGAGTCTATCATTTATATGCGCGTTGGCAAGTTTGTTCAATGTCAGTTGACGCAGATGAACACGGCATTGTTCAAAACGATGACATAACGGCTTGATTTGTGCTGCTCTCTTTGTTATGATGCCCACCATGCAGAATATCATCAGTACCTCCGCTCCAGTCATTCAGCAGCTTACCCATGAGTGGTTCGGCTCTCCCGTGGCCGCTCCGGTTGAGTACAGTTTCACCATTGAGAATGACATGCTTGTGTTCCGTGCATCGCAGACCGCTGCGGTGTCAATTCATCCGGAGGCCCAGCCCGGTATGTTCAAGGCCGAGCTGTGGATGTACGATACGGCCGAATTTTTCGTGGCTGATGCCGAGGGTAAGAATTATATGGAGTTTAATCTGTGTCCGAATGGGGCCTGGTGGGCCTGCGCGTTTAATGCCCCCCGCCAGGCATGGCCGGAGGCCGGGGTGCCCGGAAATGTGGAGACTGTCGGCAGCGTGACTCCTGCCGGCTGGGGGTGCTCTGCCCGTGTTCCTCTGGCTTATCTGCGCAGTATCGGTATCGATATCAACAACTGCCGCCTGGCTACTGCCTGTATCCTCAACAGCCCGGACTATCAGTTCTGCACCACATCTGATGACCTGAGCGGTGAACCGGATTTTCACCGCCCGCTCAGTTGGCAGATTGCAGCTGTTCAATAAGGCATGAAAGCCTCTGATAAAACGAACGTGATGCGCCTTCTGGAACAGAGGAAGGTGTCGTATGTCCATTACACATACGAATCAGAGGGCGCCATTACCGGACTGGAAGTAGCTGCGCAGCTGCAGCAGGACCCGGCTCAGGTGTTCAAGACTCTGGTTACGACCGGGCGGAGCGGTGCTCACTATGTGTTTGTGATTTCCGTGGGATGCGGGCTGGAATTGAAAAAAGCCGCCAGGGCAGTGGGTGAGAAATCTCTGGAAATGCTCAAACAGAAAGACCTGTTGCCGCTGACTGGCTATGTGCATGGCGGGTGCTCTCCCATTGGTATGAAAAAACAGTTCCGCACCACGGTGGATGAATCAGCCCGGGCGTTTGATTCCATTATCTTTTCTGGCGGGCGTATCGGGTTGCAGGTTCAGGTGGCGCTGAGGGATTTGTCTGAAATGGTGCCATTCCAGTTTGCGGATGTTACAACTGGTCTGATTCATAATTAGCATGCTGCAGCCATAAGCCACAATAGTGCAATGCCTGCTGCAAGGTAGCCCAGCATGGAGAGTAGTGCCGCAATCCAGGTGCGCGTCCAGCTCAGCATCTGGATAACCCGGGAAACCGCTATCGAGCTTATCAGCACGCCGGCTAACTGAAAAATCGTGGTCATCAGCATGCCCTGCTGTAATTCCGCTGCGGCATAACCGCTTATCAAAGCCAGGGTGGAAATAAGAAAAAGTTCCACAAAGCCGCTTATGGAGGCTTCTTTCAGCCGGCGTTGTGAATCGGCCAGCCAGAAGGCAAGCGAAAGGATAAACCACAAGATGCCGCAGTACAGCAGCATCCACCAGAGCTCGTTGTTGCAGTCGGTTGTCATAGCAAGGAACATGACACCGGCGTTGCTCAGCGGGTTCGCTGATTGTTATCTGTCGTTTTCCGGGAAATGGGGTATTTTCAGTCGATGAACGGTGATGCCGCTGGCTGAATTGCGGAAAATTTCCAGAGCTTCGCCGCCTTGCACGGGGGTGGAGATGAGGGCAAATGCAGCATCCTGGCTGACCAGTATACGCCCCGTGCGGGGCATGAGCAATTCCTTGATATCTGCTCCTGGTGTTTCCTCAGGGCTGGGAGAAGTCAGGAGCAGCACGAGAGATTCCACGGTGGGCTCCATGTGCGCTTGTCTCAGTAGAGAGTTCAGCGCCTCTGCCAGGCATTCAAGTACAGCCCGGTTTTGTTCTTTCTGACCGGTTAGCTCGGTTTCCAATGCCCATACGGTGCTATCTGGCAGGGTGTCGCGCTGCATTGCTGGTAAATCTGCCATGGCGCTTGCTTGCAATGCCGCGGTCAGTGTCATCAGTGCTGTATGAAAATGTTGCCTCATGCGCCAGGCGTATACTGCCACGCCTTCAATTGCTTGTCAATTCCATTGTGGATTCATTTCACTTTGCTCGGTCAAAAGAGTAAAAAAATCTGCTGTGGACTTTTGAGCTTGTCAGGGGAGAGTAAATCCGATATAATCGCCCCGTAACGTTATGGATATTCAACCGAAATTCACTCCCGTGCTCGACCAGGCTTTCGTGGCCCCGGTGCTTTGGAACAAGGCTTTTGCTGATAAAGTGGCAGCCACTCCCGGCTCTCACACTGTAGACTTGGCTCTGACCCGTCTGGATGGTACCTGTTTCCGCTGGAGCGGAAAGATTCTGCCCCAGGAAGGTGAAAATATTGCTCTGAATAATCAGTATATCGAGCGTATCGTCAAGTTCCTTCTCTGGATGAAGGGTGGCTGCACCATTATGGTGGCCGGCGATGACCAGATTGCTGATATGCTGGCTGCTACCTATTGCGCCGGTGGTGCCCGTGAGTTCGACTGGGATTTCATTGGTAAGAAGATTTATGACCAGCCCATTCAGGTGGTGAAGGTTGCCAGCGCTGCTGATCTTCCTGCCGAGAACAGCACTTCCGTATCTCTGGGCCGTAATCTGGACGGCTACCGCATTGGTTTCGACCTGGGTGGTTCTGACCGCAAGTGCGCCGCTGTGGTGAATGGTGAGGTTGTGTTCTCTGAAGAAGTCGTGTGGGACCCCTACCACCAGACAGACCCCATGTACCAGCTTGAGGGTGTGGATGATTCTCTGCTTCGCGCTGCCAAGCATCTGCCCCAGGTGGACGCTATCGGTGGTTCCGCCGCTGGTGTGTACGTGAACAGTGAGCCCCGCGTGGGGTCTCTCTTCCGCGGTATCTCCCCGGAGGATTTCCAGAATGTTATCCGTGGTATGTTCGGCACGCTTAAGGACCGCTGGTCCGAGCGCATGGGCAAGGAGGTTCCTTTTGAAGTGGTGAATGACGGTGAGGTGACTGCTCTGGCGGGTGCCATGGGCATGAACGATGACGCCGTGCTCGGCATCGCCATGGGTACTTCTCTGGCTGCCGGTTATGTGGACCCCGAGGGTCACATCATGCCCTGGCTCAATGAGCTCGCTTTCGTTCCCGTGGACTATCAGGAGGACGGTGGCGTGGACGAATGGTCCAAGGATAAAGGTGTGGGCGCCATGTACTTCTCCCAGCAGGCTGTGGCTCGTCTGGCTCCCCGCGCCGGCTTCGAGTTCGGTGCCATGCCCTATCCCGAGCAGCTGAAGAAGGTGCAGGCTGCCATGGCTGAAGGCGATGAGCGCGCCCGCAAGATTTACGAGACTATCGGTGTGGAATTCGGTTACACGATTGCTTACTTTGCCGATTTCTACGATGTCCGTAACCTTCTGTTCCTGGGTCGCGTAGCTACGGGCGACGGTGGTCAGCTTATCATCGATAAGGCAAACGAGGTGCTGAAGGCTGAATTCCCGCAGCTGAACATCACCCTCTGTGTGCCGGATGAGAAAACGAAGCGCCACGGACAGGCCGTAGCCGCTGCTTCTCTGCCCAAACTGGCCTGAGCATAATTGATTTTCGGGGGCAGAGGAGGCTGTTGCTTCTCCTCTGCCCTTTTTTCTCGTTTAGCACCAACTTTTCTGCCAACTCTTTTAACGCCGCTGTTCATATTATGAGCGATCAACCGGAACTCTGGACATGCCCGCAGTGTGGCATGCAGCAGGATATTTCTCAGCTTGGCTTTTTTGCCGAGCTTCAGTGCCCGCAGTGCGGCGCTTCTGCATATGTGCATACCATGCTTGCTAATTACAAGGTGGATTCTGTGCTCGGAATAGGCGGTATGAGTGTGGTTTTCAAGGCCCGGGATCTGGTGCTGGGGCGCCCCCTGGCCATCAAGGTTCTGAATGATACCTACAGAGATGCTCCGGAGCGCATAGCCGGATTTGCCAATGAATGTTCGATCATGGCAAAGGTTCGCCATGACAACGTGGTATCAGTTTATTCTGCCGGTTGGGCGCGCGGCCAGTTCTTCATTGCCATGGAGCTGCTGGAGGGGCGGAACCTTGAGCTTATCGTGAGAGAGCAAGGCTCTTTGCCTGCTCTGGAATCTCTGGAAATTGTCCGCCAGGTGGCTATGGGCTTGCAGGCTGCACATACTGCGGGTATTCTTCACCGCGATGTAAAGCCGGGAAATGTCCTGATTGCTGCAGATGGACAGGCCAAGGTGCTGGATTTCGGGCTTTCTCAGGATGAGAAGACTCATGTGGACTCTGACGGAGTTATCTGGGCAACACCCTATTACGTGCCGCCGGAGACACTGCGGAGCGAGGAAGAGAATGTGCAGAGTGATATCTATGCCCTGGGCATGACCCTGCGGAATCTGCTTACAGGGGAATCGACACTGCCTGAGAATCCTCAGACTGTGCCGGACATGCTGGTTGCGAAGAAAACCCTCATGCCTTTGCATCAGTTGAAGCCGGAGCTGGATATCGAACTGTGCGAGATGCTTGATACGATGACCGCTTTTGAACCGGCAGATCGCCCGGCTGATTACGGTGAATTATTGCCGCTTATTGAAAGTGTGCAGAAAATTCTGACGGACAATGCAGACCCAGAGGTGATTGCACATCGCCGCCGCGAGAAGTTATACGTAGCAGCCGGTGTTGCTGGCACTGTCGCGCTTGGTCTGCTGGGCGCCTATATAGTGGCCTTGCTGACTCCTGCCGCCAGGGTTCAGGAGGCGTTTAATGCAGATGTCATGCAGTGGCCTGATCCTCAGTCATTCAGCGAGGCGGAAAGGCTGCTTACGGCAGGTGACAATGCCGGCGCTGCCGGGGTGCTGGGTGAAATTACGGGTGATGGTTCTGAACCGACGGTGGCTGCTGCGGGCATTCTTATGCGCACTGCTCAGGATGTGCTCGATGGCAAGTCAAGCGCAAATGGCTATAAGCGTTTTGCCGAAGTAGCGGCTCGTTCATCACAGGTGGCGCCAGCCGGTCAGGCTGTTTATGCTCAGATGACAGCGTTTGTGGCTGCTTTGCAGCAGGATGTAGCCAAGGCTGCGGAATTGGCCGGTGCCATGGAAAACCGTCTTTTAAAAACTTCCGCTCAGCTGCTGGTTGCGGATCGTTATGTCTGTTCCGGTAAGCCGGAACTTGCTGAGCAGACGATTTCTGCAGTTGCAGCCGCTATGGCTGGCGATGAGAGCGCTGCTTTCCGTTCCCGTATTGAAGAGTATGGCAAGGCTGTGCCTCGCCGTTCTGCCCGCATGCAGCTTTTGGGTGTCAAGGATATGTTCCGGACCGGGAAGTATGATGAGGCGATTGCCAGTATCCCAGCGCTGGCGGAGCAGAAACTCTCGCATGCAGAGAAGGCTGAGCTTCAGGTTTTGAGCGAGGCTGTGGTTGTTATGCGCGCCATTCACGAGGCCATGAAGAGAAACGGGCGCCAGGTAACTCCCGGAATGAAGCCTGCTGACTTGCGGACTGCCGCCGCCGGTATGGGTGAATCTGAGAACCTGCCTAAGGAATTTTACTGCATAGGGCTGATGCTGAGTGGTGAAATAGATGCAGCATTCCACGAAAATCCTTATGCCGGAGAGCCGGATAGCAGTGCTCCTTTTGCGGTGATGATGCGCGAATGGAAGACCCGGCTGGGCAAATAAATCAACCGGTCAGATTCCCAACAGGCAGCCCAGCGTGAAGCAGATTCTGCTGATGCCCTTGGCCGGTGTCAGTATCTCGGCTTCTGGAATCTGCCTGGCAAAACCGGGGCTGGGGTTGACGAGGACGGCCCTGCTGCAGATAGAGAGCATGGGAATATCTGCTGCACTGTCGGTATATCCTATGTCTGCATGAGTGATACCGATGCTGGCAAGCCTCACAAGTTTATTGGCGCCTTTATTATTTCCCGGTGCCGGGATAGCGGGCATCATTTCAACCCGTTCACCAAGTGCCGCCGGGGTGCCGATGGTGTGAGTGAACCCCAGAGCCTTTCCCACCATCTGTGTCCACCAGTCTGGAGAGGCGGAGCAGAGTATGGTGGTATCACCTGCTGCCTGGTGTTGTTTCAATCGCTCCATGACAGGGGGATACAGAATCCGGGTGATTTCTTCCTCTACAAAGGCTTTGCATTCGCAGAGCAGAGTATCGCGGTGCATGCGCCATGCGTAGGCCAGAAAAGCGCGTTTCATCAGTTCGGTATTGATGATGCCGAGCCCCCGCAGAATCCCCATGGGAATCAGCCACAGAAGATAAAGTCTGCGCCAGCCGTGCCTCTTCAGTATCCAGCGGGCAAAGCGCAGTTGTGAATCACCGGCAAACAGGGTGCCGTCCATGTCAAATAAGGCAGTCATGATTCTTTTCAGTATCTGCTCATGCTTCTGTGCTTCCATATCATCATGATGAGAGCCCCCATGATGATGCCGCCGAGATGACCGGCCTCGCCGCCTGCGTTGCTGAGATTAAAGAGGATGGTAGCACTGGCAATGCCGATGATGATGACCGCAAAAGTGCGGAGCCTCAGCGTGACCGGTGGGAAGATGAGAGAAATCATCACATCCGGATACATGAATGCACATGCCACCATCACGCCATAAATGGAGGCAGATGCCCCTACCAGTGGTATCATTTCCCAGCAGTGCACGTGGCCGGTGTATCCGGCAAAGGCAGCCAGCTGGTTGCAGATATATTCATTCTGGGGGATATCAGGTAGCGCAGAATACAGATTGAGACCGGCCAGAAGTGAGGAAAATAAGGCACCGGCCACGCCACAGACCAGGTAGAATGCCAGAAACCGCCGCGGCCCCATGGCCGACTCCACTGCCGGACCAAAGAAATACAGCGCCCACATATTGAAAAGAATGTGACCGAAGTTGGCGTGAACAAACTGGTAGGTAATCATGCGCCAGAGCTGGCCTTCAAGAAAACAGGAGAACCAGGAATAGGCACAGGTGATTTCGAAAACGGAGGTCTTTGGCGCCTGCGGAAACGGAATACCCAGCAGAGCTTCTCGCTGTACCATAATGCCGACAAAGAACACCACGGCGTTGATGATGATGAGCGCATTAGTGACGCTGAGTTTCCGTTCGTTCATAATTATTGGATTAGATGAGGTTGGCGGCTGGTTCGTTCAATCCCGGCTTTACTGCATGCTGCCTTCAATCTGCGCGATTTCCTCCATGCTCAGAAGGTGTTCCAGATGGCATGCCACATCATCTGCCCGCTCAGGAGTCAGACCAGCGCTGTTTATCAGGAATCTCTGCAGAATCCGGTGCGCGCGGATGACGCGCTCGGCATATTGTCTGCCTTTTTCAGTCAGCTCTATAGGGGCGTAGCGCCGGTAGGAGATGAGCCCTTCCTCTGCCAGTTGATGTACTGCCGCGGTTACGCTTGGCTTTTTGACATTGAGCATGGCCGCAACATCGCTTACCTGAGCTCGCCCTTTTTCACGGCACAAGTGCCCTATGGCTTCCAGATAATCTTCCGCGCTGCGGCTCAGTCTTGCAAATTGGGCGGTCATGCTTTTTTCTTGCGCAGTGTCGCCACGCACTCCAGATGCTTGGTTTGCGGGAAAAGGTCAAAGGGTTGCACTTCCACCACTTCGTACCCGGCTTTGTCGAATTCCGCCAGATCTCGAATCTGGGTGGCAGGATTGCAGGAAACGTATACCACCCGCGCAGGGCCGAATGCGAATAACTGGTTCAGGAACGCCATATCACAACCCTTGCGGGGAGGGTCAATGACTACCGCACTTTCTTCTGCCGGAAAATCAACCTGCTCAAATATAGCTTCTGCACTGGCTGCCAGGAAACTGGCGTGGGTGATACCATTGCTGCGGGCGTTGGCTCGTGCCCAGTCTGCACTGGTTTCGCTGACTTCTACACCCAGTACCTTTTCAAAATGTGGTGCGAGAGTCAGGGCAAAAAGTCCGCTGCCGCAGTATGCGTCCACCAGATATCGGGCTCCTTCTGCACAGGCCTGGCGGGCTACATAGCCGGTGAAGGCCGGAAGAATAAAGGGATTGTTCTGGAAGAAGTCGCCAGCCAGGAAATTAAAGGTGAGGTCTCCCACTTTTTCTGTGCAGACCGCGTTGTTATTCGTGATGACGCTCCCCTCACTGACGCGCATGAGCAGGGTGGCTCCGCGCTTGTATTGAGCTGCGGCCTGGTGCACGGCCTTGCGCACCACCGGCAGAGCCTCGTTGAGCTCGGCCATGGCTATGGGACATTGCTTCACATCGCATACCTCGCTGCGCGAACCAGCGCGCAGGAATCCGATATTGCCCACTTTGGCGTCCTTGGGCTTGTGGAAGTGCGGCGTAATCTTGCTGCGGTATCCGTATACCTGCGGCGAGGCTATGGCCGGTAGAACCGGTAGCTCCAGCCCAGCCTGCAGACGCAGCAGATCGGCCACCTGGGCGGTTTTCCACTCCAGCTGGGCGCGGTACTCCAGGTGCTGGTACTGGCAGCCGCCGCAGTACCCGTATACCGGGCAGAGCGGTGCGACTCGCTGCTCAGACGGCTGCAGAACCTCTACCAGGTCTGCCAGTGAGCAATTCTTCTCATTGCGGTAGATGCGGGCTTTTACTCTTTCCCCCGGCAATGTATACGGCACAAAGACGACCCAGTTGTCAATGCGGCCTACTCCGTGTCCTTGATTGGAGAGGTTATCGATGGTGAGCTCCACTTCCTGATGATAGGCAAATGGCTCGGGTACGAATTTGCGGGGTGGTGTATCCATGGATATTAGTTTTCTTTGATTATTTTCCCATCTATGTTCATGGGGAGCTGCCCTTTCATGACCGGGGAGCGCAGCCCTCTCATTTCCACACTGTTGGGCAGGGGTGCGTCTTCGTCATCTTTGCTTATGGCTTCCTCCGGTGGTGCAAAACGGCGCATGCGGAGTGCTCCGCTGGTTACGCTGCCTGTCAGCTGAACCTCCTCGTTTGTTTCTATAGCCGGTTGGGGAGCCGGTTCATGCTGCGGCGCTTTCTGCGGCTCTCGTTCTGCTTTGGGGACGCTTTTTCCTTTGCTGGCTTTGCTCAGTAATTTGCGTGCCGCTTCCTGCTGCTCCGCGGTGGGCACAATGGGGGTATCTTTTTCTTTTGCCCGACCACGGGTGGTAAGCAAGCTGGGTTTCCGCTGCTGATTGCTTTCATCGGTTGCAGATGCGGGCTTTTCAGCACTCTGATTTGCTTTTTTCCGGGCCTGCTCCTCAGTTTCAGCGGCCTTTCGCGCTTTTTCCTCGGCTTCTTCGCGTGCGCGCTCTTCGGCCTCAGCCTTGGCTTCAGCAGCTTCGCGTGCTTTTTCCTCGGCTTCTTCGCGGGCACGTTCTTCGGCCTCAGCCTTGGCTTCAGCGGCTTCACGTGCTTTTTCCTCAGCTTCTTCGCGGGCGCGTTCTTCGGCCTCAGCCTTGGCGCGTGCCGCCTCAGCCGCTTTGGCTTCTTCGAGGATGCGTTTTTCTTCAGTAATCAAAGCTTTTTCCAACTCACTGAGAGCGAGACGTTGCGCTTCGGCGTCTTCTGCGGTGAGCGGGGCTTGCTGCTGGGTCAGGGTGCAGGAGCTCAGCATCATCATGGAGCATATGCACAATATGTAGCCTGGGCGTTTCATGAGCGCTTATACTATCATGATTACTCATTGTTTTCAAGCCCTATTCATGCAGATGGCAAGGCATGCACCGGAAATAGAACACCCGGCTGAATAACGGGGCGGGTAGCAATTTCAAGGAGCCTCTTATTTTCACAAATTGCATGGTTGAGGCCAATGTCATAAAAGTATATTTCGAATATTGAGTTGAGGGATGAATTATGGTAGTGTGAGAGGGTATGAATGTGCTGGTGGTCGAAGATGATTTGGATATCGCTGAACTGGTGGCGTTTAATCTGGAGCGCCAGGGGTGGGGCTGCGTATTGGCGCATCATGGAAATGAGGGGTGGGAGCAGATTCAGCGTATGCGGCCGGACCTGGTCATACTGGATGTGATGCTGCCGGGCATGGATGGCATGCAGATATTTCGCCTTATGAAGGAGAGCGAGATGACGCGCGGAATCCCGGTGATATTTCTGACTGCTCGTGGTGAGCTCGATGCCCGTCTGGAGGGGCTGAGCCTGGGTGCGGATGATTATGTGACCAAACCTTTCAGCCCGAAAGAACTGGTGCTGCGGGTGCGGAATGTGCTGGCACGGGCAAATGCAGGAGCTTCTCAGCTGGTGGTGCGAAGCGGCTCTTTTGTGCTGGATAAGAACACGCTGGCCGCTACGCAGGCTGGAACCCCACTTGATTTGACCACGGCCGAATTCAAGTTGCTGGCGTATCTCATGGAGCGCCCCGGCAAGGTGCAGGACCGCTATGACCTGCAGAAGGTGCTGTTTGGCTACGCCGATACGACTCAGAGTCGCGCGTTGGATACGCACGTGAAGCGTCTGCGGCAGAAACTGGGTGATTACGCCGGGTGCATCGGCACTGAACGTGGCGTGGGCTATTATTTTACTCCTGATACGGAATCATGACGAAGCGACTGACAACATGTTTGCTGATGGCTCTGGCGATGAGCGCCGGAGCTGCCGACTACGCCAATCTGAAAGACAAGTTCTGTGATGAGCAGAACAAGGTGATTTACGATGGTGCCGGGCGATTTGCCGTGAAATCTCCTGCGGTGAGTGAGCTGGAGCTCACCATCGATATAGCGGCGCTGGAAAGTTACCTGGGCTCGAACGACTACAAGCAAGGTCCCATGGTTACATGGGAAATGACCATGCCTGGTGGCCGGAAACTGGTGTATGGCATGGCCGATACTGCAAAGTATCTCACCTGCTACTGGGGCGAACAACCCTGGGAAAAAGACGGGGTAGTGGCATATGATGAGCTCAGGAAACTGGCCCGGAATGGCAAGGTTACCTTGCATCTGTGTATTAACCCCCGACTGGGAACAACCGTGCGCTGCGGGGAAAAGACTTTGCTTGCTGCACCTAATCTGAAGACTCAGCTTGCCTTTGATACCACACATGCCTATGCTGTGAATACCAATTACGTGACGGCTGTGGGAATCAGGTCGGCCTCTTCACTGGATACCGCCGGCTACAAAGAACCGGAGGACTACACAAAGCCCTTTATCAGAACCAGTGAAAACTCACTTGGCCGCGTGATGTTCTGCGGCGATTCCATCACACACGGTGTAAATGACCAGACCTGGCGCTGGCAGTTGTTCAAGACGCTGGTGGACAATGGGGTGGAGGCTCAGATTGTGGGCCCCCGCAGCGGATACACCGCTGGATACACTAATCTATCTACCAGCGATGCCGGAGAATCGTATGCCGGGGTGCCTTTCCCGAATGTCCACCTGGCGCAATCCTCCGGCCGCACGCACAATATCATTTCCGGCTCGAATTCCGGCATGACCGGCGTGAATTACGGCGGCCATTCCACCAAGTCTGCATCTGCATCATTTAATTGCGACACTTTCTGCTGCCTGATGGGGACAAATGATTTGTTGTCTGATAATGGCTACAGCCCGGAGCAGTTTGCCACCAAGATGCAGAATCTTCTGGGTGGTCAGGTGAGTTGTGTTCGTGGAAAATACACCTGGAAACCCGGTAAGGACTGGGGCAACATGGGCCGTATCGCTGCAGATTTGCTCAAAGATGCGGACGATGTGCTCTATGTGATGGCCGTTCCCTGCTGGGGGCACCACGCCAACAACAATGAACCGGAGCGTCACCTGGCAGTGCAGCAGTACAATGCGCTGTTGAAATACTGGGTGCAGAAATATGCGGAAGCACATGGCAGAAAATTGATGTTTGTTGATGTGAACAAGGGGCTGGTGGACCGAACGCATCAAGTGCCGTTCAGCTGGCCGGATTCCATGTCCAATAAACCCGGTCGCGATGGTTTGCACCCGAATGAGCAGGGCTCCATGATTATTGCCAACAATCTGGCCCGCACCATGGGATTGCCGGGGCGCACTGCCGGTCTCTCCCGCGCTTCTGCTGATTCCTGGAATGAGCATTCCCGCAAATCCAGACTCAAACCCGGGCAGCCTTGCATCATCCGCCAGGAACCCTTCTCCCGCGAAAAAGGATATTCGGTGCAGCTTCCTTCGGCGCATACCGGCAAGGCTCATATGGAACTGACGCTGGGGGATGAGGCTGGTAGTGGTAAACTGCTTATCTCGCCCGAAAATATCAGCTGGGGCGACAAGACGCTCTATTGCTTTCCTGCCGATTCCCCGACTGGTAAGAAACGTTCCCGGAAAGGCGCTCTGCGCGTGGTCTGGCACCCGGGCATGGAGGGAAATCGCCCACAGGGGTATTATGTGTGGCTGGATGCTCAGTTGATTGGTCAGGCATTGCCGGCGGGTGCTCCCATGGGGCAGGGGCTGAGCCTGGAGGCTGTCGAATCCTCTCCTTCTGTGAACAGCCTGAAATATACCGAGGGGGCCTTTGCTCCTGAAATATAGAAAATATGGACGAAATCGGTTTTTCCCCGGAAGAGGAAAACCGCTGCAAGAGCGTCCTGCAGACGGGGGAACGCCTGCTGCTGGTGGTAAAGCCGCGCGTCGAGCTGGATGTGGTGGATACATGGTTCCGCCGTATCAGCGGCAGAATCGTGCTGGGTATCTGGTTCCTGGTGCAGGAAACACACCGATAACCACCGCAGTAACGGAGGTGTTACCATTCATGTGGGTGGGAATCATGTATCCCCCCCCCCCCTCCCACCGAGCCTGCCGCCATGCGACTCTGCGATTCCGGACCCGGACTGGGGATGATTTTCACTTTTATCGGTGCTTTCGGTTCCATCATTGGTGCCGGTGTTCTGGCGGGGGGACTCATGATGAAAAAGTCCTGAATTGACAGACCGTTGAGAGAATGGGAAATCATCGGAGTACGGGACTTCAGTCCCGTAAACATAACCGGTGAGGGACTAAAGTCCCTCCGCCCCGAATAGAATCATGGTTATTCAGCGCTTTGTGAAAAGCCTTGATTCCTGAGTCCTCCGCGGCTATAATGCGCGCATGAACGCTTCCTTTGCTCTTATTTCGCTGGGCTGTGCCAAGAATCAGGTGGATTCCGAGCACATGGTGGGCTGCATGGCCGGGGCCGGGTTCCAGCAGGTGGAACCGGGGCAGGCTGATGTCCTCATCATCAACACCTGCGGCTTTATCGACCCCGCCAAGGAGGAAGCTATCAATACTATTTTTGATGCCGTGCGCGCCCGCGAGGCTGGCGAAGCCCCCTCAGAGCAGAAAATCATCGTGGCCGGTTGCCTTTCCCAGCGCTATGCGAAGGAGCTGGCCAAGGAAATGCCGGAGGTGGCTTGCTTCATGGGCGTGGATGAAATCACGAAGGTGGCGGATATTGCCACCGCCTGTCTGAACGGCACGGCGGAAAGGACTTACACCAGCAAGGTTTCCACCTACCTGCCGGATTGGGGGGTGCCGCGCAAGCTCATTTCGCCGCCGCACTATGCCTATGTGAAGATTGCCGAGGGGTGCAACCATGCCTGCGCGTATTGCGTGATTCCTCGAATCCGTGGTGGCCACCGCAGCCGCCCGCAGGCAAACATCATCAAGGAAGTGCGCCACTGGGTGGAGCAGGGGGCTAAGGAAATCAACCTCATTGCCCAGGATACCACCTACTACGGCATGGATAAGTGGGAGAAACGTGGCAGCAAGACTGCCGGTGTAGACTCCAGCCGTGGTGAGTCGCTGGCTTCCCTCCTGCGCGAAATCAATGCGATTCCCGGCGATTTCTGGGTGCGCGTGCTTTATACGCACCCCGCCCACTGGAGCCGCGAACTTATCGATGCCTTTGCTCAGTGCGAGAAGGTGGTGAAGTATGTGGATATTCCCCTGCAGCACATTGCAGATGGCATTCTGGACAGTATGCGCCGCAAGACGGACGGGGATTACATCCGCAACCTCATCCGCGATATACGCGCCGCTGTGCCGGGTATCGGGCTGCGCACCACTTTCATCTCCGGCCTGCCGGGCGAAACGGAGGAAGACCACGCCGAGCTGCGCGACTTCATCAAGGAATTCCGCTTTGAGCGCGCGGGGGTGTTCCCCTATTCCAAGGAAGAAGGCTCCCTGGCTGCCAGAATGAAGAACCAGGTGCACCACGCCACGAAGAAACGCCGTAGCAATGAGCTTTCCATGCTTCTGGCAGGTATTGCCGATGAAATCGGGCAGGAGAGCATCGGCACTCGCATGCGGGTGCTGGTGGATGCCCCCGGCATTGCCCGCGGCCCCTGGGATGCGCCGGATGTGGATGGCTCCATACATGTGGATCCCGCGCTGCCTGTGGGCGAGTTTGCCGAGGTGGAAATTGTTGATTCCATCGCCTACGAGCTTTTTGCAGACGGGGCAGAGGAGCCTGATTCAGACATGGAATAGTAATCTTGACACAGCAAGCTCTGTGTGTTAAGCTTGCGCCTGTTATGAGACATCTCATTCTTACTTTAACTGTATTGCTTGGCCTTTGCACCTGGTCTTTACCCACGGTGTTTGCTCAGGATGAGGAGACCCCGAGCGAAACTACTAAGAAGAAGGAAAAGAGCAAGAAGACCACAGCGTATTCGCCCGTGGCCAAAGCTCTGGCAGAAGCCGGCTATTTCACGGAGACTGAGGCTCTCCCGAAAGCAAAAGTTTACATTTTTATTTGCTCTGCATCCTGGTGCGGCCCGTGCCGTGCCCTCATGCCGAAGATTGTGGAGGAATACAAGAAGAAGATAAAGAAGAACAAGCAGGTTTCTCTTGTATTGCTTTGCTATGATAGAAATGAGGAAGATGCCAAGAAGTACATCGAGCATTATGATACAGATATGCCCGGTGTCATGGCTTCTGCCGTGCAGCTGGAGAATAAGCCGGAAATCCCCGGTATTCCGTGGTGCTTCTACATGAACGCCAAGGGTGAGCTCATTTCGGCGGGTTCCGGTAATCTCGTTCTTTCCTGGAAGACGGAGATGAAAAAGAAGCCGGAGAAAGCGAAGAAGTCCAAGAACTCCAGCCGCCCGTAAGCTGTAAAGGTTATCACACAAAAAATCCCGAGCCCGATCAAGGCCCGGGATTTTTTGTGTGTTGAGAATTTTTAAAGACTGGTCCGCATGGATAAGGCCGTAAGAAGAGCCTGGAATCTGGAATAATCGCTTTCGCGGTCTGCAGAAACAAGCGCGAATTGGTATTCACCCATGCGGGCATCCTCATCTGCTGCATTCTTCAGACGCAGCAGGATAACCTCCTCTGCATCTGTCTGGCGGCCGCGGAGCCGGGCTTCAAGCTCGGCGGAGGGCACATGAATGTACACATCCGCATAGGCTTTCCGGATGATGGGGTCCTGGCATGCGCGGATACTGGCCGCGCCCTGCACATCGATATCCATCACAACGTTTTTACCAGCCTGGAGCAGCTCGATGATATCACTTTTGAGGGTGCCGTAGCTGTTGCCATGCACGGTGGCGTGCTCCAGAAATTCCCCCGCTGCCACTTTTGCAGCAAATACCTCAGGGGTAAGGAAGTGGTAGTCTACGCCGTCCTGCTCACCCGGCCTCGGCTGGCGTGTGGTGCAGGATATGGAATAGGATGTGAGCGCGTCTTTTTCCGCCCGGCGGCAGAGGGTTGTCTTTCCGCTGCCGGAGGGGCCTGATACGATGAGAAGGGTGCCAAGCATATATGTGAAAAATGAATATAGGAACGTTAGGGATTTTACTCGATATTCTGGACCTGTTCGCGGATTTTTTCGAGTTCAGTTTTGGCGGTGACAACGAGCTGCGCGAGTTTTGCATCGTTGGCTTTGGAGCCGGTGGTGTTGAGCTCACGGAATATTTCCTGGCAGAGGAAATCAAGTGTCCGGCCAACGGGTTCTGCTTTATCGCAAATCTTTTCGAACTGGTTGAGGTGCGATTCCAGGCGTGTCATTTCCTCTGAAACATCGCATTTATCTGCAAAGAGTGCGATTTCCTTGATGATGCGCTCGTCATCCAGCGGAAGCGGCAGCCCCGATTCGGCCAGACGCTTGAGCAGAAGCTCACGGTGGCGGGTTGCAACACCGCCAGCGCGGTTCATGAGCTGCTCGCGGAACTTTCTCAAGGTGCCGATGCGGGCCAGCAGGTCCTGCTTCATATTCGCCCCTTCCTGAGCCCGCAAGGTGATGAAAGCGTTCAGCGCTTCTCCCAATGCGGATTCCGCAGCAGATTGTATGGTTTCGATGGGCAGTTCTGCTTCTGTTTCCTCTGCTATGATTCCGAGCTTGAGAAGGGAATCCAGCGAGGTGTCGATGCTGCGGCCCAGGGTGGATTCGGCATCTGCGAGTGTAGCCTGAAGTGCGGCAAGTTTATCACGATTCAGCGCCAGCGCACCCGCCGCTCCCGGTGTCTGCTGCAGAGTTACGCTTACATTGACACGCCCTCGAGAGACGGCGGCAGCGACGGTTTCGCGTATGGTGGTTTCAAGGGCAGCCCAGGCTCTGGGCAGGGCCACGGCAATTTCTGTCTGTTTGCGGTTTACGCCACTGATTTCAACCCGGATGGAAGAACCACCCAGCGGGGCAGTTGCCGCCCCGAATCCGGTCATGCTGTTCATAAAGTATTATCGCCTATGATATTGAGTAGGTGCGAATCGAGAGAGAGTGCCTCGTTCACGTTGAAATTGAGATCGGTACGCAGCTTTTCAAGAGCTCGCATGCGTCGCAGCAAATCTGCCACGGTATGCTTCTCTGCCAGTCCGGTTATTTCCGAGGTCAGGGGCCGTACATCAGGCGCATGCGAGGCAAGAAGCACGGCCTGCCCCAGGCAGAGAGAGAGCAGCTCCAGCATCTGCTCCCGTTCGGCCAGATATTCGGTTTCGATAAGGGCGGCAGTTGCATCTTTCTGCCGCGCTTCCCAATCGCGTATGTCGGTGCCTTCCGATATGGCTTTCGCTTCGGCTTTGACGGCGGCGGTAAGCCTTTTGGTGATAAGCTCTTTGCGCGTGGTGAGCAGAGCCTGGAAATCCGCACGCAAGGCCAGTGCTGCCACATCTGACCCCACAAGTGGCAGCGCTGCTGCCACCGCCGGCAGAAATGCCTGCTGGGCTTCGGTAAGGTGCAGAGTAGAGGTGGGCTCGTGCAGTGGTACTCGCACGCAGCGCGATAAAATCGTGGTGAGAAGTCTGCTGGGCTGCTCCGTAATCAGGATGATAACCGTCTGTGGCGGTGGCTCTTCCAGCGTTTTGAGGAAAGCATTGGCGGCTTCCTCCATCATGCGGTCGGCTTCCAGTATGATAACCAGCTTGGTTTCTCCATCTGCTGCACGCAGGGCAAGGAAGGGCTCTACACTGCGGATATCTTCTATGAGAATTTTCCGGCTTTTGGAGCCTGGTCTCAGTATCCGGCACATGGGATGCCGCAGTGATTCGAGGGTTTCCGCCATAGCGCCGTTCAGTTCTGCGGCCAGAGCGAGCGCCAGCTGGTGGGTTCCTGCGGAGCTGCTGCCTGTGAGGAGAAGCGCGTGGGGCAGCCTGCCGCTGCGGCGGGCATGCATGAGAAGTTCGCGGGCTTGATTCAGGGTGAATGACATGGCCGATTATTTCTCGGGATAGGAACCAAGAATTTTGAAAACCGGACATTCGGCCTTGAGCTCAGCCAGACAGCTGCTGAGCGGCTCTACGGCTTCATGTCCGTCTACATCAAGGTAGAAGAGGTATTCCCATGGTGTGTCGCGGGTGGGGCGGGAGTCCAGACTGAAAATATTGATGCCGTGGGTGCGGAAATGGTCCAGCACATCGACGAGTCCACCCGGTTTGTGCGGCACGGTGAAACAGATGGTGGTGCGGTCCTTCCCGCTGGGGCGTGTGCCCTGAGTTCCCACCACCACAAACCGGGTTGTATTGGTGGCGATATCCTGCACTTGCTCCGCCAGAATCTTCAGGCTATGCAGACGCGCAGCGAGCGGACTGCCCAGAGCTGCGGCGCCGTCTGCTGCTTTTTCTACCGCCATGCGCGCAGCTGCTGTGCTGCTGGCCGTGGAAATCTGCTCTGCGTGCGGATAATTCTGCTGCAGCCACTGGGCGCACTGCCCCAGCACCTGCGGGTGGGAGTATATGGTGCGGATTTCCTGTGGCTGAACGTTTGCCATAAGGCAGTGCTGCACCGCTTGATGCACCTGGGCGCAGATGCGCAGGTGCGTGTGCGCAAAGAAATCCATAGCCTGTACCACGTTACCGTGTGTGCTGTTTTCACGCGGAACCACGCCGTAATTCACTTCCTGCCGTTCTACGGCGGCAAAAAGATGGGCAAATGAAGAATAAGGTACCAGTTCTACGCTGTCGCCGAAGCGGTTGAGGGCTGCCTGGTGGCTCCAGGTCCCTTCGGGCCCCAGATAGCCGATTCTCATATTTCCTTCCAGATGGAAGGAGCAGCTTACAATCTGGCGCCAGATGCTCAATATGCTCTTTTCCGGCAGTACTCCGTCATTCAGTTTGAGAATTTTTTCGATGAGTGCACATTCCCGTTCTGGTACGAAGGTCGGGGAATTGCTGGCTTTTTTTATTTCGCCCACCTCGTGCACCAGAGCCGCGCGCTGTTTCAGCAGCTCTACAAGCTGCGCATCAATGGTGTCGATTCCTTGTCTCAGCTCATCTAAAGTCATGGTCGTGCGCGTATTCTATCACAGCCCGGCTGTCCGTTCAATCCTGATTTTGCGTCTTGGTCTCATATCGGTTGTGTCGCGTCATCTGCCCCTGCAATATCGCCGGCATGAACCCGGCCTTGCTTCTTTTTTGCGTCATTGGCAGCAGATTCAGTACAGCAGGGGCGGGGGGGGACTCAGGGGTCTTCTACCTATCCCGGCGCATGCCCCTAATAGCTAGTTCAAACAACTTGAAGATGATTTGAGGTGTGCTAGATTCCTTGTATTATGAAGACACATTTGCCTTATATGCTCTGGTGTGCGCTGATGTCCACATTCCTGCTTCCTGTGCACGCGGCGCTCACCTGGAACTCCGGTTCGTGGAATACTACAGACAGCTCGTGGCTCGATGCCGGAACCCCTGCGGTGTTCAGTAATGGCGAAGCTGTGGAATTCACCGCTGCTGCTGCCGGACTCATGGTAACGATAACAGAAGCGGTTGAGCCGGCATCCGTAGTTGTCAGCGCTCCGGGATTCACTTTCACCGGTGGCGGCAGTATCGGCGGTGCGGCTTCGCTCACCTTGAGCACCGGGGCTACCTTATCTGTTGAAAACGCCAATACTTTCACCGGTGGTACTCTGGTGGATGCTGGTGCTGTATTGACTGTTGGGCAATACAACAGCCTGGGTACATCAAATTCCGGGGAATCTGCACTCGGAGCGATCAGTGGCGCGGGTGAGCTTATCATTTCGCTGGCTGCTCCCGATTCCTCAGCCAGCATTGTCGGTGATTCATTGAGCAATTTTACCGGCTCCCTGTACGTGGAACAAGGGAATCTGGGACTGGGGCGTAATCCATCGCACGGCGGCCCTGGCTGGTCGGCTTCACTGGGGGCTTCTCAGGTGATGGTGGGAGCCAACTCCTCGTTTACCATATCGTTGGGGAGTGGTTCGGCTCAGCTGCAGACCGGGAATGTCTTTTCAAGCGATGTGAAAACAGAAAGTGGAGCTCAGATTGGTAACCGGGATGGGCATGTGAACTGGACTGGTAACGTTTACCTGAATCTATCTGATGTGACATCCGACGAGCTTGTATACATTGATACGGCTTCAACAACCATGGCCTTGTATTATGGGAAATATGTGGTGTGGAACGGTATAGTGCAGGGGGATGGTGTGCTGGCGTTTTCGGCAACAAATGTCGATACCGGCTCGGACCACAGACTCGTGCTGGCAAATGATAATAATACATTTTCCGGTGCCTATCATGTGCGTGGGGAATACTTGAGTACTCTGGCACTGGCTGCCGAACATGCTGCCGCAAGTGCTGATGTGCAGCTGGATTCTTCCAATTCACGCCTCATGCTTATGGGAACGGATGCCATTATCGGTGAACTGAATGGCCCTGCGGGAAGCGTGTTGGCGGAGGGACCCGGCACCTGGTCTCTTAGTGTGACTGGTGGCAATTTCAGTGGTAATGTACAGGATTCGGCAGGGGGTGCATCCGGGGTAAGCCTGGGTATAACTAAAACCGGTTCCGGTAATCTGACCTTGAATGGACTGAACTGTACTTACACCGGTGCAACTTCTGTGCAGGAAGGCAGCTTGTACTTTACAGGGGATGTATCGCTGGGGAATATCAACATGAGCAGTGGGGCAAGTCTGACAACAGAGGGGAATCTGACTCTCAGAACCGGCGCATCGCTTGCTTTTGATATGGAAAATAGCCCGGGTGCTGCAATACAAGCAGGGGGGGCATTGTTGCTTTCCGGTTCCACACACAGTGTTTCCGTGAGTGGTTATGAATCGCTGGGTTACGGCAGCTATGACCTCATCACCTGGACTGGAAGTTCAACTGTTGAAAGCTCATCCTTTTTGCCGACCGGGTTGAATGATACTGATGAATACGTGTACAGCCTGGCTGTGCAGGGAAACGCATTGCAATTGGTGGTGGCTGATATGAGCAGTGTGGCATGGTTGTGGAATGGCGGCAGCGCAACATGGGAAGATGATTCTGCAACTGTCTGGAATAATGCGGATGCCGCCGGCCCCGCAGGGCAGAAAGTCACGTTCAGTTCGATTAATCCCGGTACTGTAACGATAAACCGCGTGACTCCTTCCGGTATCAATGTACTTGGCGGTCAGTATACCTTTGTGGCGGAGTCTGATTCATCTGCGGGTATTGTAAGCAGTGGTGTTCTCACCATCAGTGGGGAATCCACTGTGCTGAACCTGGCGCTGAACAATGAATCATTTACAGGAAACGTGGTGCTGCAAGGCGGCATCCTGGAAATCTCAGAAGAAAAAGCACTCGGCTCATCTGCTTTGTATTTTAATGGTGGTATGATTCGGTATGGCGCCGGTATTACCACTGATTTGAGCGCGGCTCTTCATGCTGATTCCAATTTTGCTGTGCGGATTGATACAAATGGCAATGATGTCAGCTGGCAATCGGCAGATGGTGTGGCGCAGGCTTTATCTTGCGGTGTGGAGAAAAATGGTGAAGGCGTGCTCAGCTTGAGCTGGGTTGCTGCGGGGGATATCCGGACCGGCTCGCTCACGGTAAACGGTGGCACACTGAGTATTCAGAAAACCAGCGGGTCAGGCACTTTAGCCGGTGTTATGGCTGGTTCTGGCGAAATTGCGCTGACAAGCACAAGCGGCCAGCTGACGGTCAGTGGTGATAATGGTGGATTTGTCGGCACTCTTTCTCTTGCAGGTGATGGCACCGCGAATAACGGCAGCGTCTGCTTTGATAGTGCTGATTCCTTCGGCGGGGCTGACACTCTGGTGCGTCTGGCTGGGCAGCGATTCTGGTTCAGGCGCAATGCTGTGGCGGCTGCAAATCTGGAAATAGTGGATTCAACCATTACTTACATGGATGGCAGTACCGGGAATTCATACGCTTTTACCGGAACGGTAAGCGGTGGCGGCGAATTGAGAATCGTGCCTTCGTGTTTCATTTCCATGAGCGGTAGCATCAGTGAATACACAGGTACCTTTGTTCACCCTGGCAGCACGGCTGTGACCTGGTTGCTTGGCGGCGAAAACGTATCGGGCGATGGCCTGGTTCAGGCGAATCTGGATAGCCCGGGGACTGCTATGGTTTATTCTTTCTGGTATTCTGCGCCTACCACGATGAGCGGGGTGATAAGTGGTGCCGCTGCTTTGCGGCAGCAGGGAAGCGGTGCCCTGATTCTTACCGGTCAGAATACGACCACTGGCGCTCTCATTATTGACGATGGTTGCACGGTACAACTGGGTTCTGCTGATTCCAGTGCCACCTGGGCCGGTGATTCTTGCCAGGGAACAGGGCAGCTCATACTGGTGAATGGGAGTTTGTCCGTGCCGTTCTCTACTCTGGAGGGGACTGTGCTTGCAGATGTAGCAGAAAACGGCGTGGTGGATATAGGTGGAATGGATGGCAATGTGCTGCAAAGTATCACGGTGAATGAAGGCGGTGTGCTCCGGGGGTGTGCTGGTGATTTGCTTGTCGGCACAGTCGGCGGGGTGCAGAGTCTGACGCTGACGCCGGCGGCCTCCAATATCGGAGCTTCAAGCACACTCTCTGCCGGTGAGCAGGTGATGCTGGAAATCCAGGACGGCGACTTGCAGATATTTGATTCCGCTTCCATTTCTCTGGATATGGAAAGCGTCAAGAGTATCCTGGAGGGAAAACGACAGGCTGTATACATTCATATAAGCAATGCTGATATTGTGCTGCAGAATGGAGTGACCGCTGATTCTCTATTTGAGAACAGCGCCACTTCTCCTGCGGCACTGGGGCTTGTGGTGCTTGGTGTGCAGGACGGTAATATTGTTCTCGAGGGCGACGTGCGCGATGTTTATATGGTCACGGAAAACGGCGACTACGACACTGTAACGAGCTACACTCGTCTGCAACCCTATAAAGCCACCTTTGTGGATTCCGGTTATACTCTTTCTCTGAATCTGCCCGGTGATAATACGCAGGTTGCCTGGGTGAATAATCTGCTCGGTGGAGGAAATCTGCGTGTGAGCAATACAGATGAAAGCTCCGGGGTGGTGAGAGTGCTGCTTAATAACGAAGTGCTTGCTTCTGTGGACGGTGTTCTGACACCTGGGTTGGATAACCAGATTAACACCGCCAATACGGAACTGCAGGGTAATATATCTGCCGGGAACGCTGTGCAGCTTGTTAAAACCGGCAGCGGTACATTCACGCTCCGCGGCTCTCTTGTGGCTGACTGGTTTGAAATAGATGAAGGTACAGTGCAGCTGGATGGTGCCGGCAGTGTGGTGAATTCTCTTCATGGTGATGGTGACCTGCTTCTGAATGGAGCGTTGGAAATTACAGGAAATTCCACGGGCTTTTCCGGCAGTATCAACGGCTCGGGAAGCCTTGAGCTCAATGGTGTGCTGGCGGTCAAGGCATCTGTAGGAACCCTCAGCGGCAGCGGTGAATTACGGGCTGCGGGTGGGGGATTCTTAGTTGCCAATACAGCCTCCGCTACCTTCTCCGGCTCTCTGGCGGCTGGTGAGGGGAATGGTGTACTTACAGTTATGAGAGGCGCTGGTACATTTGAATTGAATCGTGTGCAGTATTCTCCATCGTGGTCTATCCGGAATGCCGGCTCCATCATTTTCAATCAGGCTGCTGTGGAATCCAACTCTGTATTGACTCTCCAGTCACTTGAATTGCAGGATGGATCATTTACCACGATTGTGCTCAATACGGACAGAGTGTCAGAGGTGTTTAGTCTTCAGCGGCTGCAAGTTGCGGATGGCGCATTAGTGCGAATGGAGTCAACCGGGCTTTTGCCAGTGGAATTAAGTGATGCCGGTACACTGGTCATGGGGGTGGCAGAGTCTTCTGACCTGGGTAATGATGGTAAAGTGCCGCTTACTCTGGGGAGCGGTACCGCTTTCCGCGGTATAGAAGCTGCATGGCTTAGTGTGCAGAACGGACTTGTCCTGTTCAATGTAGAGCGGAATAATACTGATGTATACCTGCCGTTGGCAAAAAGCGAGAACGCGAAAACGGGAGCGCATATGATGTGGCAGCTACCGAATTCCGTGTTGCGGAACTCCCCGGATCTGACCAGTCTGACCAATGCGCTCGATGCCGCTGCAGCGGCGGCTCCTGCTTCCGTCGACCGGACTCTGGCGGCAGCCGCGGGTGCCGGTGCGGCTGCGCTGGGTGTGGCCGTTATGGGCGATATGGAACGCCAGCTGAAAGCCATCCGCAACCGCACCACCAGTATGGGACTTGACCCGCAGTATGAATATGATGAACTCCCGCTTTTCAATGCCTGGGTTAATGCTGAGGGCGACCGGCGTGAGCTGAAGTCGGATGGCTCATATCCCGGCTACACGCTCAACTCCTGGGGTGCCACAGTGGGGTGCGACTGGGATTTCTCAACCAGCTTCACGGCCGGGTTGGCATTCACCGGTATGTATGGCGATTTTCAGGGAAAGAGCCCGGACCACGCAGAGGGCGATGTGGATAATTACTATCTTACCCTGTTTGGTCGCTATGCGGTGAATCGATGGACACATACCTTTATCGGTGCCATGGGGTGGTCAGATATCTCATTGAAACGCCGCGTGAGCTTTACAGACGGAGGATACCACACCAAGGGTAGTACAGATGGTACTTCGTTCGGTTTGCTCTATGAGCTGGGCTATGTCATTCCGCTGGATGAAGATATGCAATCATGCCTTCAGCCTGTGGCCAATATAAGCTACCGTCATGCCTCGGTGGATTCATATTCTGAGCATGGCAGCGATGCAGCGCTGAATTTTGATTCGCAGAGCATGAATGTGGTCGGATTCGGCCTTGGTCTGCGGGCTCAGACATACGCGCTGGAAAATTCACTGAACCGCAAAGCCCTGCTGGAGGGCAGAGCCTTGCTGAAGGCAGATGCCGGTGACCGCTGCAGTGATACCTCCGTTTCTCTGCAGGCCCTGCGCTCGCGCGGTGGGCGGATCCGCTCGGCAGAGACCGGCCGGGTCGGCATGGAAATGGGCGCGGGTATCAGTATACCCGTGGGGCCGAACGCCGGATTCATCTTCCTGGATGCCGGCCTGGAGTTCCGCGCCGATGAAACCGAGGTGAACGGTACGGTGGGGTATAGAATGACGTTCTGATGAAATGACCGGCCCTCATCCACCTGGGATGAGGGCCGCAAAATCACGGATGCTTGGTGGAGTGGTATGAGCCGTCTGGTCGCCGGGCAAAGGTCTCTTCTGCCCAGCGGTCCCATTTGAGCGTGATGCTGTCTTTATCATAGCGCACCACACTTGCGGAATCTTTCTGCCCGCCGGTGCGCACTGCTACTTTGTGCTTGAATGAGATGAGTACCGTATCGCTCCACCCCCTGCTGCTGAATCTGAAGCGCCTGACCTGGATTTTTCTGCTGCCCTCGCGTATGAGCTGGCGTATTTTCTGCTGCTCATCCATCCGGGCATTGCTGATGTGGTATACACCATCGGCCTGTTTAATGAAAGTTTCGGTGCCCCATTTGTCCCATTTGAGAATTAGCCGTTCCCCGTCGTACTTAAGTATATTTGCAGTATCCCGCCGGCCCGACCTGCGAACTCCTACCATGTATTCTGTGGAAATGCGCAGGGTATCGCTCCAGTCTTTGCTGGCAATCTTAATTTCTCTGTATTCAATTCCAGGGCGATATTCGTGCAGCAGTTCCTTTGCTGAGGCTTGCGATAAAACTCGCCATTCTCCCTTGTGAAGAGCCAGTTTCAGCAGCTCGCCGCTTTCCCAGGTGATATAGATGCTGCCCTGGTGACCGCGCCGGAACTGGATGACCTTCCCGAATTTCCGATTATCTGCATGCACAGCATGTGATTTGTCCGGGTGCAGGTAGATACGTGCCTTCTGGTCGGTCCCATCGGTATAATCGAAATAGATATGCGGCACTTTTGTGGGATTCTGTTTCAGATCCCGGTAGCGATCAGTATCTTCCGTCTGGTGGAATTTACCATCGGGTTTGCGTATGGCAAAGCCGTATCCCCATCGATCCCACTTGAATCTTATTTTGTCGGGGCTGATACTGAGGATGTTTGCCGTATCACTGTTTCCCGAGGCGCGTGCCATGACCATGGCATCTTCCGATATCCGCACGGGGCCAGTCCATCCGGGGGTGACAAATTCTACCGTTTCATACTCTTCTTTTTCGTCCCCGCGTTGAAGTGAGCGCTTAATCTCATCGCGGCGCGGGTGAATATCGGACACGCCGTTCTTTTCCAGAAGTCTGGCAATGTTGTAATACGACCGGAATTGCTCAAGCTCCTGCCTGGTGGGACTTTCCGTGTACCCCTTTGCCAGTTCTTTTAATCTGGCTTTGCGCGCACTCAGCAGCGTGTCGCCACTGGCGGTTTTCTGGGTGAGGTCTACTCCATAATCCAGGAGCATTTCGGCTATTTCCTCATCTTCTGCCAGCGCTATGAGTGATTCTTCGTGTCCATTGACTGCGGCTCCTTGTTCCAACAGCATGCGCGTCATTTTTTTGCGACCATACTTTACCATGTATGCCAGCATGGTCTCAGTATCCCTCCATGCTGCCATATTCAGCAGACTGCCATTCAGCGGGAAATCCGGCAGGGTGAGAAGATAGCCCAGCACTTTTTCGTTGGCTATTTCTGCGGGAGTGGTTGGCTTGAGACCGGCCTGGATAAATGCTTTAGCCATGGCTTCTGTGCGGACGCAGTCCCAGTGCGCGGCCAGGTCTTTCAGCCGGTTGTGGCTGGCAAAGATACGCACCACATCCGGATTTCCATAGCGCACCATGTACCTTATGTTTTCACTATAGCCGGGGGCATTTGCTTTCAGCAGCAAATCGGCTGCTGCGGCGTTTTGAACGCAGCCGAGCGCCACAGCCAGAGTATCCGGTGACGGCTTTGTTTTCAGCAGCGTACGGATGGAATCGGTATCATCCATCATGGAGGCCAGAACAAGCTGCAACCCAGTATCGGTGGGCAGGGGACCCTTCTGCGTAAGCAGCCGGGCCACATACTTGCTGCGTGGCCCACAGGGATTGCGCAGCATGGCTTCCAGGGCTGTGCGGCCGAACTTGTTGCGGACCCCCGGGTCTACTCCCATTTTGAGCAGGAACTCAACAACCCGGTCATCTGCCGTGCCGCGACGGATAACCGCCAGGTGCAGGGCGGTGTTGCCATTGCGGTCGAGAGCAGCCGGGTCAGCCTCAGAATCTTCGATGATGTCCAGCATCTCATCCAGCAGCTCTTCGGCTTCTTCGCGTATCTCGTCAACCGGGTCTGTCACGGGCAGGGCGCATAACCCCGGCAGAGCATAGAAGAGAAAAGTTTCTCCTTTATCATCGACATGCTTCAAATTTGCTCCCGCTGCTATGATATCTTTCAGCAGCGCCAGATTCTCCGGAGTCAGTTTCTTATACGCCGCAATCTGGGCATAATTGGCCCCACGCGAATTCAGCGCGTTTACATCGGCTTCTGCATCTACCAGCAGTCGCAGGCACTCCGGCAGAATGCTCATGCCTCCTGGCGAAAGCGGCGAGCGGGTTTTACCGCCTTTCGGGGTGTATTCTGTCTTGCAGCCTTTCTCCAGCAGTATGCGCACGCATTCGATGATGCCTTCCGTCTCGTCATCGTTGCCGGGGTTCCCCAGCCCCTGCACAGCATGCTCCAGTACTGTTTTCCCATTATCTGCTATGCCATGGGGCTTTGCTCCCAGTTTAAGCATCTGCCGCAAAAGGGCCGCATTACCCTTTCCTGCTGCTTTGGCCAGCGCGTTTGCTCCTTTGACAGAGGCTCCTCGCGTAAGCAGGTTGCGCACATTGCGCGGATTCCTGTTGATGTTGTTGAGCAGCGCCTGGCTGCAGCCCTGGGAATCCAGCGTCGCATCAGGATTGGATTTGTGGCGCAGCAGAATCACCATGCTGCCGGAATCGCGGTGGCGTTGTTCCAGTATGTGCTTGCCATCTGTATTCACAGCATTGGCATTTCCGCCCAGTGCGAGCACCTGCGCCGTCAGCATCACGCTGTCTCCGTGCCAGCTCTGCACGGCATCAAACAAGGCCTGTGTCAAATCATCCGGGTTGATGTGCGAGGCTCTCAGCTGTTGCCTCATTTGTGCCTTTTCGTCGGGGCTGGGGTTGCGTTCTGCTTCTGCGCAGGCTTTCAGCAGACCGCGTATCCGGGGCGATTCCGCCATGTCTGCTGCAGTGCGTCCACCGGGACCCTTGCGGTGCAGGCGGGCGCCCTTGATCAGCAGATAATCCACTGCTTCTTCATTGCCTGCGCGGACTGCATTCATCAGCGGCGTATAGCCTTCGTCATCCGCTACATTGATGCTTTTCCCCTTGCGTATATTTTCAAGTTGTTCATTCAGCGCCAGTTCTGGTCCATCTGCAGCTGCTGCATATGCGGCAATCTGCTCCAACATAGGATCTTCCCCCGGCAATATGGCGTATCCCAATACGCCGAGCAGCACTGCTCCCAGCGCGGATATCATGCCCACATTTCTTCTGCTCAAATGCAACTTCATGGCTGCCTCCAGTCTACCATTTATGTTATGAGCCGGTCAAACAAAAAACAATGGTGACTCTGAATGTGTTTCTAATATTTTACAATGAACTGAATAATCGACTTCATTTTTGAACCTGCCACCTGCGGAATAGATAACATGCTATTTTGTGGAGGCGCAAATCTGTCTAATCGAGGGGCTTCTGTCCGGTAAACATAACCGGTGAGAGACTAAGTCCTCAGGTGTGAGCTGCCGCAAGGTGTGAACGATGGGTTTCTGCCGGTCGGGCTCCTTGCTGGCATCAAAGATAAAAGCCGATGCTCCTGAACGAGCATCGGCTTTTGAAATGAAGAATCGCTTTACTTATTACTTGCGACGGCGGCGGGCGGCAAGGCCAGCCAGGGCAAGCAGGGAAAGCGTAGCGGTGGCGGGCTCGGGGATGGTATAAGCCTTAGTGATGCTGATAGTCGTTATGGTGCCATCAGTTACAGCTACGTCACCCACGTTTGTCAATGTTGAGAAATTAAATGATCGTACGATATTGTAATCGGTTGCATTGAATTTGACATTGCTATTTGCGGAATTTGTAATTTGGAAATAATTTCCTTCTGAATTAGATTCCGCTGTCCCTTCAGGCCAACCAGCATCCTTAGAATTGACATAAGTGAAGGTAAATCCGAGTGTTAAGGGGGTCTCGGTGCTTGGTGTACTGGGAACGCCGGAGTAGTCGACTTCTGCACCTTGTTTGGTGTATTCCCAGTTATTCAGACTGTATACAACTTTTTGGTTTTCCTTTGCAGGGTTACCGAAATAGACGCGGAAATTATCTGCCGCCTGTTGGTTTGCGTATGGATTTGCCGTGCCTGCAATAGCAGTACCCCATTCGTTAGCCCATGCGGGGGCAGTGGCTTCGATGGTCATAGAGAACGACTCGCCGTCCTTTATTGCTGCATCCCCCAGATTGATGTTGAAGCTACCGTTGAGCGTTATGCTGTAAGTTGCTGTTCCATTCTGATTGTCAACCAAACCCCAATTCGGATTTGTTGCTTCACCCAGAGCAGCTCCGCAAAGTGCCATCAGCGCTATAATTGTTTTTCTCATATTTGTCAGATTTGATTATTAAGAGTTTTGAGCAGTTCGTGCAGGGATTTCCTTTCCTCGCGCATCGGGAGGCTGAGAGACCTGTTCCTAAGCTGCTGAGCCTACTCTATAAAAATCGAGATTCTAATGCAAGCAAAAAGATTCCAAAATTCTTAAAACCTTACATTTTTGCGCTTTTTTTGTGGCTCTGGAGTAACAAATACGCTGATGGTTGATATTCCTCAATTATTGAGAATACATAACCATTCAAGCCCTCTGTGTCCGAAGGGTGGACGAGAAAAGAAAAACCCGACATGCGGACGGCTGAGCCTTTAGCCGTTGGCCTGGCAGGTAAAGTGGAATCACAGCCCGGTGATTTCGCCATAGCGCTTGTTCAGGAACAGGCTTACCCCCCCCCCTCTAGGTAATGAAAACTTCGTGAATCTTCCCATCGCTGAACTTGTACTCGCCTGTGCTCTTCTGCTGGCAGCACGCATCAATGAATAAACTATTTTCTATGTTAAAATACCATTTTTGGTAATCCTGCGGCTCAGCCGGGCGGATTGCCACCGGCAATCCGCCCCCACAACAACCTCCGCTTGTTGTGGATTCGAATCCCGCCATGCTAATAAACCAAAGGCCCCGCACCTTTATCAGGCACGGGGCCTTTGGTTCAAGGGTGGACGATGGGATTCTACCCGCCCCCTGCGGCCCTGGCGGGCTACCCGCCGGGAGGTGTCCCGGCGGCGCAGGGTCGGCTCATGCCACTGGCATTCGCCGCCCACTCCAACCTGCGGTTGTCGTGGCTTCGAATCCCGCCACGCTAATGCACAACAAAAAGCCCCATACCTTAGCAGGTACGGGGCTTATTTGTTGTTCAAGGGTGGAGGATGGGATCCGACCCCCCGACAACCGGAACCACAATCCGGGGCTCTACCGCTGAACTACGTCCACCATTGTGTAGCACATCGGTGCGGGGGCAATATACACGTTCCGGAAGAGGAATGCAAGCTAAATTTGAAGAAATGTGAAACTTTTTTCTGGGTGTTTTTCAGAGTCGCCGGGCGGGTGACAGGAAAATACCAGAAAAAGAGCCGCAGGGGAGTGGGGCAAGACGTGCTTTATTGGTAGATGTCGACCCCGAGACGTTGCATATCGGTGAGGGAGACGGCGCAGGGGTCCGGCGCGACCCAATGGCCCGGTTCAAGTTCGCGCGGCGTGAGGTCCATGCCTACGGTGGCATCGAGATAGGGGTGGTTGATGCGGCGGCCGAATGCGCTGCCCGGGGGCGGGTCTATGGGGG
>JAZLDD010000037.1:0-18739 GCA_045614585.1 Akkermansia sp. | reverse complement strand
AGGGCAAGCACCGGGGTGAGCAGGGCCAGCATCATGGCGGCGGTGGCGGTGTTGCTCATGAACATGGAGAACAGAGCCGTCACGCTCATGAGACCCAGCAGCACATACTTCGGGTTGGTGCCGAAGGGGCGGAGCAGCACGCGGGCCAGGTTGATATCCAAGCGGAACTTGGTGGCAGCATCTGCCAGGAAGAAACCACCCAGGAACAGGATGATGATGGGGTCTGCAAAGGTAGCAAAAATGCTCTTCTGCTGGGTCAGGTTGGTCAGGTCCAGCCTGGAGATGCGGGCGCTCACCTCGCCCTCGTACAGGCGACCGGCAGCTTCCTTCAGTGCGGTGGCGGCGGCGGCATCAGCCTTGCCACTTACCACGGGCTTAAGGATAGCGGTGTTGATGGTGCTGCGCACCACATCAGGGGTGAGGTTGGCGGCTTTCTTGAGGGACTCAGACACGCTGGCCTGGGTAGCCTTCACCACTTCGGCATCAGCGGCGGGGCCGTAGGCATCGGCCACGATGGCTGCCACTTCCTTGCCGTCAAACTTGTCGACCTTGAGGAAATTGAGCGAAGTATTGGAGGTGCCCAGCAGAGCCAGGGTAATCACCAGCACCGAGGTGGTCCAGATCGGAATGACTTCCAGAATCCACATGAGGGCGGCAAACACAAAGAGGGCGATGACTCGCGTCTGAATCGGGTTTACCGGAAGCCCCCACTCTTCGAAGGGCATGAATAGCATGCTGCCGCTAATCAGCAGCACGACCAGCAACTTGATAATAGTTTTTGTTACCTGAGACATAGCTGTTCGGATTTTGTTCTCAGCACAGACCGGGACGTGAAACACACGCCATCTCGCGCGCGAGCGTGCGAAAACGGGCTTGTGCTACCCCCCACTCTACACCAATTCAGTTCTATTGGCAAGTTTTAGTTGGTAAAATTCCCCTGCGGCAGCGGGCTTTGCAGGCTTATTCAGCCTGCTTCGGCCAGCCGATGCACTGGTGAACGATGACCTGGTGATTTTCGGGCAGGCCGACTCCTTTCTTCAGGGCATCCTTATCAATCATGGCACGCACCACGGTGGAAAGGCCGCGGGAGGTGCAGTAAAGGTACACATTCTGGTAGGCAGAGCCCACGTGGTTTTCGCCGCCTCGGTCATCCAGGCAGGTGTAGAGAAGGTGCAGCGGGGCGTTTTTCACGAAATCCTGCCGCTCGCAGAGGGGAATGAGGTTCTTATCATTGACCTTGAGCAGCTTGTGAGCCATGCCATCGTATTCCCAGGTGCCGGTGGGGGTGAGCACAAAGAGCTGCATGTTCTGCAGGTTGCGCGAGGTGGGAATCGTGCGTTTACCATGCGGGCTCCTGCCCCAGGCCACCCACAGGATGTCGGCCAGAGTCTGGTCATCTATAGCGCGGGTGGTATCATAATCGCGGGCTGAGTGGCGCTGGGCTATGGCCTCCATGAGCGGCATGCCGCCCGTCATCACCGGTGCCGGCAGCGGTTTTTCCACCCCAGCTCCCCAACCCGGCAGCAGCGCCCCGGCCAACATGCATAAAACGAATAAACGGCGAAACATATCCTGCATTCTAGCATGCTTCTTGCCAGCCGCAAGAAAAAACAACTTTCCGTCTTGATTTGCCTTTGATTTTTCTGAGTGCGGCAGGCATTATTGCCGGAGCGGGCGTGTCTCGTATGTTTCTGCATGAAGAGGTTTTTTCTATTATTCTGGCTGTGGAGTCTGGGTTGTGCTCAGGCGGAAACTCTTTTTCTACCCGGCGTAAGCAAGGAAAGCGGGTGGACCGATTATAACAAGAGTCCGGCGCTGGTGGGGCTGGCTGTCCGGCGGCGGCAGGGATTTGCTGCGTGAGCGGATTTTACAGCGGAACGCCCGGTGGTGGTGGCCACATGTGTCCCAAAGATTATGGGAAAATAGCCCTGAATGACATAAAGGCATGGTGTTCTGTGTGAAAAATCGTAGCGGGTATCACCCGCCTCACCATCGGCAGTAAGCTTTCATTCGTGATTCTATCGGCGTAAGCCGCAGACTTTCAATTCGTCAATCGTAAATTGTCAATCGTAAATCCACGTGTGCCAAATCTTTGGAACACGTGTGAGTGGCGGGCCGCTGCCGGGCTTTCACCTTGACAAACGGGGGCGGAAAGCGCATAGTAACAAGGCCTGCGGGCAGTTATTGATATGAGTGATGCAAAAGTAACGCCGGAGCTGATTCGCGCTGCGCTGACCACGGTGAAATACCCCGGGTTCAGCCGCGATATCGTCTCCTTTGGCCTGGTGAAGAATATTGAGGTGAGCGCGGAAGGCGCGGTGCGTATCGAGCTGCGAATCGAAAGCAAGAACGAGGACGTGCCTCGCTTTGTGTACCAGAGCGTGATGACCGAGGTGAAGGAAATGCCCGGCGTGAAGAGCATTGATGTGGATATCGAATACCACAACCCGGATGTGGAGAAAAAGGCTGCCATGCAGGATGACCCCGCCAAGTGGAAAACCTCTCTGCCCGGCGTGAAGCACATCATCGGCATTTCCTCCGGCAAGGGCGGCGTGGGAAAGAGCACAGTGTCTGCCAATCTGGCTGTGGCTCTGGCCCGCCTGGGGTATAAGACTGGTCTGCTGGATCTGGATATCTACGGCCCCTCCATGGCGCTCATGTTCGGCACCAAGGAGTTGCCCGATGCCGGTGAGGATGAACGCTTCATTCCGGTGCAGGCACATGGTGTGAAACTGCTTTCCATGGGCCTCATGATGGATGAAGCCTCGCCCGTGGCGGTGCGTGGCCCGCTGGCTACCCGCTACACCCAGCAGTTCCTGAAGGAGACAGACTGGGGTGAGCTCGATTTCCTGATTCTGGATATGCCCCCGGGTACCGGCGATATTCAGCTCACCATCGTGCAGACCGTGCAGATGGACGGCGTGGTGGTGGTGACCACCCCGCAGGAGATGGCCCTCATCGATGCCCGCAAGGCTGTCGGCCTCTATCAGCGCACGGATACACCCATCCTCGGTATCGTGGAGAACATGAGCTACTTTATCTGCCCCACGGATGATACGGTGCACTATATCTTCGGCCAGCATGGCGGCGACCGCGAGGCGGTGAAGCTCGGTGTGCCTATGCTGGGCAAGATTCCGCTGGATATCCGCACCCGCGAGGGCGGTGACCAGGGATGCCCGGTAGCCCTGGAGGATACCGGCTCCAACCGCGTGGCAGCTGCGTTTGAAGGCGTGGCCCAGACTCTTGCCTGCGCTCTGGGTGAATAATTGATTTTACAGCAAAGCATAAGGGGAGCATCAGAAATGATGCTCCCCTTATGCTTCCGGCTAATTTAGCACGAATTAGCCGGAAATTAGCTGCTTTAGCTCAGCTGCGGGGGTGTAGATGAATTCGTTGCCCTGCTTGTGTACCAGGAGCATGCCGGCATTGACCAAGGCTGCCAAATCGGTGCGTGCTGTCTGGCGTACTGTATTGAATTCCCGGCAGTGGGCCGTGACGCTGGTGCGCATATCCGGATTTTTCAGCATCCGGGTCAGCAGAGCCTTCTGTCGGTGGTTGAATTCCGGTCTGCTCCTGAGTCTGGAATTAAGCTCTGTCTGCTCAGCGTAGCGGTGTTCCAGGTATTCCATGAGGTTGGTGATGGAGTTGTTGATGGTTATAAGCTGATCCGTCAGGAAGTAGTTAAGGTCATTATCATCTTCCTCACTGTGAATAAAGGCTTTGTAATATGATTTTGCATGGCGATATATCTCCTGCGAGATGGAGATATACTCGAATAACCAGTATCCGGATTTCAACATGGCCCAGTAGAACAGAGCCCGGGCTGTGCGCCCGTTGCCATCGATGAAGGGGTGGTCGTATGCCAGCCAGAAATGAAGTATGATTGCACGCAGAACCGGGTGAATGTATTCTCCGTCCTCATTATTGGCAAAGGAGCACAGGGCATCCAACCGCTCTGGCAACATATCCGCAGGCGGTGGTGTATGAATGATTTCACCCGATGCACTGGCCTCGATTCGTACATTGTCCGCGTCTGTTCTCAGTGCACCGGACTTTTCGATGGGTATGGTACCTTCGGTCATGGTGCGGTGCAGGGAGAGGATGCGTTCCCGGGTCAGAGGCGCGTCTTTCCAGCTCATGAGTAGTTGCATGGTGCGGTAGTTGTTGGTGACCATACGTTCATGAGTATTTACCGGGCTTCTGTTGCTGCGCAGTAGTTCCTTAGCCTCTGCGCGTGTAACAGCGGCACCTTCCAGCAAGCTCGACATAATGGCTTCGTCCATAAGGGACGTGAGCAGATAGCGGTTGCGGTCTGTTTCGCTCAGTATGTGCTGATTGCTGGAATGCAGAATGCCGCCGCCCAGCATGTCTATCTGGTGCAGGAGGCTTTGCATCATGCGGGTGACGGTGTAGCTGAATGCAGCTCCTTTCCTGTCCCTGATGGGCAGCAACTGGCGCGCCTGCATGCGGTGCAGCTTGAGACCTACCCACCAACCTTCTGAATCCAGCGGTTGTGGCGCGCGGCGATAGCGCAATTCCTCCCAACTCAGGTAGCGATCTGTCCGGTTTGCTTCCGGAGCTGATAACTGCAGCACTTGAACCAGGTCGATGCCTGGTTTAGGTATATACTCTTCTACCTTAGGTGCTTTGGCGCGCGGCTTCATAGGGCTATTGTAGCATTTTGCCGCTGGTTGTCAATAATTTCCGGCTAATTTAGCACAAATTAGCCGGAAATTAGCTGCTTTAGTCAGAATTGTGTTACTTGCGGCGACGACGCGCGGCCAGACCGGCCAGAGCCAGCAGGGAAAGCGTGGTGGTCGTGGGCTCGGGGATGATATGAATGTTGAAACTCGGAGCTCCGTTCGAATCGACAGCACCGGCATAATCATAGGTAATACCATTGAGCCTGATGGCCATATCCTCAGCATTCACATCTTCACCGAACTGCACTGCGAGACCGGTGTAGCCATGCTGTGCAAGAGCCTCAGTGTCAATATTGAGTTCCAGTTGACCCTGCGTAGAGCAGTGGAAAAGGTCCGTGAGATCTGCTGTGAATACCCCACTGCTGCTCGTCAGATTATCCAGCGAGTAATTCACGATGGCATTATCCAGAATAATGATGCCGGTTTCGCCCACTGAGAAGCTGCTGCCGTTATCAAAGCTGACATTGGTCAGCGTCAGGGTGGTGAGCTCTGATTCAAAATGCACATTTTCCATGCTTAAATCGGAAATGGAAAAAGCCTCGTTGATAGCACTGATGGAAACATCGGACATAGCGGCATGGGAACCTCCTCCATTAATTTTACCATTTTCGAGAAGTACATTAGAAACCAACCCGGTTGTTGAGTCTGAGCGCAGCGTAGCGCTTCCGCCCAGTGTCAGAGCACCGTTTGTCAGTTTTACGGTGGCGCCTTCTGCAATAGAAAGGCTTGTAAGCTGGAGTTCTGCGCCATCCTCCACACGCAGGGTGCCGTTGTGCAGCTTGACGGCGGCATTCAGCTTGCTCGTCTGTGAAGCTCGTACCTCATCGGCAGAGGCAGTCGTGTCGGCCATGCCCAGGGTGGTCTTGAGGTTTACGATACGCTGAGCCGTATCGTTTCCGGCGGCATCCTTACCGGTAAAGACGATATCGCCGGTAGCCTGGCTGGTGTTACCCTCGGCATCTGTGTAATCCGCATTCAGGCTGACCACCTGGCTGGTGCTGGCGTTGATGTTGACGGAGTCACGGAAGACAATGCTTGTTCCTTCACCGGCGGCCAGCTTCATGATGGGTGCGGCATCGGTGCTGGCTTTGGTGGGTTTCATGGTAACCGCGTTGAATGACAAGCTGTTCTGCAGGCGCACATAGTTTCCGCTGAATTCCACATCGCCATTACCCTCCATAATCAGCGGCGCATTTGTGGCATAGATGGCACCGCCACCCACAAAGGCCGAGGCTGTTACTCCTGTGGCATCCACATGGTTACCGGTGATGCTGACTCCACCGGCATTGTTCGAAATGCTCATGGCTTTGCTCGTGGAGTATATAGCACCACCCATGACTGAGTTTGTTGCAGTGGTTCCGGTGGCCGCTGAGCTCAGATAGTTATTCTGTATGGTTACAGTTCCTGTGTTGCCGGAAATGCTAAGCAGCCCGGTGGAATAGATGGCACCACCATACATTTTGGAAATGCTTGTCGTGGTATTGTCTGCATGGTTACCGGAAATCAGCACGGAGCCATTGCCATCCATGCTTACAGACCCCTTATCCATGTAAATCGCAGCACCGTTTGCTGTTTTACCGGAAGCTGCGTTATGGGTAAATGCTACCTGACCGCTGTTTCCGCTGGCAGAAAAGATGGTGGTCGTGCCACCTGTGCCATATACCGCGGCACCATAGGCACTCAGTGTACCGGAAGTTGCGGTATTGCCGGAGAAAACGACATCTCCCTTATTATTATCCAGGTGAGCGGTCGCAGATGCTCCCATGTATATGGCGCCGCCATTGACATTTTTACTTCCATCTGCCGATATGCTGTTGGATGAAAATACAACATCTCCCTCGTTGCCGGAAATCTGCAATTGCCCCATTTTCAGGTGAATGGCGCCACCGTATACATTACCCGCGGATTCGGCGGAGATGTTATCAAACAGAACACTTACTCCATCCTTGCCAGCTCCGTTCCGGCAGAGGCTGATGACATTTGCGCGGCTTGTGGTTGTGGGTGAGCTCTGGTCATAAATGGCACCACCTCTTATTTCGTATGTTCCGCCTTCATGCTTCAGAGATATATTCTGGAAGACGACCCCACCGGCATTTCCGGAAATGTCCAGTCGGGCGTTATTGTCCCCCAGCCAGAATGCACCACCATTTGCCTTGATTTTCGTTGTAACGGTGCAATCATAATCCGTAAAGCTCACGCTGCCGGAGTTATCGCTGATGTATAATTCTGACCCCGTGCCGATTTCTATAGCAGCGTGCTCAACTCGCAGGCTGGGAGACGAGCTGGGATTCACCTCATTCAGCCCCATATTGCTGAATTGGACATCATGCAACCCGGTAATCTGAGTGATAGCGCCTTCCTTGTTAATCAGGAATCGCTCCGCCCCGGAAACCATCAAATCGGCTGTCGCCCCCTCTGCCGCGGTGATGGTGACCTGACCGTTTGTCCCGAGCAGATAATCCGTATTGCCCCACAGCTGGTTGTTGCTGTTATCCCATGTCTGGCTGTCGGCTAATTCATAGGTAGCGGTCACAGCCCAGTCAATATCGCGGCGCGAGTCGTCTCCCGGAATGATGATATCGCTGATATCGTTGACCGTAAGATTCCATTTGCTGGCGCCAATCTGTGCCAGCCCGATCTGTTCATTGATGCTGGCTGCATCTTCTGCCGTGATACGGTCTGAATATAAATAGGCACTGGTGACCGCATCGTTGAACTGGATGGCAGATAAGGCTGAGTTTGTGCGCAGCCCCGCATTCGTTCCGTATGAAGATTCCAGCAGATTACCCCGCTGGTCGTATACGGAAATGGCCAGCCCGGTCCCTATGCCGTTATCAGATGTCCCGTACGCATAGGTCATGGTTACGGCTACAGTGCCCACGTTGTCCCAATCAAGGGTGGCGAAGTCCACGGAACTCATGGCGTAATTACCAATGGGAGCGTTCTCACTGCCGCCGCCGTTCCAGCTGCCATAGATGCCGGAGGCGGCTATGGAACCCTGGTGGCTGTACTGACCATACACGGGAGACCCGGAATTGGTAACATCTGACGCAGGTGGCCAGACGGTATTAAAATTGGTATCGAGCCCGATTCGGCTATTGTTGCTCAGGGTGGCATCCACTATCTGCAAGCCACTGGCGGCATTTCCGGAAATCAGGCCTCCCTTATAGTACGGAGTCTCCGCAAACGTGGGATGATACACCGGCGTAGCCAGTTCCACATACTTGCGAAGCGTTCCTGCATCAATGGTCAGGGAGATGCTCCAGGCAGATGGCGCAGTTGCCGTCTCCACCGTGTAGGTGTTGTTGCTGCCAAGATTGCTTAAGTCTATCTGTGTAAAGGTATCCAATGTGGCAGCGCGGGTTGCCGCTATGCCCGATAAGGCCAGAAGAAGGAAGAGAGTTTTTTTCATATGATGTGTGCCGGTGTAATTTAAAGGCCGCGGTGATGATGGCCGGCTCCTTTCATTCGATATTCCCGGAAATGGGGTTAACCCCTTTTCATTGAAGTCCAAGAAAGTGCATGTTCCATATTACCGCCATTAGCATTGCCTGTCAATCCGTTTTTTCGCTATCCGCAGATAAAATCCATACGTGTCCCAAAGATTTGGCACACGTGGATTTACGATTGACAATTTACAATTGACGAATAGAAAGTTAGCGGCTTACGCCGATAGAATCACAAATGAATGCTTACTGCCGATGGTGAGGCGGGTTTGGCACACGCGGCCAGAAGGCAGCGCGATAACTGGTAATTCCGCATCCAGAAATCTGCATTGGCGGCTGTTTCAGATTTGCTGAAGCCATATGGCATCATGGTGCAGAAATCGGAATTTGCCGGGATGTACAAAGGACAAATTACAAAGGACAATTTAGGAGTTCCGCTCGCCATTTTAAACGGCTGCGGCAAAGCCGCAGGGAACTTCAAATTGTCCTTTGTCCTTTGTACATTGTACTTTCAAACATCAATTTAGTTGTTTGCTTTCTCATTATTTCAACTCGTAATCATTGCCCTTAATCATGTCAGCGATTTCTGATGAATACATCTGCCGGCAAATCTGAAACAGCCCCCTCAATGCAGAATTACCCGTTAGCGCACGGCTTTCCGGCCGTGCGTGGCAACAAGAAACCGCCTGAGAAAATCTCAGGCGGTTCTCCTTACCAGTGCGGCGGTCGTCGCTCACGAGCTCATTATTCTGCATTCTGCGTTCTGACTTCTGCATTCGACTCCCGCCTGCGGCTGGGCGGGTGCTCCATGCGGGGTTTGGTTACCCCACTCGAACTTGTTGTTCCTTACTTGCGGCGACGACGCGCGGCCAGACCGGCCAGAGCCAGCAGACTCAGCGTGGTGGTGGCGGGCTCGGGTACTGCAGGTGTGGTCACATGGGCATATATTACACCATCCGAGAAGGAGAATTCCGTTTCGGCACCATCGACGGAGAAGGTGAACTTTTTCTCAATTTCCTGCATTTGCTCTTCCGTAATACCGGCGCCAAAGTCCAGCAATTGGTATTCACCGGCGCTCGCGTTATCGGTATTGACAAGATTCAAGGTAATATGCTCACCCAGCGTCAGGGTTTCTGCGTCAAGGGTCAGCAGCGCACCAGGAGTGGAGCGCAGATCAAAGGTGGCCATTTCCAGCTCGGCGCCCAGGTCAAAGGTGATGGTGACACCATCGGCAAAGCTCAGATTAGCGGCTGCTATGGTATTGTCAACCCCTTGTACCAGGATCTGCGTGCTTTCGCCAAACAGCAGCTCATCGCTCTGCGCCGTGCTCAGGGTGCCGCCATTTTTCAGCTGAAGGGCTGCGCCTTCCTCTATGGCGAAACTGCTGGTTTCCAGTCTGGCTCCGTCTTCAATGCTCAGCGTGCCGTTACAGAGCGTGATACCGCTGGTAAACTCACTCGTGCGGGAGCTGCTGATTTCATCGTCACTGATATTGTCGCTGTTCTTGGCTGCCTGCAGCAGACTTACCGTATCCTTGCCGCTGAAGATAACCGTGCCGGTCTGCTGGTGCTCTTTTCCGGCGGCATCCGTGTAGGTGGCGTTGATAACAGTGCCGGCTGTATTCTTGGCATACACCGAATCCTTGATAATCAGCTGTTTATCTGCATCTGCGCCCAGATTCAGGGTGGTTCCTGCAAGCGTTGTTGTCTGATAGATACTGCGCAGGCGATATGTCTCGCCCATGCGTTCGTAGTTGCCTGCCAGGGTAGTATCGCCATTGTGGGCAATGGTCACGGAGCCTATGGAGTAGATGGCGCCGCCGCGGGCATAGGTGCTGGCGGTGCGGGGGGTACCGGTCAGGTCTGCATGGTTGTTGAGGATATCGACACTCTGGTTGCCGGTGATTTCGATATTCTTGCCATAGATAGCGCCGCCCCACGTACTGTTGGTTTCAGACCCGGCGTGATTGCCCGATATGCTGACGCCGCCGACGTTATCCTTGATGTTGAGCGTGGTGCTGGCATAAATGGCACCACCATAGGACAGGCCGTTGGTGTTGTCGGTATAGTTGCCGGAAATATCCACATTCTCGCCATTGCCGCTAATATTGACTGTCGGGGCATATACTGCACCACCATAGGTGGCGTTGATGCCGGTGCCATCGTATCTGGCGTAATTTCGTTGTATCTGCACACGGCCGTCATTACCGCTGATGGTGAGTGTGGTGCCTTTATAAGCGCCACCCTGCGCGGCGTAGCCGGAGCTTTTGGCATAGTTGTCCGAAATGGTGACAGAACCGAGCCCTGCCGATGGATTTGCACCAGCCCTGGTGTTGCTGATGGTGAGCGTCTTCACCTCCATAGCGCCGCCAGATGCAGTATTGGCGCTGGAGATGGCATGGTTGCCTGAAATGTTGACATAGCCGGTGTTGTTATCAATCAGCAGAGTACCACCTGTCATGGAGACTGCGCCGGCGGCGGCGGCACCGCTGATTATCTCTGCATAGTTGCCGGAGAATTCAACCCCGCCAGCATTGTTGCTGATGCTGGCCGCGGCATTGGTGCTGAAGATAGCGCCGCCTTTGGCCTGGCCGGTTGTATATTTTGCCTCGGTAGTGACCAGAGCTTTGTTGTTGCTGAATCTGACCGCACCGCTGTTGCTGTCGAGGTTGATGTTCCTGGCACCATAGATAGCACCACCCATGGCGGCGAGGTTTCCGTATCCGCTTACTTTGTTGCCATCAATCGTGATATCTCCCTGGTTCCGGCTGATGGAAAGGGAGCCGTACTGATAATCGGCGAATATAGCGCCACCCTGGGCAGTGTGCGAGCTGTCGGATTTGGTGGAGGCCGCCATATTGCCGCTGATGGTGACACTGCCGGCATTATCATTCACTTGCAGCTGTGAATTGGTGTACAGGAATAATGCGCCACCACTGACTTTATCGTTTGCCTGTACGAGGTTGCTGCTGATGTTGACTGCACCGCTGTTCTGGCTGATGCTGAGCGTGGTGCGGTCACCGGCGGCCAGCACACCGGCAATGGCTTTGTAGCCGCCTGTACCGGTGGTGGCTTTCGTGTTGGCGGTGTTCAGGGATATGGTCACGTTTCCAAGTCCCTCCATGCCGGCGTAGAAGTTATTTGTATTTGCGGCAGTCAGTTCGCAAACGGACATGTAGAGCAAGCCGGTGCTGTTGCCGGTGTAGCTGAAGTCTGCCGGCTTTGCCGAATCCCCAGAGGTGATGACAAAGGTATCTGCCTGGGTCGTACCGCTGGCAGGGGAGACGATGAGGGGCCCGGTCTCCTGGTTTTTCCATTCGGTGTCGCCACTGAGCAGGAATGCCATGGGCACTTTTGCCTCTGCATTCATCCGCTGTGCGATTTCTTCCGGTGTGCTTACGTTGTGGCTCTGGTAATTTTCCGGGAGCGTATAGGCGGCAGAGGCATTGAGAATGCCTGCGGCTAATAAGATGGGAGAGATTTTCATGGCTGCAGGTATTTGAAAGAAAGAAACCCCGCTCCTGTAGCGTCAGGGGCGGGGTTTCTGTTGTGTATTAAGTCTTACTTGCGGCGGCGACGTGCAGCCAGACCGGCCAGAGCCAGCAGACTCAGCGTGGCTGTAGCGGGCTCGGGAATCAAGGTGATGTTAGTGATGACCGCACCCCATGCAGCGTTCACAGATGTCGCATTGGCATTATTGATCCAATTTGCCCCTTCCGTTGAAACGCCATTGTGGTAGTCAACTCGGACACCGATACGCTTCATTGCGCCACCGATGGTCAACTCATCAGCATTAACTGTCAGTGCGCCGGTTCCCGGAGTGTAAGTGTATCCCATGCCAACGGCTGCCAGGGCATCAGTACCAACAGCCAGCAAGGTGTAGGTCTGATCCGGAGCTATCCATGTGTTGTTGAAATTAAAAGTGAAAGTATGTTCAGCCGTCACTGTGCCATCATCATCCGCTGTGCCATATGTCCGACACGCATATGAATTAGAAGACCAGCCAACAACGGTCATGTTAGAATCCAGGACAAACAAACCGAAGTCTCCGGTCGAGACATCATTATGACTCCCGATTCGGGAGTTGAAGCTGAGACTGGTAAGACCATAAGTAAAGGCTGCATCCAGAGTTTCCGGTGTTGCTGTATTGGCTACCGGAACAATGTTGGTGGCGGCATTGATGTTCAGCGTCAATGCATAAGCGGCAGCGTTGTCCAGGTTTCCCTTTAATTCAGTTTGATACTGGTAGGTGGTAGCCATTGATACACCGGCCAGCGCCATAAGGGCGATAAGTGTTTTCTTCATGATAGTTATGAATTGATTATTATAAGATTAGAGCGGATTGAGCAGGGGTATCCAGTTCCACGCGCGACGGAATGCTGAAATACCTGCAAAAAACCCGACAGGGGCATACTACAGCATTACCAATGCTGTAGCAAGTCTAAAAGTTGTAAAAGATTAGTTTTTTTTGTTTTACGTGGTAGTTTGCCACCTGGTGATAGGAATTTTCATGCGGGTGGGTGGTCATTTGCGTCTGATTAGCAGAGTAGGGATACACTTGCAGCATTGGTAATGCTATGGCCGGCAGGCAATTATTGCTCCGGCAATTAAAGAATATTGCTTGGACTCAACGACAAATTGGAATCTTGGGCGGGCTGAAAGCCCGAGGAATTCTGAGCCCGATAGGGCGACACTTTCCATAGCCCAGGGCGTGAGCCCTGGGTATGGTGTAGTAATAAGACCGGAACCCCGCCAGCTGGCGGGGTGGCAGATTCGCATGAGCGCTCCGTTTATGTTAAGCATTGCTTATTTGCATATCAACGCGCATCCGCGTCTGCCACCCACTCGCTCCGCTCGGGGTTCGGTTACTATTTTCACTTTACCCCAGGGCTTACGCCCTGGGCTATTGAACTTACCGTCCCGCCAGTGGGCGGGGCTCAGAATTCCGCTCGCCTGCGGCTCGCCATTGTATATCAATTAGCTTAACACCGGCGGGCGAATGCCCGCGAAACTTTTTACTTCGTACTTCTTAACTCGTAATTCGTAATTCAAATTCCGATTTGTCCGTCACCACCAATACGGTAATATTTATAGTGTTATGGCCTGGAATGCCCGCTGCGTGTATACAAGAAAGAGGGGCGACGGACTTTCGTCGGTCACCCCTCAGCTGTATCACCTTGAAAAAAACTTGTAGAAATGCGCCTTACACGCGGATGGGCATGAGCACGTAGAGGAACTCATCTGCCACGCGCATGACGCCGGGGCTGGAGGTATCGATGAGGTCGATGCACACGTCCTGGTCGCCCACGGACTTGAGCGGGGCGAGCACGTAGTCGGCATTGAAAGAAATGGAGATTTCGCGGCCATCGTAATCGATGGGTACTTCTTCATTTGCCTCGCCCATGTTGGCGCTGGACTGCACGGACATGACGCCCGGAGTGAAGCGGAAGCTCACAGTGTTGGTCTTCTCAGAGGAGAGCAGGGAGACGCGGCGCACGGCGCTCTGCAGCTCAGCAGCGGGGATGACCACACGCTCATTGTAACGGCTGGGAATCACCTGGCGGTAGTTCGGATAGTTGCCGTCGATGAGCTTGGTGATGAGCAGTGTATCACCGAAATCGAAAGAGGCCTGGTTGCTGGTGATGCGTACCATCACATCGCCGTTGTCGCCCAGCAGGCGGTGCACTTCGGCCACAGCGCGGCTGGGAATATCGATGCATACACTCTGGGATTCCGGGAACTCGAGCTCGCTTTCGAACAGGGCGAGACGGCGGCCATCTGTGGCTACCAGTGTGAGTTTGCCGTCCTGGAAGCAGGTGTAGATGCCGTTGAGCACGTAGCGGGTGCCATCGTTGGAAATGGCGAATTCCGTGAAGGCAAAACCTTTGTTCAGCACGCCCTGCTGCACTTTGAACTCGCGGGCTTCCTTGAACACGGGCAGACCGGGGAATTCATTGGCGGGCAGGCCGTTCAGCTTGAACTGGGCGCGGTTGCAGCGGATGGTGGCTACGGTGCCGCTCACCTCGATGCTTACCTCGCCATCGCGCAGCTCGCGGATAATGCTCTGCAGTTTCTTGGCGGGCAGGGTGATGGAACCGGGTTTCTCCACGATGCAGGGCACCTTGGTCAGAATGGTCAGTTCCATGCTGGTGGTGGTGAGTTTCAGCTCGCCATCAGACGCATCCAGCAGCACGTTGGAAAGAATGGGCATGCTGGGGCGGGTGGATACCACACCGGCAACTTTGTTGATGCCGTCAAGCAGAACTTGTTTTGCGAGTGTAAATTTCATCTGTACCTCCTTTGTTGAGCTTATTTTACCTGCTAGCAGTGCATCTGGCAAGCATATTTTCATAAATTCGCAAGATTTTCTATAACTTTTTTTGGTGCGGTACTATATATTGTGTTATATTATTTTAATGGGCGATATTTTCCGGTAGGGGGGGATGCTTCCTGCTTGACACAGCGGGTGAGGTGCGGGTATGATGCGGGCATGAAACCCGTACTAGTACTGATGGCTCCCGGATTCGAGGAAATCGAGCTGACTGCTCCTGTTGATATTCTGCGGCGTCTGGAGATACCGGTGGTGACCGCTGGTGTGAAGGGTCGCAGTGTGGAGGGGGCGCACGGTATGGTGATGCAGGCAGAGATGCTGATGGTGGATGTGAACGCCGGGGAATACAGCGGTATTATTCTGCCGGGTGGTCCGGCCTCGTGGCTGCTGCGCGATACCCCCGGGGTACTGGCTCTGGTGCGGGCCATGAGTGCAGAGGGCAAGCTGGTGGCGGCTATCTGCGCGGCCCCCATAGCGCTGGAAGCAGCCGGTGTGCTGGCGGGTCGCCGCGTGACCTGCTACCCCGGCGTGGAGGGTGATTTGAAATCTGCCGCCGAGGTCGTGGCAGAGCCGGCTGTGACAGATGGCCAGCTGGTTACCGGTCGTGGTCCGGGTGCCGCGCTGGAGTTCGGCTTTGCGCTGGGCACCGTGCTCGGCAAGGCTGATCAGGTGGCTGAGCTGCGCGTGGCCATGTGTGTCTAGGTCCGGGCGCAGCGTCGAAGCGAGGGACTTCAGTCCCTCATAGCTCATGATTCAAGGGACTAAAGTCCCTTGCTGTGACAAAATCCCGGTTCCTGGCGGAACCGGCACGAAATCCTCGCTGGCACTCGGACTCAGATGGTCCGGCCTTCCTTATCGTCAAAGCAGCCCAGTACGATGCGGATGATATCAATAATCTGCCAGATGAGGAAGCCGCCGCCGGTGAGGAACTGGATAATACCGGAGATGACTTTGCCGGCGTAGATGCGGTGCACACCGCCGAAGCCGCAGCATATCAGCAGGCTGGGCAGGAAGGTGATGAAACGGGAACGCGGGGATTGATTGGGGCAGTTCTTGCAGCAGTTCATATATGTTTATGGTGGTTAAGTGAGTTCTCTGGCGCGGGCTGTCAGTGCTTCGCGCGTGTTATGAAGTTGTTCGTCCTGCACTTCGGCGAGCAGGGTTTTGAGGATGCTGCCCATGGCAGGGCCGGGTTTCACGCCCATGGCGATGAGCTCTTTGCCGCTGATGGCCAGATCACCCACGGTGAAGGCGGGGGGCTCGTCCAGCACATCTTCCAGCAGGAGGCGTGCCTCGCGCAGGGAGGCTTGCTTCTGTTGCCGTTCGTGGGTGGACTGAGCGTCCATGTCGGCCTGTTTCATTGCCATCAGCAGCTGCACAATATCCAGCCCCAGACGGCCAATCAGGCGGCGCATGCCGGGTGCGGTGGTGGGCAGCATGGAGTCGTGCTCACGCACCAGGGTGACCACCGTCTGCAGGGTGGCGGTGTCGCTCTTCAAGTGCAGCAGAATATCGCGCGCTATCTCGGCGCCCCTGGTGCCGTGGTCATAGAAATGTCCCTTGCCATTCTCATCCTGGGTGAAGGTGGCGGGTTTGGCAATATCGTGCAGCAGCAGGGCTAGGCGCAGCACTTCCTGTGCCGGGGCGGCCTGCACCGCGTGGGCGGTGTGGGTCCACACATCGTAGCAGTGGTGCGGGTTGCGCTGGTCGAACCCCACGGTGGGGACCAGCTCCGGGATAATGATGCTGAAAACATCCGGGAAGGCCTGCATCATGCCCAGCACGCCTTCGCCCATGAGGATGCCTTTCAGCTCGGTGAAGATGCGCTCCACACTCACATTTTCCAGCAGGTGGCGGTTGCGGTGGATGGAAAATGAGGTCTCGGTCTCGATGCCGAAATCATACCGCGCGGCAAAGCGCAGCGCGCGCAGAATGCGCAGACCGTCTTCGTTGAAGCGGGCATCCGGTTCGCCTACGCAGCGGATGATGCCGGCGCGCAAATCTTCCTGGCCGCCGAAGGCATCCACCAGTCCCCGGGTGGGGTTATAGGCCATGGCGTTGATGGTGAAATCGCGCCGCGCCAGGTCCTCCTCCACGCGGCTCACGAAATTCACGCTGTCCGGGTGGCGGTTATCGGTGTAGTTGCCATCAATGCGGAAAGTGGTGACTTCCACCGGTTCGTGGTTCACCATGACGGTGACGGTGCCGTGCTGCAGGCCGGTCTTGATGACATGGAAGCGCTTGAAGACGCGCAGCACTTCCTCCGGCAGGGCGTTGGTGCATACATCCCAATCCTTCGGGCTGCGGCCCAGCAGAGAATCGCGCACGCAGCCACCCACCACATAGGCTTCGTAGCCATAGCGTGCGAGCCGCTCCACTACGGTGAGCGCATGTGCGGGTATCTGTATCATGGGGCGCTCACATTGTACGTTGGCACCGTTGCTTTGTCAACTGTTAAGGGAGTTAAAAAACAAATTGAATAAGCAGCATGTAACACACGGTGCCGGAGATGACGCTCAGCAGTGTGTTGCGCTTCCACACATGCAGGGCACCCGTCAGCAGACTTGCTATGATGGCGGGCATGCAGCCGCTCGCGGCGGTGAAGTGCATGTCTTTCATGCAATAGACCACCAGCATGGCAATGACGGCGCTGGGCAGCAGCCGCCCCAGTTTTTCAACAATCGGCGGGGTGCTGGCTTTGCCCTTGAAGATGAGGAAGGGCAGGAAGCGGAGCAGCGCCGTGATGACTGCCATGACGGCGATGGCGTAGAAGGTGTGGGTGTTAACCATGATTCACCTCCTCTTTGTGGGTGCAGAGCAGCAGCAGAATGGCAACCATGGCGGGAATCATGAAGTTTTCCTTGCCGAAGAGCACCAGGCATGCGGCGGTGACTGCAGCGCCCATGAGGGCCGGGTAATGCTTCTTCATGCTCTGCCACTGCTCGATGAAGATGGTGATGAAAAGTGCGGTGAGCACGAAATCGATACCCTGGCTGTTGAAGCTCACCAGGGAGCCGGTTACTGCGCCCAGGGTGCAGCCGGTAATCCAGTAGCAATGGTCGAAGAAGCAGATGCAGAAGTAGTATGTCTTTTTCTCTGCAGCCGGCACGTCCGGGTTATCCCGGCACAGCAGGGAGTAGGTCTCATCGGTCAGCGCAAAGATGAGGTAGGGAGTGCGCTTGCCGGTGCTTTTGAACTTATCCAGCAGCGAAATGCCATAGAACAGGTGCCGGGCATTCACCAGAATGGTGGTGAGCCCTACCGTGAGCAGGGAAGCACCGCTGCTCAGCAGCCCTACGGCCACATACTGCATGGCTCCGGAATACATGGTGATGCTCATCACCGGTGCCAGCCACACTGGAAAACCGCTCGTCTGCAGCATGATTCCGAAGCCGAAACCCAGCGCCAGATACCCCGTCAGCACGGGGATGGTGTCGATGAAGGCTTGTCTGGCGGCGCTGCTCATGGGCCGCTCAGTGTACGCAATTTGCCGCAAAAAGCAAGCTTTTTCGCCTGACCGTGTGGATAAATTCGGAGCGGTGGGACTTCAGTCCCGCACCAGTTCTGTGGCCTCATAACAAGAACGGCGTGCGGTGGTGAACCGCACGCCGTTGAAGTTAATGGACACCCTGGGGCTTAAGCCTCGGGGGCAGTTTCGGCCTCGGCGCTGTAATCGATGGCGGCCAGGGCCTGGTAGAGGCGCCAGCGGCGGGCGATATCCTGCTCTTCCAGGGCGAGGAGCTTCTCGAAGTTGGCCTTGTTGGTCTTGGCCAGCATCTTGAAGCGGTTTTCGCCGCCCTTGCCGTCCACACCGATGAGGGCATCGCGTACGCTCATCTTGGGAGCCTTGCTCTTGATGGTGAGCGGGTTCTTGCCCTGCTTGATGTTGTCCGGGTTGAAGTTGTAGAGCAACCAGCGGCCGCAGTCCACAGCGTCCTTCTGGCGGTCGAGACCCTGAGCCATGTTGATGCCGTGGTTGATGCAGTGGCTGTAGGCAATCACGAGGGCGGGGCCATCGTAAGCCTCGGCTTCAGCCAGGGTCTTGAGGGTGTGCTCATCGTTGGAGCCCATGGAGATGGAGGCCACGTAGATGTTGCCGTAGGTCATGGCCATGTAGCCGATGTCCTTCTTCACCTGGTCCTTACCGCGGGTGGCGAACTTGGCCACAGCGGAGCGCGGGGTAGCCTTGGAGCACTGGCCACCGGTGTTGGAGTACACCTCGGTGTCCATCACGAGCACCTTCACATTGCGGCCGGAAGC
>JAZLDD010000036.1:0-12323 GCA_045614585.1 Akkermansia sp. | reverse complement strand
TTAGTTAGTTGATGGCTTAAGCGCGGAGTTTCAGCCTTTCGGCATCAGCTCACTTTCTTCACATTGGAGATGTGGATGGCGCCGTCGATTTCCTTGATACCACCTTCAGGATCAGCTTCAGTGGGCTTGGTAGCCTTCTTGAGGATGCGGGCACCCTCCACTGTTACCGTCTGCTTCTTGGCATTCACGGAAAGAACAACACCACGCTTGCCCTTGTTCTTGCCAGCGATAACTTCTACATTATCACCTTTCTTCACGTGGCTCTTCATCGTTTGTGTTTTCTTTGTATGTGTTCAGTCCACACTACACCTGTAGTGCGGGGCACCCACTATACGCTTATCAGACCACTGCGTCAAGCAAAATAACGCGACTTTTACGCGCTTCATGAATTTTCTTTAAAAATTCTGTGTTTTACGCGCACAAAACGCCAGGTAAGCAGAGCCGCTGTAATGGTGAGAGCCACCACAAAGCTCACCCAGGCACCCATGGGACCGAGTGCGGGCACAATATAATCAGTGCGTATCAGAACACAAGCCAGGGGGAAACCAATCACCCAGTAGGAAAACATATTCACCCAGGTAATAGCCTGCGTATCATGACAACCGCGCAGCAGGCCATTCATGAGAGCCTGCAGCGCATCCGAAAGCTGATAGATGGCGCACAGCAGAAGCAGGTCTGACGCCACTTCCACGATTGCACTCTCACCTGTATACAGAGAAATAATAGGCTCACGGAAAAGCACCGTGCACAAGGCAAGCAGCGCCACGACCGCCAGCATAAAAACAAGTGATGTACGCAGAAGCGCACGAAAACGCTCGGCATCATGCCCGCCCACATGGTACGCAGAGCGTATGGATACTGCAACACTCAAGGCCAGAGGGAACATAAAAAGCACACCGGACACATTGATGGCAATCTGGTGTGAACTTACCGCAAGAACGCCGAGAGGAGCAATCACAAGAGTGATAACACAGAAGAATGTCATTTCGCACAGGGTGGCAACCCCCAGCGGAATTCCCTTGAAGAATATATCGCGCACACAGCGCCACTCCGGCGCGCGGAATGCGCACATTTGCACCATATTCCGCCGGTAACGCGGATATACATACATTAACAGCAGAAGAATGGCCGCCATCAGGTAATGAATCAGAGCCGTGGTAAGCCCGCAACCTGCACCACCCATGGCCGGCACCGGACCACAGCCAAACACGAAGATGTAATTAAGCGGGATATTCAGCAAGAGACCCACAAACGAAATAATCATGGCAGGTCGAGTGTGACCATAGCCCTCAAAATGCCCCTGCAAACCACGCAGCGCAACACTGGAGGGAACCGCCAGCACAAGATAAAACAGATACTCCCGAGCTATGCGGATCATATCCGCATCATCAGACACAAAAGGAAACACATGCGAGGCACCCAGAAGCACAACGACCTCCACGAACATCAGAAATATTGCCAGCAGCTTCGCATTATTCAGCAAAAGGCCTACCTTCCCCTCTGCACCTGCCCCGCGCAATCTTGATATCATCGGCCCTATGATGGTAAGCACGGCACCCACTGACACCATCACCGGCACGGTAACTGATGTACCAAGCGCCACACCCGCAAGTTGCTCTGCCCCTGCCTGCCCTGCCACGATGGTATCCACCACCCCCATGCCCATATTCATGAGATTGGCCACATAGAGCGGCAGCATCAACACAAGAAGCCTCTTCAACTCACGGAAATCAACTATTGAGCGTAGCGCATTAACCATATCTGCTATAAACAAAAAGCGGTTCCTCCTTTGTGGAGGAACCGTTTACATCTGGAACGGGATTCGAACCCGTGTTGCGCGCGTGAAAGGCGCGAGTCCTAGGCCTCTAGACGATCCAGACTTTCTTTTGCACCGGTCTGCACCAGCACGGGCGTAATATAGCACACTGCTTTCGACATAGCAAGCAAAATATGGTTATTTTTTAATTTTTTTTATAATCAGACGTAAAATGCCCCGCTCCATAACCGGAGCGGGGCAAAATTACCATTGAACCATGCGGCATCAGGGATTCACCAGGCCGTCATCAGGGAACAGGCCGGGAATGGAACCGGAGTTGCCAGTTGCAGCACTGGTACCGGTATCGCGCTTGCGCATCGGCTTACCGAAGGGGTCGATAACATCTGCCGTCACAAACACCATCAGGTTCTTGCGGATGTGGGACTCAGCATTGCTGCGGAAGAGGCGTCCGATGAGAGGCAGGTCGCCGAATACGGGCACCTTGTCTTCCACCTTCTGCACTTCGTCCTGAATCATACCACCGATTGCGATGGTGTGACCATCATACACGCAGGGGTTGGAGTTGATATAACGGCGGCTGAACACAGGCATATCAATGCGGTTGTCAGTCAGCGTAATATGCTCAATCGTGGTCTGAGTGGTGATACCGGCGGTAATCGGAGAACCATAGTTCACGAAACCTTCGAAGTCTACCACCTTGATTTCGAAACGCTTGAAACGCACGATATCGCCATCACCTTCCTTGAGCGGCTCAATCTGGAAGCGAAGCACGACACCAACTTCTTCCACACCCCAGGCGGAGGGGTTGGCAGGTGCAGCCACAGGCATGCTGCCGCTGTAACCATTGTTGTTGTCATTGTTGTTATTCCAGTTATTACCGGAGCTCTGAATCTGCGGCTCATCGTATTCGGTCGGGTACACGAAACGGCGAATCACTTCAATCTTGGCGCAACCGGTTTCATCGTTCTGGTCAGATGCCAGGGGATCGGGTGCCGGAGCATAATCCATCGGCTCGTCACCGCTGATAACCAGGCTCGGAGCGGTCATCACGTCCACACCCTTCTTCTGGGAAAGGCCGCGCATAATCATCTGGTAAGAGCCAGTATCATAGATGCCGGAAAGAGACATCACGCCAGGAGCGGGGCTGGCTGTAGCAGATGCACCAGCAGAGCCGGAGGTCATCAGATTCTGAAGAGCACCGGATGTAATAGCACCGGAACCGGAACGCAGACCACCAGTCATGAGACCATTAGTAATAGTATCATTCACGCTGGAAAGAGTGCGGTTGCTGGAAATCGGCCAGCTGCCGTTGCCATCATAGTTATTGTTGAAAGCGTTACCACCGGTGTTCACGAAATCGGACACCTGACGGTTGGGCAGAGAATTGGCACCATTCACACCACCAAGGTAAGTCTTACCGGAATCGCTGATGGAGAAGGGATTAATCACCCAGTCAAAGGAGAGTTCCTCTTCGTTCGTCTGAGCAATCTCAACGAACTTGGCGCTCACCTTCACCATCTTGGGCATATCCTGGCGGAACTTGTTGATAGCTTCTTCCACTGTGTCGAGCTCGTCATCCGTGTTGGTCACGGTGAGCACGCCGGTAACAGGAGAATACTTGGCGCTGGCACCCTGGGGGAAGTTCACACCCATATCGATAAGAGATGCCTTGGCATCAATCTTGCGGGTGCGGCGGGAAGAACCGGAGGAGAAATCGCTCTCTTCATCTTCCTCCTCATCGCCACTTTCCTCAGAACCATTGAAGAAGGAAGGACGCACAGTCCACTGGCGGCGGGACATACGCTGGGAAGCGGCACCCTTCTGGTAAACCACCACTGCATTTTCCTCAACACGGTATTCACAGCCAGCCTGAGAGCACATGTGAGCAAGCAGGTCGGCGGCGGTCACGTCGCTCATCTGCAGAGAAGAAATCACAGCAGGAGGGGGCGGGGTATAAACCGCAGCAGGAGCTGCTGCAGCCTCCTCTTCCTCTTCACCTTCCTCTTCTTCATCACCTTCTTCCTCCTCATCATCAGACACCACCGGTGCCGGTGCAGGAGCGGGAGCAGCTGCCTTCTCGAAGATAAAGTTCATCTGCTGGCCATTCTTGCGAGCCTCGGCACGCAGGAAATCAAGGGCATCAGACATGGGAGTATCTTCGAAGTTCACGCTGGCAATCTTGAGGGTCACCAGATTATCGCGATTACGAAGTACACCTTCAGATGTTGCTACAGTCTCCGTACCGCCAAGCTCGATGGTGGGCACATCCTGGGGAAGCTGTTCTTCCCAAAGAGCATCAACCTCTGCCAGAGCCTTGGCACGGTAGGAATCGTGTGCAGACTTGTAGTAATTCGAACGACGCTTGCTTACTGCTTCCTGACCGCGGCGGGCAGCAGAGTTGTACGGGTCAATCTTGATAACACGGTTGAATTCTGCATAAGCAGCATCATAGTCACCCAGATCCAGATAACCATATGCCAGTGCAAGCAGGCGGTTCACCTCATCAACATTCTTGATATGCTCAGGAGTCAGAGCAGGATTATTGCGCTGCGGGTCGCGCATCATGGAAAGCTCCTGACGGGCGCGCTTGTTATTCGGCTCGCGCTCAAGCACATCCAGAAGAAGCTGCTCGGCCTCATCATAGCGACCAACGCGGGCGTATTCCATGGCAACAGCGATAGAAGCATCGCCAATACTCTTTACAAGGAATTCCTGAAGCTTCTGAGTAGCAGGAGCCTTCGGCAGAACTTTCCATGCAGCTTCGTATTTTTCAAGAGCCTGCACGTACTCCTTCTGGGAGTAACTGGTGCGCCCCTGCTGGAGCAGCTCCAGAGCCTCGGAGGTCTTTGCCTTACGACGGGCAGCCTCACGTGCGTTAATGCTATCCTGAGAATCACCAGAGTAAACAGCGGTAGGTCCCACCTGACTGGTGCCAGCAGCGGACGATGTGCTGATATAGCCAGCCGTATTAGCCTGCGCAATGGGGCAGGAAACAGCGATGGCTGCAAGAATCATCGAGCGCTTTGAATTGATGAGAGGTGTGTGGTTCATGGTAACGTTCTATTTATGGCAGAATTCTATTCGAATGTAAAGTCTACAATTTAATTTTTCTTTATTTATAGGATTTTTTTTGACAATTTTCAAAGGATTCACTTTTTAGCGGAAGCTTTGGGCACATTTACGGGGCTTTCTGCGCCATCCAGGCGGATATTGACCGAGCCGGAGCTATCGATGGATTCGAGGGTTGCTTTGAGCTCTGAACCGTCAGCCTTGCCACCAGGAATCACAAAGGATGCATAGGGCTGGGTGCGGATTTCGCCCTCTGGTTTACCCACTGCAGAACCGGCTGTCACGCGCAGAACAACAGAGGTATCGCTGATACGGCGTCCCTTTTCGTTCGGTGTGCCGTAGTCCTTGGTACCAGCAGCCGTCTTGCTGCCAGCGCGAATGACGAACTCCTTGTCCGGAGAAGCAGTCATATTATCACGCACTACAACCACATTCTCCTTACTCATACCGGAGAAACTGGGGAATTCAGCCTTATCAAAGCGTACCACGGTGAAGCGCCCGGATTTTTCACCCGGCAGGTCAAATGATTCACCCGGCTTGACATCGCCTTTCCATACGGGGGTCATATCCGTATGCTTGGCAAAAATTCGGATATTGGCAGAAGCAGGGGTCGTGGTGGAAATACCAAACATATTATCAACCACGAGCGTTGCACGAGCCACGCTCACTTTCACCACCTCCAGCTTGGGAGCAGAGCCCGAAGGCTGCACCAGATCCGGATAGCTTGTAGCGGCAGAGGGGCAGGTCTTGGCGGCAAACTCCTCTTCATTGGTGAAGCCGTCATTATCGCTGTCCAGCACCTTGCCATCGGAGCGGCCGAGGGCATCCGCAATATTGTTGGAAATAAACCAGGTGTTGGGAATATCGCCATGAATACTCGGAGAGGCCGGGTCATAGATATCAACCACCGTATTTTTCTGCTGGTCGTCCAGGGTTATCTGCCAGAGTTCGGTCGAGAAGAAAAGCGGTGCCAGGCGAGGCTGCCCGTTTACTTTGGCTCCCTCAGGGGCAGCATCTGCAACCGTGCGGTCGCGCTTCAGGCTTTCTTTCACCTTGTCTGCCTCCGCCGTGAGAGATTCCCCACCTTTGGACACACTGATATTCGTTTCGGGTGCTACTGCCTTATCCATGTAGGTGTATCCGGCAAAGCCTGCAGAAGCAAGACCCAGAATCGCACCGGTAACAAGGGCTTTTACCCCGGGATTTGATTTTTCAGCCATAGTTCGTAGAGAATTTGTTAGGAGTTACTTGGTCTTGCCGGGTGTAAAGTAAAGAACCTGCATGGTCATATGAACACGCACCTTTTCATTGGGGTCACCCGTCTTGCGGACTGCCACTGTGCGGAAACCACCCGCAGCACTATCAGCTGCAGCAGGTGCCTCTGCTCCGAGATCCTCGCCAGCGGCGGCAATTTCCGCAGGAGCAGAATATGCATCTATGCCGGGCAGGTTATCGCCACCGCGCACAGCAATACCGGTAATCGTCAGGAAGAAATCCTTATCCGACATAATGCTGTTGATTACCTTCGGCAGAGCGCCGCGAGAGGCATCAAAAGCAATTTCGAAACGGAGCGGGAAATAAGGAAGAGCCTTGCGGCTGTTTGACTTCAGCGATTCAGCTGCGGCATCCGGCAGCGGAGCGCAGTATACCTTCTCGAGGGAAGGAGCACCTGACCCGACAATGTACTCAGCCACGCGGGTTACAGCCTTGAGCTGGAAACTCCGGAATGGCACATCATCTGCCACGGGGGCGGCATTCTTGAAAGAGGCAAGCCCCAGATTTTCTGCCGGGCCAGCCACAGAAGCGCCCTGCGAAGAGGCCATATCCTTTATTTTGTTGATGGAATCGCGCAGCTCATTCTGGAAATCCTGGGCAGAAATTTTCTTACCATCACCCCAGCAGTACGCGGCATAACGGTTCAACTCAGCCTGGAGGTCCTTATTCACGCCGGAAACCTGCGTAAATGCCTCTTTGATTTCCTTCAGATTCTGCTTGGTCGGGGCAAGCTCCTGCCCGTCGTACCCAGCGAAACGATCATTTATCTCAGCGATTTTCACCTTATTTTCAGCATCTTCCTGGCTCTTACCGTAGCCGTAGAACATAATACCGCCAAAGGCCAGAGCAAATACTGCTGTAAGGGCAACTACTCGCTTATTCTCACTAATATTCATTTTGAAACGTTTAATTGAGAGTTAATATCACTTCTTTCCCTCACTCTGCTCAGGTATGGCAATGGGGGTCTTGAGCGGCATGACCATCATGAACTTCTCGACATAATCAGGAAGTTTACCCTTGGCTGCCTTGGCGTCAATAAACTGGAAATAGTGATTCAGATTGCTCTGCACCTTGCTGTTCTCATAGGCAAACAACGAATCAGCGCTGCGCTCATCGAAATTCTGAGCCACGAGATTATAGATAGCATCGCGCTGGGCCAGACCGTCACTACCGGGTTTCTTGATAGTAAAGCCGCTTACGTAAATAGCAGTCACCATCGGTGCCTTATTACGCTTGCGAACATCTACTTCATCCGGCGCGGCGTTGATAGCAGAATCGTTCGAATTGGAACGGCTGCGATTCATATCTATCAGCTTCGTGCCCTTCACTTCTGCAGCCTCTGTCAGCGAGTTAGCCTCCACATCATAATTGATGAGCGGTGAAAACTCATTAAACCAGAACTTGATGGAAGCCGCTTTGCGGCTGATTTGCTGCAGCACGTCAGCATACGCACCACGCATGGTATACAACTCTGCAAACTTGGCAATCTGAGCCATTTCGCGGTCATACTTCTGCTGCACATTGGTAATCTGGTCATTAATCTGAGCCACAGCAGAATCCACCTTGGAAGCCTTAACCAGCATGGCGGCAGATTCATTGGCATTCATCGTGGCAACGGCTGCATATGAGGCAGCACCGGCCAGAGCCATTACCCCGGCAATAGCCACCATGGGCAGCATCTTCTTCTCAGCGCGGTCCTTACCCACGCTGGTCGGCACCAGGTCAATATTGAATTCCCCCTCACCGGAACCGGTGATGGCTGCACCCACAATCGGGCCGAGGCAGATAGCATCCTGCTCAAGCTCGGCTTCATCCACCTTGGGTCCGATAGAAAGCACCTCCACCGGGTTGAGATACTCCACAGGAATATTCAGTGCCGTCTGCAGGAACTCCAGCGCATAGGGGAGACGAGCGCCACCACCGCAGATATATGCCTTGGTGGGCGGATTTCCCTTGTACTGAGCGCGGTAGTGATTAATCGTGCGCTGCACCTCAGAGCTGAGACGCCCCATTGCGGTGCGGATTGTGGTAGCCAGAGCAGCCTCCTGCTCGCCCATCTCATCGGTATATCCATTACCGAGAGAAACCACCCCGTCATCAATCTTGAGACGCTCGGCTTCGCGGAAGCTCAGGTTGAACTCGCGGGCAATGCTGTTTGTGATAAAGGCACCGGCTGCCGTGACAGAACGGGTATAGAAGCGACCAGCCTCCGCAAAAATGATATCGGTCGTCTTGGCACCGATATCAAGCAGCATTACAGGCTCATCCTCATCATAATTGGCTCGGAAAGCATTGTAAAGCGAGGTAATGGCACAGTCTACGCTGCGGGTCTTGAGCGGGCCGGCTTCCACCTGAGAGTTCAGATTATCCAGCACATCTTTCTTGATAGCCACCAGAAGCACTTCGCGTTCACCCTCTTCACGGTCTGCCAGTTCCTGGTAGGAATAGATGATATCCTCCAGCGGGAACGGTATATGCTGCTGAGCCTCAAAACCCACCTGCTCAGCAATATTGTCAATGTCAATAGCAGGCAGCTTGATGAAGCGCATGAACACCTGCTGGCCCGAAACCACGTTGCGCACCTCATTGCCGCGCACCTTCAGTTCCTGCACCATCTCTGCGATGGCATTGCCAACATAATCCATGCGCATACCTTCCTCGACCGGGTCAAGGAGGATGTCCCGGCGGGCATAGCGCGAAAGCGCAAAACCACGCCCGGCCGGAGTGAAGACGCCCATCGTAACGCTCTGAGAGCCAATCTCAAGGGCTACTGTTGTCTTATAATCAGCCATATGTAGTCAGTTGTCAGTTTTTCAGAAATCATATCTTCCGCGCTGCATTACTTGCGGCGCTTCTTACCCTTCTTGGCGGGAGCCGCAGATTCATCAGGAGTCTCGGTAGTTTCCGTCGTTTCTGTGGCAGAAGAAGGAGTATAACCGCCCGTCAGACCCACGGGGGAGTACGAGGAGGTGCTGCCGCTGGTCTCTCCATACATAGGAGAAGTCGGCGGGAATGCCGGAGCATAGAACGGGGCAAACGGAGTCTCAGCAATAGAGCGGAGCTTCACACCGATTCCGGCCTTATCCTCTTTTTTCCACCAGCCCTTCTTGAGGCGGTTCTTCATCTTTTTACCCACAATCACATCGGTGGGGCTATCGGGCTTGGCGCAATCAGCCCCCTTGAACTTGAACTCCACGGCCACGGCGGCCAGCTTGCCGGCCAGGTCCACCTTATCTACCTTGCTGGAGCCGCTTCCGCAAATACGCGCAGCATCAGAGGGAGAAATAAACACGGCAGCCTGCACGTTCTTATTCTCACCCAGACCGGATCTGGGCGTAAGCGGAATATTCACATATGTCACTTCCTTATCAATGAGAATCAGCTTATCTTCCTCTTTGCCGACAGAGAACACCAGATAAGCATGCACCTTCAGCTCATCTACATAAAGCGGAGTTTTCTCCGAATCACGGCATTTACCCTGCAGGGAGTATGGAATGCGCACATAATGCCATGCAGGGTTGATATTCTTATTGGTATCCTTAGTTGCAAAATACTCAGCACGAGGAACTACCTGCTCCACCGCAGCATCGTTGACCTTCATGGTGAGCTCTGCCTGAGCATAATCCGCACTGACTGCAACAGCCTGAGGAAGGCTGCAAGTCGCAGCTACAGCAATGGGGAGAAAGAAGCGTTTCATGATTAGATAAAAAAACAAAGATGTGCTATACTTATACACAATATCCTCTCTCTTGGCGAGAAGAATCTTCTTCATACGCCATTTTTTTGAAAGAATCCACATCGTGCGCAGCGAATTATCGCGCGCGTGAGAAGCATTTACCTGCGCGTTTTTGCCTTGTATCGCACCCGCGAGCTGTGCTATAAGGTGGCCATGCCCGCCATCGCCACATACATTCACAACCTGAATCCCATCATCACCGATATCCCCGGCACCCCGCTCGCCCTCCGCTGGTATGGCCTGGCCTATGTTGCCGGATTTGTGCTCGGTTATCTGGTTCTTCGCTGGCTTTCCGGCAAAAAGCTTTTCTGCATTGATCAGGAAAAACTCAGCGACTTCGTCACCCTCATCTGCATCTTCGGTGTTCTCATAGGCGGGCGTCTCGGCGAATTTTTCTTCTACTGGCTGCCAGAGCACGGATTGAGCGGCTTCATGGCTGACCCCACCTGGGTATTCCGCGTATGGGAAGGCGGCATGGCCTCGCACGGCGGTATCCTCTGCGTCATTCTAACCTCCATCTGGTTTGCCTGGCGCCACAAATTATCCATTGCCGAGCTGGTGGATGGCGTGGCCATAGCCTGTCCTATCGGATTATTCTTCGGACGCGTGGCAAACTTCATCAACGGCGAATTATACGGTCGCGTGGCCGATGCCACCTGTCCCCTGGCCATGAAATTCCCGCAGGAGATTTTCGAGCTTCCACCTCAGCAGCAGATTCAGGCTCTGGTCGCCGTTGAGCACACCGCCGGTGGCAGCATCCAGTCACTCGCCCTGCCCGGTGAAGCCTTCTTCGATACCCTGAGCCGCCTCTGCCGGGAGAACGATACCATCCGCGAAACCCTCGGGCAATTCCTTTCCCCTCGTTACCCTTCGCAGCTGTTTGAAGCCCTCGGCGAAGGTCTGCTCATCTTCCTTGCGCTGATAAGTGTGCGTCTGCTGTGGAAAAGCGCACCCGCCGGCATATTCTCTGCCCTGTTTGCCTTCCTTTACGCAGCCGCCCGCATCATCTGCGAATGCTACAAAGAACCCGATGCCGGCGTATGGCACGGCATAACACAGGGACAGTGGCTCTCTCTTCTCATTGCTGGTATTGGGTTTATATTCCTGGCCATCGCCATCAGAAACCTCAGAAAACAAAAAAATCAGTAAATTTACAAAAAAAGTCTTGCAATCCGGCACAGATTTGTGTAAATTGTCGCCGCACACCGTATCCACGGTCTGCAAATCAACAAATGGGTAGGTTCCCGAGCGGTCAAAGGGGGCAGACTGTAAATCTGCTATCGTACGATTTCGATGGTTCGAATCCATCCCTGCCCAGTTCCAAATGCGGGAGTAGCTCAGTTGGTAGAGCAACACCTTGACATGGTGGAGGTCGTAGGTTCAAGTCCTATCTCTCGTACTCCCTGATTCCACAGAAAAGCCCCGATTCTACATGGAAATCGGGGCTTTCTGATTTTTTCTACTTGCCATTTTCAGTATTAGGCGTTAGAATACTCGCGTGCAGAGCGCGCACCCCGCGTGCTCCTGATAATTCCAACCAACAAAATAGTACCATGCCTGTACCTACACAAGAACAGTACATCAAGATGCTCAACACGGCTAAGGAAAAGGGTTATGCCTATCCCGCCATCAACGTGACCACCATCGAGGTTATCAACGGCGCCCTCAAGGCTTTCGCTGAAGCCAAGTCCGACGGTATCATCCAGGTATCCCTGGGCGGCGGTCAGTTCGCCTCTGGCACCGCTGTGAAGAGCTCCGCTATCGGCGCTATCGTTCTTGCCGAAGCCACCCATCGCCTTGCCGAGGAGTACAACGTACTCGTGGCTCTGCACACCGACCACTGCCAGGCCGACAAGATCGACAGCTTCCTTCGTCCCCTCATCGCTGAATCCAAGCGCCGCGTAGAGGCTGGTCTGAAGCCCCTGTTCAACTCCCACATGCTCGATGCCTCCGCCCTGCCCATGGCTGAGAACCTCAAGATTTCCCAGCAGATGCTCAAGGAATGCGCCGAGGTAGGCATCGTTCTCGAAATCGAAATCGGTGTTGTGGGTGGTGAAGAAGACGGCGTGGACAACGGCGACGCCCCCAACGAGAAGCTCTACACCTCCCCCGAGGACATGCTGCTCACCTACGAGACCCTCAACGGCATCGGCACCTTCATGCTGGCCGCCACCTTCGGTAACGTGCACGGCGTGTACAAGCCGGGTGCTGTGAAGCTGGCTCCCAAGATCCTGCGCGACGGTCAGGAAGTGGTGAAGGCCAAGCACGGTGAGGACATGCTGCTCGTGTTCCACGGCGGTTCCGGCTCCGACCTCTGCGACATCCGCGAGGCTATCTCCTACGGCGTGGTGAAGATGAACATCGACACCGACACCCAGTACGCTTTCTCCAAGCCCATCGTTCTGCACATGTGCCAGAACATCGACGGCATGCTGAAGGTGGACGGCGAAGTGGGCAACAAGAAGG
>JAZLDD010000035.1:0-8391 GCA_045614585.1 Akkermansia sp. | reverse complement strand
CCGCAGCACCGCTATGCCAATGAGCAGTACGACCGCCTGGCTTTCGGAAAAAAACTCTGATCTGCAAGTACCTGGGTAAACGGCATATCCCCCGACTCCGCCATTCCGGAGCCGGGGGATTCTACATATGACAGCCCGGGTGCTGCATCAACGCCGGGAGCCTTGATGTCCGCCGCTCCGGGCATGACCACCACCGCGGCTCCCGCCACGGAAAGCTCCTGCCGGGCGACTGTGCTGCATGTTTCCCGAGGGGCGGGCGGCAGGGCGCTGCACGCCGGGTGCATGCTGCGGGCGGCTCTGGGGACGCGACGACGGTGCCGACGGCCGATGATTCATGGCGGGCTTGTGACCGGCAGCCGGTTTGTGGTTGACGGCCGGTTTCTGGTTCGCTGCCGGTTTCTGGTGCACTTGAGGCTTCTTCTGATGGGCAGGCTTATTCATTGCTCCGTGTTTGTGCTCCGCTCCGGGCTTATTCACCGCGCCGGGTTTGTGCGTCTGGGGCGGTCTGTGTGCAGCACCCGGCTTGTGTACCACTGCAGGGCGCGGCTTACTCACGTGTTTATGCGGAGCTGCTGCATGGTGAAGCCCGGCATGATGATGGTGCACATGATGCGGTGCTTTGCGACCGGGATAATGCCCGGGCGGGCAATGATGCGGCACGCTTACACGCCGCACATGATGCGGGTAGTGCCAATGCCCGCAATACCACGGCGCCGGTCCCCAGCTAGGTACCATACATGATGAAGTCAGCGCTACAAAGGAAAAGACGGCCGCCCCTTTTGCGGTGTATCCATACACGGGCTGCCCGTAATAATAACCGTATATCGGAAAACCATTCACATCATACCGCGCATCCGTCCACGCAACCGAAGTGCTCCAGCCATGGCCACCCACTGCTACAGACCCACTCGTATACATGGGATAATCGTACACCGCGCAGGAACTCAGCATCACGGCTGAGCCGGCTAACATGGCTAAATATTTTATTCGATTCTTCATGGCAACATTTATGTGTTTACTTTTGAAGCGTACACGCGATAGCATTTTATTTAAACTTTTCAATTTTTCTTTAACCAATTTAATCTTGACTCAGAGGGTTCCACACCTTAGCATAAAGGCATACATATTACCATGATTGCAGACGCTCCTCTATTCAGTGTTGTCATTCCGGCATATAAGTGTGCTGATTTCATCCCCATCACCCTGCAAAGTGTTTATGCCCAAACAGAAACCAATCTGGAAATCGTGGTGGTGAATGATGGTTCTCCGGATAACACTGCCGCTGTTCTGGAGCAGGAAACAGACCCCAGACTACGCGTCATCACGCAGGAAAACGGGGGAGAATGCGCCGCGCGCAACAGAGGCGTACGCGAAGCCCGCGGCAAATACGTGGCCTTCCTGGATAGCGATGATGCCTGGCTCCCGGACCACCTGGCAACAGCCAGAGACTTTTTTGAAAAACACCCTGACTTTGTCTGGTTTTCCACCAGCCCCAAACGCGTGCCAGATATCTCCGCCGCAGATTTCATAGCGGGCCCGGAAGCCACAGAGGAATACTGGGCGGTCAACTGGTTTGCAGAAGGAGATACCCAGACTTCCTCATCTTCTGCAGTGGTTCTGCGCAGCGCCATTGGGGAGAGGGATTTGTTCCCACACGGGGTACGCATGTTCGGCGATGGAATCGGCTGGGCACGCCTGGCCATGCAACACCGCATGCTGGGTACATGCTACCGCACCACAGCACTATACCGCATATGGGGTGGTTCTGCTACTGATGCTTTCCTTGCTAATTCAACAGGATCTAAAAGTGGTGCCGCGCTGGATGCCTACCTGCTGCAGCAGGAAATGTTCACTCACCATGACTGCCCTGAAGAAGCCAGACTGTTCTTCCGCAAAGCTTCCCTCTACAATTGGTGGATTCGCTCCCGCGCCACTTCCCTGAAACCATGGCTGCACGAAATCCATCAGCGGCGCATTGTCACTGGCCGCGCACTCACTTTATGGCTCAAGTTCTGCGCTAATCTCAGTCATTTCATGGCTCTCACCATGGGTAAATTAGTGCGTCTGCAATTCAATGCAGTAGAACGGAAATTGGCTACCATCGCGTCCAGAACTCGCAAAAAACTAGAGAAATAAGACTTTGGTCTACCCTCTCATGCACATTTTTGAACAAAAGGTGTAGTTTTTCTTGACGCCACGCCCAAATTGTGTAAAATAGCGCACCGCTTTATTTTTTAACGTCACCTAGAACATCTTATGTCCCGTATTTGCAATATCACATTTGCCATGCCGCACAAAGGCCGCCGCATCCATCGTTCCGGTCTTGCCAAGAAGAAGGGTGGTATCGGCCGTCACGTCACCAAAGTGGTGAACCGCACTGTTTATCCCAACCTCCAGGAGAAGCGCATCTGGGTGCCCGAGCTCAACGGTGGCAAGGGTGGCTACCTTCGCATGAAGCTTTCCTGCAAGGCTCTGCGCACTATCTCCAAGAACGGCGCCTACAACACGCTCAAGAAAGCCGGGATTCTTTACTAAATCCCCCTGCTTTTTTTGAACGAGGCGGTTACCTCCTGCGTCTACAACAAAAAGCCTGACCCGGAGGTGCCGCTCGGCGGTTCAGAAACGAACGCGGACACCGAAGCAGGGCTACACCCTGCCTTTACCTTTCAGATATAATCTAAGAAAATGACCCCGCAACAGACCAAGATCGCGCTTCGTATCAATGACGATAACCTTAACCACCACCTGTGGAACAACCGTGGTGTGTGGTGGTGCCACGTGACGGTGCACAAGCCGGATGCAACGGCTGAGCGCCTGCGTTTCTCCCTCAAGACCCGCAATATTGAGAGAGCCCGTCGTCTCCGCGACCGCATCTTTGAGGATATTCAGCGCCACTTCGGCATTGCCGCCTGAGGTAACAGCTGCTGATTAACGTTTTAAGCCGCGCCGGACAGAGCACACTGTCCGGCGCGATTGCATGATATATACTTGACTTGGGAAAACAAGGTGAGTATGCTGAACACCTATATGAACCATGCCACCAAATCGTTTGCGACCTGCACACCTGTAGCATTTCACGCAAACGATTATTTTTTCACCCGGGATACAGGGCTGATATGCAGAGAGCTGCAGAAAATGGGTCACAAGTGCCGGGTTATCATGCCGCTTCCGGCACACGCAGATGACCTGCCGACACGCGATTTGCTCCGTGTACCGGCGAAGGCACTGTACAGCTCGGCATGGTGGAAAGAACAAAGGCTGGATGGCGTCGTACTCTATTCCTGGGGTGATCCACGCTACACCGGAATAGCGCGAGCCATACGCCGCGCAGGGATGAAGCTCATCGTTCATTTCGATTCCAGCGGGGAACTGCACGAGCACTTATCCCGCCCCAGCGGCAAACTCCTCAATAAAGCAAAGGATGTATTAATCAATCTGCTGAGAAGGAAGCATCTTTCCCTGGCGCATACCATTACCACTTCCCGCCCCTGCATCGAAAGCCTGCGGCGCGACCCGTATTATGGCGCTGCCATAGCGGAAAAATGCACAGAGTTTCCGACACCGGTCAACGGTTGTTTCCAATACAATGGAGTCGAAAAGCAGGCGCGCATCATCTGCACCGGCAGCTGGCAGCTCCCTGTCAAGCGGGCAGGATTCATGATGAAAGCCCTAGAAATGCTGCTCAGCTCGCATAGCACAGTCAAGGTCGATATATGTGGCCCCACCCCGCCAGAGCTCGAAAACTGGCACAATGCTCTGCCCGGGCATATACGCAGCCGCATTATTCTGCATGGTCAGTGCACTCATGAGAAACTGAGCCAGCTCTGCAATGAAGCCAGCATTTCGCTTTGCACCTCAGAAAGCGAAGGCTCGCACGGCGCCTCTGCCGAAGCGTTATGCTGCGGTTGCAGCGTGGTATGCCCACCCCGCCCCTTACTGAGCGTGGTACGCTGGTATACCAGCCGCGAAAGCGGCACCGTCGCCACAGAAGATACGCCGGATTCAATTTGCCAGGCGCTCATGGCAGAGCTGAAGAACTGGGAGCTGGGCAACCGCTCCGCCGGCAGGATTGCAGACACCTGGCAGCAGTGCTTCCAGGTGCGGAATCTCACTGCGTTCCTCTGAAGCCCTGAGCCCTCACCCCTGTAAAAAATGCCCGGCACTGCTTTCTGCAATGCCGGGCATGAAGTTTACCTGAATCAGTAGTGTAGATTAGTCATCTGCACCCACGGAAAGCGTGTCGTCAGACAGCGGCATATCCTCTTCATCGAAGTAGGTTGCACGAGGAATCGGAGTAGCGCCCTCAGCCGGTTCCACCACGATGTTGCGGTACTGGGAGAAGCCGGTACCGGCAGGAATGAGGTGACCGAGAATCACGTTTTCCTTGAAGCCTTCCAGCATATCCACCTTGCCCAGGGTAGCAGCCTCGGTAAGCACACGCGTGGTGTCCTGGAAGGATGCGGCGGAGATGAAGGAATCTGTCTTCAGAGAAGCCTTGGTGATACCAAGCAGGATAGGTTCGCTATCGGCGGGGCGGCCGTGCTGCTCCACAGTCTCCTTATTGATACGGGAGAGCGTGGTGCGGTCCACCTCATCACCCCAGAGCAGGCCTGTATCACCAGGATCCTTCACGCGCACCTTGCGCAGCATCTGGGAAACGATGATTTCCACGTGCTTGTCGTTGATTTCCACACCCTGCACACGGTATACCTGCTGCACCTTGTTCACGAGGTGCTCCTGCAGAGCTTCCTTACCGCAGATGCGGAGGATTTCATCAGAAGCTTCGGAACCATCGGAAAGCGGCTCACCAGCGCGTACAAAGTCGCCATCGTGCACGATGATGTGACGATCCATGGGCACCAGGTGCTTGATGGAAATCGTACCCTCGTACTCATCGGTCGTCTGCAGCTTGGAGGAACGCTTGCGGGTCTTGGTTGCAGCTTCCTTAGCAGCGGCATCGCGATAGATGGTCACGACCTTCTTACCACGAATCATGGCGTCATCGATGGCAACCACACCATCCATTTCAGCCAGCGTGCAGGTATCCTTCGGGCGGCGGGCTTCGAAGAGCTCGGCCACGCGGGGAAGACCACCGGTAATATCGTTTGTCTTCTGCACCTTGCGGGGAGTCTTGGCCAGCTGAGTACCGGCGGCAATCTTCTGCTTGTTGTTCACCACCAGGTATGCACCGGTCGGGATATTGTACACGCGGGGCTTGTCCTTATCGGAACCGGGCTTGGCGGTGTGCACAATCACACGGGGAGCCAGATCCTGACGGTGGTCGATAATCACCGTGGTACCCTTGCCATTGTCAGCGTTCACAGACTCTGTGCGGCAGGTGATACCCTCGATCATATCCTGGAACTCCACGGTACCACCGATTTCTGCAATCACCGGAATGGCGAACGGATCCCATTCTGCAATCACAGCACCGGCTTCCACAGCGGCACCATCTTTCACGCGCAGCACTGCACCCATGGTCAGAGAGTAGGATTCGAGCTCCTTACCTTCTGCATCGTACACCTTCACGCTACCATTCTTGCAGAGCACGACCATGTTGCCATTCTCATCCTCTACGCAGCGGTCACGCAGGTTTTCGTCATAGATGACGGTACCGGCACTCTTGGCGGTGTACTCGGGGCGGCTGGCAGCAGCTGTAGCAGTACCACCCACGTGGAAGGTACGCATGGTCAGCTGAGTACCGGGCTCACCGATGGACTGAGCAGCAATGATACCCACAGCCTCACCCACCTTGACGCTCTGGCCTGTAGCCAGGTTAAGGCCATAGCACTTGGCGCAGCAACCCTTGGAGAGGTCGCAGGTCAGCACGGAACGAACCTTCACCTTCTCGATACCCACATTTTCGATACGGGTAGCAGCTTCATCAGTGATGATTTCATTCTTAGCCACGATGAGCTCACGAGTGGTCGGGTCGTAGATATCGTCGCAGGGCACGCGGCCATATATACGCTGAGCCAGAGTAGCGATTTCGTCCTCACCATCGTAGATGGCAGTCATGGTAATACCATTTTCCGTACCGCAGTCCAGATCACGCACAATCACGTCCTGAGCCACGTCCACCAGTTTACGGGTCATGTAACCGGAGTCAGCGGTCTTAAGAGCGGTATCGGCCAGACCCTTACGGGCACCGTGAGTGGAAATGAAGTACTCAAGCACGGACAGACCCTCGCGGAAGTTGGAGGTAATGGGACGCTCGATAATTTCACCGGAGGGCTTGGCCATAAGACCGCGCATACCGGAAAGCTGCTTAATCTGAGCCTTGTTACCACGAGCGCCGGAGTCCACCATCATGTACAGCGGGCTGGCCACAGCGGAACCTTCGTTGTATTCCAGCTTGGTGTAGAGCTCCTTCTGGATAGCATCCGTAGCAGAAGACCAGATGTTAATCACCTTTTCGTAGCGTTCGCCATTGGTGATAAGACCTTCCTCATACTGCTCGGTCACCTTGGCTACCTCTTCGTATGCGTTGGAAATCACGCCGTCCTTATTCTCAGGCACCACCATATCCACGATACCGATGGAGCAGCCGGAACGAGTAGCTTCCTTATAACCCAGGGACTTGAGGGCATCCAGAGTCTCCACGGTCTTCTTCTGACCGCAGGTCTGATAGCAGCGCCAGATGATATCACCGAGCTGCTTCTTACCCACGTTACGGTTGATGTAGCCGATTTCATCAGGCCAGATTTCGTTGAAACGAACACGACCAGCGGTAGTCACCAGCGTCTTGCGGTTCACATTCTCCTGGTTGTAGGCCAGCTTGTTGAAAGCAGCGCCGGTCTTGCCGTAATCCGGGTTCTTGAGACGAATCCACTCGTGGTAACCAATCTTGCGGGCAGCAATGGCGAACTCCACCTCAGAAATAGACTCGAAGAGGGGCAGCAGGTGCTGGTTGTCCTGGTGTTCCTTCACTTCCTTGGCGCGGGTGTGCGTCAGGTAGTAGGAACCAAGAATGATATCCTGGGACGGTGTGCAGATGGGCTTGCCGGATGCCGGTGAGAAGATGTTGTTCGGAGCCAGCATGAGGAGACGGGCTTCCAGCTGGGCTTCCACGCTCAACGGCACGTGCACAGCCATCTGGTCACCGTCGAAGTCTGCGTTATAACCGGTACATACGAGCGGGTGCAGACGGATAGCGGAACCTTCAATCAGCACAGGCTCGAAAGCCTGAATAGAGAGACGGTGCAGCGTAGGAGCACGGTTCAGGAATACGGGGTGACCCTTGGTCACTTCCTCCAGGATATCCCACACGATGGATTCCTTGCGGTCAATCATCTTCTTGGCGGAGCGCACGGTGTGCACATAGCCAAGTTCCTTGAGGCGGTGAATAATGAAGGGTTCGAACAGGCTCAGAGCCATCTTCTTGGGAAGACCGCACTGGTTCATCTTCAGGTTCGGACCAATCACAATCACGGAACGGCCGGAGTAGTCGACGCGCTTACCAAGCAGGTTCTGACGGAAACGACCACTCTTGCCCTTCAGCATATCGGACAGAGACTTGAGCGGGCGGTTACCTGCACCTGTCACATGGCGGCCATGGCGGCCATTGTCAAACAGGGCATCCACAGCTTCCTGCAGCATGCGCATTTCGTTGCGCTTAATCACTTCAGGTGTCTGCAGAGCAGCCAGTTCGCGCAGACGGTTGTTACGGTTGATGACGCGGCGATACAGGTCGTTCAGGTCACTTGTAGCAAAACGGCCACCGGGCAGAGGAACGAGCGGACGCAGATCCGGGGGAATCACCGGCAGGGTGGTCAGAACCATCCACTCAGGCTTGCAACCGCTGGTGCGGAAGCCCTGAACAAGCTGCAGACGCTTGGCCAGCTTGCGCTTGTTCTGCTTGGAGTTGGTCTTTTCCATTTCCTGGCGAAGCTCGTCTACAAGAGCGTCGAGGTCGATGGTAGCCAGCAGGCGCTGAATAGCAGCGGCACCCATGCCAGCCTCGGGAGCATCATCACCATAATCCTCCACAAGCTCATCATACTCCTCTTCGGTCAGAATCTGACCACGCTCGATACCGGCCACGTCACGAGGGTCGATAACAATGTAATCCTCATAGTAAATGATACGCTCCAGGTCACGGGCAGTGAGGTCGAGCATGAGGCCTATACGGCTGGGCATGCACTTGTAGAACCAGATGTGAGTTACCGGCACTGCCAGATTGATGTGACCCATGCGCTCGCGGCGCACGCGGGCGGAGGTCACCTCCACGCCGCAGCGGTCACAAATCATGCCCTTGTTCTTAGCGCGCTTGTAGCGGCCGCAGGAGCACTCCATGTCGCGTGTCGGGCCGAAGATACGCTCGCAGAACAAACCACCCTTCTCGGGCTTGAACGTGCGGTAGTTAATCGTCTCGGGGTTCTTGACCTCGCC
>JAZLDD010000034.1:0-3303 GCA_045614585.1 Akkermansia sp. | reverse complement strand
TGCCGCTCATGCACGGCTTTGTGCCATCGCGCGTGGTGGTGTATGCCGGCACCGGGAATAACGCCGGCGATGCCATCGGCCTGGCTGCGTGCTGGGATTGCCCGGTCACGCTGCGCTGCGCCGGCTCCTTATCGGCAGATGCCCGGGCTCAGCTGGAGCAGTGCCCCTGGCTGCATCCGGATGACGATGTGCCGGCGCCTCAATCCGGTCTGCTGATTATCGATGGTCTGCTGGGCAGCGGTGCCGTGGGCGAGCTGCGCCCGGCGTACGCTGAGCTGGTGCGCGAGATGAATGCCCTGCGTGCCGCAAGCCCCCGCAGTCTGCTGCTGGCTATTGATATCCCCACCGGGCTGGATGCTGATACCGGAGCATTTGGTGCCGATGTGGTGCGGGCAGATGTGACCGCCGCCATCGGCTGTGTGAAACCCGGCATGGTGGCAGATGGCGCGGAGGATGCCGTGGGTCGGCTGCTCTGTATTCCGCTTCCGGAGGTGGGTGAAATACCCGCGTCAGAATCGGCTGGAGTGATGGATGTATCGGATGTCTCCGGAATTTTGCATTCTCGTGCCTATTCTTTTTATAAAAATAAGGCCGGAAGAGTAGCAATTATAGCGGGTTGCGTAGGAATGACCGGCGCAGCGCAAATGTGTGCCGAAGCTGCGGTCTGCGCGGGGGCGGGGCTGGTGGTGCTGTATTGCCTGCCGCCGGTGTATCCCATTCTTGCTGCGCGGGTTACGCCGGAGGTGATGGTGCGGCCTGTAGGTTCTTATGCCGATATTCATGAACCGGATGCCCAAGTGCTGGTCATTGGCCCCGGTCTTGGGGAAGTGCAGCCGGTGGCGGCAGAATCGCTGCGCCGCCTGGCCTCCGAATTCGAGGGTACTGTGGTGCTGGATGCTGATGGACTAAACACCGCGGCGGCCTATGGTTGGGTGCCTCGGAAGGGGTGGATTCTGACCCCTCACCCGGGTGAAATGAGGCGTTTGCAACCGGGGGTGTGTGCTACCCGTCGCGAGGCGGTGTCATGCTACCGCAACACGTTTGATAGCATATTGGCGCTCAAAGGGGCGCGAACTCTCATATCGGGTGAGAACGGGTGCTTTTTTAACGCTACGGGAGGCCCCTTTATGGCCAATGGAGGGCAGGGGGATGTGCTGGCCGGAGTCATCGGTGCATTGGCGGCTCAGGGGGTGGCTCCGGAGCGCGCTGCGATGCTGGGTGTCTATACGTGCGGGGCAGCTGCTGAGTACGCCTGGGCAGCTGCGGGGTACCCGCCGGGAATCACCGCCACGCAGGTGATAGAGAAGCTGCAATATGCTCTCGGCGGACTGTGATTCACCAGCGGCTGGTTCAGAACATGCCGGATACCCCGCATGCTCGCATTGCACCAGTCGTTTCTCGGGCTGTTCTCAATTGCTTCAATTGCTGCGCCGGTGGCGCAGGAAACTTTGATGATTGTCACTTGTCACTAGTCAATCGTCAATCCTCACTAGTCAATCGTCAATTGTAAATACGCTACGCATTGAATTCTTCTCCTCTGGCGCGCTCTGCCCTTGACAAATCCGGGGAGTCTGTGCGAAACTCCCAGCGTGCTGGATATTTGTCTACTGGGAACCGGGGGCACACTGCCGCTGGTGAATCGCTGGCTCACCTCGCTCATGGTGCGCTACCAGGGACACAGCGTGCTCATTGACTGCGGTGAGGGCACCCAGATTGCCGCACAGCGCGCAGGAGTGAGCCTGAAACCCGTGGATAAGATTCTCATCACACACCTGCACGCCGACCATATTTCGGGGCTTCCCGGGCTGCTGCTCACCATGGGCAACATGGGCCGGGAAGAGGCTTTATCCATCATCGGCCCGGTGGGCACAGAGCGCGTGGTGAATGCCCTGCGCACCATAGCCCCGAACCTCCCCTTTGAAATCCGCGTAAGCGAGCTCGAAACGCCAGAGGAAACCATGTACTTCCTCGATTGCGATATCCGCGCCTTCCAGGTGCAGCATGGCGTGCCCTGCTACGGCTACAGCTTCATCCTGCCGCGTGCTGGCAAGTTTGATGCCCAGCGCGCGAAAGAGCAGGGAATCCCCATGGAATTCTGGGGTCGCCTCCAGAAAAAAGGCGAAACCATCGAGCACGAAGGCCGCATCTTCACCCCCGATATGGTGCTCGGCCCCGCCCGCCGCGGGCTCAAGCTCACCTACTGCACTGATACCCGCCCCGTGCCCGCCATCGCCGCCGCCGCTGCTGATTCTGACCTCTTCATCTGCGAAGGCATGTACGGCGAGGACGAAATGCTGCCCAAGGCCAGGGAAAACCGCCACATGCTCTTCAGCGAAGCCGCCCGCCTCGCGGCAGATGCCGGCGGCGTGAAAGAACTCTGGCTCACCCACTTCAGCCCCAGTCTGCCCAACCCCAAAGCCTACCGCGATGTAGCCCGCGCCATCTTCCCGAACACGCAGATCCCCCGCGACGGCTGGGAGAAAACGCTCCGCTTCGAGGAAGAATGAGCAGAATGAGGAGTCCTGCCTCGGCGGTTTGTGTGAGCGTAGACGTAGACGAAGCCGCAAATTCCCCCCCTGGGTGGGCGTAGACGTAGACGAAGCCCCCCGCGACGGCTGGGAGAAGACCCTGCGCTTCGAGGAGGAAAATTAATTTTTTTCTATTTGTTTGAACGTTTTTCTCATTACCGGTGTCTACACCTCCATAAGAAGCCCCATTCGCGCGTTATTCCGGGGCACTTAAAAGTCTTTTTCATGTAGTTTCAGAGTTGATTAGAGAGAAAAAGCCGGGTTCCCGAATGGGTTCCCGGTTTTTTCTCTCCCCCCATCTCTCCCGCCATCCTCTCAAACTTAAAATAGCGCTCCTCCTTATTTTCTCATCGCATCGCCGCTTCTGGAGAGCTTGCAAAAGAAAATTTTCTAACGCGTAAAGTTGATATAGACAACTGAAAAAATCGTGCTAGAATGCAGCCAGGGAAAGAAGAATCCTCCATTCATGCGCTTTATGAATAAGGAGATTTCTGAATTCCGAATTATCACCCCCAACACTAAACCCTATAAAATATATGTTCCCATATTATACCACCGGTATAACTGCCGATTTCGCCAGATTTCAGAAGTCCTTCGTTGATGCCAATCATCAGCTGAGTCCATTGGAAAAATGGTTGGAGAAGCAATCCATTTCCGGTTGCATTGCCGACCCCATCGACCGGGAATGCGAGCTGCGCTGCGACTGCATCGACTTTGACAAAGATATTGCCCAGGGGAGTGTCCAGTGTCTACTGGGTTACTCCTATTGTGGCAA
>JAZLDD010000033.1:0-4793 GCA_045614585.1 Akkermansia sp. | reverse complement strand
TACAAGAAGGAGACAAGATGAACATTCTCGACACTATCGGAAAAGAGCAGATGAAGGACGACGTGACGCCCTTCAACGTTGGCGACACCGTGAAGGTGCACTGCCGCGTGATTGAAGGTGGCAAGGAACGCGTGCAGATCTTCCAGGGCATCGTGATTGCCAAGCGTGGCGCCGGCATCAACGAGGCTTTCACCGTTCGTAAGATTGCCTACGGCGAAGGCGTGGAACGCTCCTTCCCCATCCACACCCCCAAGATTGCCAAGATTGAGGTTGTGACCCGCGGTAAGGTTCGCCGCGCCAAGCTCCACTACCTCCGCAGCCGCGTGGGTAAGGAAGCTGTGACCGTGAAGACCATCCGCTAATCCCGGATTTCTCACCAACCCATTTCATGACTCAGGCCGCTCCATTGCGAGTGGCCTGTTTTCTTGTCTTGTCGGCTCAACACTCCCGGCAGCCCCGCTATTCAACGAAAAAAAATGAGAGTCACAGGACTCTCATTCCAATGCATATAGCACCCTACCCTGATTACTTAGCTTTGCGATACCGGTTACACACGGTGATAAAGTCGCATCCTTGTTCCATATCGCGGAGCATGGCATCGCGCACCTCAAGCGCGGCTACCAGTGCGCTTTCGCTGTTTTCATACTCCCGGTCTGTAAAATAGCGTACGTACATTTCTTTCTGTCGCGTAATGCAAAGTCTCCAGCCGCAAAATGTGTTGCGACTCCCTTTCTGCCCATTGTAGCGGGTGATATATTGGTGCGTTCCCATAACTGTATGAGCGCATACTACCAAGTACAGGCTAACGAGTCAAGAATTATATTTTATTTTTTCAATATTTTATTGTTTCAAATATGAGATAATATTGACAAAAGGATACGTAACATGCTAAAGTAGAGACATGCCAAACACTCGCTACGATATCCCCATGGTTGACAAGTTGCGCGCCATCACAGACTACATCAACCGCGCAGGCGCGGTTGCCATGACGGAAAGTCTGCGGAAGAAGCTGTATAAATTGAGCGTAAGGCAATGCGCCGTAATGGCTAACATACGCCGCTACACTCAGCAGCACCCGGAAGGGATACCCATGAGCGCGCTGGCAGAGCGGGTCGGCATGTCACCCTCAGCGGCATCCCACATGGTAGACAGCCTGATGAGCCAGGGCATGGTGGAACGCAACCAGAGCCCCACAGACCGCAGAGCGGTTCTGGTTACTATATCCAAAGCCTTTTTATCCCCTTCTGCAGCAATTGAAAAGGCGCAGCAGAAAGCTATTGAAGAATTACACGGCACACTTACTGAAGAGGAATGCCGGATTCATGCCCAGGTCATAGATAAAATCTACGAGGCCATATTGGAACGCGACGGCATCTGATTTCACAACTCAGCAGGTCAGCGCGTTGGTGGCCAACCCAGCCAGCGCAGTTTCACGATAACCGGCAGCCAGAGCGCGGCCGGTTTCGTTCATGGTGGCAATCACGCTGTCCAGACTCACGAAGTGAGTGCCATCGCCACGCAGCGCCAAGCGGGCAGCATTCACCGACTTCACCGCGCCAATGGCATTGCGCTCGATGCAGGGCACCTGCACCAGGCCGCAGACGGGGTCACAGGTGAGCCCCAGATTATGTTCCATGGCAATTTCCGCAGCATTGGCCACCTGCTCATTGGTGCCGCCCATGGCAGCGGTAAGCCCTGCAGCCGCCATGGAACAGGCCACGCCCACCTCACCCTGGCAGCCAACCTCGGCACCGGAAATGGAAGCCTTGGCTCGGTACAGGGAACAGATGGCCGACGCGGTGAGCAGGAAAACCTCGATACCATGCTCGCGGCCCACGGTGGCATCCTTGCGACCGAAGCGCTCGAAATAGCGCAGCACAGCAGGCAGCACACCTGCACTACCCATCGTGGGAGCCGTCACCACACGCCCACCGGCAGCATTTTCCTCAGCCACGGCAAAGGCCCACAGGTTAATCCAGTCAATAATGGTGAGGGCATCCTGCGTATTCTCACGGAACATTTCCGCCAGGCGGCGATAGATGCGCGGCGCACGACGAGGCAGCTTGAGCCCGCCAGGCAGCACACCCATGGTCTTCACGCCACGTTCAATGGCTTTGTCCATGGTATCATAAATCTTGCGGATGCGCGTGCGGAGCTCCATACCAGTGGGCAGAGCCATCTCATTGCAGCGCACCACGGCAGCAATCGTCATATTCTCGCGCTTGCAGTGCTGCAGCAGCTCCGCGCAGGAATCAAAAGGATACGGCACCACAGGCGGAGGCTCCGGCAGCTCCTCCATTTCATCGCTGCGGCGGATGGCACCGCCACCAATGGAGAAATACACATCATTTGCCAGCTCCTGCCCGGCCGCATCGTAAGCACAGCAGCGCATGCCGTTTGCATGCTCCGGCAGGGTAATCCCCTTCTCAAGCACCACATCCTGCATGGCACTGAAGGTGATGGGATGTGTGCCATTCAGCAGCAGCTTACCCTCCGTTGCCAGCGTGGCAACGGCATTCGTGGCGGACATCTCCATCTTCTCGGCATCCAGCCCCAGCAGGCCATACACCACAGCACCGGGAGTACCGTGTCCCACCCCCGTGAGCGCCAGCGAACCATATAGGTACACCTTCACCTTCTCCACCTGCTCCAGCAGCCCCTGCTCTGCCAGCTCATGGGCAAAACGGGCAGCTGCACGCATAGGCCCCATAGTATGTGAGCTCGACGGACCGATACCGATGGAAAACACATCAAAAAAGCTGGTGTACATGGCTGCAAATTACACCCGCACCGCTGCTAAGTCAAGCCGGCAGCATGGCAATACAAACAAAAGGGGCTTCTTGTATGTCTTCAATCCTCGACAAATCGGGGTCGTTGACGATTCAGTCCATCGGAGCACGGGACTTCAGTCCCGATTTAACGCGCCATGGTTTACGGGACTAAAGTCCCGTGCTTCGAGAAGAACAAACTCGGATTTACCAGAATAATCACCAGTTAGTGACTTATTCCCGCAACAAAATGCCCTGGTGCCATCATGCAGCACCAGGGCATCTGTTTTTAACAGGTAATGGTGTTTACATCGCCTTAATCTCAGCCACAGCGGCTTCGAGCGAGGCAACATCCTGGATGGAAATCACCTTGGCTTCCTTGCAGATGCGGCCCATCATGCCGGCCAGGGTGTTGCCCGGGCCCATCTCGATGAAGAGGCGTCCGCCTTTCTCGATGAGGTCCTGCATGCAGGCAGCCCAGCGCACAGAGCCGCACACCTGCTCACCCAGCATGGCGCGCACGTCCTCCGGACCGGTTACGGTGCGAGCCTCAAAGTTGCAGTATACAGGCACGGCGGGAGTCGTCATGGGTGTAGCCTCCAGCTCCGGGCGGAGCGCCGTCTGGGCACTCTTCATGAAGCGGCTGTGGTAGGCACCTGCCACGTTGAGCTTCTTGGCAATCTTAATACCGGCAGCCTTGGCACCGGACACGGCCTTGTCCACGCCCTCCACAGAGCCGGAAACCACCGTCTGACCGGGGCAGTTGTAGTTTGCCACGTCAATATCGCATTCGGCAGCCAGCTTAGCCACAGCTTCATCACTGCCGCCAATCATGGCAGCCATGGTGCTGGGGGCAGCCTGGCAGGCTTCCTCCATGAGAGCACCGCGCTTCTGCACCAGCTTCAGGCCATCCTCCATGCTGAAGGTACCGGCTGCGGCATGGGCCGTAAACTCACCCAGAGAAAGGCCGGCAGCGGCCACAGGTTCAATATCCACCAGAGAGCTGAGCACCTTGTAGATAGCCAGGCCGTGCAGATAAAGAGCGGGCTGGCAGTTGCAGGTGCGGGTCAGTTCCTCATCCGGGCCATTGAACATAATATCCGTAAGAGAATAACCCAGCGCAGCATCAGCCGCATCCATCATCTCGCGAGCGGCGGGATACGCATCATAGAAATCCTTGCCCATGCCCACCTTCTGGGCACCCTGACCGGGGAAAAGAAGTACTGCTTTCATAGTAATATCAGACAAAAACGTTTGTTACCATGCAGGATACACATCCGACGCAATCGGGTCAAGAAAAAAACAGGAATCCTCTCATTCACGGTCACAAATCCCCCTGTTTTTTGGTCATCGTGTGAAATTCGGGTTGCCAAGGGGGAACTTTTAGTGTAGACTGTGGCGCTTTTTTGTGCCTGCAAAAAAGTCACCAAAAACAAATATAAACAAACGAACATGAACCCCGAGATATTATTCTGGATAGTGCCGTTTGCTTCCGTCGTCGCGCTGGCATTTGCCGCTAAGTTCTTCTTCGACATGAAGAAGGCCGACGAGGGCAACGACCGCATGAAGGAGATTGCGGGCTACGTGCGCGAAGGCGCCATGGCTTACCTGAAACAGCAGTACAAGATTGTTTCCATCTTCTTCGTCATCATCGCCGTAGTATTCGGCATCATGGCCTTCTATGGCCTTCAGAACAACATCGTGCCCGTGGCTTTCCTTACCGGTGGTATCTTCTCCGGTCTGGCTGGTTTCATCGGCATGAAGACGGCTACTTATGCCTCCGGCCGCGTGGCCCAGGCTTGCCGCGATGAAAAGGACGGCCTCAACAAGGGTCTGCAGCTTGCCTTCCGTTCCGGCGCTGTGCTGGGTCTCACGGTGGTGGGCTTCGGCCTGCTTGATATCTCCGGCTGGTACATCATTCTCGACAAGACCGGTCTCGTGGCTGCCGAAGGCATCAGCCGCCTGACCCAGATTACCACCATCATGCTGACCTTCGGCATGGGCGCCTCTCTGCAGGCTCTGTTC
>JAZLDD010000032.1:0-41027 GCA_045614585.1 Akkermansia sp. | reverse complement strand
GGTTGATGTCGTGGGTTCGAATCCCATCATCCGCTCTCTCAGAAAACGCATCGCGGATGTAGCTCAGTGGTAGAGCGCAACCTTGCCAAGGTTGATGTCGTGGGTTCGAATCCCATCATCCGCTCTGAACAAAAAAGACCTGCAATCGCAGGTCTTTTTCTTTATTTCAAGTTACCGGCTGCATAATCTGCAGCCATGAGCCCGGCGCCGATGATGCCGGCATCTGCCCCGAAATATGCGGGAAGCAGACGCAGATTATCATAATGCACCGGGAAGAGCTGCTCCTTCAGGCAAGCCTGCAGCGGGTCAAACAGCAGATTTCCGGCCTTGGCCACGCCACCGCCTATAATGCAGGCAGACGGCACAAAGGCATACATCATGTTCATGATAAGGCAGCCCAGCTTCTCTGCAAAATCCCGGTACAATTGCTGAGCTATGGGGTCGCCGGACCTGGCTGCCAGTTCCAGTTGATAAGGTGAACACTCGGCCACGGTCCGGGAAACGCCTGCCGCCGCATACCTGGCCACGGCATCGGCCGTGAATTCATTATGCCCTATGTATTCCTCCACCGCTCCGCGATTTCCAAACGGCCCTACCCGGCCTCGGAAATCTACGCTGGTCTGCCCCAGCTCTGCAGCAGAAACATTGCGTCCGCGCAGAATACGATTATGCACCACAATGCAACCGCCTATTCCCGTGCCCAGCGTCAGGCAGAGCAGACTATCCAGCCCCCTGCCCGCACCCAGTTTCCATTCGGCATAGCCCATACAGTTGGCATCATTATCCAGCACCACGGGGAGCTGCAACTCCCGCTCCATCACCTCGCGCACCGGCACCTGGTGATTCCACACCGGCACATTGGTCAGCTGATACAGCACGCCCTGGTAAAAATCTACCCAGCCGGGCATGCCCAAACCCACTGCAACTACGCTGGGGTGTCTCTGCCGCAGCTCTTTCATGGTGGAACACATGGCTGCCACGATGGCACCCGGGCTCTCAAATTCTGCCGTAGGTAATGGTGCTGCTTTTTCTACCAGCTCAGCACCGCATGTCACCCCTATCTTGATGCTGGTTCCGCCGAAATCTACTGCTATGGCTTCCTGTTGCTTCATGTCTCTCATTATACAAATACCCTTCTCCGGGCACAAGACAATTCCCCCTCCATGGCTGTTTCGGTTTTGACATTCTGTGCCAAAGCAGAAAAAATAGCTTGACAAAAAAGTTAGTCGCGACTAAACTCCTGCTCGTTGACACAGATTAGCCACGGTTAACATTCTAAAAATGGAAACGCAGAGATTAAGACTGAATCAGATAAAGATAGGCAACACAGTCAGAGTTGTCAAAGTACACGGAGAAGGCGCGCTGCGGCAACGGATTCTGGACATGGGGGTGACCAAAGGAGCCGAAGTGCAGGTGCGAAAGATGGCACCTTTCGGCGACCCGCTGGAGGTAACAGTGCGAGGATTCCAGCTTTCCCTGCGCAAGGCAGAGGCCGCCAGTATTGAGGTAGAATAAGACAAGTTTCAGCATGAAAAAGAACATTGCATTGGCCGGCAACCCGAACAGCGGCAAGACCACGCTGTTCAACGAGCTCACAGGAGCCAATCAGTACGTTGGCAACTGGCCGGGCGTGACAGTGGACCGCAAAGGAGGCCAGCTGACGGAGCACGAGGAAATTGAGCTGCAGGATTTACCTGGAGTCTACTCACTCTCTCCCTACTCACCCGAGGAAGTAGTGACACGCCGTTACCTGCTGGAGGAGAAGCCGGATTTGATTGTGAATGTGGTGGATGCCACCAATCTGGAGCGCAACCTGTACCTGAGCTCGCAGCTGATGGAAACCGGCCTGCCCATGGTGGTTGCCCTGAACATGTGCGATTTGCTGGAGCAGCGCGGCATGAAGATAGACACCGCAGCACTGAGCAGACAGCTGGGGTGCCCGGTGGTGGAAGTCAGCGCACTGCAGCAGACCGGAATTGCAGAACTTATCAACCTGATGCTGGCCCCTGCCCCGGCTGCCCCAAAGCAGCTGACATACAGCGAAGCGGTGGAAAAAGCCATCGAGCATGTGCAGGAAGAGTACGAGGCAACGCGTTTCGAAGCCATCAAGATGCTGGAGGGAGAGGAACTGCTGCAGAAAGGCGTGAGCAAGGTAAAAGCCCATGCCCTGGAAGATATCCGCATGGAGCTGGAAGCAGCCATGGATGACGACGTGGCCTCCATCATTGCCGGCAGCCGGTATGATGCCATCTGCGACTTCATTCCGCAGGTGCTGGTGCAGAAAGGCAGCAAGGAGAACTTTTCCCAGAAAATAGATGCCGTGCTCACCAACCGCTTTGCCGGGCCGCTCATCTTTGTGGGCATCATGTATGCCATCTACTATATCTCCATCAACACCGTGGGCACCTGGGGCACCGACTGGGCAAACGATGTGCTCTTCGGGCCCGTGGTGGGTGGCTGGCTGGCCGGCTTCATCGGCACCGAAACAGCCGGAGTGGAGGCACTGACCATGTTCAGCGCGATTCTGTCCATGATACTGCTATTCCCGGTCATGCTGCGCCGTCTGCATGATATGAATATGAACGGTGCGTGGCTGTACATCATGGTAGCCCCCTTTGCGCTTGAATATGTGTGTCCGCATCTGCCAGGCATGCTGCATACCGGGCTCATGTACGCGCTCTGGGCGGCCAATATCTGGCTGCTCGGACTCTGCCTGATGAAACGTGGCGTAAAGCAAGGCAATGTGTACGGCAGCCGCACCCACCGTTTCTGCAGGAATCCCATGAAACACACCGGCCGTGCCAGCCGCACCGAATTCATCATCTGGTTCATTGTGCTGAGCCTGGTGGCTTTCGGCACCGGCATGCTGGGGCGCGCCACTCTGGCGTGCAGTCCGCAGCTGCAGGCCATCATCACTGATGGTATCGTGGCAGGAGTGGGAGCCGTACTGGGCTTCCTGCCACAGATGGCCGTGCTCTTCCTGCTCATGTCCATACTGGAGGACTGCGGCTACATGGCCCGCGTGGCCTTCATGCTAGACCGCCTGTTCCGCACGATTGGTCTGAGCGGCAAATCCGTGATTCCGCTGCTGGTTTCCATGGGCTGCGGCGTGCCCGGTGTCATGGCGACCCGCACCATCGAGAACGAGAAGGACCGCCGCATGACCATCATGCTGACCACCTTTGTGCCCTGCGGTGCCAAGCTGCCCATCCTGGCCCTCATCGGCGCCATGATTGGTCAGACTGCCACAGTGGCCACCATAGCTTACTTCATGGGCTTCGGCTCCGTGATTCTGGGTGGTATGATACTGCGCAAGATGCACATGTTCGCCGGTGGTTACACGCCCTTTGTGATGGAGCTTCCCGCCTACCACATGCCCCAGGGCGCCAATATCAACCTGCGTGCCATGGAGCGCTGCAAGGCCTTCGTGCAGAAAGCCGGTACCGTCATCTTCCTGGCCTCCGCCCTCATCTGGACACTCTCGAACTACACCTGGAAGTTTGAATACCTGAACACCGCCGAAAACGAGGCTGCTGTGGAACAGAGTATGCTGGCCGACACCGGCAACACCTTTGCCCCGCTCTTCACCCCGCTGGGCTGGGGCGACTGGAAACCCGCCGTAGCCACCGTGACCGGCCTTATCGCCAAAGAAAACGTGGTGGGCACCTTCGGTGTACTCTACCCCGCCCAGGAAGAGCCCGCAGCAGGAGGCGAAGCCGCCGCTGAGGAGGAACTGCCCCGCAGCCTTGACATCACCAAGACCAATGCCCTGAGCGCTCTGACAATGGCTGCATGGCAATGCGACCCTGCCGCCCGCACCACCTTGCCCGCTGAAGCCGCAGCAGAAGAGGGAGAAGCCGAGGAAGAAACAGCCGCCGTTGAAGAAGGAGAAAAGAGCTTCATGGATTATGTGAATGCCGCCACGGCCTTCCTCTTCCCCGAGGTGGAGGAAGATGAGGAAACCAGCGGCGTGGCCGGAAATGTACGTGCAGCCGGGGCCTTCACGGCACTGAGCGCCCTCTCCTTCATGCTCTTCAATATCCTGTGCGCCCCCTGCTTCGCGGCCTGCGGTGCCATCCGCCGCGAGATGAACAGCGCCCGCTGGACCTGGTTTGCCATCGGCTACATGTGCCTCTGGGCCTATGTGGTAGCCTTCATCACCTACCAGCTCGGGCTCTGGATTACCGCCGGCACCCTCGGTTCCGCCCAGGTATTGGCAGGAATCATGCTTCTGGGCATCATCATCCTGGCGCTGCGTCCGAATCCGTACCGACAGAATATCAGCAAGTAACCAACTTCACACACCTGCAACACCATGGTAGACGTCATCATCATCCTGATTCTCCTGGGCGCAGCAGCTCTCGCCATAAAGTCCTGCCTGCGTAAAAGCAAGGAAGGCGGCTGCCCTGGTGGATGCAGTGGCTGCAGCGGCAATTGCGGCTGCAGCAGGAAAGACAGGAAGTAATAATCCTTCCCCCGACTGCCCTATACCCCCACAACACACACACTCAGAGACCCAGGTCTCTATCAACTAATACAAATGAAAAAAACGAACATAATCGCAATGGCACTGGCCGGGCTCATCACCCTGCCCGTGATCGCAGCGGAAGCCTCAGAGCCGACGGCAGGAGACATTCTCCAGGGTATCAACATGTTCACCCCTGAGGAAGGCGACCCCGCTTACAAAGTGAAAGCCAATGAGCAATACGGCACCCAGTGGGCCTTGGACATGGCATACGGGTACTGGCACAGCAACAACACATCCCCCGATGTGCATGACAATGCCAACCTCTTCCTCATTCATGCCCAGTTCAACCAGCGCCTCATCGAGGACAACATAAATGGCGGCACCTGGTTACGCGTCGAGTTTTCCGGTTCCTGGGGGCTGGATTCCCATTCTGATAAGACCAGCCGCATGTTCAGCGAGGGCACCGGCAGCGCCACCTATCCGCACGCCGATATCTACGGCGGGCACGAGGGCGTGCTCCCGGAGCTTGCTCTCATGCAGTATTTCAACAACAAGCGCTCCTGCATCATCGCCGGTATGGTGAACCTCACCAACTACTTCGATGCCGTGGGAATCGCCAATGACTCTTTCTCCTGCTTCACCAACGACGGTTTCATCAACTCCTCCGTGCTCGGCCTGCCGGATGCCAACCTCGGGGTCGTCCTGCAACACGAGATTGACTCAGTGAGCTACGCCATGTTCGCAGCCTCCAGCGAAGCTACCGGCTATGGTGATAATCCCTTCAAATTCCACGGGAACGACAGTTTCCTGCTCGTGGGTGAATACGGCCGCATGCTTTCAGACGGCGCAACCACCATCCGGCTCAATCCCTTCTATCGCTATATTGATAACATGGACGGCACCAGCAGCAACAACGTTGGGCTGGCCGGCAGCATTGAGCACGAAGTATGCGACTCTCTCAGCGTGTACAGCCGCGCCGGCTGGGCCGCCAGACAGGAGGCTGGCAACGGTTTCGACTTCACCTGCGGAGCCAACGTGAAACTCATCCCCTCCCGTGAGGATGACTTCCTGGGCCTTGCCTTCGGTGTGTTCAAGGGTGCCTCCCCCGTCGATAATGATCGCGAGTACGTGGCCGAAGCCATGTACAGCCTCCAGCTGAACGATTACTTCAAGCTGGTGCCGCACATCCAGTACATCGCCAACCCCGCCTACGACCCGGACAACAGCGATGTGGTCATCATGGGAGTGCAAGGCGTCTTCTCGTTCTGATTCCGGAAAGGATTTCGTTGTCGTGCTGCAACGGGTGTTGCAGTAAACGCCCCGCCGGGTAGTCGTGTACCCGGCGGGGCAAATCTCTTTTTTTCATGCATTTTTACTTGAAAAATCAAGAGAAAATGGTACGTATTCATGTGAAGATATGAAAGTATTTCTTACCACGCTCATTTTTACTCTGGTCATGCCGGCATTGGCACAGTGGCCCGCCGAGCGGCATCCCCTGTATGATGCAGCCTCGCCCGCCACGCAGGAACAATCTTCCCCGGCTACCGAGCTGAAACTCATCGCCACGGGTGAACACCGTCTCACCATTGCTGATAACGCCACACCGATGCACGATGAATCCACCACCAGGCTCCGCACGTGGCGAGGAGAGCGCTGCAGCACCCAGCTGGCAATACAGGCCAATGGCACAGCACCCCAGCTCTCAGCCACCTGCTCCGGATTCAGCAAGGGTTCCGCCACCATACCCGCGAGCGTGAGCATGCTGCGTTACACAAAAGCCCATGGCACCCCGGTTGCCGATATCATTGACCGCGGCAATACCTGCGATCTTCCCGCAGGGGTTGCGCGCGGAATATGGCTCCAGATTGATGTACCTCAGACGGCGGAACCGGGGATTTATACAGGCCATGTCACGGTAACGGCCGACGGCTGCAAAGCGGTAAGTCAGGAGATTACCCTGGAAATAATCGATGAGATTTTACCATCGCCAGACAAATGGCAGATTCACCTCGATTTGTGGCAACACCCGCAAGCCGTAGCCCGCTGGCACGACGTGGAGCCATGGTCGACCGAACATTTTGCCCTGCTCATGCCCATCATGAAACGCCTGGCTGAGGCTGGTCAGAAATGTATCACCTGCACCATACTGGATGAAGCCTGGAACGGGCAGACCTACGACTGGTTCCCTTCCATGGTGAAATGGATTCGTGGAAAGGACGGACGCATGAGATACGACTACTCCGCCCTGGATAAATGGGTGAGCTTCATGCACGATGAAATCGGCATTCGGGAGCAGATCAGCTGCTACACCATGATTCCCTGGCATCTGAGCGTGCAGTATTTCGATGAAGCCACCGGACGCAACGAACACATCAAGGCAAAACCCGGCACTTCCGAGTACGCTGAGCTCTGGGGGCCGTTTCTTGCAGATTTTCACAGCCACATGCTGCAGATGGGATGGGCTGAGAAAACATGCATCGCCATAGATGAGCGCCCGGATGCCTACGTGCGCGCAGCCATGGAGCTGGTGCAGAGATACGCACCAAGCTTCAGAATTGCTTCTGCAGTAGACAAGCCCTCAGACCTCACCCGCGAGGTCTACAACATTTCTCCCGTCATCACCCATGCCGGCACCGCCCTGGGCGACCTGCTGCGCGAACGCCAGAAGGCTGGCAAAATCACCACGTTCTATGTGTGTCTGCACCCGAAAAAGCCCAATACTTTCACCCACTCTGCCCCGGCAGAGGCGGAATGGCTCGGTTTCTTTGCTGCCGCCAACCAGCTGAATGGATTCCTGCGCTGGGCCTACAATTCATGGAACAGGAATCCCTTTGAAACAACTGATTTTGTGCACTGGCCATCAGGTGACTGCTTCCTGGTATACCCCGGCAACCGCAGTTCAATCCGCTTTGAGCGACTGCGCGAAGGTATAGAAGAATACGAAAAAGTGAACCTGCTGCGAGCACGCGCCGGAGAATCCCCCACAGCGGCAGAAGCAGTGGCACGCATGAACGCAGGACTTGCTGAAATCTTCACCGTGCAACGCAGCACCGGCAACACCCACGCCGCAGATGTACAACAGGCCCGGAACCTCATTGAAAGCACCTGTCAGGCCATGCAGAAATCCCGCTGATTCTCATACATAATCCGTTAAAACCGCCATTTGCTACAAACAAATGGCGGTTTTGCTTGCCAAACAGATAATAACATGATATTGTGCTGCACCTACTAATTATTCTGTAATATGAAAAAGACTATTTTCTCTCTGCTGGCTCTCGCCACTGCAGCTCTGGCCGGTGAATCCACGACTGATTCTTACCACATGTTCTATGATGGCGTGCTCAACATTCCCGGAGAATCTGCTCCCGCATGGAAAAAGAAGCTCTATGATACAACCGGCACGGGTTTCTATCTTGAACTTTACGGTGCCTACTGGGCAGTTGACAATCAGGGTGCCGGATACGACAACGACAATCTTTCCCTCATCTACTTCAGCAGCCTTGACCAGCGCCTCATCAAGAACGATGTGAACGGCGGCACCTGGTTCAACCTGGGTCTCGCCGGTTCCTGGGGGCTCAACCACGATTCCGCTGATGGTGACCGCTTCTACTACGATGGCATGGGAATCGGCACGGGCCAGCACACTGACAGCGTAGGTCCTGCCGGGCTTTACATCCTGAATGCCACCCTGCGCCAGTACTTCAACAACAAGCGCACCTGTCTGAACGTGGGTGCCATCTGGATGAGCCTGTATTTCGACCGTATCGGCCATGCCCGGTTCATGAACGATGCTTTCGAGAAATCCCCGGTGCTGCCCATGTACTACGGTACTCCCGGCGCTGTGCTTCAGCACGAAATTGACCAGAACAACTTTGCCACGGTCGCTTTCATCGGTACCGGTCTGGGCCTGGGCGATAACTTCCTGAACTGGAACAACACCAATGGCTATGCTGTGCAGGGTGAGTGGGGCCACCGTTTCCACGAGGGTAAGGGCACCTGGCGCATTGCATCTTTCTTCACCAGCGTTGATTCCGCAAATTCCCGTGGCGTTGAAACGCAGCATGATGCCGTAGGTATCATGGGCGGCGTGGAATACAACCTCTCCGACGCAGTGAAGGTATACGCACGCCTGGCCGTTGCCAGCAGCGAGCATGTCCGCGCACGCAAGGAAGCCATGGTGGGCACCACCCTTCGCCTTGTTCCCAGCCGCCCGCAGGATTACCTGGGCGCAGGATTCGGTGTCTACAAGTGCGGCGACGGTGATTCCACCCCCCTGGTCAATGAATTTGAAAAAGTCATGGAGCTCACCTATCGTGTGCAGCTGAACGACTACGTTTCCATCGCTCCGTACTACCAGCTCTACATTGACCCCGCCTACCGCAATGTAAGCACAGTGAGCGCTACCGGTCTGCAGGCTCACGTCGAGTTCTGATTCCTTTCAAACAGAAAAAAGACAGCATGCCCGCCCGGCATGCTGTCTTTTATTTTATACACCAATCTTACCTGCCGGAAAATGACGCAGGTTCATCCGTACCGGCATTACCCCCAGGCAAGAGCATAGCGCAGCAGGTATCAGGGGCGGAACCCCACCACGGCCTTGCCCGCCTCAAGCATCTGAGCAGACTCGGCCGCACCAGGTACTACCGCACACGGATTTGCTCCAAAAACAGCCCCCAGCAGCATGCAGACTGCAAGAGACAGCACAGCAAAGATGATAGTGATTGCTTTCTTTTTCATAACAAGGTAAACAGCGATATTCTCCTTTATATCACATTTTTTTCGTGAAACAAGATAAAAAGCATCTGCAGATACCCGCTTGTGAAGATTATTCTTGGCTATTCTTGTAATGAGTGATATCATGTGTGCATGGTCAGAATATTAGTAGCAACCGATTTTAGTGAAGAAGGGCAGCCCGTTCTCGACTTCGCTGCAGAGATGGTATGCAAGACAGGTGGAAAAATGTACCTGCTGCATGCCGTAGAGCCCTGCATTATTGATGCGGCCGGCAGTTTATCCGGCGGCAGCAATATGGGAGCCGGAGACATACCCGGAAATCTGCCGAACATGGATTACCAGCGCATGGATGCCTGCCAGGCCGTACTGGCCATAGCAGATGCCCGCGCCAAACAGCTGGGTGAACAAATCAGCAGGAAATGGGGAATCCCGATTTATGCCAAAGCCGAGGAAAACGATGACATTGTGGACTGCGTACACCAATTCTGCCGCCGCCACAATATCACCCAGCTGGTCATCGGCAACCGCCATCATTCCCTGCTTACCTCAATACTACTGGGCAACACTGCTGAAAAGCTGGTACGAGCCGCCAGCATTCCAGTGACTGTGGTTCCCTGTGGCTCCAAATCAAATCACTGATGGTCATCCTGTTTCTGGGAGACGTAGTGGGCGAACCCGGGCGCTGTGCATTGTACCGCGCCATTCCTGAGCTGCGGGCAGAATACGGCGTGGACGCTGTAGTGGTAAACGGCGAAAATGCCGCAGGTGGTAAAGGCATTATACCCCGGCTTGCCAGAGAGTTCATGGAAAACGGGGTGGACGTCATAACGCTGGGCGACCATGTATGGGATCAATCTGACCTGATTCCCTGGCTGCCCGAGGTAACCAATGTGCTGCGCCCCTTCAACCTGCAACCCGGCACACCGGGATGCGGCAGCTGTATCATCCCCACTCCGGCTGGAAAACTAGGTGTTATCTGCCTGCAAGGCCGCACCTTTATGCGACCAGGTGCAGAAAACCCCTATACTCTGGGATATGAGGAAGCACTGAGGCTGCGCCAGGCCGGTGCCGATGCCGTTCTGGTCGATTTCCACGGAGAAACAACCAGTGAAAAAATTGCCATGGGATACCGCATGGACGGCGTGGCCAGCGCCGTCATCGGCACACACACACATGTGCAGACAGGAGACGAACGCATACTGCCCGGCGGCACTGCATACCTGACAGATGCAGGAATGTGCGGCAGCCGGGATGGAGTGATTGGCCGCGATGCCGAATGCGTGCTGCAGGGGCTGATTACCAATCTGCCCAACCGCTTCCCGATTGGAGGCTTCCCGGCTATGGTAAATGGCGTGGTCGTGGAAGTCGACACTGAAACAGGAAAAGCCATAAGGATTGAGCGCATCACACGCATATACAACGAAAAATGATGGACGTGGAACGATTTGGCGGCATAGCCCGTCTGTATGGGATACAACCGGCTGAGCGGCTCAGTGAAGCACGAGTTGCGGTAGTCGGCATCGGGGGTGTTGGCTCCTGGGCTGCAGAAGCACTTGCCCGCAGTGGGGTGGGTACCATTATTCTGCTGGATATGGATGATTTGTGCATCACCAACACAAACAGACAGATTCATGCCCTGGAAGGCAACTATGGGAGAGCCAAGGTGGAAGCCATGGGTGAAAGGCTGAGAGCCATCAATCCTGCGGTTCGCGTAGAAGAAGTGATGGCATTCTACACCGTATCCAGACCCGAGCGGCTCTTTGACACACAACCGGATGTGGTGATTGACGCCATAGACAGCATGCGCCCGAAAGCGCACCTCATTGCAGAATGCTATAAACGCCACATACCGCTTGTGACCTGCGGTGGCGCTGGCGGCAGAATAGATGCAGGCTGCATCTCCGTGGCAGACCTGGCGCGGAGCGGAGGCGACAACATGCTTTCCCAGCTCCGCAAGACTCTCCGCAAGGAATATGGCCTTCCCCTGCAGGATAAATGCCCGGAAACAGGCATTCGCTGCGTGTTCTCTCCGGAGCGTCCCAGGTTCCCGAAATGCGATGGCACCGTCAGCTGCGAAAGAGACGCCCACCAGAAAGGCGGCATAGGCTGCGCCAGCGGCTTCGGCTCTGCAACTCACATCACCGGCACTTTCGGCTTTATGATGGCCGGAGAAGCTCTGAACATTTTAACTCAAGACCCAGCATGAAATTCAACGACCGCACCGCACGAGCAAACAAGCACACAGCAAAAGCTGAAGCCAGATTCGAAAAGAAACCCGCAGCAACCATCGTTGTAAAACCGCGTCCCGAAGGCGATTTACAGGATATTCTCGCTGAGCAGCCGCAAGGTCTCTACCTGGTTCTGGACTGTGTTCAGGACCCTCATAACCTGGGAGCCATTCTCCGCACCGCAGATGGCGCCGGCGTTGCCGCCGTCATCACCCCCAAGGATAAATCGGTAGGCATCACAGAAACCGTACTCCGCGTTTCAGTGGGAGCCGCAGAAAATGTTCCCTTTGTGCAGGTTACCAACCTTGCCCGCACCATGAAACAAATGAAAGATGCAGGTATCTGGTTTGTCGGTACTTCTGATCACGGTGACCGCTCGGTTTATGATATCGACTTCAAAGGGGGCATAGCTCTGGTTATGGGGGCTGAGGGCGACGGCATGCGCCGCCTGACGGAAGAAAACTGCGATTTTCTGGTCCGTATCCCCATGGCTGGCAAAGTTCCCTGTCTGAATGTATCCGTAGCCACCGGTGTATGCCTGTATGAAGCGGTGCGACAGCGTCAACTCTAACCTCGCCCCGGCGTGAGCTGCATCATAGATATAAACCCACCGCCGGGCTGCATCGTTCGGTTTATTTCAGACCTGCATCTTGGTCATGAACGCTGCGAGGCCCCGGATATACGGGATATGGAACCCCTGCTGCAGGGAGCAGACATGCTGGTAATCGCCGGAGACCTGGCCGAAACCCGCCGCTGTACCTGGCAGGAAGCAGGCATGGAAGCGAGAGAAAAACTGCGGGAATTATGCAGGTCCCGCGGCGTCATTCTCATAGAAATTTCAGGCAACCACGACCCGGATACCCCCGCCCTGCTTGCTCGTTTCTGGGGCGGCCGCGTGGTGGCCATGCACGGCCATGCCCTGTATAAGGAAGTAGCACCATGGAGCTGGGAATATCTCCGCCACAAAAAAGAATGCAGGCAGCTTATCCAAGACTACCCGGATTCTGACAGCAATCTGGAATCCCGTCTGGAACTTTCTCGCAGCATGTGCCAGCTTACTGCGCCCATCATGCGCAGAGAAGGCATCCGAAATCCCCTGCTCCGTAGCTTCATGCACTGCTTCTGGCCGCCACAAAGACCCGCCAGCATCGTGTGGAGCTGGCTGACCTGCGGCCTCCGGGCAGAACTATTCGCCCGCAAATTCTTCCCCGAGGCCGAAATCCTCATCTTCGGTCACATGCATCGTTCGGGGTGCTGGCGCTTCGGAAAACGCAAAATTTTCAACACTGGCGCCTGGTTCCGCCATGCCACGCCGTATGTGATTGATATCTGTGATTCTCGGATAATTGCCTATCAAAAAGCCGCAGAAATTATTCAAAGAAATTCCAACTGACAATTTTTTTTGAAAGAAACGTATTTATTGCTTGCGTTCAGGGAATTAGGGTGCTATATTCTGCATGTTACCGCAACCATCTTATAACTATGAATAAGACCCAGCTCATTGACGCTATTCAGAAGGAACTCGGCCCGGATGCAACCAAGAAGTGCGCCGCCGAGGCTTTGAACGCCACCCTTGCCGCCATCACCAAGGCTGTTGCCACGGAGAAAGTACAGCTCGTAGGTTTCGGCACGTTTGAAACCAAGAAGCGCCCCGCCCGCACCGGTCGCAATCCCCGCACCGGCGAGACCATGACCATTCCGGCAAGCTCGGTGGTAAGCTTCAAGGCATCCTCCGCACTTAAGGCCAACTAAACAATAGCAGGTTTTAATATCATCGCCCCCGGTTCTTGATAGAACCGGGGGCGATTGTTTATAGAAATAAATAGCGTTTAGCTCAACACCAGGGAGGAATCTATCTCATCCTCTCCATTTATCAGCTCCGCCAGCACCGGCAGCCCCGTGTATTCCTCCAGCATGGCGCGGTTTGTTACAGCGGCGGTATCCCATTCCTCACTCTGCTGATTCAGCACAATGCCACAGCAGCTGAGTCCCCGCGCCGATATTGCGCGATGCGTCAGAATCGCCTGGCTCACCGCACCCTGTCGGTTACTAACCACCATAAGCACCGGTAACCCGAGCGCGGCAGCAAAATCGGCCATAGTCTTCCCCGGGCATAGAGGTGTTTCCCAGCCTCCCACACCTTCCACCAGCAGCATTTCATACGAATCCTGCAACTGCCGCACACACTCCACCAGATCAGGTAGTGATACTGTCTGCCGCTCAAATTCTGCCCCCATTCGCGGATCTGCTGCCGTGCGGAGATACAGAGGATTAATAATGTCCAGGCTCAGCGTTCCGGAGCCAGCGGCCTCACGCATCGCACGCAGTTCCTTGCGGTCTCCGCATGCCACTGGCTTACAGCCCATGGCTGAAATACCGCGGCGAGAGAAATCACGAAGCATAGCCGCAATAACGTGGGTCTTCCCCACGCCGACATCCGTTCCGGTCACAAAACAGGCACCCATAGCACAAGCTTATTCAGGCATGGAAAGCCGGATATCATCTATACTCCACTCAGGGCTGGAACCTCGCACCAGCAAGTGGTTCACCATAAGCCACACCACCACCGCAGCAGCCAGGCATATAAGCTTGGCCTGCCAGTTAGTGGTCAGCAACTTCTGAAATCGAATCCTGTGTCGCATGAGAATAAAGAAGGTTGGTCAGACGTTCGGAAAGCAGATCCAGATTAATATCACGCTGCACGACATTGCCCACGGCCAGAGAAACGGCGCCGGTCTCTTCTGAAACAATGATAACCACGGCATCCGATGCTTCGGCAAGACCGATACCAGCCCTGTGGCGCAGCCCCATGCTGCGGTCCTTCAATTCGCGGTTAGAGACCGGCAGAATGGCAGCAGCCGCCACGATTCGCTCATTGTTTACAATGACGGCACCATCGTGCAGCAATGTTTTGGGCATGAAAATAGTACCGATAAGCTCGCGGGTATATTGAGCATCCAGCTCAGTACCGGTCTTTGCATATTCCCGGAGTTTATTGGAACGGCATATGGCAATGAGTGCACCATATCGCTTGGAGACCAGATACGATACTGATTCACGCACCAATGTCACAAAGTCCTGATTTTCCTGCTGATTACCAATAAGTCGGGATATCAGTTTATTGGAACCCAGGCGGGCCAGAGCCGTGCGGAGCTCGGGCTGAAAGAGAATAACCAGAATGGTGCCGGGGCCAATGATAAGCCCAGCCAGCTGCTTCAGCACAACGGCATGTGTCAATTCCAGCAGAAAGTACCCCAGAATAACCGTAGCAATGAGGCCGGCGAGAATCGCAGCCGCGCGGGAATCCTTTACCGCGCGGTACAACTGGTAGAACAATGCCCAGAGCACCATAATCTCAAAAACAGCTCTGAGAATCTCAAGAAACGTCATAGCTGCATCTTACTATGATATAAGCATCATGGCAAGTGGAAATACAAATACTGACGCCAGCCGATTTTGCAGACTCCGGTTCATAACACATTTCTGCCTTTACAATCCGTACACTCGGTACTATTATGAGCGGCATGAGCCACGCTAAGGTATCGGATAACATGGAAGCGCTTATCAAACTGGCGCTCGAGGAAGATTTCGGAGACGGTGATGTGACATCCCTCTATTTTGTGCCAGCAGAATTACAGGCACGCGCGCTGCTGCGCCCCCGCACACAGGGCGTGCTTTCCGGGGTAAATGTGGCACATGCTGTTTTCAAAGCCGTGGACCCGACCCTGAAAGTGGAGGTATACCTGAACGATGGAGACGAAGTTTCTCCGGGTGCCGTAGTCATGATGATTGAAGGCAAGGCCCAGTCTATTCTGGGCGCAGAACGCACGGCTCTCAACTTTATCCAAAGGCTCTCTGGTGTGGCCAGCATGACTCATAAATACGTGAAAGCCATTGCGCATACCGACTGTAAACTACTCGACACCCGCAAGACCACCCCGGGCTACCGTCTGTTGGAAAAAGCAGCCGTGGTTCATGGCGGCGGCAACAACCACCGTCTTGGTCTGTATGACCGGGCCATGGTTAAAGACAATCACCTGATGACAGACGGTAATACTGAGCACCTGCAAATCTGTATCAACAAACTTAAAAGCGAGCGTCCTGGCGTGGAAGTTCAGCTGGAAGCTGATAATCTTGAGCAGGTGGAGGCATTCCTGAAGCTGCAAGGTGTGGATTACATTCTGCTCGATAACATGAGCAACGAAGACATGCGGAAAGCCGTGGAAATGCGAGGCAAGAACTGCAAGCCCTACTTCGAAGCCTCCGGCGGACTTACCCTTGCAACGGCTCCTGCCGCTGCCGAAACGGGTGTAGACTTCATGAGTTTCGGATGTCTCACACATTCGGTTCCGTCCCTCGATCTCGGGTTGGATTTCACCGTTGAGCGCTGATCCGCAAGCGGCATGCTCTCACCTGAAGAAGCTCTGATTACACTCAACCTCATACCGGGGCTCGGTTCCATGAGGATTCAGGCACTGCTGGAGTTTTTCGGCAGTGCCGAACTTGTGCTCAATGCTCCGGAAAATCTGCTTACCAAAGTACCCGGCATAGGCCAGAGGCTTGTCTCTGCCATTGCAGATTGGAGGAATTGCACCAATGTTCGCGAAGAGCTGAAATGCGCCGCCGATTACGGAGTGCGAGTTGTGACGATTCTTGATGAAGAGTACCCTGCTTTTCTAAGGAGGATGAGCGACCCGCCTATTGTCTTATATGTGCGTGGAAACTGGCTGAAATCAGATAGTGACCGCAGTGTTGCCATCGTCGGCACTCGTCAGGCATCTGCCTACGGTGCCACTACCGCACGCAAATTCGGCCGCGAACTGGCTGAAGCCGGTTGCACCATCATATCCGGGCTTGCCCGCGGTATCGACACTGCAGCTCACTGGGGGGCACTGGATGCAGGTGGCCGCACTCTGGCCGTGCTGGGATTCGGTCTGGCAGCATTATACCCGGAAGAGAATGCTGAATTGGCAGACAGGATATGCAATGGCCACGGAGCTCTTGTAAGCGAGTTCCCTATGTATATGCGGCCCAGCCGCACCACCTTTCCACAGAGGAACCGTATCGTTGCGGCATGGAGCCGCGCTACACTGGTAGTGGAAGCCCCATACCGAAGCGGGTCCCTGCACACAGCCAGCATGGCTGCAGAGCACTACGGAAACCATGTCTTTGCCATTCCCGGGCCAATAACACAGATAAGCTCCAGCGGCTGCCATGCGCTCATTCGTGATGGTGCGATACTCTGCACCTCTCCACACGAATTGCTCAGCGATATGAATTGGATCAATAAGCCAACCCAGCTCGAGTTATTTAACCCACCCTCGCAGGATTCTGTTCAATCAGTCACAGGACGGCAGCAACTTCCGCACAACGAAGCGGCGGATATACTCCGTGCTATAGACGCCGGGCATGACACACTGGATGCTCTGTGCTCTGCGCTCGGTAAAGGCGCGCACCAGCTGAACCCTATGCTCATGAAATTGCAGATTGAACGCCGTATCGTTCCGCTGCCCGGCGGAAGATTCAACACGGTGTTATGAACGCAATTTAGTCTTGCAAATACACATGCGCTGGCATAGACTCGGGCGCCATGCGTTCTATCGCCACAACTCTGACGCTCTGCGCCCTGATTTCCGGCATCATTCCTCTTCACGGTGCCATTTATTCACCTTTCTCTCAGAAGCAGCCTGTAACCGGTCACAAACCGACCGCGCTGCCATCAGCCGCACGCAGTGTACGCAGACCTTACTCCAGTGATTTGAATCCGGCACGCCCCTTGCGCACGCCGGCCACGCCGGCACCTCAACCAAACTGTGCAGCGGTCTGTGTCATTGACCCATACAACGGCAAAGTACTTTACGGCTATAACGCCAATACCCGGCGGCAAGTGGCCAGCACGCAGAAAATTGTCACGGCCCTCTGCGTTTGCGACACAAAGGATTTGGACAAGATTGTCACCATCAAAGCCTCTGACCGTTTGGCACCGCCTATCCGCCTTAACCTGAGAGCAGGTGAACAATACAGCCGCAGAGACCTGCTGCAAGCCATGCTGACGGGCAGTTTCAATGATGTGGCTGTTTCCCTGGCGCGCGACTGTGCAGGCAGTGTAGATGCCTTTGTAGCACGCATGAATGCCCGGGCTAAGCGCATGCGCATGCATAATACGCACTTCGCCAACCCCAATGGGCTGCCAGCCCAGCAATATTCCACAGCATACGATATGGCGCTTGCCGCCTGCTATGCGTACAATAACCGCACCATCCGCAGCATGATTAATATTCCGGCATATGAATTCCGGAGAAACAATGGTGCCGTTCGCATGATTCGCTCCACCAATCGACTGCTTACCTCGCACCCCTGGGTTCAGGGAATGAAGACGGGCTATACCAATCTGGCCGGTAAATGTCTGATTTCATGCGCAAGCAGCAATGGTCGAGCCGTCATTGTTGTGGTGCTGGGCAGCACTAGTCGTAAGATATGGGGAGAGTCCCTCAAATACCTGCGCTGGGCACTGCCAGACGTATAAAACCAGCCTCATCACCAGCCGGCCACTTATTGCTGACTGTATTTTGTTTTTTCCTTTTCTTCCGGGAAAATTTGGCTATAATAGTCGGGTAATACCTCATGCCGGGCTCGAACAACAGAAAGCGTGCCAAGAAAAGAACAGAGGAAGAAACTTCTCTGTGGGGATTCCTTTTCAATAATGACGAGCAGAGTCAGGATATCACCAAAACCGCTTTCTTTGGTCAGGCCGGTGAAGAAGAAGAGCAGGACACGCCCCAGGAGCGGCGCTATTTTCTGCTGGAAATATGGCGGAGATTCAACTTCTGGAGCATATTGGCAGCGCTCATCTTCCTGACCTTCACCGCGTTAATGATTCAAGCGGTCTGCAGCATGTGGACCCCCCAGAATATGCGGGATATTGCCGGCTATTCTGACAACGGAAGTGCCCGTGACCTGACCGCCCTGCTCCGCAATGCCAACGGTCAGGAAATCAGCTTTTCGGAAGCTGAAATCAATAGATACCTCCGTGAAACCTGCCGAATCCGCCAGACCGGTATTTTTTCCATCATCACCCATGGACACGGGATTGGCATCCGGGTACACGATGGCTATGCGGAGCTCATCATCGACCGCATGATAGGGGCGAACATCCACCAGACCACATCCATTTTCCTCACGGTTCATCAGGAAACCATTCACGGCAGACCGGCGCTGAAAATCGACTTCAAAGGAGGAGCCCCGCTGGCGGGAAATATTTCCCAGGGGGGCAGCATTGGAACCTTCGCCATACCGGAGCGGCATGTCAGCATGCTGGCACCGGCACTCCGCACACTTTTAGACTGTTACCCTGAAATTTCTTCCATCATTGAAGAACACGGATACTGCCCCTATTTTGCAAAAGGGCAAAATGGCAATGAAAGCAGCGTCCGGCTGGTTCCCTACAGACCTTCATAAACAATAACACTAATACATGACCAAGATGAACACACCTCGTCTGATTCTGACACTCACCGCCGCGCTCAGCACGCTCAGCCTGAACTCCTGCATCTTCCAGCAGATAGCCAGCAATTTTGTGCGCGATGAATACCCCGGCGTTCGCCCCCCGCATGTCATTGCAGATAACGAAGGCAAGCCAGCCAGTGAAAACTGGGCAAAAGTAAATCCCTATGATCTTCCCCCTTCAGGGCACCTTGATGGACGAGTAGAATATGCCGAAGATGGGCTGCCATATGCTCTTCCCTGCGAATTTTCGAATATTCTGGTCTCTCCCTATGACCCGCACTACCAGCTGGATTATACAAACAGCAAGGTTGGCGATAAGGTATGGGATCCCTACACCCGCAAGCCTTTCTATATTCCCCGTTTCCTGACTATCAACTGATTTTCCGGCAACCATGAGCTCCGATTCAACAACCAAAGCAAGTCTGGGTCAAAAGGCAGGCGCCTTGGCATACCAGATTTTCTGCAGCATCCTCCGGAGGCTCGATATCCGCACTGTTGCTATATTCGGTCGTTGTATCGGCTATCTCGTCTGGGCGGCGACGCCGGGGCGTCGCAAAATCGTGGCGCGCAACATGCGCATCACGGTCGATCCCATGCTGCGTGGTAAGAAATTATCTGCGCTCGTGCGGCGTAATATCGTCCGCACCACAATGAATCTGGCCTGTACATTTAAAACAGGTCTCATGACGGAAGAAGAACTGAACCGAGCTGTCAATCTCATAGGCGCAAAGGAATTTGAGGAAATGGCAGCCCACGGCGACTGTGTTATAGGTTGCATTCCGCACGCAGGAAACTGGGAGGTTCTGGCCCGCATCAGACCACTTTTCCCCAAAGTGAAAAGATTCGGGTCAATGTACCGCAGGTTAGACAACCCCTTGCTCGAAAAAATAGTATATCAAAGCCGCACACGCTATGGTTGCGAAATGTTCAGCAGTAAAAAGGGGCTCAAGGAAGTATTCCGATTAGCGAAGGATGGCGGTATGCTGGGAGTCTTGTGTGACCAGTTCACCCAACAAGGCATTTTCCTGCCCTATTTCGGCAAGGTAACCGGAACAACACCGCTTCCTTCGCTTATCTATAAGCGTTGCCGTGGCACTGGTCATTTGCTTGCGGTTTCCACCCGGAATACAGGACTTGGCAAATGGGATGCAATCTTAAGCAGATTGATTGCCGTGCCGACAGAAGGTGATGCAAACATGGCGGAAATCACCCAGTCAGTCAATCACGCCTTGGAGGAAGTGCAGAAGGAAAGCATCATTGATGGCTTCTGGATGCACCACCGCTGGAAACCCACCCGCCGCTTCGCCCCAGGTCTTGATGACACCCAGGCACAACTGATTCGCAAATACGCCAGGTTACCTTTCCGTATCATCATATGCGTTCCTGAAAACTTTGAGGAAGCAGTACTCACCATTCCATTCCTAAAAGAATTACAGGCTTGCAGACCAGATATTCAGCTGAATCTGGTATGTCCCGCAGAGCAGCTCGCGTTCTGGAAAACACAGCCATATGTGGCACATACTGTAACCACAGATAAACCACTGCAGCAGCTTGAATCAGACGAGTTGTACCAGTACGGGCCATACGACTATATTTTCATGCTGAGTGATAACGCCAAGGTTTTCCGAGCTCTCCAGCCGCTCATGCCTGTGCACACCAGCGGTTTTGACAACAGTAAATTCCGTAAGAAGCTCCGGACAAAATGTGTTCTGCCACTTGGACAGGCACCTACCCACCGGGTACAGGATTATCTTGCACTCGCTGCCCTCCATATTGATTTATCCGGGCAGACATATGAAGACGTAAAATCCGGCAACGCAAAAGCAGAAGGAAACTTCATCGCCCCGTTCTCTACTCTTGGAGAAGCCGATTCCTGGTCTGTCGAAAAATGGAAAGAACTGGTTTCTGAACTTGGCGCCTCAAATGTACGATTAATCGCATTTGAATCGGATTACGCCCGGGCTGAATCATTGGCCCAGGAACTGGGTATATCCAGTGAAACCGTACGACCGGATACCGTCAAGGATGTACTTGGAGCAAACTGTAAATTGTATGCCGTTGACGGGCTCATGCCTCAATTGGCCGCACTGGTCGGCTGCCGTTGTCACGTTATCATGGCCAGCAGACTTGCAGCTGTATATGCCCCGCCCGGGAAAGAGCACCGGGTAGTAAGCAGACATGTCCCGTGTCACCCGTGCTACCGAAGCCAATGTGACCAGAACACCCCCTGCACGGAGGAAATATCTGTACAAGAACTTCTCCGAAGCTGAAATTATTAAGCCGCGTTTTCTGACAAACGCGGCTTTTTTCTTCAACTATCCTCAGGCGCAAGCATGAACATAAGCCTGTCTACGCCATAGTGAGAAACCTCGCTCCAAAGCGTTTTCTCCATGGCGGCCACGTGAGCCGCCCGTTCTTCCGGCGTCATGCCCTCCACCGTTTCCTGCCCATAACAATCAGTCAAGGCACGATTAGCCAGCCGTGTCACCAGTTCTTCCCAGAACGAAGCATCGCGGTATTCATCCAGCACATCCGAATAAAAGGCATTTTCGATATAGGGGCGCTTAAAGAACCAATACCCGCAATCCGGGTTCAATTCCATATCGCGAGCTATAGCGGGCACAGTGCGCCCGGCTTTCACCAGTTCAACAAGCAACTTATGCCATGCATCGGCTCGTGGATTTCTGCCTTCCGGCATGGCCTGACCCAGCATGGTGAGAGCCATGGCACATACCTCTGCCAGGTCTCGCATTTCCTGCGCGGTCAATTCTAAAGTCACCTTGCTCATAACTGAGTAATTATTCCAGCCCAAGCTGCATACGGGCTTCCTCAGTCATCATTCCCTGGTTCCATGGGGGGTCCCACACAAACTCCACATCAACTCCCTGCACACCTTCCAGAGCGGCAATTCCCATCTCCGCCTCAGCCATGAGATGTGGTCCCATGCCACACCCGGGAGCAGTGAGCGTCATCTGCACAGAGACATGGCTCCCGCCCTCTTTCTGGGGAATGATTTCCACCCCGTATATGAGGCCGAGATTAACAATATCCACAGGAATCTCAGGGTCATAGATATTACTGAGCACCTTCCACACCCGCTCTTCAAGCGTAAGATTCTCGTCACTCTCCTGAACAGCCTGTGACGCAGCAATGATGCCGGCACGAGCAGCCTCTTCACGAGAAATGCGAACCAGTCCCATATCGGTAGCCGCTGTGATAGAATTACCCAGCATCTGGGTAATGTATATACGAGAACCCTCCGGCAGCAACAACGCATTGCCTGCGGGAATCTGAATGGCTGCGGTTTCCGCCTCGGTGATGACTTCCTGATTCAACATGACGCGCGGCAATTATGGCAGAAAATGACTCTCATGCAAGGCAAATCTTATTTACTGACTTAAAAGAGACTGATAAAGCCAGACCAGCAGGTCATGATATGTGGCATATATCTCCAGGGCGCATTTCTTCACGTCCTGAGCATAGCCACTGACGCTGATGACACCGAAGCAGCGAAGCATCAGCAGCAATGATGCTATATTTGTCAACATGATTATCATGAATGAGAATACCACTCCATTCTCAAGCAAATCCGGCTGTTCACGCGGAATGATCCACAGAGTCCAGTATACATGGAAGGTCCACCAGAAACCAAAACCAGCATAAAACCACGCCTGGTATGATTCAAATGGGAAAATCCAGTTAGCCACAAACATCCCCCCCAGCCAGAACAGCATCCACAATGGCACAAAATACGGAGCAAGAGACACAAAGACATTGTCTGTATCGGTATCCACATAACCACCGTCCAAATCTACGCTTAACGTCTGCACCTTTCCAAAACACATCTTGGCCGCAATGGCATGCGTCAGCTCATGCCCCAGCACATAAGCAAACAACAGCATGGCATCCACCAGCCGGAAGTATTTCACCGTCAGAAAAACCAATGAACCCAGAATGGTATACCACACGGGTATACTTTGCCAGAAATCGATATTGCTCACCACTGGGGCAGCATGATGCAACTGCAACAGCAGCGCATACACCATCACCACAGACACGGGCAGCAATACAAACAAGCCGACAATGAGACGAATCGCTCGTTTCCACCCATGCACTGGTTCCCATGCATCGGGTTCACAGGCACCATACTCAGGCTCGATGGACTGCCAATAGGCAGCCTGCACCTTCAAGCGTCGCAACACGCTGACTGGTGTAGTTTTCAGATGCTCTGTCTCGTGGGGCTTGTCCACAGGCACACGCCAATCTCCGAATTCCGGGCTGGAATACTGGCGGCGAGTGCGAACGCGAGGCTGGCGAGATCGGCTCATGGATTTGCGGCTGGACGGATATCCTGAATCGAAATGGAAAGCGAGATACGCCCCCGCCATACATTGCGGTCAATTGTAAAGGCAATATCCCATGGAGGATCAGGCAGCTTCACCGAGGCCCCGTTGAAATACATGGCATCGCACTCGCACGTACCCTGGCGCAATCCGAGCCGCAGGTGGTTTCCCTGCAAGTGCCGGGGCGCATCGGTCAGCATGACATTGCGACTCATGAAAACAGGCTGCGGATTTGAATTACCGAAAGGCTCGAGCAGTTCATAGCTGTCCAGCAAATCAAGAGTCAGCTCCGGAAACGTAACCTCGGCATCCACTTTCAGCACTGGCGTAAGCTTATCAGGATCGACACTTTCCTGAACAAATCGATTAAATTTCTCACGAAAAGCATCAATCATATCCTCGTGAATTACCAAGCCAGCTGCCATATCATGACCGCCGCCGGAAATAAGCGTGTCTGCGCACGCGTGGATGGCCTGCACCAGCGACACACCTGGGATGGAGCGGCCGCTGCCCTTACCCACGCCATTTTCATCCAGAGATATTACAAAGGTAGGCTTATGATAACGGCGCATCAGCAGTGAAGCCACGATGCCGACCACACCAGGGTGCCAGGTTCGCGACCCCAGCACAATGACGCTATCACGAGTCGGCGAAAAGGTTTTCGCCAGCATTTCCATAGCCTCATGGCGGATTTTCTCCTCTTCCTGCTGGCGTGCCCGATTATGCATTTCCAACCGTTCGGCCAAATCCATGGCAACAGCAGAATCACGAGTCATGAGCAGATTCAAGGCGTCCAGGGGGCTATCCATGCGTCCGGCAGCATTTAATCGCGGTCCAATGCGGAACGAGACATGGCTGGCGCTGGGGCGGCGGTTCAGGTTAGTCACACGATTCAAAGCCTGAATACCGATATTTCCGCCATTTTCCATCACGCGCAACCCATGGCGCGTCAGCAGACGGTTTTCTTCAACCAGAGGCACGATATCCGCCACCGTGGCTATAGCAACCACATCAAGATGCTGCTTCAGGTCAAAATCCGGTAGTCTGCGCTGTTTCAGCATGGCATGAGCAAGCTTGAACACCACACCGGCGCTGCAAAGATACGTAAACGGACTATCGTCCTCCAACTTGGCATTCACCACAGCCACAGCCGGGGGACGCCCCAGAGTACTCGCCTCATGATGATCCAGAATAACCACATCTATCCCCTGCCCCTGTAACCACGCTACCTCATCCACAGAAGAAGTACCGCAGTCAACGGCAATAATCAGTGCCGGTTTTTCGCCGCATCGGGCTATGGCATTCGCCATACCATCTTCACTCAGGCCATACCCTTCTCGCGTACGCACCGGAATAAAATAATCCGTTCGTATTCCATACGCACGCAAAACGGAATACAGGAGGGTAACGGAGCTCACGCCGTCCACATCGTAGTCACCATAGATACAGACGTGTTCTCCGTTGTCTGCCGCGCGGAAGATGCGCTCAACGGCGGCATCCATCTCCCGCAAGGCGAAAGGGTCTCCCAAATCAGATAGTCTGGGTCTCAGGAATCGTTGGGCCCTGTCTCGTCCGGAAATCCCTCTCTGGGCCAGCAACTTTCGAACCAGCAGCGGCAGCTGCGCGTTCAGTTCCTCTCCAAAGTCAACACTTCCGTCCGTCGGGCGTAATTCCCAACTGAACTTAGTACTCATGGCAGGATTCTATCATTACCCTCCCCATGGCGTCAAGAGATAATAACATGCACTTATACACAATTACCGCCAATGAGAAATGAGGAAGCGATACCAAAATTGCTTGCATGATACCATCTATTCTGCTACCCTCGTCCCGCCCGCTCAAACCATGGCAGAAAAATTCGACATCAACAGCCTAAATCCCGCACAGAAACAAGCGGTTCAGACTCTGAACGGCCCGGTGCTTATCCTGGCTGGCGCCGGCACCGGCAAAACCCGCACCGTAACCTGCCGCATTGCAAATATGATTGATAAGGGCATCAATCCTCGCGGCATTCTTGCGCTTACTTTCACAAACAAAGCGGCCAATGAAATGGCAGACCGTGTAGCCGGCCTGGTAGACCGCAAGGCCGCCCGCCAGATGACCGTATGCACTTTTCACTCGCTTTGCGTGCGTATTCTACGGCAGGACATCGGAAGGCTTGGCTATAAGGAAAACTTTTCCATCTACACAGGAAGCGACCAGAGCGGGCTGCTCAAACGCCTGATTATGGAGTACGGCGCCAGACGAGAAAAACTGGAACCGGCTCAGGTATTGGCGGAAATGTCCCGCGTGCGTAACAATGGATTGACGATTGACCACATCGAAGACACTCTCATAGCGGCTGTATCCAAAGCATATATGAGAGAGCTGAAGGCTCAGAATGCCGTGGATTTCGATGATTTGCTCATCCTCACCGAGCGGCTGCTGCGTTGTTACCCCACCGTGCACGAAAAATGGAACAAACGGTTCAACTACATCACCGTCGATGAATTTCAGGACACAAACTCACTCCAGATGAGTCTGCTCCGCCAGCTTGTAGGTCCCGAGCACAATGTGTGTGTGGTGGGCGATGATGACCAGTCCATCTACGGCTGGCGTGGTGCGCAGATTTCAAACATCCTGGATTTTGAAAGTTTTTTCCCGAACCCCACCGTCATCAAGCTCGAGGAAAATTATCGATGCACAAAACAAGTTCTGGACTGCGCAAACATTCTCATCCGCAATAATGCAGGACGCCGAGAAAAAACGCTGCGTACCAACAAAGTGGGCGAGTACCCGGTGCGGCTCATGGCCATGCCCGGCTCGCAGGAAGAAGCCGAATTCATCGCAGATGAAATTGAGCAGATACGCGCCCGGCAGTCCCTGCCATGGGAGGCATTTGCCATTCTGTTCCGAGCCAATGCCCAGAGCCGGGCATTGGAAATGGCCATGCGCGAGCATCATATTCCCTACCGCATGGTCGGCACTAAGAGCTTCTTTGACCGCCGCGAGGTGAAAGACCTCCTCAGCTATCTGCAGATGATGGATAACCCGGACGCCGACCTTCACCTGCTGCGTGTGCTGAACACTCCGCCCCGCGGCATTTCTCCCACAACCGCATCGTTCGCCATAGACTGGAGCCGGGATAACAAAAAAAGTCTCTGGGCTACGCTGGTGGATATATCATTCCTTTCCGAATGTTCCACCCGCTCCCAGAACAGCATAGAAGCATTCACGGAGCTTGTCACCCGCTATGGGTCAGAATTCACCGCTAGTGAACGCCCCTTTGTGGATATTCTTCAGGATTTCCTCAACGAAACCGGCTATGAGGAATATATTGCAAAAAACTGCAAGACAGAAGAAGAAAAAATGCGCCGGCAGGCAGCCATAGACGACATCAAGGTGGCACTCCGTCAATACTGGCTGCCTGGCCATAAACTCACGGATTTCCTGGCCGGCATTTGTCTGGATGACAGTCGCAACGAGGACGACATTGAAAGCAAGAGCGGCGTGTGCCTCATCACCATGCACGCCGCCAAGGGGCTTGAATTCCCGCAGGTCTACATAGTAGGCGTAGAAGAAGGATTGCTGCCCCACACCCGCTCGGTGGATGAAGGCAGTCTGGACGAAGAACGCCGTCTGTTCTATGTGGGTATCACCCGCGCCCGGGAGCGTCTGACCATGACCTATTGCGCCAAGCGCAACCGCTACGGGCAGGAAGAGCGCTGCCAGCCTTCCAGTTTCATCCACGAAATTCCGAAGCACATGTATGAGTTTGTCGATTACGACAAACTCATGAAAGCCCCCGCATCAGAAGACGAATGCGCTGACTTCTTCTCCTCCATGCGAGACCTGCTGTCAGAGGATTAGTATTCACTCTGACAGCACAGGAACAGGCTTGCTATTGACGATTGGTCAAATTCCGCGGGCCGATTTCGCCTCGCTATTCACTAAAACTTGTACGTAGCTCCTACGTTGGCGCTGTGGGCATTGGCGTTCTCCACGAACTCGCCTATGTAGCGAGATTTCGCCATACACGCCCAGCTTGTCCACGCGGTGACTGGCTCCCACAACGAGCTCCGCACGCAGGTTATGCAGCGAGCCGGGGTTCTTGCAGACAATGGTATCGCAACTGCTGGTGTGTGAAATATTCCTGAATTGTTGGCTTGCAGGGGGGTGCGGGGGTATGGTAAAATCAACGCATGAACCTTATACGCAGCATCATTGTTTCGCTTGCGCTGGTCTGCGGCCAGGCTCTGGCCCAGTTCGATGGCATGATGGGTTTTGACGCCCCCTCTACGCTGAGCGTAAGCTCTGCCGCCAGTGTGCAGAGTTACCAGCCCGGCAAGCCTTTCTATGTGGCACTCAAGGGCGATATCACCGCCCCGTGGCATGCCTACTGGAAGAATCCCGGCACTGTGGGTGAATCCATGATTGCCGAGCTGAGCGCCCCGGAAGGTTTTTCTGTGAAAGGCCCGTACTGGCAGGTACCGCACAAGCACGAAGGTGTACTGGGGGTGGCGTATACCTACGAAAAGCCGGTCGTAGTGTGGGAAATAACCCCTGCGGACAATGCCCCCGCCACGGCTACCTTTACCATGTCTGCCACAGCGCAGACCTGCTCCGATGAAGGCTGCAACGCACCCGAGACGCAGACGGTCACGCTGGAACTGGCCGCCGGCGATGCTGCCGCGAATCCAGCATGGGCAGATGAGCAGAAGCTCACCATCGGCCCTGGCGACACGGCCACCACGGTGACCGCCAGCCAGCAGGGCAACACGGTGAGTCTCAACTTCACCGCTGAGGCCGGGCTCGAAACGGCCTACTTCTTTTCAGCAGACAACAGCATCTCCCCCACGGCGGAACAGAAGCTCACTTCCAATGCCGATGGGAGCTACACGCTTTCCCTCACCCGCAATGATAACAGCGACCCGATGTACCCCGTGAAGGATGAAGCCACGGTCGGCAAACCGCTGGCTGCGCTGGAAGGTGTGCTCGTGTTCGGCGACAAGCACTGCGCAGTCAAAACAGAAATAGGAGCAGCCGCGCCGGTTGCCAGCGCTTCTGCCGGTGTGCCGGAAGGGCTGGGAGCGCTCTGTCTTTCCCTTTTCATCGGTGGTCTTATCCTGAACCTGATGCCCTGTGTGTTCCCGGTCATCGGGCTGAAAGTGATGAGCTTTGTGCAGATGGGTGGCGGCAGCCGCCGCAAGGTATTCACCCACTCCATGATTTTTGTGCTGGGTGTGCTGGTGTCCTTCTGGATTATCTCGGCCCTCATGATTGTATTCTCCAACCTGGGGGCGCTGGCAGAAGTGCCGTGGACCCAGTGGCTGAGCACCCTGTGGAACGATGCGGGCTCTTCCACCCGCAGCTGGGCTGAGTGGATGCAGAACCCGTGGATTGTGTACGCCATCCTGCTTCTGCTGCTTGTGCTGGGGCTCAGCATGTACGGTGTGTTTGAAATCGGCGCCGGTATCACGGGTGCCGGTCAGGGGGTGCAGAGCAAGGAGGGCCTGCTGGGCTCTTTCTTCCAGGGCTTCTTCGTGACCATCGTGGCAACCCCGTGCAGCGCCCCCTTCCTGGGTGCAGCCATGCCCGCCGCTATGGCCCTGCCCGGTGTATGGATGACGCTGGCTCTCACCTTCATGGCACTGGGGCTTTCCTTCCCCTACATTGTGCTGGGTATGTTCCCTGCGCTGGTGCGACTGCTGCCCCAGCCGGGTGAGTGGATGGAATCCCTGAAGCAGGGGCTTTCCTTCCTGCTCTTTGCAGCCGCTGCCTGGATGCTCTATGTGTACCTGGCTTTCTGGCCGGCCAGCGAGAGCACCGATACCATGTGGGTGAACATGTCTCTGGTGGTATTCTGCGCCGCGTTCTGGGTATATGGGCGCTGGTGCCTGCCCTTCCGCCCCCTCGGCACCCGCATCACCGGTTTTGTGATTGCCCTTCTTCTGGCGGCAGCCGGTTTCTGGGGAGCCCGCCCCTACGCCCCCGCTGAGAACCAGCTGGAGTGGGAGGAATGGAGCCCCGCTGCCATGAAAGAGGCACTGGAGAACGACACCCCGGTATACGTAGATTTCACCGCAAAGTGGTGCGCCACCTGCCAGGCCAACAAGAAGGTAGCATACACGGAAGAAGTGTACGCCGCCATGAGCGAAGCCGGTGTGGTGCTCATGCGGGCCGACAAGACAGCACCTAATCCGGAAATTGATGCCGAGATGCGCAAGCTGAACCGCAGCTCGGTGCCGGTAAATGCTCTCTATGTACCCGGCAAGGAACCCGTGGTGACCAGCGAACTGCTGACCCCGGACTACATGCTCGATTTTCTCAAGGAAAATCTGCCGGCTCCGGCTGATGAAGAGTAATCATCAGTGAGCCTCCGGCAGATCATCCCAGCTCGTCGTATAGCAAGGGGATGTGAACTCGCGCTTCCACGGCAACGTGGAGGCGCGATTGGCAAAATGCACATCGAGCCCGGATTTCTGCAACTTATCCAGCGTGTTCATGAGCGCGCTCGGCGCTGCATCCGGATGTTCAAATGTGGGCTGCACGCAATCCCTGGGCAGAAGGCCACTGAGCAGGACGCCAATCTTACGATACGGATACCCCGGTCTGTAAATACCTTCCAGCAAATGAGCGGCAGCGGTGTTGAATACGCGGTTATCATCGCTATGCACACCAAGTAATGAGGAAGCCGAATTGGCATAGAGATGCTCGGTTTCATATCGGGAGGTCCGCAGCACGACAGCAATCTCCGAGGCCATCATTTCTTCCTGTCTCAGGATACGCCCTGCTTTTTCAACAAAAAGGCACAGAATTTCCCGCAGTCTGGAAAGCTCGGTTACCGCATCTTTCAAGGAGCGCGACACCATAATCTGAGCTCTGGCGGCGGCTGGTTCCTCATCAATACAAGGAACACCATTCAACTCGAGGCTCATGCGCTCACCATGCACACCGAATTGCTTGCGAAGCCATGCTTTATCTGCAGCAGCCAGACCGGCAGCTGTGCGTATGCCAAGAGCATGCATGCGAGGCAGAAGACGCCGCCCCACCCCCCATATATTGCCCACCGGAGTGCGCTTCAGCAGCGGCTCCCAATCCGGCGGAGCATTTAACGCAAGAACGCCGTTCAAAGCCGGAACGTGTTTAGCGGTTTCATTTGCAAGTTTGCACAAAGTGCGAGTAGGAGCAATTCCTACACTGACCGTTATGCCGGTCCAACGGCGGATTTTCCGCCGGAGCCCACGCGCAACAGATGCCCAATCCACCCCGGGAGACACCACGGCAAATGCTTCATCGATACTGTATTGCTGCACCTCTGGCAATTCCTGCTCCAGAATCGAAATGAAACGGTCAGATAAATCACTGTACAAGGCAAAATTGGCAGAGCAGACCACGCCGTTGATTTTCTCGAGGCGTTCGCGGCACTTGAAATACGGCTCCCCCATGGCAATGCCGGCAGCCTTGGCCTCGGCACTGCGGGAAACCACACAGCCGTCATTATTCGACAACACTACCAGCGGGCGTCGCCGCCAATCAGGGCGGAACACCTGCTCGCAGCTGGCAAAGAAATTATTGCAGTCGAATAACAGGAACATAAAAAAAAGGGGCGTGCCTGCAGTGTAACACAGCAGACACGCCCGGTCAAAACTTGTTTTTACAGCCCAAGTTTGGCGAGAATAATCTCTGTGACCATCTTGGGATTCGGCTTAGGATTGCTCACTTTCATCACCTTGCCAGTCAAGGCATTGATAAGCTTCATATTCCCACCCTTCACGATAGCCACCATATCCGGATTTTCCTCCAGCACCTGGGCCACTACAGCATCGAGCGCGTTGGTATCAGTCTTCTTGAAGCCCATGGCGGCAGCGGCATCTGCGGCGCTCATACCGCTCTCCCACATTTTTTCCAGCACTTCTCGAGCCTGATTATTCGAGACCAGTCCATCCTCAATAATATCCACCAGGCCAGCAAGAGAGGCAGGAGCCAGGGGACAGGACTCGATGGCCAGTTCTTTCTCCGCCAGCACGGAGGTGAGATTATTGATGACCCAGTTGGCCACTTTGCGAGGCGCCTTGCTGCCGGTAGCGGCCTCCTCAAAATAACGGCAGAGCTTGAAATCACCCACCAGCGTATTCGCATCGGCCACCGGCAGGTCATACTGGCTCTGCAACCGGGCGTGCAGTGCATCCGGCAGCTCCGGCAGCTCATGCTTCACCTTTTCCACCAGCGGAGCAGTCTGCACAGGAATCAGGTCCGGGCATGTGTGGTAGCGGTAGTCATGGGCGTTTTCCTTGGTACGCATCACAATGCTTTCACCGAGGGTATCGTCCCAGCGGCGGGTTGACTGCACCTGGGCAATTCCCATATCGAGCTCCTCGGCCTGGCGATGGATTTCGTAAATGAGCGCGCGGCGGGCGGCAGACATGGAGTTGATATTCTTCATCTCTATCTTAGCGCCCAGCTCCTTCTGCCCCTTGGGGCGCAAGGAGACATTAACATCGCAGCGCATCTGGCCTTTCTCCATATCGGCATCAGAAATACCAGCGCAAATCATCATCTGCTGCAAGCTCTTGAGGTAGGCATATGTCTCCTCCGGGCTGGTCAGGTCAGGCGCGGAAACAATTTCCATGAGCGGTGTTCCGCCACGGTTATAGTCTACCAGTGAATAACCGTTGTAATGGGTAAGCTTGGCAGCATCCTCTTCAAGGTGGATATGGTCCAGCTTCACCGTGCGAACGACCGGTCCATCGGCCTTTACCTTGCAATCTGCCGGATACGCCCACGCATACAGCGGCACTTCTCCACCTATGCAGAGAGGCAGGTCAAGCTGACTGGTCTGGTAATTCTTTGGCATATCGGCATAGAAATAATTCTTGCGGTCCCACTTGGAGACAGGCGGTGTGGAGCAGCCCAGCATCATGCCGGTGAGAATCGTGCGCTCAATAGCGTATTTATTCAGCACTGGTAAAGCCCCCGGCATTCCAAGGCATGTCGGGCAGACATTTGTATTCGGCTCATAACCGAAGCCGGCTTTGCAGGAGCAGAACATCTTGGTTTCCGTCTTAATCTGGCAATGTACCTCCAGACCAATGGTAACGAGATAATCAGAAACAGGCATTGTGGCAATTATGTTTTATTGTGAAGATATGGAGTTCTCCCGGAGTGCATTATCCAGGTCCGAACGAAATGATGCATCGAATACCGAATCAAACATGCAGGCATGGGTGGCGGCCAGACTCTCGAAAACAACATCGAGCGCAACGGAAAAATCATCGTAGGTCTCAGCTTCGTATCCGGGCAACGCGGCAATACGCACAATCTCACTCCGTATGGCCCAGAGTATAGGCTCCAGCGGCGCCAGTATATCCTGGGCATGGGGCTGCATCTCAGATGAGAACATGCGATTTCCCACGCTTTTTTCCGGCTGCAATGTCTTATACTGCAAAGCCAGATGCGACAATTTTCTGGCAGCATCTGCGGCATCCTCCTCGTTCTGCACGGCAGAAAGAGCCGCCAGCACCGCGCTGTCGGGTTCGGCCAGCCGATTCAGCCTGGCCAGTTCCACCCGAGACTCCTCATCAGAAAGCGGAGCACCGGGTTCCATGAGTCCTTGCATATCGGCCTCGGCAAACATGCCCAGCTCAATGGCTCGCTTGAATGCTTTCACGAGCGCATCAGACTCATAACAACGAGCCCGGCAGAGGCTCAGAAACTCCACGTGCAAATCGTCCATGGTCTCCAGAATCCGCACCTGGACAGAATCCAGCATACCGGCACAACCAGCAGCAGGAGATACGACAGGTAGAGCGCTCAGGCGGGAATCGAGGTCAAAGGTCCGGTTCACCAGCTCTGTAAACCGGGCGGCCGCTTTATCTGCCTCCTGCCTGCTGCTGACCCCGGAAAGGAGAAACCACATTTCAGATGCGGTTTTCAGAAACTCCTGACCGATTCGCTGAGCCTCTTCATTTCCGGCCGTTACAGAATCCGGTTCATCCAGCTCCAGCACCGTCACAGCCTGCACCGGGTCCATATTACCCAGTGCCAGGGATAACCCGGCCATGTACAGCAGCTTTTTCATTCTGATTTCGCCCGGATATTATACACTTTCCTTAATGAATGGCAAGCAGAGATTCTAATCAGCCCAAAAATTACAGCATCTGCACTTGTGAGAGAAGCACCGATATGTTAGAATGGGCACATGGTAAGCGAAAAGCCTGTTGTTCAGGAACTGGTAGCTCTCATGCTGGAGCATGGTGTAACGCGAGCTGTGCTGTGCCCCGGCAGCCGCAATTCTCCCATTGTCGCCACCCTTGCAGAACAATCTGCGGTGGAGTGCCGCAGCGTGACGGATGAACGCAGCGCTGGCTTTCTGGCGCTGGGGTGGTCCCAGCAGGCGGAAGCCCCCGTGGCGGTGGTGGTGACTTCCGGCAGCGCAGTGCTGAACCTGCACCCGGCTGTGGCAGAGGCGTTTTACCGCAACACTCCCCTGCTCATCATCTCTGCGGACCGGCCAGCTTCCTGGATCGGGCAGAACGATGGGCAGACCCTGCCTCAACCTGGTGTGTTCCATTCGCTGGTGCGGTTCTCTGCCCAGATTCCGGAAGACGATGCATGGCATGCCAACCGACTCATCAATGAAGCCCTGCTGGAACTGCGCCACCGCAGTGGCGGGCCGGTGCACCTGAATCTTCCCCTCACCGAGCCATTTTTCAGCATGGCAGATAAAGATTTGCCAGAAGTGCGAGTAATCCGGCGCATCGAAGCGGCCCACATGAATGCCGATGAAGAAGAAGCGCTGCTGGAGGAAGCAGCTGCTCTGCCGCGCCGAATGATTCTTCTCGGCCAGCAGAATGCTCCCAGTCCGCTGATTGCGCAACTGGCGGCAGAAAAGCAATTTGCCGTGGTGGGAGAACATATAGCCAATGCCCCCTATGCTGATTGCTGCAGACCGGATACCCTGCTGGGTGCCAATCCTGGTCCCGACTGGAGCCCGGATCTGCTCATCACCTGCGGGGGTGATGTGATTTCCAAAAGGCTCAAAAAGCTGCTGCGCACGCATCCCCCCAAGGCGCATTGGCATATTTCACCAGATGGAGAGGTGGTGGACAGTTTCTGCGCGCTCACCCGAGTACTGGAGGGAGATGCCGATGAATTCTGGGACTTGCTGGCAGCATTCGCCGAAGAGGGTGATATGGAATACCGCGGGCGCTGGCAAAATGCCCCCACTTCGATACCGGAAGACGAGTGGAGCGGCATGAAGATAGTAGGTGAGCTGCTGGCGAATCTACCGGAAGGTTGCATCCTGCATCTGGGGAACAGCTCCGCCGTGCGCTATGCCCAGCTCTTCCCCCGTCCCGCAGGTGTACACAAAGTACTCTGTAACCGCGGAGTCAATGGCATAGAGGGAAGTGTCTCCACTGCTGCAGGCTGTGCTATGGCAGAGCCTGACAGACTGCACTATCTCATTATCGGCGATTTGAGCATGTTCTACGATATGAATGGACTTCTCCAGGCCCAGCACTGCCCAAATCTTCGCATTCTGCTGCTGACCAACCAGGAAGGCGGCATTTTCGGCACATTGCCCGGCATGCCGGAGTGCCCGGAAATTCGCGCTCCTCATGCAGAAAGCATCTTCTCGTGGTGCAACGGTCATGCCTTTGAAGTGGCGCAGACCGCATATGGCAAAGGCTGGGCTACAGCACTGGAAAAGCTCATTTCTCCAGGCGGCAAGCCTGTACTCGTAGAAGCGCTCACCGAAACAGAGCAGGATGCTGCCATCTTAAAAGAATTTTACAAGAATAATTGATTATGAAACGCGAGTGGACCCCTATCAAGGAATATAAAGACATCATTTTCGACAAATACAACGGTATTGCACGCATCACCATCAACCGTGAGCGCTATCGCAACGCATTCACGCCTCTGACCACAGCAGAAATGAGCGATGCCCTGCGTCTCTGCCGTGAAATGCAGGATATCTCCGTGGTGGTGCTCACCGGAGCCGGAGACACAGCATTCTGCGCCGGCGGCGATATGAATGTGAAGGGCCGCGGGGGCTATGTGGATACTGAGGGAATTCCCCGGCTCTCTGTACTGGATGTGCAGAAGCAGATTCGCTCCCTGCCCAAGCCGGTAATTGCTGCCGTGAATGGCTTTGCTATTGGTGGCGGCCATGTGCTGCATGTGGTATGCGACCTCTCCATCGCCTCTGAAAACGCCATTTTCGGGCAGACAGGCCCCCGGGTGGGCAGCTTTGATGCCGGATTCGGCTCCTCATACATGGCTCGCTGCATCGGCCAGAAGAAGACTCGTGAAATCTGGTTTCTCTGCCGTAAATACAATGCACAGGAAGCCCTGGAAATGGGCTTGGTGAACAAAGTGGTTCCGCTGGAACAACTGGAAGATGAGTATGTGCAGTGGGCGGAAGAAATGATGCAGCATTCGCCGATTGCGCTGCGTCTCATTAAAGCCGGTTTGAATGCAGAACTGGATGGACAGGCCGGTATTCAGGAACTGGCCGGAGATGCCACCATGCTTTTCTACATGTGCGATGAAGCCCACGAAGGCTCCCGGGCGTTCCTCGAAAAACGCAGACCAGACTACTCGAAATACCCGAAACTCCCCTGATGCAGCTGATTGATGCAGCCCCGCTCATGCATTTTCCGCACCCGCTCAGGTTGCGGTGGTATGAACGAGTGCTGCATTTCAAGCGTCCGGCGGCGACATCCCGCGGTGCTCTGACGGAACGCCGCACCTGGATTATTGAAGCGAATGGCTGCGGCTATGGAGAATGCTGCATCATGCCCGGGCTGCTGCCTGAGCCGACGGCAGAGGAGCTCAATTACTGGTGTAACCGCGTGGAACAGAACCAGGGGCTGTGCGGATTGACTGTGCCTTCTCCCATACAATTTGCTCTCGAATGCGCCCTGTTATCAGCCTTGAATCCAGGGCAGCCACGCTGGAATACTTCTTTCTCCAGGGGGGAAACAGGTATTCCCATCCACCATCTCATTTGGATGGACAGCGCCGAAAATATGATGGCGGCCATGCAGGATGGGATTGCCCAGGGCTTCACTTGTCTGAAGATGAAAGTGGGAGCCTTGCCTTTTGATGATGAATTACAACTACTGGCGAATGCACACGAGCGCTTTCCGGACGCGGAAATCCGGGTAGATGCCAACGGCGCCTTCTCCATATCGGAAGCGCTGCCCAGGCTGAAAGCATTGCACAGTGTCGGGGTAAGCTTCATTGAGCAACCGATACGCCAGGGCCAATGGCGCGACATGGCTCAGCTTTGCCACGAATCACCACTGCCCATAGCGCTGGATGAAGAACTCATCGGCACAGCGCCCAGTGATATACTCAGTCAGATTCAACCCCAGGGAATTGTGATCAAACCCAGTCTGCACGGCGGATTGCTGGCTGCCCAGGAGTGGGCTCTACAGGCTGAAAAGCTCGGTATTCAATGGTGGGTAAATTCTGCGCTGGAAAGCAACACCGGGTTAAAAGCACTGGCAGAATGGTGCGCCTATGCCGCCCCGGGAGCTCTGCAGGGGCTGGGAAAAGGGAACCTTTTCTCAGATGATGACCATACGCAGATAGAACTGAAGAATTGCCGGTTGTGGCTGAATTTGATAGAAAAAGTGAACAAATAACGTACCAATTGTGTCAACAAGTATAATCATGAGCAGAATAATCACACTTAGCTCGGTCATGGCGCTGGCCATGAGTACGCCTATGCTTCTGGCAAATAATATTCCCGTGCTGCGCACCATGCCTGGTAATCTCATACCAGCACAGGCTCGCGGCAACTGCGATCTGATGGCGTCCAACACCGTAAGAGCCCAGTTTGTAGGGCTGAGAGACCTGGCCGTGCAGCGCATTGACCAGACTGAGCCGGAAACCGTACAAGTGGGTGTTTTCCAGGTGATTAACAACCTTGCGTATCGCCGTTTCAACCGTATCGGCGACGGACAGCTTATGCCCGGCATGCAGTTCACCATAGCCATGAACAAGGAACTGCCAGGCCAACCAGCAGAAAATGTAGATACGATTGCGACCTTGCAAGCGGGTGAGGAAGTAGCCATGCGTGTAGACCACCTTTACCTGATTTCCGGTCAGGAAGGCGAATCCATCCGTGTGTGCGCCCGTCTTGCCCGGCGGAATGCGCCTGCAGCAACACCCGCCACACCTGCAACAACCGCCCCTGCTCCACTGCCTATCCCCGGCAATCAACCGGCAACTGGCAGCATGGGGGGCAGCATGCAGATTACGAGCAGCAGTTCATCATTCTCCATGTCTACAGATGCCAATGGGCAGATGCAGACTATTCAGACAAGCCGTTACTATGATTCTGCCACGGGTGAAATCAAGACGCGTATGCTGATTAACGGCGTGGAGGTCGATCCGGTTACACGCCAGCCGCTTGCCCCTGCAGCAGCCCCGGCCCCTGTAAGTGAAGAGCAGGCAAAACAGGAAGCCGAAGCTGACGAAGAAGATGATACCATCGTAGAGCACAACAATAACCCCATTGTGGAGCCCGGCGATAAGCCCGTCAGCACTCCGGAAACTGCACCCTCGCCGGAGCCGGCACCGGTCACCAACGAAACCCAGATGTCGGACGACGAAAGCTTCTGATTCAGAAAAGCTTAAAGTTTTTAACCACGCTATCTGTTCTCAGACAGCGTGGTTTTTCATTGTACCGCTTCTCTGCTTGTGGTAGACTACCGCCATGGCCGATTCTCCGGAAATACCGTTCTTTGCAGAAAGCGTAGCTGCAGGATTTCCTTCCCCTGCTGCAGGGGAGCTCAACGGGACTCTGGATTTGAACCGGCTGTGTGTAAGGCATCCTGCCGCGACTTATTTTATACGCGCGAGAGGAGATAGCATGACCGGCGCCGGTATAGAAGATGGCGATATACTGGTTGTTGACCGCAGTGTGCACGCATCTAGCGGGGCTATCGTCATAGCCTCTCTCAATGGCGAATTCACAGTCAAACGACTGGAGAAATCAGAAACACACGTAAGGCTTCTGCCGGAAAACTCCGCATATCAACCTATTGAAATCACACCAGACAGCGGGGCCGAGTTTTTCGGGGTAGTGACCTTTGTCATCAAAAACATGACTTCGTAAAAAAAGCCCCGCAAGCAGATATTCTGCTATGCGAGGCTTGAAATCTGTCAAGAGAAAGTAATATTACTCCTCTCCAAGTTCTTCTGTTGCATCAAATTCGTCCGACTCTGCATCAAAGTCGGCCTCTTCGTACTTCTTGAACCTCTTGACTCGCTGATTGGCCGGAAGCGGAGCAAGCACCATGGTGACCGTATTCCCGGCAAGTTTTGCCGGCTGGTCGACCTGACCCATGGTCTTCATATCCTCCACAACCTTGGCCATAACATCCAGGCCCAACTCACGGTGAGCATTCTCACGATTCCGGAAACGAAGCTGGAAGCGCACCTTGTGGCCATGATCCAGGAATTGCTCCGTACGTGCCATCTTGACGTTGTAGTCATTGACGTCTGTACCGACGCGAAGCTTCACTTCCTTCATCTTGGTCACTTTAGACTTATTATTCTTCTGCAACTTGGCCTGCATGTACTTAAACTTACCGTAATCGATAAGTCGGCAGACAGGCGGGTCTGCATTCGGTGCTACCTCTACGAGGTCAAGTCCGATTTCCTTGGCCTTGGCGAGAGCATCGCGGGTGGCCATGACGCCGAGCTGGTCACCTTTGGCGGTAACAACTCGTACCTTGGGAGCGCGGATTCGGTCATTGACGCGGATCTGCGGTTCTTTTTTACCGCCTTTATCACGCTGGTTGCGGTTGTTGGCGGAACTATTGGGTTTCTGGGGGGCTGCCACTTGTGTGTGTTTCTGGTTAGTCCTGGGGTTCTACCGCAGCGGGGTGGCACACGGTCCACCCCCGGCTGCGATGGAAAATCTTATGGTTGTTCTTTTACTTCGGGTTGCAAAGCCGGGCGGATAAGTCGCTGGCTGATTTCATTTTCCAGAGCCTCGATGAATTCATCTACAGGCATCGTGCCGATGACATCGAGCTCACGGTGACGCACTGATACCATGCCATCCTCAGCTTCACGCTGACCTACAACTATCATGTAGGGAACGCGGTCCAGGCGGGCATTGCGAATCTTGGCACCAATCTTATCAGGAGCGTCATCGAGTTTCACACGAATAAACTTGTTGGCCAGTTTGGCGCGCAGCGCCTCTGCGAAATCAGCCACCTTGTCTGAGATGGGCAACACACGCACCTGCTCCGGAGCAAGCCATGTGGGGAACTTACCCGCAAAGTGCTCGATGAGCAGCCCCGTGAATCGTTCCATAGAACCGAAGGGGGCGCGGTGAATCATGACCGGACGGTGAGGCTTGTTATCGGCTCCGGTATAAGTGAGCTCGAAACGCTCAGGCAGATTGTAGTCCACCTGCACGGTGCCCAACTGCCAGTCGCGGCCAATGACATCGCGAACGATGAAGTCAATCTTCGGGCCGTAGAATGCGGCCTCGTTCTCAGCTTCAATGAAATCAAAGCCCTCTTCACTAAGCACCTCACGCAGAGCCTGCTCGGAAAGTTTCCAGTTCTCAATGGTTCCCACGTACTTCGGGTCACTGTAATCCTTATCGCGCAGGGAAAGGCGCACGCGGAAATCATTCATCTGCAGGGTACCGAGAATGTGTTTCACGATACCGATGCACTGCTGAACCTCTGTCTTAATCTGGTCAGGACGGCAGAAAATATGAGCATCATCCTGAGTGAAACCGCGCACACGGGTCATGCCGCCAAGCTCACCACTCTGCTCCCAGCGGTACACGGTACCAAACTCAGCAAGTCGCACCGGCAAATCGCGATAGGAGTGAGGGTCATTGGCGTAGATGCGGATATGATGCGGGCAGTTCATGGGCTTGAGCATGAAGCCGCTGATGGTGCGGGTATCAAGCGCGTTGAACAAATCGGCGCAGGAGGCGTTCTCATCGCGCAGACGTTTGAAATCGTCCGGGTCAGGAATGGGCGGGAACTGACTTTCCTTGTAATGCTCCCAGTGGCCCGAGGTCATGTAAAGATCCAACTTACCGATATTGGGCGTAAACACCTGAGAATAACCGATGCGGTCGAGCTCCTCGGTGATGAAATCCTGCAGTTCACGGCGGATGATGGAGCCCTTCGGCTTCCACAGCACCAGGCCCTGCCCCACCATCTCATCAATGGTGAACAGGCCCATCTCGCGGCCGAGGCGACGGTGATCGCGCTTCTTAGCCTCTTCCAGGCGTGCAAGGTGCTCATCCAGCTGAGTGCGGTTCGGGAAACATGTGCCGTATATACGCTGCAGGCGGGGGCCGCTGGCATCGCCCATATAGTAGGCAGACGCCACACTCATAATCTTGAAAGCCTTGCAGTTACCCGTGCGGCCCACGTGAGGACCGGCACAGAGGTCAGTAAACTCTCCATTGCGGAAAATGGAAATTTCCTCGCCTTCCGGAATGCGGTTAAGCAGATCCACCTTGAATTTGGAAGCCACGCTGCGGGGGCCACCAGCACCAAGCTCGCCGCTCTGAGCCATAGCCATAGCTTCATCGCGGGTTACGGTAGTTCGTTCAAAAGTCTGGTTTTCCTTGACTATCTTCTTCATTTCCGCCTCAATCAGTTCAAACTCGGCGGTGGAGATATTGTGGTCAAGTTCAATGTCATAATAGAAGCCATTTTCAATGGCGGGACCTGCGGCCAGCTGGGCCTGGGGCCAGATACGGCAAAT
>JAZLDD010000031.1:0-9596 GCA_045614585.1 Akkermansia sp. | reverse complement strand
GGCCGACTGGCTGCGCAAGGTGGTGGAGGAAACGGCTCCCTACGCTGCTGCCTATAAGCCCAATATCGCCTATTTCGAGGCCATGGGCCTGCCGGGGCTCAAGATGCTGGAGGAGCTGCTGCCGGATATGCCCAAGGATATTCCCGTGATTCTGGATGCCAAGCGCGGCGATATCGGCGAGACTCAGAAGTACTACGCCCAGGCCTACTTTGACCGTATGGATGTGGACGCCGTGACGCTTAACCCCTTCATGGGCTATGATATTCTGGAGCCTTTCCTGGACCGTCCCGGCAAGGCTGTGTATCTGCTGGCGGTGACCACTAACCCCGGCTCCGTGGATGTGGAGCAGCAGGTGCTGGCCAATGGCCGCAAGGTGTACCAGCTGGTGGGCGATATGGTGACCCGCTCCATTGCTGAAAATAGCGCCACGGAGGTGGGTATGGTCGTGGGCCTTACCAATGCCAACAGCCAGATTCTGACTGACCTGCCGGATGCTCCGCTGCTGGTGCCGGGCCTGGGTGCCCAGGGTGGTGACCTTTCCGCCCTCACCGGCGGTACCCGCGTGGCTCCCCCCACCATCAATGTCTCCCGCGGTATTCTGTATAAGGACCCCGAACTGAGCTTTGCCGAGAAGGCAGAGAAGTGGGCCACCTTAATCAGAAGCGCTCTCGCGCTCTGATTAAATGGGAATTACGAAGTACGATTTACGAAGTAGAAAAGTCAGCTGCGGCTGCGCCGTAGGGAATTTTTCAATCGTCAATGGTCATTAGTCAATAGTCAATCCAATCCGACTATGCATCAATATTTGTCATTACTTGATGATGTGCTCACCAATGGAGTGGGCAGGGAGGACCGCACCGGCACCGGCACCATTGGTGTGTTCGGACGGCAGATTCGCTGCGATTTGCGCGAGGGCTTCCCCTGCCTGACCACCAAGAAGCTGCACCTGCGTTCCATCATTTACGAATTGCTCTGGTTCCTGAAGGGCAGCACCAATGTGCGCTGGCTACAGGAGCGCGGTGTGAGTATCTGGGACGAGTGGGCTGATGAGAACGGCGACCTGGGGCCGGTGTACGGCAGCCAGTGGCGCGCCTGGCCGGATGGCAAGGGTGGCAGCATTGACCAGATTGCCAAGCTGATTGACGGGCTGAAGAATAATCCCTGGAGCCGTCGACACCTGGTGAGTGCCTGGAATGTGGCTGAGGTGGGCGGCATGGCGCTTCCCCCCTGTCACTGCTTGTTCCAGTTCTGTGTGATTCCGGCGCAGAAGGAGGGCGAGAAGCACGGCCTGAGCCTGCAGCTCTACCAGCGCAGCTGTGATTTGTTCCTCGGCGTTCCCTTCAACATTGCCAGCTATGCGCTGCTGCTCATGATGGTGGCCCAGGTATGCGGATACGAGGCCCGTGAGTTCGTGCACACCTATGGTGACTTGCACCTCTACAAGAACCACCTGGACCAGGCCCTCCTGCAGCTGAGCCGCGAGCCCCGTCCGCTGCCCACCATGCGCATCAACCCGGAGGTGACGGAGATTGACGGCTTCGATTTCTCTGACTTCACGCTGGAGAACTACGACCCGCACCCGCACATCAAAGCAGCCGTATCCGTATGAGTTTCTGCTTCACAGGTGTGGTGGCCATGGATGCCGCACGCGGTATCGGCCTGAACAACGGCATCCCTTGGCGCTTGAAGGAGGATATGCAGCTCTTCAAGCGCATCACCATGGGGCATCCTATCCTCATGGGCCGCAAGACATGGGAAAGCCTGGGCCGCCCGCTGCCCGGCCGCCAGAATATTGTGCTTACCCGCAATGCGGACTACGTGGCCGAGGGCGCGGTGGTCATCACCGACCTGGATCAGCTGGAATCCCTGGAGCTGCAGGACCCTGAAATCATGGTGATTGGCGGGGCTCAGCTCTACGCGCAGATGCTGCCGCAGATGCAGCGTCTGCACGTTTCTGAGGTGGAAGGCGCGCACGAGGTGGATACCTGGTTCCCGGAGTTTGCCCACCATTTTGCTACCCGGACCCCGCAGCAGGAGTACGCCGGCTTTACCCACGTGCTCTACGAGAAATGACACCCATACTCTGCATTTTAAATTGGAATTGGGCGAGCCGGTGGCGAGCGGAAAATCAGCCCCGGCAGGGGCGTAAGAACACTAGCCGGGGGTAAGAGCGCGTCAGCGCTCGCAGCCCCCGGTATATTGAAAAAAATATCGGAGCCCCGGAGGGGTGACAGAAAGCGATGCAATACACTGATGCTGTGCTTTCTGTCACCCCTCCGGGGCTCCATTTTATTTTGTCGCATTCCGGGGGCTGCGCCCGCTTTGCGGGCTTACCCCCGGCTAGTGTTCTTTCACCCACTTCGTGGGTTCAAAATTCCTCGGGCTTTCAGCCCGACAAATTCCAATTTATCGGGCAGCTTTCTCAAACTTTGGGACACGCATGGCATCCAACTGCTGAAATGGGGTCAGCTATTGACTCCTGCGGGATAATCTGGTAAAAGTAAGCCATGAGCACACTCCGTTCCTTTCTGTTCACTGCGCTGTCCGCCCTGCCTGTTCTGGCTGCAGAGTCTGCTGTGAAACCCATTCCTGTCAATCTGCAGGTGGGGCAGGAAACTACAGTCCTGCTGGATGGAAACCCCACCACGGGTTACAGATGGCAGGTGGCAGGTGCTCAGAAATCCCGCTCCGTTGTCAAGGTGGAGCTCAGCACCGTCGACTCCGATTGCGGAGAGGGCTTCTGCTGCGGGTTCCCCACGCCTACAACGCTGACCATCACCGCCTTGAAACCGGGTAAGCAGCTGGTGCGTGTCATCTACTCCCGCCCATGGGAGAAGAATAAGGCTCCGGCAGATGAAAAAATATTTGCGGTGAAGGTGCTTCCTGGTCAGCAGTAAGCACCATTCATTCCCGGTCAGTTGCTTTTCAGTATAGTGCGGATGGGGAAGGGAATGTTGATTTTCTCTGTTGCAAAAGCATCCAGAATCGCCTTGCCGAAAGCGAATCGGGCCGCGTGGTAATCTTCAGTCTTGCACCAGGCGCCGATGTGCAGGTCCAGAGAACTGTCTCCGAACCCGACAAAGAGCACGGCGGGTGCCGGATCTGTAGCCAGAAGCGGTTGCTCATCGATGACTTTGAGAATGACGCGGCGCACGTGTTCCAGGTCACTGGCATAGTCAACGCCCAAATCGAAGTCGCAGCGGCGCAAGGTATCGCCGGTCATGTTCACCACGGGCTCCTTGACCAGCGTTTCACAGGGAACTCGAACCCTTGAATTATCTGTCTGGCGCAAGGTGACAGAGAGTAAATTCACACTTTCAACCGTACCGGAGATGCCGCCGGTGCTTACAAAATCTCCCAGCCGGATGCTGCGCTCGCTGATAATGAAGATACCGCTGATGAGATTGCTCAGCACGGTCTGCGCCGCAAAGCCGATGGCGATACCGGCCACACCGGCGGCCCCCAGCACGCTGATGAGATCCACCCCTACCGCCCGCAGCGCATGCACGATGATGAAAACCCAGAGCAGGGTTAAAATCGCCTTTTCCAGCAATCTGCCCACCTGGTGCGGTAATTTGCGGTTGATGGGGCGGAATATCCGCTTCAGGATGATGCTCAGCAGCACGCCAACCGCAAGAGTGATACCAAAAAGTACCCACCCTTGAGATGTCAGAAAACTCCACGCTGCTTCACCATCGGTCCAGTCAACTTTCGTCCAACTATTCATGATTCAGGATTATAGCATACGCGAATCGTTCATGCCAGTAGGTTTTTCTATAATCTGGTGAGCCCAATACGTGTCCCAAAGATTTGGTACGCGTGGATTTACGATTGTCGAATTGAAAGTTAGCGGCTTACGCCGATAGGAGTACGAATGAATGCTTACTGCCGATGGTGAGGCGGGTGATGCCCCACTGCGATTTTCACACAGAACGCTATGCCTTTATGTCGTTCAGGGCTATTTTTTCCATAATTTTGGAGACACATGCGGTTGAGCCTTTCACCCCCCCCCCCCCATATCCCTGCGCAGCCACGCTGCGCACGAATTCAATACATCCTAAATCAAAAATTCAAAATCCAAAATTTCCCCCTCTCCCTACGCTGCTGATTGTCCCCGGCATCCCCAGAAAGCTCCCGCATTCACCACGGGCCTCTGGTCCACATACCGCGTACGCAGCAGCGTAGCATCCCGGTGTCCTATCTCCAGCTGCAGCTCTGAAAAACTGCGGAAATAGCTCAGGTGGTAGCTGGCGAACGTGTGCCGCAGCGCATCCTGCGGCCAGCGCCGGGCAGGGGAAGCCCACCCCGCCGCGCGTCGCAGTTCCCGCCAGTGGTGCAGCCAGTTCGCAGGGCAAATCTTCTCACCATCCGCTCGTTTGTGAGCCCGCAGAATCCGCAGCAGCGGCCTGTGAATCGTAACCCGACGCGCGCCGCCGGTCTTGCTGTGCCGGGGCATGATGTAAATCGCCCGCTCCCGCAAATCCACCTGCTCCCAGGTGAGCCGCGCCACCTCATGCGGGCGGATGCCGGCGTAGAGCATCATGCCCACCGCCGCTGCGCAGCTGCCGCTCTGGTAGGCCTCTGCCGTGGTGGTAATCCGCTCAATCTCCTGCGGTGTTAGAATCGGCACCTGCTGCTCCACTACCCGCGGCGCCTCCACCTGCGCCACCGGATTCGCATCGCACCATCCCCGCTTCACCGCCGTGCCGAACACCCCGCTCAGGATTAAGCGCGCCTTCTGCCGCTGCCGCGGCGTATCAAAAGCTTTTTCAATGTATTCTGCGCACTCCCGCGGCGTGATGCTCCGCACCCGCCGCTTCGTCAGCCCCGGACACCGCTTCATAAACCGCCGGGTGAAATACCGGAAATCATACACCGTCCGCGTCCGCCTGTCTTTCCTCGCTTCCAGCGCCGCTTCCACCGCTTTTTCAAATGTTACCGTCCTTTCCTGCTGCCGCAAGGCTTCAGCTCCCAGCGCAATGATTTTTTTGCATCGCTTCAATGCCCTGAGCGATGTAGCTTCGGAAACGCGAAATTCCGCTTCGTCAGAGCGGGCTCCTTTCTGTTTACTCCGGACGACTCCTGCTTCCATAGCCGCTTTTGCCACCAGGGCCGCCTCCAAGATATCGATGCCGGTGCTGAGTAACACCCCTAACGCTGCTTGTTCTTTTGATTGCATAACGCTCGCTTTCAGAATCCGTAAGTCAAGCATACAAACTGTTTTATTTCGAGAAAATTGCAGCCTACGGTACATCGTTTCATTTTATGCTGCATCAAAGGTCTTATAGACCGTTATTATCTAAACTCAAATATAATCAAAACCATCAATTACGGATTCTGAAAGCGTAGAATGTAATCGTGATGGCATTGGACAATGCAAATGGTTCCACGAAACGTATTTTACTGTTTGGGAATGGGGTGAATCTCGTTGCAAAGAGTCACTCTGCCTTGTCGCAGGAAAATGTTAAGGCAAAGTTTGTCAAGTGGGAGAACGGAGAACACAAGCTGACTGATGAGTTTATCAGTAAGTGTCAGGATTTAAGGCCTACATTTGCTCACCATGCGCTGTTGGCATTGGAGAAGCATTTCTCTGCGTTCTATACGACCAATTATGATTTTGCCATGGAACGGGCATCTTGTCGTCAGTCACCCCAGCTGAAGGTGCTTCATATTCATGGTGATGCAATGGATGCTGACCAGTGTATTTATTTCCCTTGCCAGTATAAGGAAGCAGTTGAGCACTTGGAAATAATTGGTAGTAGTGTGTTACAGACCTGGCATAAGGAATTTCTGAGTAAGGATGTTCACGTTGTCGGTTTGAATTATGGATTGGACGAAACGATTCTCTATACCCTGCTTCAGAAACGATGGCACGCGTTGCAGGAATTGGAAAGTTTCCGATGGACAGGTAAACTTAGCCGGATATATGTATGGCTGATGCGTGATGAAGAAAATCCCGGTGATTTCGATTGTCGAGCTGCCATGTTACGCAGCCTGAGTGTGACTGTCATTCCGGTGCTTGTATACAAGGGGGATTATAAGACTGCCTGGGAATGTCTGATAGGAAAACTCCTGATGCACCTGCATGGTATTCATCACCAATACTGCGGGGAAAGCGATATTCTCAACCTCAGCCGCGATGATAAACACATCACCACCGGCTTGAATGTCTCGTATTCCAGCGAACCCGATTTGAAGTACCCCGATTGGTGCCTTATGTGGGTTGGAAAGACGACCTTTGAGAAGCAAAACAAAAGAACTTACTGGCTTTTTTATTGTAACCTGCCTGGACGGACTGCTTTGTGGCGCGTAGCCCGTGCTTCTATAGCTCCCCATGTGTTGAACGGTGATTCGTACTTTTATCTCGATTATCGCAATGGAGGCTTGTATGCAATGCAAGATGCTACTTCCGCTCCTGTTCAGATAGCTCAGTGCATTTACGTGCCTGATATCAGAATGTTTGATTATTACATTTTACATCCCTTTATTTCCGATATTTGAATATGTGTTTCTTAATAATCGACTAAAAGAATAAAAATCTTCCATTATGAAAAAAGAAATCATCACAATAATCGCGCTCGGCTCATCGGTGTTGCTCCTTTCTTCTTGCGAGTCCCCCGAAGAGAAAACTAAGCGTCTGGCTTGCGAAGAGCTTATGTCGCTTAATATTACAGCTCCACAATACGATGCTCAGTTGGTGGCAGAAGCAGCCAACGGAAGTGTAAAGCGTATGCAACTGCTGTTGTTGGCTGGAGCGGATGTCAACGCTGTTGACGATGAAGGTTCTTCTCCCCTACGTGCTGCTATCATGAGCCAGAATACGAATGCTGTGAAATTTTTGATAGAAAATGGGGCGGATGTATCTCATCCTGGTAAACAAGGTGAGACTCCCATATTTACCGCTGTGCGTAATAGGAATAATGACGTTAGAGATCTGCTGATAGCTGCAGGAGCGAGAATGGATAGTGTCGATAAGGATGGCAACACTCTCCTTATGGTGGCAGCTGAAGCAGGAAATAAGGCTTTTGTTCAAAAATTGCTGGAGCATGGCATTGAGGTTAATGAGAGTAATGCAGAAGGTAATACGGCAGTTCATTTATCTGTATCTGATGTCGAGCTTTTGAAATTACTACTGAACGCTGGTGCTGAGGTTAATGTATGCAATAGCAATGGAGAGACAGCGCTGCATGATGCTGTGTCAAATCCGGAAAGTTTGAAACTGTTACTGGCGAATGGAGCCGATATTAATGTGCTGGATAAGCAAGGCTACACTCCGTTGATGAAGGCAGTAAAGCAACAAAATGTAGAAGCCGTGCAAGTTTTACTGAATGCCAAGGCTGATGCATCTATTGTCTGTCCAGGCAATCTCCCTCTGATTGCTCTGGCCGCAGAAAGCGGGCAGGTGAAAATTGTGCAAGATTTGATAGATTATGGTATCAACGCTGAATCTAATTTTACAATCAATGGAAAAATAACCAATGCTCTTTCTTACGCCAAATCGAAAGAAGTTCGAGAATTGTTTAAGAAAATAGGGTGTTATGAAATCATATCTACAGACGAGGCTATTCGTCTGTTGGAAAAATACGAAATTATTAATTTTAATCCCTATTCAGATGTTTCCTCTAATCCTTTTTCAGGGACCTCGGCAATAGAAAAAGGTAATGAGGTGGTTAAACTTTCTAAACAAATCATGTATGAATATCAGCTTGTGAAGGAAGGTACAAAAAAAGTGTCTGATTATTCCTACATAAACACTATTTACGATCTTAGAAACGCATTGCCCACAAAGCATTTTCCAACTGAAAGTGTAGTTGCATTCGCTATTGCAGGTAGTGGACTGGACAAGACGCATAAGAAGACGAATAGCTTCGACGAACTAGTTCATGCATGCCGATGGGGGGATGCCACCGTTGTCAAAATCCTTCTGGATTATCCTGGATTTATCGATGATTTGAACAAAGCCAATCTTTTTAGCAATCCTCTTGACTACGCCGCAGAAGGCGGACATGCTGATGTGGTAAAAGTATTATTGTCCGCGTCTTCTCTCGATATCAAGAAGTTAGGGGAAATACCTGTTTACAGAGCGGTAGAGAAAGGTCATATGGACACAGTAAAGGCGTTGCTTGCTGATTCTCGTATTGATGTTAATGGCGCTTATATGGGAAAGGGTGGTCCTACTCCCTTGGAAATAGCAATCGTCAACGAAAATACAGAAATGGTTAAGATTCTGCTTTCCGCTCCGGGAGTTGATGTTAATTACAAAGGCGGAGACCCATTGTATTTGGCTGCAAAAAAGAGAAATATGGAAATTGTGAAACTTCTCCTTGCTGCACCGGGGATAGATGTTGATGCTGCAATTTCTAAGGCTGAAGAGTATAAAATTCTTGATAACGGACGCTCTCTTGATTTTTTGAAGAAAGCTGTTGCTAAGTAAAATTGGAGCCTTTTAAGAAGTATAATCCGAATAAATGCTTTGCAATGGGGCTGTTTTGGAAACATCCATAAAAGAGAACGGTGGTGCAACCGGTAAACTCAAAGCATGGTGTCTATCAAGCCTTCTAAAGCAGTTCATTCTCGCTGTCCATCGCCACGGTGCAGAAATCTGCACCGTGGCACTTCATTGTACGACCGACGCGATATGCGCACTGCGATGAAAGTCCGCACGGAGCCGCGATGATGCGGAATCCCAGACCTGAAGAACAACTGTGGAGAGGTAACGTACCGTGGGAGAGACAGTTCGAGGGGAAATCCCGACTGTACGAACAGAAACTGCATATAGGGTCGGATGGATGGACGAGGTTGGCATGAGTGCCGAAATCCGATACAGCATCAAGAATCCATAAGGTAGGTGCAGACGGAGCGGGAGGAAAGTAGCATATTCATATTCGGTGAGACCCTACTTAAGCGTGAAAGCGCTGCGGGGGCAATCCGTCTGTAGGGAGTCTGCAGAGGTCATAGTACCACCAAAACCCTCCCCCCCCCTGGTGGGAGGGGCTGAATCGCGGCGTAGCAACCGCTCAAATCTCAGAACCTATCGCATCAGAGCCAAGAAGTACCAAATTGTTCGAAGCCTCGATTGAAAGAGGGAAAGCGTAGCATGTCCGAATTCACGTGACAGTGCTGAGGAGTTGACAGGGTGGCGGGAGAGGAGAGATAAATAGTTGCGGTAGAAACTGAACTTAGCCTCCGGGACTAATCACACGCCGTGAAACCGCCATATGCGGTAATTCTCACATACGGTGGTGTAAGAGGGGGACTCTCTAACCAGAGCGTTTTCGTGTGAGTTAGGACTGGGGTGGGGGATTTTGAAAGCATGGAAGCTCGCTGCAGCGATGCTGCAGATTTGGAAAAAGGGGAGAAAAAATATTTTTCTGCTCTAACTCGCACGAAAATGCAGCACTTAGGATATGTGAAATAAAATGCTGCACAAAAAATCTCAAAAATACGCTTGACGTGAAATGGTGTTTGTGATAAGCTCTGCCCCGCACCCCGTCACGGGGTTGCCCGAAAGGAAAGCGAGCATCGCTTACTTCTCCCACCGGGCGAGGCAATTTTCCAAGTATGACTTTCCGAGGCGCCGAGGGCGGCAGAAATGC
>JAZLDD010000030.1:0-30362 GCA_045614585.1 Akkermansia sp. | reverse complement strand
ATCCCGTTGCAGTAGCTCTCATGGTGCCGCCTCTTATCTTAAAGATGTCAGCACCGTTTTCTTCGGTGAAATATTTTTTATCGCTTGAGAAATTGTCAAAGAAGATACGGGGAGCTGCGGCGGTTCTGTTTTCGGGGTGGTTGGGCAAACGCACCACTGAACAGCCTCCGGATAGCAAGGCGAGCGGAATTATTTTCCGCATGACCACCATTGCGCTTGAAATCAGTTGCCGGCGCGTGTAATATACGAAAAATCCGTATGTTTGAGCAGCCTGATTCTCCAAACGACCGTCCCCCCTATTTTGGCGAAGGCGCACGCTTTCTGCTGACTGCGGCAGCATTCGTCATTGTCATCCTGGGGTTACAGACCGCGCGCAGCGTTCTGCTTCCCATCATGATGGCTGGTTTCCTCGCCATCATCAGTTACTCCATCACCAAACTGCTGAGCAAATACCTGCATTTCCCGCACTGGCTGGCAGTGGCAGCCACCGTAGCAGCAGATGGCGGTATCTTATTCGGCGTAGCCAGCATCATCAATTTCCTCGCGGCAGATATGAAAGCCACCCTGCAGGGGGATTTCACCGCCCGCATGGTTGAAAAATACAATGAGCTCATGGGCTGGCTGGGTAATTTCGGTCTGGAGGAACAGGCCCGCGCCATGGTCAGCTCCCCGCAGGATATCTTTGACACCCAGCAGCTGGTCAGCATGGTGCAGGCCATTTCCGGCCAGGCCATCTCCTTTGTCACCACCTGCACGCTGGTTCTCGTGCTCATGACCTTCATGCTGGGTGAAGCCAAACTCTTCAAGCGCAACCTGCACCGCCTGCCAAACAGCACCAAGGGAAAAGAGGATTTCACCGTAGCGCTGCGTGGTATTCAGCGCTACCTGTTAATCAAGACCATAGCCAGTGCCACTACCGGCGCACTGGCCTGGTGGGCATGCGCCATCATGAATGTTCCCTTTGCTTTCCTCTGGGGGGTTGTGGCCTACGTGCTCAACTATATCCCCACCATCGGTTCCATCGTGGCGGCCATTCCGCCCGTAATCATGGCGCTGCTCATGGGGGGCTGGGGAGATGCCGCCATCATCACCGGCTGCTATATCGGCATCAACTTTGCCATTGGCAACGGCATTGAACCCATCTTCCTCGGCAAGCAATTCGGCATTGCCACTTCTGTGGTTCTGCTGGCTGTGCTTTTCTGGGGCTGGGTATGGGGGCCTGTCGGCATGCTGCTGGCCGTCCCCATCATGGTGCTCATCAAACTGGCGCTTGAAAACTCCCGCGATCTTTCCTGGGCGGCCACCATTATTTCCGATGAACCGCCGCCCCACGTCAAAAAGCTTAATCAAAACCACGCCGCAAAATAATGCACTCATTCGCTTATAAAAATGGCTTCCTTCATTGTGAGAATGTAAACATGGCCGACATTGCCGCCGCGGTCGGCACCCCGGTTTTCGTTTACAGCAAAAAATCCATCACGGAAGACCTGACCGAATTCCGCGCTGCCCTGGCTCCGCTGAATGCCCACGTGGCTTACGCCGTGAAAGCCTGCTCCAGCAAGGCAATCCTGAATCTCATGGCTCAGCAGGGCGCCGGCTTCGACATTGTATCCGGTGGCGAGCTCTGGCGAGTTATCAATGCCGGTGGCAATCCCGCCCTCTGCACCTACGCCGGCGTGGCAAAAACGGAACCGGAAATCCGCTATGCGCTCGAGCAGAACATATACTGTTTCAACTGCGAAAGTGAGAACGAGCTGCGCGAAATCAACCGCATTGCCGGCGAAATGGGGGTCAAAGCCCCTGTGGCCGTGCGCGTGAACCCACACGTGGATGCACACACTCACAAATACATCACCACCGGCACCACTGAAAACAAATTCGGGGTCGATATCACCCGCATCGAAGAGCTCTACGCCACCATGGCCGCCGAAATGCCGAACCTGCATATCAAAGGTCTGCAGATGCACATCGGCTCACAGCTCACGGAGGTGCAGCCATTTGTGGATGCCATCGTGAAAGTGCGCCCCATCGTTGAGAAATTCATCTCCCTCTATAACATCGAATTCTGGTCCATCGGCGGCGGTATCGGCATCATCTACGACGGCTGTCTGGCTTCCGGCCAGCCGGAATGGTGGGCCGCCCACCCGGAGCAGATTACGATTCAGAGCTATGCAGCAGCCATCATTCCCCTGCTCAAGCCGCTTGGCATCAGAATTCTGATAGAACCAGGCCGCCGTCTCGTGGGCAATGCAGCCGCCATGCTCACCACCTGCGTATACGAAAAGAAAGGCGAGGCAAAAACCTTCAAGATGATTGATGCCGGCATGAACGACATCATCCGCCCGGCACTTTACGAAGGCTACCATGAAATCTGGCCCGTGCAGGAACACGAGGGCGACGAAATCACGGCCGACATCGTGGGGCCGGTCTGCGAATCCGGTGACTTCCAAGCCCAGAACCGCCGCATTGCCGATGTGAAACCCGGTGAGATACTGGCCGAGATGAGCGCCGGAGCCTACGGTTTCAGCATGTCCTCCACCTACAACTCCCGCCCGCTGGCGGCCGAGGTGCTGGTGGATGACGATAAATGGAGCATCATCCGCCACCGCCAGACCATGCAGCAGATGGTCGAAGGCGAATGCCTGCCGGAGTAACCACCCCTGCCAGTTCCCGTTTCTTTCCACGGCCGCCGGGTTCACCCACCCGGCGGCCGCGCTGTCGGCACAAATAAAACCGGCATTCCGCAGCATGCACGCAAAAAAACTTAAGCACAGATACCCCATTATCACCCCTTTACCCTTGACGAATCGCAGCCGATTGCCTAAAATGAGTCAGTCATGAAAATTCTGGCCTCTCTCTTCCGCGTGCTCTTCAGCATCATCCTGCTTCTGGCACTGGCCTGCTACCTGCAGACTCCATCACAAATCAGCCTGGGGCAATTCTGTCTTACCATTGACCCTGCCTATCTGCTGCCTCTGCTGAGCGGCTTCAACACCGTCACCGTCTCGCTCGTCATCATCCTTCTGCTGGGCATATTCTCATTCACCCGCGTGCTGGAGGCCGCATGGAACGTACTCTTCTGCGCATCCATCATTGCCCTACTTGCCCTGGGGCTGTATGAATTCGCTGGTCCCGCCATTGCACTGCCCCAGGCCATTCACCACAACGCAGCAGTCAACCAGTTCTGCCAGGCTGTCACTTCATATGAAGTACCCATTGCCCTCACCACGCTTATCTTCATTGCCGGCTGGCTCTGCTCGTCTGCATGCGTGAGCGTGGCGCTTACGGCAGTTATCAGCTATGGTCTCTGGTACGCCATCACCGTATTCTTCACCTATCTGGTGCACCAGTGGGCAGACAGCGCCACCCCCGGTATGCCCGAAGCACTGCACATGATTCAGAGCTCTCCCTGGGTCATAGCTGCCGTGCCCGGCGCCTTCTTCCTCATATACGCCCTGCTCATGGCCTTCTTCGAAACCTTCATCGCCACCGGAAAAAAACCGGCAGCCACCAGGCAGAAGAGCCCCGCTGCAGAGGAAAAACCGGCAGAAGAAAAGAAGGATGAATCCCCCGCCGCCCCCGCTGAACCCGCAGCCAAGAGCAAACCCATCCTCAAAGCCGCAGGCGCAGCCCCTGCCACAACCAGAAAGATCAAGACCGCCGCAGATGCAGCCGCTGAACCCAGCAAAGCAGAAAAGGCACCTGCCCCGGCTATAGAAGAAAACAAGCCCGAAACCGCAGAAGCCCCGGCAGAAAACACCGCTGCAACCGCAGAAGAACCGCTTACGCCGGAAAAGGCAGATACCCCCACCCCGGCAGTAGAAGAAACCAAGCCTGAAACCGCACCAGCCCAGGACGAAGCTCAACCCGCCCCGGCAGAAACCAGAACCACCGCATAAACCAGCCACGGGAATACACCATGAAAGACTACTATAACCCGCTCCTGCTGCTGATTATCATTGCCCTGCTCTCCTGGAAGGTCAGCGTGGGCATAGAAACCCCGGACGCTGTTGAAGTATGGATGCTCACGCTCTGCGTGACCGGCTTCATCATCAACGGGCTCCTTGCCTTTGCACGCTCCCTGGCCAGGCGCAAAGCCGTCATGTCTGTGGTCTGGGCTGCGGTGTACCTCATCTTCTGCAGCTGTGTCTGGGTCTCTCTGCGCCAGGAAAAAGATTATCGCCACGAAATCGCCGCCTACAACGAATTAAACACAAAATGGCAGGAAGCGCATGTCAACCCCTTCACCCTGGTTGATGACGAAGGCCGCTCGCTTCTTGAGCTGGCTGCCATACTCGGCAAGAAACTTGCCGTGCGTGGTCTGCTGGCCCAGCCGGAGGCCGCTCAGGCCGGCGATATCATACTGAAAGCCACCCTGAACGCAGCAGAAAACGGCCACCACGAATTAATCCGCATCATTGCCCGGCAGAAAGACGGATTTAATTTCGACCGCATCATCGAGGGGCGCACCCCGCTGATTGCCGCCGTGCTGAGCAACAATCAGAAATGCGTGGAGGTTCTGCTCGAACACAAAGCCGAGCCCAACATGTGCGATGAAAACGGTGTGTCTCCCATCATGCACGCGGTCATCGATAACAACCGGTCCATAGCAGCACTGCTGATTAAACACGGTGCCAATCCGCGACTGAAAGACCACACCGGCCGCGATGCCATCAGCTGCTCCCGCTCAGATGTGATGGATGCCATCCTTCTTGAGCCAGGAACCCGGTAAACACGATGATGGACGCAGGAACAAGGAGTAAGCCTCAGCTCTCCTCGTAATCCTGAATCAGCTCCACAAAAGCGCGCAGTGCATGCGCGCGCAGCCATGGGCCTACCCCTTTGAGACGAGAGGCCGCCTCCATGGTCGTGGGTTTCAACGTGGCCATAGCGCGCAGCGTTTCGCTCTGCATCACGCGATAAACCGGCATGCGATACTCCTCGGCCAGCTCACGGCGCAGCTCAGCCAGGTGCTCATACAGCACCTTATCCATGCGCCCCAGGCCCATACTCTCCAGGAGCATGCGTGTCTTTTTATGCTGAACTGCCGTTTTCCCGGGCAGAAGCGCACCACCGCACCAACCTCGGCGGGTCATACGCGGCACCGCCCGGCTCTGCATCACATCCTCACCAAGCGGGGTCAGGGTAATCAGCGGCATATCATCGCCGCTGCGCTGCAGCAGGCCGGCCTCCAGCATGGCTCGGAAAAGAGCCTTCATGCGCGCGTCTGTCAGATTTTTCAGAATCCCATACGTGGAAAGCGAGGTCAGATACTGGTGCATCGATGCATTTTTTGCGCCGCGCAGCATATCCATAATCTTACCGCGACCATAAATCGCCACCCATTCGCCTGCCGGCCCGCGCTTTGACGCCCGGGCCACACCGGCCAGAGCCTTACGCACCGTAAGCAGGGCATCTCCGCTTATTTCCTCGCGTTCCTCATCATCTGCACCGGTAGCGGCACATACATCGCAATGCCCGCAGGGCTGGGTATTCTTCTCGCCGAAATAATCCAGAATCCACTGCTGGCGGCAGCCCATCGAATAGGCAAAACGGGTCATGGCCTCGATTTTCTGGTGGTCACGGCGTGCCTTTTCCTCCAGCCGGTTACGGTCAATATCCAGGCCCTCGAAATTCAGCTCAGGCTTCAGCAGCCGTGTCCCTTTCGTCAGCTGACCAGGCACATCAAAGCGATGAATCGCGCCCGCATGAATCAGGCAGGAAAGCGCCGTGCTCACCGCCATGGGATTCACATCCTTACCCAGGCGCTCCGCCATGGCATCCACCGTCATCTGCAGCTCATGCGTAGCGGGGTCACACTCAAAACGCAGAAAATTGTACAGTGAGCGAATCAGGCTCACTGGCGGATTGCTCCCCTCGAAGAAAAACTCCTGAGTCTTCAGGTCCGCATGATTGAACAGCAACTCACACACGGCAGCTTCGCCATCGCGCCCGGCGCGCCCGGCCTCCTGATAATACGCTTCCACGCTGCCGGGTATCTCAAAATGCACCACGAAACGCACATCGGCGCGGTCTATACCCATGCCGAATGCATTAGTAGCCACCACCACATCTGCCCGCCCGGAAACAAAGGCATTCTGCGAAAACTCGCGTTCCTCATCTGTCATCCCCGCGTGATATGCCACCGCATTCACATGCTGCCCGGCCAGCTCATCGTACACCAGCATCACATTCTTGCGCGTAGAGCAATAGATAATTCCCTTCTTCCAGCGCGATACCACCTTGTGTATCCGCTCAAACTTCGCTTTGCGTCCTTCGCAGTGGGCAATGCTGAAATCCAGATTATCGCGTGCAAACCCACTGATGACCACTGCAGGCTCCCGCAGCTGCAGCGTGTTGAGAATATCCTCGCGCACCTGCTCCGTGGCAGTGGCCGTCAGCGCTATCGTCTGCGGGCAGCCCAGCGACTCGCGCACCCGCCCCAGACGCAGGTAATCCGGACGGAAATCATGCCCCCACTGGCTCAGGCAGTGGGCCTCATCCACCGCCAGCAGAGCAATCTGCATGCTGCGTAGAAGCGACATGAAGCCCTCTTGCGCAAACCGTTCAGGCGCAACATACAGAATTTTCAGCTCACCGCAGCGCAGTGCATGCATCACCTGCCGGTATTCCTCCGCAGCGAGAGAGGAATTTACTGCAGCCGCAGGAATACCGCGCGCCTGCAACGCATCCACCTGATCTTTCATCAGTGCAATCAACGGAGATACCACCACCGTCAACCCCGCCCGACACAGTGCCGGCAACTGGTAACAAAGCGATTTTCCACCGCCGGTGGGCATGATTCCCATAGCATCGCGGCCATCCATAATAGCTTGCACTACATCAACCTGCCCGGGGCGCAACTCATCAAAACCAAAATAAGTTTTAAGAGCCTCCTGTGCATCTGCTATCTCACGAAACTCCACCATGCGTGCCTATTCTAGCGGATACGCTGCGCTCAAGCAAGCCGGAATTATGCCCGGAGCACCAGAACAGGCGCGAAATCCCGACATTGAAATACGTTCACCGCCGCAACACACTGGGCATTCACTTGACACATGAATCAAAAAGTGGCAAGATAGGCGACATGAAACGGTCCGGATACCTGGCATGCGCCATGATGCTTCCCCTGCTCTGCGTGAGCTGTGGGGAATCTGACCAGGAGAAACGCGACCGGGCCGCGCAATTCACGACGCCCACCAAGGCGGCCCCCAACCCCCAGCGAGAGTCGCTGCAATCGCTCATACGAGCAGATAAACAGGTACCCACCACCCTGCAGGGAAAATCCAAATTTGAACTGTACAGCATGTACGAAGGGCAGGACATGCGGCAGGTGACCGAAGTATCGGGGCGCACGCTGCTGCTCTGCTTCACCGCGCCCTGGTGCAACCACAGCACCGCCATGCGCAAAGCGCTGCAGGAACTGGCAGCACAGGAAAAAGGCGGTATTCAGGTAGTCGAAATCGACGCAGACGCCTACCCGGCCATAGCAGAGGATTTCAACCTGACAAAAGTACCCACCACGGTCTTCTACACAGAAGGCATCAGGCTTCGCAGCATAGAGGGAGCCTATACCACCGAAAGCCTGAAACTATACCTGCACAATCTGCTCACCCAGGAGGAAACCGGAACGCCGGCACCCTGATTCCCCATTTCTAAAGCACCAAAAGAAAAACACAACCATATGCGATTCCTCACAGGATTACAGCCCAGCGGTCAGCTCCACATCGGCAACTACTTCGGCGCCATTGAGCCCGCTGTGCGACTTCAGGAAAAAGGCGAAGCCTTCTATTTCATAGCCAACTACCACGCCATGACCACCATGGAAAGCGCCGAAAAGCTCCGCGAAAACACCCGCGGGCTGGCCGTGGATTTCCTGGCATGCGGGCTCGACCCGGAAAAAGCCGTTTTCTTTGCCCAGTCTGCCGTACCGGAGGTAAATGAGCTGGCCTGGATTCTCTCCACCCTGTGCCCCATGGGGCTGCTGGAGCGCTGCCACTCCTACAAGGACAAGGTGGCCAAGGGTTTTGCCGCCAGCCACGCCCTCTTTGCCTATCCCGCCCTCATGGCGGCAGACATTCTGCTGTATGATTCCGATGCCGTGCCCGTGGGCAAGGACCAGAAGCAGCACCTGGAGGTAACCCGCGACCTGGCAGGCAAGATTAACGACACTTTCGGCGAGGGGCTCCTCAAGATGCCCGAAGCCATCATCTCCGAAGCCACAGCCGTGGTGCCCGGTCTGGATGGTCAGAAGATGAGCAAGAGCTATGGCAACACCCTGCCCATCTTCGGCGAGGAAAAGCCCCTGCGCAAGCTCATCAACAAGAAGGTGGTGACCGACGCCACCCCGCTGGAAGACCCGAAACCCACAGAAAACTCCATCATTCTGGCTCTCTACAAGCTTTTCGCCACACCGGAGCAGTACCAGGCCATGGTGGATGCCCACCACGCCGGCGGCATAGGTTACGGCCAGTTCAAGAAGGACCTTTTCGAGGCCTACTGGGAATACTTCCGCGCCGCCCGCGAGAAGCGCGAGTGGATTCTCGCCCACCCCGAATACGTGGACGACGTGCTCAACACCGGCGCCGCCCGCGCCCGCGAGGAGGCCTCCAAGGTACTCACCCGCATCCGCAAGGCCGTGGGCCTGGGCTGGGTATAAGTCCCGTCCACCGGGGGGATATCGTCCCTGTCATCATCCTTCAATAATCAGACCGGGCATGGGGAAACAAACCCAATGCCCGGTTTCTTATCCACGCGATACAAAAATCACCTCCCTTACTTCCGCCTGGGCTTTTTACTGACCTGCGTAGCATCTGAGGCCGGATACGGGGCGGTGGGCAGACCGGCTTCGTTCACCAGGTTGGGTTCCATGAATACGGCCCAGCCATAGCGCATATACCTGGGAGCCTTCACCCCATCAGCAGTCAGGATAACAGATTCGCCCTTGATTTCAGCCTCAGCAGGCACAAAGTTCTTATCAGCACCGGCCAGTTCGAAACCCACAGGTGCCGCGCCATTGGTCGTCTTCAGGCCCTCGGCGTTCTCCAGTTTCACCTGCACCTTGGCACCCTTGGCCTTGAAGCCCTTGACCACAGGTCCACTGGCAGCCACCTCCTTGCCGTATACCTCCTTAAGCGCCGTGGCAGCCAGGCGCTCGCCCACCTCCACCTTGCGGGGGGGATGCACATCGCTGTTGGTGGAGCCCAGGTCCATGGTCACTACGCACTCCACACCGGGCATTTCCTCTGCCACTTCAGACTGCACCTGGCGGAACTCCGGCCAGTAGGCGCGCAACTTGGCTTTGTCATTGATACGGGGAAGCTGCACCTGCAGGAAGGGCATATCCTTCATGCCCAGCTTATCGCGCCAGGAAGAAATAAGATCCTTCAGCAGCGTCTTGTTCTGCTCATTGTCCAGAATCTCAGCATCGGATTCGCCCTGATACCAGATAACACCGGCCATGGGAAAACCTTCCCACTGCTCGATACCGGTCTCATACAAATAGGACGGAGCATAGGGATGCAGCGAGAAATCGCCACCGGGCCCCACATTCTGCTGGGCGCGGCCGCGCACCCAATCGCTGGCGAACTTGCTCTTCACCCAGTCATTCCCCTGGCAGCCGGGGTATTCCTTCTTCACCACATCCCGGGGAATCCAGGCCAGCATGTTCGAGCCGCCCAGGGAGACATGAATCACCCCCACAGGCACCCCCAGCTGCTTCTGCAGCTCCTGGCCGAAATAGTAACCCACCGCACTCATGCGCGGAGAGGTAGCTGGAGCACTCACCGCCCACTTGCCTTCATACATGCGCTTTTCCTTCACGCGCTCCAGCAGCTCCGGCGTGTAGCGGGGCGGGCTGGTGTGCACCTGCGGCTCGCTGTGGTAAAAGCGGAAGCTCTCATTCGCAGACTGGGCAATAGTCTGCTGGTTGCCGGGAGTCTGGTTCAGGCGCCAGAGCATGTTGGACTGACCGCTGGCCAGCCACACCTCACCCACCACCACATTCTGCACCGTGGCGGTAGCGCTCTTCTGGCTCGCCTCCAGCGTCTGTCCCTGCGCATTGGCCGCCATGGGCTGCAGCACGGCGCGCCAGTTCTTACCCTTAATCTCAGCCTTGACCGCCTGGCCGTTGAACTTCACCAGCACCGGCTCAGTCGGTTTATCCGTTGTGCCACGCACCACCACCTCTCGCCCCTGCTGCAGCACCATGCCATCGCCAAAAACGGCATCGAACTCCACCGCTGCGCAAAGTGGCAAGGCTCCTGTCAGCAATAAAATCGAGTACTTGCTCATACCATACACCTACCATATTTACGGGTGAAGGAAAAGATTTTTCCACAAAAAGCACTCTAATTTCCATTTTTTTGAATTTCGAACTAAATTCCGCTTGACTTATATTCCGATATGCTGTATATACACCGCCCACAAAGTTATGGCAAAGAAAAGCTGGATTGAAAGAAACAAGAAGAAGGCAGCTGTCGCGGCTCGTTATGCAGACCTCCGCGCTAAGCTGAAGGCTGAAGGCGACTACATCGGTCTTACGATGCTGCCGCGCAATGCTTCTCCCGTGCGCCTCGTGAACCGCTGCGAGCTGACCGGTCGTCGTCACGCTTTCCTGCGTCGTTTCCATCTTTCCCGTATCGCTTTCCGCGAGCTTGCCAACGCCGGCATGATTCCCGGTGTGACCAAGTCCAGCTGGTAAGTCCTGATATAGACTTGACAATTTTTCTACGCGGGCTATCCTATACGGACTAGCCCGCGTTGCTATATTTTACCGATGCCGATCTACGAATACATATCAGAAGCCCCGGATGACCCTGAGCGATCATGCCGGATGTGCCGCAAGGGCTTTGAACTGATGCGAACCATTGACCGGGAACCGCTGACGCGCTGCATGTACTGCAAAAATCCGGTCCGTAAGAAGATTGGCAATGTCAATGTGCCAAAAATAACAGCACCGCTCTCTGTAAGTGACGCGAAGAAAGCGGGATTCACCGTGATGCAGAAGCGGGACCAGGGAGTATACGAAAAGCTTTAATACCAAGGAATCATGCAATTTTTTCTGACACCTGAGGAAATCGCACAACTGGAGTGGAGCTACCCCGGCGTAGGCGAGATTGTGCTGTTTATCGTCGGCATCAGCTTCTTTCTTTTTCTGAACGCGTTTTTCGTGGCGAATGAATTCGCCTGCGCCCGCGTGCGCGAAAGCCAGCTGGCAGAAAGCGATGATGATACCAAATCCCAGGCCCAGAGACGCCGCACCGCCAAGCATATCGTGCGGCACCTGGATACTTACCTCTCAGCCAATCAGGTGGGTATCACCTTTGCTTCTCTGGCACTGGGTGCCATGGGTGAGCCCTTCATCGCCAGTCTCATCAGCAGCCCTCTGAGCTATTACCTGCACCTGAGTCCCACGGTTGTACACGTAATTTCGTATACCGTGGCATATGCACTGTTCACCTTTGCCCATGTGGTGCTGGGTGAGCTGGTACCCAAGAGCCTGGCTATACGCAAGCCGCTGGAAATCGCACTTCTGACGGCAGTTTCAATGCACCGCTTTGCCAAATACACCAAGTGGATCATCCACCTGTTCAACAACACGGCCAACACCATAGCCCACCGGGTATTCGGCGTTGACCCGCACTATGAACCGAATGAATCACACAGCGCTGAGGAAATCGCCCTCATCGTGGAAGCCAGTGGCCGCAGCAAGGAAGTGACCGAAACCGAGGCTGAAATCTCCATGAATGCACTGGAGCTCAACGATCGCTGCGTACGCGACATTCTGGTACCCCGAAGCCGCGTGGAAGTGCTGGATATCAACAAGAGCTTCGATGAGCTGCTGGAGCAGGTGCTCAGCAGCCGCCACAGCCGCTTTGCTCTGGTTTCCGGGCACCTGGACCACGCCAAAGGCTGGATTCATGTGAAGGACATTCTGCAGATGGTACACAGCGGCACGCGAGATATCATGGCAGAGCGCCGGGAGCTCAAAGTAGTACCCGAGACCATGAAACTGGATGTGCTGCTCGACTTTTTCTCACAGGAGCACACCCACTTTGCCCTGGTCGTGGATGAGTATGGCGAGGCTCAGGGGCTGGTATACCTGGACGATGTACTGGAGGAAATCGTAGGCAATGATATACAGGATGAATTCGAAACAGAAGCCGCCCGCACCTTCTTCAAAGTGGCAGACGGTCAATACATAGCCAGCGGCTCCATCGCTCTTTTTGACCTGGAAGAGGAGCTGCCCGAAACAAGCGGATTCGAAAAAGACAACGGCATTTCCACCCTCAGCGGCTATATCACCGATATACTCGGCCACCTGCCTGAGTGCAATGAGCAGATACGCCACCGCGATTACCTCATCACCGTCATCGGCACAGATGGCCGCAGAGTAACCCAGGCCCGCATCGAGCACGCTCCACTGGAAGAGACCCCCGAGGACGATGACCTGGACATGTAACCCGCCCACACCTTAACCGACACCACCGCATGCATATATACGAATCACTTTCTCTTGCGCCAACAGGCTTCACCATGGGCATGGTGCTCATGCTGCTGAGCCTTTATGTACTGGTCTGCCCGGAGCGCTTCCGCAGGCAGCTGGGCAGTGTACACGCCAAAAGCAGCGCCGGCACCGTACTGCTGGGCATCGACTTCATATGGGTGGCGCTGCTGCTGTTCAAGGCAGATTGGAACCCGCTGTGCATGCCGCTGTTTGAGTTTGAAAGCTTCCGGGGGATTCTCCTCATCCTCTGCCCCGTCATCTGGTTCATCATGAGCAGCATGGTTAAAGAGCAGCTTTTTGCCCGGGCTCTGGGCTTTTTCCTGCTCCTGCTGGCCATCGTCCCCATGAGTGCGGCCTTCATGAAAGACCCGCTCACCCGCATTCTGATTCCGCTCTGGTGGTACCCGGTGCTGACTGTGGCCATGTTCTGGGTAGGCAAGCCCTACCTCTTCCGCGACTGGATGGCATGGCTGGTGCAGCGCCCCGCCCTTATTTCCGGCATAGCCGTCTTTAACTTCGTATACGGTCTGGTCATCTGCACCTGTGCCGGGCTTTTCTGGTAACCTCAACTCAGCCCACCCGATATGATATCTCTGTATACAGCTGATTATGTAGTCACGCAGAATGAACACCGCGATATTCTGGAAAATGCAGCCGTGGCCGTAGAGGATGGCAAGATTCTCAGTGTAGGCCATGCAGACCTGCTGGAAATCCTCTTCCCCGACCACCGGCGGGTTGATATGGGGCATGCGGTCATCATGCCCGGTCTCATCAACGCCCACACCCACGTTTCCATGAGTCTGCTGCGCGGATATTCGGACGACAAGGCGCTCATGGACTGGCTCACGCAGGACATTTTCCCAGCTGAGGCAAAGCTCACCCCCGAACTGGTAGAGCTGGGTGCCACCTTCTCACTGGCAGAGATGATACGCACCGGCACCACGGCATTCTACGATATGTACATGCACCAGCGCAGCGTATTCCGGGCTGCGGATAAACTGGGCATGCGGGCCGTCATGGGCGAAAGCGTGACACAGTTTTTCCCCTCCCTCACCTGCAGAGATGCCGATGCCTATTTCGAGCTGGTGCGCGCCCAGGCCGAGGAATGGAAAGGTCACCCGCGCATACGCCAGGCAGTGCTGCCCCACGCCCCCTACACCACTAACCCGGATTTACTCCGCAAATGCCGCGAACTGGCAGATGAAACCGGCTCTCTCTTCGGCATGCACCTGGCAGAAACCGAAAACGAAACCCAGACCTGCCTGCAGAACTTCGGCATGCGCCCCATCCCATATTGTCAGAGTCTCGGGCTGCTCCAGCCGGATTCCACCTTCTTCCACGTGGTGCATGCAGATGAGCAGGATATGGAGCTGCTCTGCGAAGGTCGCTGCGCTGTGGTGCACAACCCCGCCAGCAACATGAAACTCGCCAGCGGCGCAGCACCCATCGGAGCCATGCAGCGCTACCGCATCCCGGTGGCGCTGGGAACAGACGGCCCAGCCAGCAACAACGCCCAGAACATGGTGCGAGAAATGTACATGGCCAGTCTCCTTCAGAAGGTCACCCACCTCGATTCCACCGCCTGCCCCGCCCAGATGGCTCTGGACATGGCAACCCGCGGCGGCTCCGATGCCCTGCACGACCCGCTCATCGGCACTCTGGAACCGGGCATGAAAGCAGACTTCATCGCACTGGACCTCACCACCCCGAACATGCAGCCGGTGCACAACATCGTATCCAACATCGTATATGCCGCCACCGGGTTGGAAAACAAGCTCACCGTAGTCGATGGGCAGGAACTCTACCGCGATGGCAAGTTCCTCACCTGCGATTATGATGCCCTCTGCGCCGAAATGAAAGCCGTTCACGGCTGGCAGAACAAGTAAATGCTCAACTCGACCCCACTGGAGGATTTATGCTGGGCGGCCATCGACTTTGAATCCGCCGGCACGGCACCTGGCGAAACCGATTGCCCGGTGCAGATAGGCATCGTGCGGGCAAACGGCTTATTTTCCACAAATCCGCAATTCTTCACCAGCTACATTGCCTGCAATCGCCCCGTGCGCTGGAGCGCAGCCAAGGTACACGGCATCACCACAGACATGCTGCAGAATGCCCCGGATTTCGCCACCCTGTGGCCCCGCATCCGCCGCATGCTGCAGGGAGCCGTAGTGCTGGGGCACAACCCCGCCACAGAAAAACGCTTCCTCCGCAGTTTCCCGGGTCACGGCTTCGGCCCCTGGGTGGATACTCTGGTGCTTGCCCGGAAAGCCCTGCCCGAGCTGCCGGACCACGCTCTTTCCAGCGTGTGCGATGCCCTCGGTATCACCACTGCGGTCACAAACCTGGTGAATGACACCGCCCACGCCCGCTGGCACGATGCGCTTTACGATGCTGCCGCTTCCCTGCAGCTGCTGCGTGCCCTGGTCGATGGGCTGGAAATGCGCCATGCCACGCTGCGCGATATTGATTTCGCCGTAAGCGAATAAAGCATCAATCGGGAAATATTGCCACCGCAGCCAAAGGATTTCACGATCCCATCATTCTGCATCTTTCAAAACCTTGCAGAATTTTCAGGACACGGGTAGTGTTGACAAGCTGCATGCTTGCACCAGGCGAAGGGGCATGGCACACTGAATAAACGTGATATACCAGCAGCAGAAACCTATGCCGCGAGTGCTCCTCTGTGTAGTGCTCTCCATTCTGCTGCACCTGGTTCTGGTGGGGCTTTTCCTGCTGGTGCCGCCACAGCAGGTAGTTCAGAAAACAAAAAAGGTGCATCAAAAACAACGCGTGCTGAAAGTGTTGCGCCCGGCATCCCCCAGAAAAACTCCCATGGTTCAGAAAAAAACTGAAGCCGCTGCCCGGAAACAAGAGCAACACCCCAACGAGCAGAAACCTTTTGCCAAAACAAGTGCAGATACCCCACAGGCCCGACCGGAACAGCCTGAATACGAAGGTAAACGCGATACCCGCGCTGCCAGCGCCCCGGATGCCCGGCACAGAGCCTCTGCCGAGCATGCACCAGCCATGAACGGCGAAGAGAAAAAAGAAATCGTCACATTTGACCAGGAACGTCAGGAAGGTGACCTGACGCACGAAGGCAGAGCAGCCCAGCCCACACCGCCCTCTCAGCCAGACCAGCCTCACCCACCAGCTCCACCGGCGCCGGCTCCGGCAGAAGGCACCCCAGAGGGGGCAACTCAACCGGAAGCCGCCGGGCAAGCTCGCCAGGATTCGCAGATAGATGCCACAAAAGCACTCACCCTGACGAATGATTTACGCGGGCTGCTGAAACTGAAGCAGGATGATTCACCTGTAGAAAAGCTCGACACAGAACAACGCGCCGCGCGCCAGGGCAGCCCAGGCGGCACGGGCCATGCCGCAGCCCCCGCGCGACCAGCCCGCAGTCCCCGTATATTCTATGATCCCAGCCTGGCGGACTGGGCGCAGAAACCCGGATTCCGCACCTACGAACGCCGCAGTCGCAGCAGTGGTCGTTTCATTCTGGGTAAAGGGGCGGCGCTCAACGTGGCCTCCACCCCGCGGGGTATGTATGAAGCGTTCGTTTACCGCCGCGTAGCACATTTCTGGTACATCGCCTGCGACGAACACCGGGGCGATATCATCCCCGGAAAAATTGTCATCAGTCTCCGCATCACGAAACGCGGGCAGATTGACAGTATGGCTCTCATCAGGCGCAGCGGCGCCAGCATCAGCCAGCAATCGCTCACCTTCAAGGCCATACGCCAGGCCGACCTGCCACCCATGCCTCCTGAAGTGCAGGCAGACATCATCGGTGAGCTCATGGAACTCATCTTCGAATTCAACTTTGATTAACCCCCAGACCATCATGAAAGAAACCATCCACGCCTTCTTTGCCGCATGTCACCCATTCGGGCTTCCCCTGCTGATATGTTCCATCATCATGCTGGCAGCCATCCTGTACCACCTGATCTTCTCACGGCAGCACAAAACCCTTACCCGGCTCGAAAAAGTCGCCGCGGGAGAAACCTCTGCCCCGGCCGTACTGGAGCTCTACAACCACGATGAGCTCGTCGAGGTTTTCCGCTTCCTGTACCAGCAGCCCGTCTCTGCCGCTCTCGAACAACAAGTGGAAGCCAGGCTCCGCTGCATCATCGACCGCCAGCGCGCAGGGCTCGCCACCATCAGTATCATCACCACAGTAGCTCCCATGCTCGGCATTCTGGGCACAGCCTGGGGGCTTGTCGATATTTTCGGAGTCTTCGGCGCACCGGATGCACAGAATGGTATTGCCCTTGGCATTTCCAAAGCTCTCTACACCACAATTTTCGGTCTGGCCATAGCCGTGCCCGGTACCATTGCGCTCAGCTGCTTCGAGCGCGCACTTGAGCGGCGCGCGGCTCGTATCAACAAATGCTTCACCGACCTGCTTGCCAACCGGAACTCCTGATACCCCATGAAGCTTTACGAACGCAAATTCTCACTGCAAGGCATACCCATTGTGCCCATGCTCGATATCCTGACCATCCTGCTCATCTTCTTTATCGTCCACACGGAATTCAAACGCCAGGTCAGCGTACTGAATCTCGATATTCCCCGGACTCACCACCTGGCCGGGACTCAAGGCGACAAAAACAGCATCCTGCTGGAAGTGGCAGAGGACGGCAGTATCGCATTCAACGGCAAGCTCATCCCGGCAGAGCTACTCGTCTCTGCCGTGCGCGAACTCAGAAGGCAGAAACCCGCCGCTACCATCCAGCTCTCCGCGGCAGGAGCCTCCTCACTCGCCCGCTTTATTGAAGTACTCGATACTCTCACTGCGGCAGGCCTTCAGGTGGAGCAGATTCCCGTTCGCATTGATTACCAGCCCTGATTCGTGGCTCGCGAGTTTTCCATCTGGTACCGCTGCGTGATATCCTGTGTACTGCCTTATTTGAGTATTGCAATGAGGCACAAGCTGGCATAGAATACGCGACATGAATACGCTTCGCATCGGAACACGCGGCAGTGAACTGGCTCTGGCTCAGACCCGCCAGGCCATAGCTGCCCTGCAGGCTGCAAATCCTGGTCTGCAATGCGAGATAACTATCATATCCACCGCCGGTGACCAGCGCACCGATATTCCACTGCACCAGGTCAATGCCGCCACCAATACCGGGGATAAAGGTGTCTTCATTGCGGCCATTGAAGAAGCGCTTGCCGCCGGCACGATAGACTGCGCCGTTCATAGTCTCAAGGATATGCCCGGTGTGCTCGATTCCAGATTCACCCTGGCGGCAGTGCTGCCAAGAGAAGAAATTCAGGATGTGCTGGTCATGAAAGCCACGGCCGATGAATCCGCCATGGTTATAGCCACCGGCAGTGTGCGCCGCGCTCACCTGGTTCAAACCTACTGGCAGGGCCGGGCCAGCACGGTCCCGGTGCGTGGCAATGTGGCCACCAGACTCCGCAAAATGGCCGAAAATCCCGATATATCAGCCACTCTTCTTGCCCGCGCCGGGCTGAACCGCCTGGGCTATGCTCGTGAAGCCTTTGAAATAAATGGCATGCCGGTTCGTGTCATCGGGCTGCCAGTGGCAGATTTTCCGCCGGCCCTCGGCCAGGGCGCTATCGCTCTTGAATGCCGCTGCCAGGACGATGCCACCGAAAAGTTACTGGCTAAGGTGAACCACCATCCCACGTTCCGCTGCATTTCCTGCGAACGCGCTTTCCTGAACCTGCTGCAGGCCGACTGCTCAGTACCAGTGGGCGGATACGCCGCCATCAATCCAGATGGCACACTCACCCTCAATATCGTGCATTATACTGACGCGACGCATTGCGTACGGCTGCACGAAACCGGGGCAGACCCGCATGCCGTGGCCGCGGCATTGCACGCCCGCCTGCTTCAGGCATCTGCTGCAGCGCCTCAGCTTTAACCCCCTGATTCCCAGTTTTTCCGGAAACAAAAAACCACTTGTCTGGCTTCCAGACAAGTGGTTTTGTATAGCCCCGGTAGGAATCGAACCTACATCAGAGGTACCGGAAACCTCCGTCCTATCCATTGAACGACGGGGCCAGCAGGAACGCCACACATCTTGCCACACCGGATACGATGTGTCAAGCAGAGAAGTCTGACATGTCATACTCACGCTGCTTGGCAAAAAATACACGCTCCGCATCATTCTGCATTAAATGCTTGATTTTCAAGAAAAAGCTGGTATAGTCAGCGAGACTTACCGACCATCTGACATGGAAATAATCACACAATTCATCGACTGGGCAAATGGAATTCTGTGGACCTACGTGCTGGTGGCCATGCTCATTGCATGCGCCCTGTGGTTCACTCTCCGCTGCAAGTTCGTGCAGCTCACCATGCTGCGAGACATTCCCACCATGTTCCGCAACTGCTCACACGCGGAAAAAGAAGAAGGCGTGGAGCACATTTCCTCTTTCCAGGCATTTGCCATATCCATTGCCAGCCGTGTAGGCACGGGAAACCTGGCTGGCGTAGCCGTGGCCATTGCGCTGGGTGGCCCCGGTGCTGTGTTCTGGATGTGGCTCATCGCGTTTCTGGGTGCCAGCAGCGCATTTGTAGAATCAACCCTGGCTCAGCTATTCAAGATTAAAGGAGAAAGCTCCTTCATAGGTGGCCCGGCCTACTACATGAGCATAGGGCTCAAGAAGCCATGGATGGGCGCTCTCTTCTCCATCCTGCTCATCTTTACGTTCGGGTTTGCTTTCAACTCAGTTCAAAGCAACACAATCTGCCAGGCATTTGAAGAAGCCTTCTCCATTCCCACTCCCTATATGGGAACCGTGCTCACCATGCTGACCGTGGTCATCATCTTCGGCGGCATTCAGAGCATTGCCCGCGTAAGCAGCGTCATCGTGCCTTTCATGGCCCTGGGCTACATTGCTCTGGCCCTGATCATCATTGCCTTGAATATCACTGATATCCCGGCTGTATTCTCCCTCATTATTTCTCACGCCTTTGGTTGGGAACAAGGCCTCGCCGGCGGCCTGGGCGCTGCCATTCAGCAGGGAATCCGCCGCGGCTTGTACAGCAATGAAGCCGGCATGGGCTCCGCCCCCAATGTGGCTGCAACAGCCGATGTATCCCACCCGGTGAAACAAGGCAAGGTCCAGGCCATCAGCGTCTTCAGCGATACTCTCATCATCTGCTCCTGCACAGCATTCATCATTTTGCTCGGCGGAATTCCTACGGGCAGCGATGCCAGCGGTATCAAACTCACCCAGGCTGCACTCTGCGGCCAGATCGGTCCCTGGGGCAATATTGCCGTGGCGGTCGCCATCTTCTTCTTCGCTTTCAGCAGCGTGCTGGGTAATTATTACTACGGTGAGGCAAACGTGCTCTACCTGACCAGAAAGCCCTGGGTTCTCTTCTCCTACCGTATCATTGTCTCAGCCATGGTGCTTTTCGGCTCTGTGGCCAGCCTGCAGACTGTCTGGAATATGGCAGACCTCTTCATGGGGCTCATGACTATCTGCAACCTTATAGCCATTGTGCTGCTGGGCAAATATGCTTTCCGTCTGCTGGAAGATTACCGCGCACAGAAACGCGCCGGTATCCTGGACCCGGTCTTCACCAAAGACAAGATGCCCGATATCGCAGACGACTTGCAATGCTGGTAAATCCGGCTCCGCTCCTTGCTTCAGTTGAAGCCGCCCCTCACAACGGGCGGCTTCATTTTTGTGCAGCTCCAGGCTGGCAAATCATATGTGCGCAAGAATGGGCCCTGTTTTGATGCACCAGACACCGGGCATGAGCGTTATCGGGGAACGCCGGCGCGAATGGAAAGAATAAAATTGAAGCCGCCCGATGGGCGGCTTCAATGGGGGAAAAGTGGGATTAATCTTTGGCAGCCCGCTCTGCTTCAATCTGCTTGATACGATCCAGCGCGGCATCTATATTCTCGCAGATATTTTCCGCATGCAACTCGCTCATGAACGGAGAATCGCGGCGGATTACCTTAAATGGCTGATTCTGCACGCCGCACAACAAAAGCGTAATGTTGCGCCGCTGGCAATAAGCCAGGAAGTCTTCCAGGGCGTGCAGGCCGGAGGCATCCAGCGCAGGCACCAGGCGCATACGCAGCAGCACAAACTCGATATCGCGCTCCAGGGTGCGGAACACGCGGTCCTTAAACTGCTCCACAGCACCAAAGAAGAACGGTCCCTGCACATCGAAAATTTCCACATTGTGGGGAACATGGCGCAGATAGCGGGAACGCCCGGGCTGCTCTTCGGGGTCTTCGCCCTCCAATTCACGAGAAATGGATTCCACATTGCTGATTTGAGCCATACGCCCGATGAACAGCAAGGCGGCAAGCACCACGCCCACTTCCACAGCCACAACCAGGTCAATCAGCACAGTGAGAATGAACGTGAGGCAGAGCACCACCGCATCCTGCCGCGGCCCGCGGAGCAGGTGCGTAAAGGTGGAAACCTCAGCCATATTCCAACATACAATGACCAGAATTCCGGCCAGCGCCGCAAGCGGCACCATGGCGGCATACTGCCCGGCCAGCATCAGAATCAGCAGCAGCGTAATGGCATGAATGATACCGGATATCGGGGTTTTGCCGCCAGCACGGATATTGGTGGCCGTGCGGGCAATGGCACCGGTGGCAGGTATACCGCCGAAAAGCGCAGAAGCCATATTACCCACACCCTGCCCTATCAGCTCCGTATTCGGATGATGGCGGCTGCCGGTCATACCGTCTGCCACGCTGGCGCTGAGCAGTGATTCTATAGCTGCCAGCAGAGCAATGATGAACGCAGGCTGAATGAGCTGGGGAAGCTGTTTCCAATCAACCTCCGGCAGACTCGGCATAGGAAGGCCCTGCGGTAGTTCGCCGAAGCGCGAACCTATCGTTTCCACAGGCAGTTGGAAACACTGGCATATCACCGTGCTCACCAGCATGCCCACCAGCATGAACGGCGCGCGCGGGAAAAAGCGCTTCGTAAGCAGAATCACGGCTACTGTGAGCAAAGAAAGCCCGAGTGCCCAGTAATTCACGGTGTGAAAATACTCAAAATAGCACTGCCATTTCGAAATGAACTCTGCAGGCACTGCTTTATCTATCTGCAGACCGAACAAATCCTTCACCTGCGTGCAGAAAATCGTGACAGCAATACCGCTGGTGAAACCCGTAGTCACGGGATACGGAATAAACTTGATGAGCGACCCCATGCGGCATACTCCGAATATAATCAGAAATATACCTGCCAGCAGTGTGCACAGTATCAACCCGGGAAAACCAAAACTACCCACCACGCCGGAAATCAGCACGACAAAGGCTCCGGTCGGACCGCCTATCTGGTACTTGCTGCCGCCCAGCAGAGAAATCAGGAAACCGGCCACCACGGCGGTGATGAGACCAGTGCTGGGTGTGATGGAGCTGCTGCCGCAGGCTATGGCAAACGCCATGGCCAGGGGTAGTGCCACCACCCCCACAGTCAGCCCGGCTCCGAGGTCGGATAAAAATGTCTTGCGATTATATGTCTTCAGCGATTGGACGATACTTGGCGCGTGCATGGCTGCGTTTCTTATACGCCCGCTGACCTTTCTTGTAAAGCCAAATCAGTTATTTTCCCGCGCCAGTATTGAAAAAAAACTGCCGCCCGAGCCTTTCCAGACCGGACGGCAGTGACGTTATGCGTACAAATTATCGGGCGGAAGCTTCTCGCAGCACTTGCACCGCGCGGGTGTTACCTTCCTCCAGGGCTTTCATGAGCGCGGTTTCCCCCTCATTGTCCTGGATATCCACATCCGCCCCGGCTTGCAGCAGCTGCTCAATCACGGGCACCCGCCCATCATCTGCCGCCACCATCAGCGCGGTCTCGCCATCATTATCCACAGCATTCACCTGCGCTCCAGCGGCAAGCAGCAGCTTCACGGCCTGCGCATTCCCACTGTCCGCCGCCAGCATCAGCGGCGTTTCACCGTCCTCGTCCGCAGCGTTCACCTGCGCCCCTGCTGCCAGCAGCAGCCCAATCACCGCCGCATTGCCATCGTCTGCGGCCTTCATCAGTGCGGTCTCGCCGTCGTCATCCACAGCGTCTACCGATGCGCCGGCTGCCAGCAGGCGCTTCACCTCGGCCACATTGCCGCGCTCGGCTGCTTTCATTAAAAGGGTCTCTCCCTCGCGATCCGCCCAGTTCACATCATTGCCGCTCTGGGCATATACGCCCCCTGCCATGCCGAGGGTAACTCCTGTGGCAAGTACGGTGAGAGCCAGCTTCCTGAGTATCGTCGTCTTCATGGTCTTTTGTCTTTCTATTGTTTTTCTCTTTCGTTCATCGGGGGCTGGGAGACGTCCGCCCCGCTGCTTGACTGCAACTTACCCCATTTCTTACCCCTTTGCAATAAAAAAATGCACATAGAATGCATTTTTCCTATCTTTTTGGCAGTATTTCGATGTTATTTGTCATCAAGGCATAAAAGAAACACCCGGTCGGATAGGTAATTCCAACCGGGCGGCGTACAGATGCGCTCGCAGGGCTCAGTCCTTCTTCGGGCAGCAGGGCTTTTTCGGGCAGCATCCCTTCTTTGCCGGGCATTCTGCCTTCTTCGGGCAGCATCCCTTCTTTTCGGGGCATTCTGCCTTCTTCGGGCAGCAGCCTTTCTTTTCAGGGCATTCTACTTTCTTGGCGCAGCATTTCTTGACACATGGGGTCTGCGGTGCCGGTGCTGCATCTTCAGCATATCCCATGCCGCAGCAGAAAGCGGCTGCGAGTATTGTAAGCATTATTTTCTTCATCTTGATATTCCTTTCTATTGGTTTTGTATAAAACAGAGTGGTCTGGTAACCACGCCTCAATTTAACACCTACAATAATGATATGCAATAAAAAAATCATATCAGTTTCATTTTTCTGCAACGAAGCCGGGATTAAGCCAGAGAATAAACTTTCCCCGCACGCCTTGCGTGATAAAATAATGGCATGGAACTCACCCCAGATGCAGAAGCTCACATTCTGAAACAGTTCGGCAAAGAGCGGCTGAGGGAAGGACAGCGGCAGCTTATCGAACTGATACTAAAGGGGCAGAACGCCCTGGGTGTACTACCCACCGGGCACGGCAAAAGCCTGTGCTACCAGGCAGCCGCAGACTTACTGGGGGGCACCAGTCTGGTGATTTCCCCGCTCATCGCGCTCATGAGAGACCAATGCGAATCCCTGCGCACCACAGGCATTTCGGCGGCGCGCTTCGATTCCAGCCTGGAGCCTGAGGAGCGCGAACGCGTGCTGGCCGATTTACGCAGCGGAACGCTGCGCATCCTCTTTGCGGCACCGGAATCTCTGGAAAACCGGGAGCTGCAGCAGACATTATCCTGCGTAAGCATCTCACTGTTTGTGGTGGATGAGGCTCACTGCGTCTCCGAATGGGGGCACAGCTTCCGCCCGGATTACCTGAAACTCCCCGCCCTGCAGGTGCAGCTGCGCCCGCACGCCACCCTGGCGCTCACCGCCACCGCCACACCCCGCGTGCAGAGCGACCTGGGCGAGGCCTTCGGCATACCCGGAGAGAATCGTGTGGTGCTGCCGCCCTACCGCAGCAATATCACCCGCATCTGCCGCCCGGTGGAGGACCGCATGCCCGCCCTGCTCCCCTTCCTGGCAGAACCCGCCAATCTGCCCGCCATCATCTACTGCCGCACCCGCAAGGAAACCGAATGGCTGGCCGGTGAACTGAGTCGCCAGGGCCACTGCGCCGCCCACTACCACGCAGGGCTGCCGGCCGACCAGCGCGAGCAGCTGCAGGATGCTTTTCTGCACAACGAAATAAATGTGCTCGTGGCTACCATTGCCTTCGGCATGGGTATCGATAAACCGGATGTGCGCTCCGTAGTGCATTGGAGCGCCCCCTCATCCCCCGAAGCCTACCTGCAGGAATCCGGCCGCGCCGGGCGCGATGGAGCCCCCTGCACAAGCCTTATTCTGCTGCAAGCAGCCGATCTGGTGGATGCCCGAAACCGCATACTGGCTGCAGAACCGGATGAAGAAGGCGTGCTGCGCTGCATACGCTGGCTGCTCCCGGCTGGTCGCCGGGTAGTATCTCTCTGGGAACTCGGTACAAGCTGCGATGTGCCGGATGATGTGCCCATGCGCGCTCTCATGGCACTGGAAGGCAGTATCGCCATAGAAAGCAAAGGGTGCAAATACTATAAAGTGAAACCACTTTACCCCATCAATTCCATTCTGGATGGCCGCGAACCCGATGAATGCGCCAGACTCCGCTGGCTCGATTCACACCGCGAAGGAGAAGTGGAAGACGCCGCCCTGGCCTGGAACTGCTCCTTTGCCGAGGCCGTGAATTACCTTTACGAATGCGAAAATGCCGGCGAATGGAAACTCACCATGCGCCAGCAGGCGCTCTGCCTGCTCAACACTGCCGGACAGAATAGGCCCGATGCCCGCAGCGTGGCTGCGGAGCTCAGTGCGGCCTTTGCCCGCCGGCGCGAGGCAGATCTGGCCCGCCAGCAGGCCATCATAGACATGCTGCTGGCCCCTCGCTGCCTGAACCAGGCGCTGGAGCAATACTTCATAGCGCAGCCCCGCCCGGACTGCGGCCACTGCACCGCCTGCCTGGGGCTCACCGCCCCGCTGCTCCCTGCCCCGGAGCCGCCAGCCTACGATCCGGCTGATTTCTGCACCCCGGAAAAACCGCTGCCGGAGTTCGACCGCCCGGCCCAGCGTCGCCGGTTCCTGCTGGGGCTGCTCAGCCCCGGTCTCATGGCCCGCCGGCTCTGGGCTCACCCGGCCTACGCCACCGCCACGGGGCACTCGTGGGAAAGCTTGTGATGCGGCACAATAAAAACCGGCGGCTCTCTTGCATGAGCCGCCGGTTCTGCTTTAAATCAGTCTGCCGATTTATTCAGCGATGGTCACCTTGGCGTTGCGGGCCAGCAGGTCGATGACCTTGGAGGTAATCACGCTCAGGCGGATACCCTGCACGCGGTTCTCGCGGTACATCTTGCGGATGAAGTTCTTGAGGTTCTTCTCCTTTGCCTGCTGAGCCATATTGGCCATAGCCTCAAGGAGCTCCTGCTCTGTAGCGATGATGTGCTCCTTGCGGGCAATCTCCTGCAGGGCGAAGTACACACGCAGATTGCGCTCTGTCTCCTTCATGGCGTCGGCCTTCAGGGCATCCATATCCTTGGCAATCTCGTAGTTACCAGCCTGGATAGCGGCATACATCTTGCGCTGCACGGTATTCTCGTTCTCGCGCTCCACCAGGTCCTGGGGAAGTGCGAAGGAGAGCTGGTCAGCCAGCTTCTCGGAAATCTGGTCGGCCTTGGCCTCGTCGTTGGCGCGGGTCTTGGAAGCCTTCAGGTTGGTGCGGACGATTTCCTTGATTTCGTCCATGCTCTTTTCGGGCAGAGCACCGGCGAAGAGCTCGGGGGTAATCTCGGGCACGCGCTTCTCGCGCACTTCCTTCACTGTGCAGCTGAAGGTCACGTCCTTGCCAGCCAGATCGGAGATGGGGAAGTCTTCCTTCATGGTGAGCACCAGCTCCTTCTCCTCACCGGCGGAAACGCCCTCCAGCCCCTGGGGCAGACCGGGCATGAAGGAATCCTCCTCGATAGCCACCCAGTGACCCTCGCGGCCTTCCATGAAGCCGACGGGCTTGCCGCAGTACTCAGCGGTGGGCTTGCCTTCCACGCTGGTCTTGAAGTCGATGACCACGATATCGCCCTTGGCGGAAGCGCGCTCCACCACCACGTGCTCGGCGGAGGACTCAGCATACTTCTGCAGGGTGTCCTGCACCTCGTCATCGCTCACCTCATCCGTGGGGATGGTGACCTCGATACCCATGTATTCAGGCAGTTCAAACTCAGGAACGATGGTAAGAGTGGTCACAAGCTTGTAAGAACCATCTGCCTCCTCAGTGGTGGTGGGAGTGCCGAAATCCAGCACCTTGAGCTCGGGATTCTGCTCCAGGGCCTGGTCCTGCACATCAGCCTTGATGCGGGCATCCAGCTCGTCTGCAATACCCTCTGCAAAACGCTTGGCAATCACGCTCTTGGGAGCCTTGCCCGGGCGGAAGCCGGGAATACGGGCATTCTTGGAGAAAGCGTTGATGGCGGAGTCCTTAATGGCGGTCACCTCGGCGGGGGTGGCAATAGCGGTAAGTGTTGCCTGGCAATCACTTGTCTTGTCGATGGTAATATCCATAATGATTCGGAGTTAGAAAATTGCTAGAAATATCGCGCGCGCATTCTACACCAGCATGGTATAAAAGGCAAGCGCATAACGAGACATAAAATGAATACTTTGTTAAAATTTGTTATCTGCTGCGTGATTTACCACATGGTAAACTCAGCGCAGTAGTTCATCTATGGCAGGAAGCCGGGTTGAATTATACCACCCCTGATTGAGCAAGGCACGCCGGGTCTGCACCAGCCGGCGGGTGGTAGCTTCCAGCAACCTCACCGCCATGCGTTCTGCCGGCTCCAGCTGGTCATTGAGCTTCTCTGTGTGAAACCTCAGTTGCCGCGTGGTATTCCATATCGGCAGCAGTTGTTGCAAACGCTCTGCTGCTGCATCTGCGGTTTCGGTATCGCTCACCGTGTGCAGAATGGAATCTACCATACGCAGCACCGCGGTCATCACCTGCATATCCGATAATATACGCGATTTCGGAGGAAGCGCCCTGGGCACCATATCGAACATGCCACTCACGGGCAGATTCAGCATAAACTGCATATGCTGCGGCGCCGGCAGCGACAGCACCTCTGAGAGCAGCCTTATCTGCAGCTCATCTATGCCGTAGGTATCCCGCACCAATTGTCTGAACGCCTGGCGCAGTGCATATTGCTCTCTCAGGCTCAGAGAATTACCAGCCTGAAGCTCCAGATAACGGCAAAATACAGCCGGGGCACCCAGCCGCCGCCCCATCTCCGCACTGTTTTTCTCTATTTCCGTGGAAATGCGCCCACGATTCGATTTAGCCAGGCTGGTGCGATACACCAGCACCCGCTTAATCAGCGTGCGCTCAATCTCATAGCGGTATCCGGCCAGCTTTTTCGCTTCGGCTGCACTCGGGGGTTGCTCCAGCCCGCAGGCCAGCACAGTTGCCTGTGGTTCCTTCCCCACGAGCGCCGCCAGCTCATTCTGCGTGGGTGCCTCCCATGCCACCAGTGGCATAGCGGCGGTCGCAGATATCAGAGCTGTACGAATCGCTGCCATACATCAGGCAAATTCGCCCATGTAGAACTTTTTCTTGCCACGGCGGATAATGACGATACCACCTTCAAGCGCGGCGGCGGGGGTCAGCTCCCATGTGGCATCCTTGATGATTTCGCCGTTGATGGAGATTGCACCATTGCCGATAAACTCGCGGGCCTCGCGTTTCGATGAGCACACCTTGGCTGCCACCAGTGCATCTGCCAGCGGACCGGCAGTCAGTGTCACCTGGGGCACGTTCTTCATGCCGCTCTTGATATCGCGGGCTGAAAGGCTCTTGAAATCGCCGGCGAAAAGCTTTTCGCTCACCTCCACCGCATGCTCAAACTCGGCCTCGCCGTGCAGGTCGGTGATAATCTCGCGCGCAAGCGCTTTCTGCGCAAGGCGCTGCTCCGGGTGCTCATTGTGGCGAGCCTCAATTTCCATGATAGCCTCGGGGCTCAGGAAAGTAAGCCGCTTCAGGTAAGTAATCACGCAGGCATCATCGCTATTCAGCAGGAACTGGTACAGCTCGTAGGATGATGTCTTTTCCTTATCCAGCCAGAGCGCATTGCCCTCGCTCTTGCCGAACTTGTTGCCCTGGGCATCTGTCACCAGCGGCATGGTGAGGGCGTATACCTCATCACCGGTGGTCTTGCGGATAAGCTCTATACCCGTGGTGATATTGCCCCACTGGTCACTACCTGCCACCTGCAGGTCTACCCCGCGGGTTTCATGCAGATGCTTGAAATCGATTGCCTGGATAAGCATATACGAGAACTCGGCATATGAGATACCGCTTTCCATCTGGCGGCGCACATGGTCTTTGGTAAGCATGTAGCCCACGTTGATATACTTACCGTAATCGCGGAAGAAATCAATGACATTCATTCCGTTTATCCAGTCGTAGTTATTCACCACCTCAAAACCGAATACCTTTTCCACCTGCGCGCGCAGCGCCTCGTAGTTGCGGAACACCTCTTCCTTCTGTTTCAGCTCGCGCTCCACGGTGCCACGCGGGTCACCGATAAGACCGGTGGCCAGCCCCACCAGCAGAATCGGGTGGTGCCCATGCTCCTTCATGCGGCGGGTAATCAGAAAGCTGGAATAGTGCCCCAGGTGCAGGCTGTCGGCCGTCGGATCGGTGCCGATATAGAAGGTGAGGCCGCCCTTGTTGAGCTTCTCTATGAGATCCGGGCTGGAAATCTGATTCACCAGCCCGCGCCATTCCAGTTCTTCGTAAAAGGTCATATGTTGATGCGTTTTATGCGTTGAGCCGCGATATTACCATGCGCGCGCGCCTCTGTCAATGCAAGGCAATGACAGTGTGACCATACTTTACCGGCCATGCATAAACGCCGGGCATCAGGTACTCAAGGTGCCAGTTCGTACCTCACCTGCGAGTTCAGACGCCCGGATTCACGATTCAACAGCTCAATGAATCGCATCTGGGTAAGATACAGCGCCGCTGGGTCCACGGCGGCATCTCGCCGGGCCTGTTCTTCAAGCTGATTCTGCACCATGGCCCGCTCCTCCGGGTGTATCTTGTTCCAGGCACCTTCCTCCTCTTCATACTGCTGCAGGCCGAAACGCTCGCAGGAAATCACGCAGGGTTTCAGATTCCCGACCTGAATAATCTCATTATATGTTTTCCAGCCGCATTGCATATCAGCACGGGTTGTGCTGATACCATAGCGCACGCGATACGGCTGGGTAACCTTGATTCTCTTGGATGAAAACATCCACGAGGTCGAATACTCATACACCACCACAAAATCCTTCTCATACAATGAGTACATCTCCACCGGCCGCCCGGCTGTATTCGAAGCGGCTATATTGATAGTACTGTTCGCCAGCAGGTCTGATACATACTCGCGGGCTGATTCCTGAGCCGCTGCAACTACCTGCTCCGGGGTCTTGTCCTCCACCTTCAGCCACGCGTAGCCCCCAAGACCGGCCAGCGCTGATACCACAAGCAACAGCATAACAAGCTTCACACCACACCCGCGGGACTTACGCGCCCCTTTCTGCTCCTTATTCAATTCTTCCTGAGTCATGACTTGATACTGTGGATAATCTGTGCTGTATTCTAAGCTTCCAAACCTATGAAAAGCAAGTCTTTTCTACCTCTGAAACACAAAAAACACCCCGCACTGCTCAGCAGGCGGGGTGTTTTTTCAAGTTTTAGCCAGTAAAGCGCGGGGCTTTACTTGTTCATGGCTTCCTCGATGGCAACAGCCACGGAAACCGTAGCACCCACCATGGGGTTGTTGCCCATGCCGATAAGACCCATCATTTCCACGTGGGCGGGCACAGAGGAGGAACCAGCGAACTGAGCATCGCTGTGCATGCGGCCCAGGGTGTCGGTCATGCCGTAAGAAGCGGGACCGGCAGCCATGTTGTCCGGGTGCAGGGTACGGCCCGTGCCACCACCGGAGGCCACGGAGAAGTACTTCTTGCCAGCCAGCGTGCATTCCTTCTTGTAGGTGCCGGCAACCGGGTGCTGGAAGCGGGTCGGGTTGGTGGAGTTACCGGTGATGGAAACGTCCACACCCTCCAGCCACATGATGGCCACGCCTTCGCGCACGTCGTCAGCGCCGTAGCAGTTCACCTTGGAGCGCTCACCATCGGAGAATGCCTTCTTGCTCACCACTTCCACCTTACCGGTGGCGTAGTCGAACTTGGTCTGGCAGTAG
>JAZLDD010000029.1:0-3867 GCA_045614585.1 Akkermansia sp. | reverse complement strand
AGCAACCCGCAAGCGCAGATGATAATCAGGCAGGTGGAAATACGAAGTAAATCCAAAGCCTGGTGGTCATAGCCTGATGGCCCCACCCGGTCCCATTCCGAACCCGGAAGTGAAACATCAGCACGTCGATGGTAGTCGGACGACAGGTCCCGCGAGAGTAGATAGCTGCCAGGGTAAATAAAGCCCGCAGAACGAAAGTTCTGCGGGCTTTTCCATTGACGATTGACGAGTGACAATTGACTATTTTGAAGAACGACAGGTTGGGGCTTCATCGTTTGTGGGCGCAAGGCCACAAATTTCGACCACACAACGAGTGGATTTCGACCTGCGCAGCGGGATTTCGACCGGGCAAAGCCCGGATTTCATTTACCGCAACAAGCGATATCGGCAAATCACCCATCATCGGGAAACGCAAAGCCGCTGCGGGGGGATAGAGGGGGTAAAACGAGCCCTGCGGGTGGGAAGGCCTGCCACTGAGGTTACGGGATTGAAGTCCCGCGCTGCGACGATGGTGCAGGGGGTGGTGCCTGAGTCTGGTGGCCTTATTTGAGCTTTTGCGTGACTTTGAAATGGAGTTTTGCGACATCCTGAAGTCGCTCGATGCCGTGAGTTGCAACAAAGTGCTGAGCTGCGCGTGTGACATGCGGTGCGCACCCGAGGGGCATGGGGCAGCCGCTGGCTTCTGCTGTTTGTTTCATCCATTGAACAAAGCGGTCCCGCGCAAGAATGGAGGCTGCTGCTACGGCTACATCGCTTTCAGCTTTTGTGCGTTGCTCGAGTTGTACGGGGATGTGGCGCTGCCCCAGGGCTCGTTTGAGAACCCATTCGTTGGCGAACTGGTCGCTCAGGGCTCGCGGGCATGTGGGCACTTTTTCGTGCAGCGCGGCAATGACACGGGCATGCCCCCAGGCGAGAAGCCGGTTCAGATTGCCTATTTCGCTGTACAGTTCATTGTAGCGCCGCGGACCGATACAGACGATTTCATAGACGACGCCAGCAGTCTTCTTGATTTTCTCGGCAATGACATGAATCTTTTTGTCGTCTGGGATGGATTTGCTGTCTTTGCAGCCGAGTCTGAGCAGTTCTGCAGCGCAGCGTTCGTCGGAATAGACGCCGGCAATAACCAAGGGACCGAAGTAATCGCCTTTGCCACTTTCGTCAATGCCGAAATGCGGGGTTGTGTCTATGAGTGCCGGTAATGTAGTGGACAGAGCAGGCGCCTTTGCTTCTGGCTCGAGTTGGAGTATGTTTTTTACAAAATCCTCAGCACCCCGACCCTGGATGAGCAGACGGCCTTTTTTTGCGTAGAAGGCAATATTTACGCTTTCGCTTTCGAAGCAAAAGGCGGCGTATTCTCTGGTTCCTGGCTGGAATTCCGGGGGTTCGCCGAGTTTCTTTTTCAAGGCGGCGGCTTCTTCTGCAGAAAGCTGGATGCTGTATTGATTTGCCATGTCCGTGCATTAGAATGCTGGGAATTTGTTGCTGAGTCAATCCAAATCCCGCCAATTCCTTGAAAAATCCCTGAGGTGACGCAAAAATCGGCACTTTTTGTCACTTTAGGCGAGACAAAATGATTTTTTTGGTCTACAATGTGCCCGGCTTTTCAACAAAGCAATTTTTATTATGGCAAATACGATTACTAAGAGAGAGCTTGTAAACAAGGTATGCGCTGAGCTGGACAATGGTTTCACGCAGAACGAGGTGCTTGACATCATCCAGAAGACAATCGAACTGATTACCGATGCTCTGGGTAAGGGTGATCGCGTTGTGCTGCGCAACTTCGGTACCTTCACCGTAAAAGAGGTGAAGCCCAAGGTTGGCCGCAACCCCAAGGACCCCGCCAAGAACGTTCCGATTCCCGCCCGTACGGTGGTGAAGTTCAAGGTTGGTAAGAACCTGAAGGAAGCTGCCGCCAAGGTTGCCTAAACTTCCCCTGCACGTCTCAGTGCTAATGAGAGCAAGGACGCTTCTATCACCTAGATGCGTCCTTGTTCTGTGATAGATACAATATCATACCCCCCTCTTTTCGATAAGATGAAATTGAGAATTGCTGTTCAGTCCAAAGGTCGTTTGAATGAGGACACGATGGAGATTCTGGCTGAGGCCGGTATCAAGGTGCCCTCTTCGAAGCGCACTCTGCTGGTTACCGCCCGTAAGTTCCCCATGGAGGTACTTTACCTGCGCGATGATGATATTCCTGAAACCGTGACCGATGGCGTGGCTGATATCGGCGTGGTTGGTTTGAATGAATATCTGGAGCGACAGGGTGATGCCGATATCGTGAAGAAACTTGGTTTCGGCGGGTGCCGCCTGAGTATTGCGGTTCCCAAGGAACACGATTACACCGGACCGCAGTGGCTGCAAGGGCGAAAGATTGCCACTTCCTATCCTGTGATTCTCCGCAACTGGCTTGAGGAGCAGGGGGTGCAGGCTCATATTCATGTGATTACCGGTTCTGTGGAGATTTCCACCGGTATCGGGCTTGCAGATGCTATTTTCGATATTGTGAGCAGTGGCGCTACTCTGGTGAGCAACAACCTGCGCGAGGTGGAGGTGGTGCTGGAGAGCGAGGCTGTGCTCATTGCCAATAAGAATCTCTGCGCGGAGAAGCGCGAGATTCTGGATAAACTGCTTTTCCGCATGGATGCTGTGATGACCGCTGCTGACAAGCGCTATGTGCTCATGAACGCACCCAAGGATTGCGTGGAGCAGATAGTGGCGGTGCTGCCGGGGGTGAAGAGCCCCACCATCATGCCGCTGGCGCAGGAGGGGTGGTGCAGTATCCACACTGTGCTGGATGAAAGCAGTTTCTGGGATATTATCGGCCGCCTGAAAGAGGCCGGCGCTCAGGGTATCCTGGTGCTGCCTATAGAGAAGATGATTCTGTAACTTCATATTACACCTCAGCTTTATGACTATCATAACGGAACCGAACCGCGAGCAGTGGGCAGAGCTGGTGCGCCGCCCGGCTTTCGATGTGACTCAACTCTTTGATGTGGTCCGCCCTATCATGGATGCTGTGCATTTGCATGGTGACCAGGCGCTGCATGAGTTCGGTCACCGTTTTGATGGGGTGTTGCTGGAGAGCCTGGCCGTTTCAGCGGCGGAGGTAGAGGAAGCCCGGGGACTTGTGTCTCAGGAGCTGAAGGATGCTATCGAGCTGGCCTACTGCAATATCTATGACTTTCATGAGCTGCAGCGCAATACTCAGTCTCCTGTGAAACTGGAGACCGCCCCTGGTGTGCAGTGTGAGCAGCGTACGCTGCCGATTCAGCGGGTGGGGCTTTATGTGCCTGGTGGTCAGGCTCCCTTGTTCTCCACGGTGCTTATGCTGGCGGTGCCGGCAACTGTGGCCGGGTGCGAGGAAGTGGTGCTCTGCACGCCTCCCGGCAAGGATGGTAAGGTGAATCCGGCCATCCTCTTTGCCGCAGACCTCTGCGGCGTAAAGCGTATTTTCAAGGTGGGCGGGGCTCAGGCCGTCGCCGCCATGACCTACGGCACCGCCTCTGTGCCGAAGGTTGATAAGATTTTCGGCCCGGGCAATGCATACGTGACTGCGGCCAAGCAACTGGCCTCCCTGGCTGGTGTGGCCATTGATATGCCCGCTGGCCCCAGCGAGGTGGAGGTGCTGGCAGATGCCACCTGCGTACCCGCCTTTGTGGCTGCTGACCTGCTGAGCCAGGCAGAGCACGGCCCGGATAGCCAGGCCATGCTGGTGACTACGGATGCCGCTGTGGCAGAAGCCGTTGCTGCCGAGGTGGAAAAGCAGCTGGCTGAGCTGCCTCGCAAGGAAATTGCCGCCAAGTCCATTGCCAACAGCCGCATCATTGTGCTGGCTGATAAGCAGGATGCCATCGATTTTACCAA
>JAZLDD010000028.1:0-18851 GCA_045614585.1 Akkermansia sp. | reverse complement strand
CATACCGGCGCGACCCACGGAATCCGAAATCTTCGGGCTCTCAGCCAGAGCCTTGGACTCCACCTTGAGCGGAGCGGGAGCATGATGCCCGCAGCCGGGGCAGCACTGAGCAGCCAGAGGCAGGGCGGCCACTGCCGACAGAATAAAGAGATTCTTCAACATGGCAATATTACATCTTGGCACCCCAGACCTGGTTCGAGCGCTTGCCAGGGCGCTGTTCGCCGTTCACAATCACTGCCATACCGTTCCACACAGCGCAGGGCAGCACAGCACGGGCCACGGCAATCTCACCGGCATCATACCAGGTATCGCTGCCCGGGCAGTAGCACAGGCTCTGGTTGTGGAAACCGGGATGATTCTGCGGCGTAAATCCCTTCACCGTGGCATCATCGCCACCCAGCAGGTAAATACGCCCACCAATCACGGGAGCGGGGGTGGGTGCAGCACCGCAGTAGTGCGGCAGATGCGCCAGACGGCGCCAGCCGGTCTCAGCGCTCCAGCTCCAGGCATCCGTCAGCATCTCGCGGGCCATACGGCCATCTTCGCCGGGCTGCAAGCCAATGCCGCCGAGCACATAAATGGTGTGACCGATAGTGGCCATCTGCTGCAGGAAACGCCCGCGGCAGGGCATGGGCTCGCCATCGCTCCAGGTGTCAGTTTCAGGGTCATACACCCACATACGGGCTTCGGCATCCTGTTCACCGGGAGCCACGGAACCACCCTGCACATAAACCTTCCCGCCCATTATCACGGCAGCGTGACCAGTGAGTGTAGTGGGAAGCGGAGCCACGGTCTTGCACTGCACATCGGAACCATCCCAGCTCAGCATATAGCAATCGGCCACGGCACCATCAGCATTGCTGCCGCCTATCAGCATCACACCCTGCGGCAGTGTTGCCGAAGCGCCATAGCCCAGGGGCTTGGGCAACGGGGTGGCATCCTTCCATCCATCGCTGGAGGGCAACACATATATGCGGTCCGTCCAGCGCTTGGGGCCACCTTCCCAAAGCGGTTTTTCCGGGAAATTAGCCCCACCACACACGATAAGGGCACCATTACTCACACCGGCATAAGAACCGGCAAAACCCTCGACATCCGGCAGATCTGCCAGCTGTTTCCATTCAAGTGAAAGCTGTTCGTTTTGCATCGTGTTTCACTCTACCACAAACAGCTAAGCACCGCAAGCTCGATTTTCTCTCAAAAAAACGGTCTGGCAGGCAGCTTGCCGCACATCATCCGGACTGAGCGCATCTAACTCATCCAGCAGAGCCACGGCAAAACTTCCGGGACGAGGGCATCGCGCAGCTGCCCGCTCACCAGCAATCCCCAGTATGGCCGCGCAGGCCGCTGCACCGGTAAAGGCATCAGGCGCCGCAGCCAGACATGCCGCCGCCAGAGCCCCCATGGCGCACCCTACGCCAGTCACCCGAGTCATGATAGGGTGACCATTCGCCAGAGCAAGCACGCGCTCACCATCTGTCACATAATCCACTTCCCCGGTCACCAGCACCGCTCCACCGGTCATGCCTGCCAGTTTTCTGGCGGCGTGCACCGCCGCGGAGCTTTCCTCAGTGGTATCAGTACCACGCCCACCAGCGGTTTCACCGGCCAGCGCCATGATTTCAGAAGCATTGCCGCGAATAAGAGTCGGTTTCATGGCCAGAAGCTCACGGCAGAACTCCGTGCGGAAGCTCAGCAGCCCCACAGCCACGGGATCAAGCACCCAGGGTCGCCCGGCAGCACAGGCGGCATCCACCGCGCGCCGCATCTGAGCTGCCTGCTCATGAGACAAAGTACCCACATTGACCAGCAGACCATCTGCACCAGCTTGCAACAGCTGTTCGCTCTCAGCCGCGTCATTCAGCATCACCGGAGCCGCGCCCACAGCCAGCAGCATATTGGCCGTAATCGGCTGCACCACACTGTTGGTCAGAGAAAGAATGAGCGGGCACCGCGCTCTCAGCTCCTCCAGCACAGAGGCTAATTTCTCAGTTTTCATACAAGTTCACGAGCAGCTTGTTCCGGATTCTCGGCTGCGCAGATGGCAGACACCACCGCAATACCATCGCAATGCCCGGTGGCGCGTACAGCGCGGGCGCGTTCCACATTCAACCCGCCAATGGCACAGATAGGCACCGGGCAAGCGGCAGCAAGTTCACCCCACTTCTGCACTCCCAGCTCTGTGGGCGCATCATCCTTGGATATGGTGGGAAACACCGGACCACAGCCCACATAGTCCACAAGCTCCGGATTCACAGCTGCCATTTCAGCCGCATTAGTGACGGTAAGCCCCAGAATCTTATCCGGGCCTATCAGCGCACGAGCCTTTTCCACCGGCATATCGTCCTGGCCGATGTGAACACCATCGGCATCAATTTCCACCGCCAGCTCCACATCATCGTTAATGATAAGCGGCACCCCTGCCTCACGAAGAAAATCGCGCAGGGGCAGCACCTCGCCCAGCATGGTGGCGTGGTCTGAATTCTCGCGGCGATACTGCACGATGCTCACCCCGCCAGCTACGGCCCGGCGAACTGTTTCAAGTAAACCATAGCGGCAACGCTCCGGCGCATCCGTCACGAGGTACAGATTCAAATCAAAGCTCTTATTCATAGGAAAAAAGCGGTGTGGAATAGTAGCGATCGGCTCCATCAGGCATGATGACTACGATATTCCTGCCCTCCCATTCCGGGCGAGCGGCCAGCTGAGTGGCAGCCCACAGCGCGGCACCGGATGAAATACCCACCAGCACACCTTCCAGCCGCCCCAGCTCCCGAGCAGCCTCCAGCGGAGCCTGATTATCAACGGAAATCACCTCATCATAAACACCACCATCCAGCGTTGACGGAATAAAATTGGCACCGATACCCTGAATAGCATGCGGACCAGCCTCGCCCCCCGTCAGCAAAGGGGATGCAGCAGGCTGCACAGCCACTACATGCACGGCAGGGTTCTGTTCTTTCAGATACCGTCCCGTGCCGGAAATAGTACCACCCGTTCCCACACCGGCCACAAGCGCATCTACCTTTCCACCGCAATCAGCCCAGATTTCCGGGCCTGTGGTGGCATAATGAGCTGCGGGATTGGCAGGATTGGAGAACTGCCCGGCCACAATGGCGCCGGGAATCGTGCGGGCCAGTTCCTCCGCCTTATCCACAGAGCCCTGCATACCGAGAGCCCCGGGAGTGAGCACAACCTCCGCACCATAAGCCTTGACCAGGCTCCGGCGCTCCACGCTCATGGTATCGGGCATGGTGAGAATCACCCGATACCCTCTGGGGCAGCCGATGGCCGCCAGACCGATACCCGTATTCCCGCTGGTAGGCTCCACGATGGTACCCCCCGGCTGCAAACGTCCACTTGCCTCAGCATCCTCGATGATACTGAGCGCCACCCGGTCTTTGACAGACCCTGCAGGGTTAAACATTTCCAGCTTCAAAAACAGCCGGGCCTTCAGGCCATGAGCGCAGCAGTAATTCCGCGCCTCCAGCAGGGGGGTATTCCCCACCATCTCCGAGACAGCACTGTGTATCTTCATATTATGATGACCCCTTTCCGGGTAGAAATGTTGAATTAATCTCCCGTGGGAGAAGTACCGTGCTGCAAGGCCTCCGCAAACGAGGCCGGAAGCCCGGTGCGGGCTATCTTGTTGCCGGCTTCCGCTACATCGTATGCCACCCGGCGCAGATGCAGAGTAGCCGTTTCCGGGCAGTAAAGCGCATAGGCTGCACGCCAATCCAGATCACGAGGCTGCCCTACCGAGCCCGGATTAATCAGGAACCTGCTGTCACTGGAAAGATGCAGCGTAAAATCCCCCCGGGCATCGTACTGGATTTCAATTTTCTCCACCTGCCCCTTGCAAAGCCGGAAAATCGAAGCTCTGTGAGTGTGCCCGTAGAACGAGATACGGTTCTTCACAGAGGCAAACACCTTGCGTGCTTCATTCACATTCGCTATGCGCCCCCAGCGTTTCGGGGCCTCAGGGGTGGCGTGCCCCAGCATGCAATCCTGCCAGGAGACATGATTCGGCAGCCGGCGCAGCCAGCGCAACTGCTCAGCGCTGAGCATATCCTGCGTGCGGTCCATCATCTCCATGTACATAGGCACCCCGAACACCGCACGGTCCACCAGCGCAGCCTCATGGTTTCCCTGCACCGCGGCCAGCAGATGAGGCTGCACCAGCGCCAGGCATTCAGCAGGATTACCGTTGAACCCGATATAGTCGCCCAATCCCAGAATACCCTCTGCGCCGTGGGATTTCATGTCATCCAGCACGGCCTGCAAAGCTTCCAGATTGGCGTGTATATCGGAAAGAACGGCAACCAACACAGCTTAGCCCTCCTTGAGCAACTGTTGTAAACGCTCCTTGAATGCAGGGATGCCATCTCCCATGGCGGCAGAAATCGGAATAATCTCCACCTTGGGGAAACGCTGGCGAAGAACCTCCAGATTCTCCACCGCGCAGGGTTCATCCAGCTTATTGGCAATAATCACCCAGGGGCGGGCGGCCAATTCATCCGAATAAAGCTTCACTTCCTTTCGCAGCGTCTGAATCGCCTCCACCGGATCGTGCTCCAGACCGGTCATATCCACCACAAACAGCAGCAGGTGGCAACGCATAATGTGACGCAGGAACTCATGCCCCAGTCCGCGGTTGTTCGATGCACCCTCGATGATACCGGGAATATCAGCCACTACACAGCGCCGGTAATCCTCAAACTCCACCACACCCACAATCGGCTGCAAGGTGGTAAACGGATAGCTCGCCACTTTCGGTGTGGCATTGGAAATAGCAGTCAGCAGCGTGCTCTTACCGGCATTCGGATACCCCACCAGACCGGCATCGGCTATGCGCCGCAGCTCAAAGAAGAAAACCCCGCTCTCCGCCTCGGTGCCATATTCGAACTTCAGCGGAGCCTGGTCCGTAGCCGTGCGGAAATGCCAGTTTCCGCGGCCTCCCTTACCACCCTGGCAGAGCACGAAGCGCTCACCCGGCTCAGTCAGATCCGCAATCTGTTCCAGCTCAATGCCGTCTCCCTCACGCTCCAGCCAGGTAGCCTCCTGCATGGTAGCCGCATTGCTGCGGTATACAATCGTGCCGGGCGGCACTTTACCCACCACCGTCTTGCCATCGCGGCCATGCTTGCGGGCGTGCATACCGGGCATACCATCCGTAGCTACCAGCTTCGGATCATAGAAATAATTACGCAAATCGTTCGTTCCGGTGCTCACCTCCAGAATCACGCTGCCACCATCACCACCGTCTCCACCATCAGGGCCACCGCGAGGCACAAACTTCTCGCGGCGGAATGAAGCAAGCCCGTTCCCGCCCTTTCCAGCCTTGGCAAAAATTCGGATATTGTCTACGAACATGCCCAGAGATTAGCCTATTTCGCCCATATTGGCAAGCATAAAGCAATGTAGCTTGCGCGTTTATGCTCGACACGTACCCCATACGCACGCTAAAATACCTATGCAGTATGATACCGGATTCCTACCCCCAGATACCCGACAGCAAGCCCCTCCCACCCATGCCGGCTGCAATGGGACCAGAGCCGGTGCATGCTCCCTGCGCACCTGCAATTCCCAATCCACCAGCGCATATGCTTTCAGGGGGCAAACCGGCCACCATCCTGCACAGCCGACCGGCGGGTGACTTTATGGAAGGCATTCTGGCCGCAGCGCGAGCAGAGCCGGTTTCCTCCAGCATGCTTTCCACCACCTCTGCCCGGCCGGATGCACAGGAAGCCGATTTCCCCTGCAACATAGCGCCCCGGGAACTCCCGGATGGCTCTCGTCTGCATACCTACCGGGTGCAGCGCTGCATAGGCCGCGGGGGGTTCGGCGTCACTTACCTGGCCCGTGAATCCCTGCTCAACCGTCTCGTTGTCATCAAGGAAAACTTCCCGGATTCCCTATGCTACCGCGAAGCAGGCACACTGAATATCTGCATGCACAACCCGGATTCCGACAAGGAAAAATATGAATGGGCATACAACAACTTCCTGCGCGAGGTCCGCCTGCTTGCCAATCTCGACCACTCTTGTATTGCCAAAGTTTATTCTTTCTTCCAGGAGCATAACACCGCCTACTACGTAGTCGAATACATCAACGGTATCTCCCTGGATAAACTGGCGGCTCAACACGCCGCAAACAAACGCCCCATTACCCAGTCGAGCCTCTTCGGCCTCATGGTCCGGCTGCTCGACGCGCTCGATTATCTCCACAGCCACAAGCTCCTCCACCGCGATATCAAACCGGATAACATCCTGATTACCCGCGCAGGCCTTCCCGTTATCATCGATTTCGGTGCCGCTCGCGAAGCATATGGTGATATCAGCGATAATATTGTGGAAACACCGGGATTCAGCCCCGCAGAACAGAGCACCGCGGATGGCAACATGGGCCCCTGGACTGATATCTATGCCTTCGGTGCCACCCTCTATTACACACTCACCGGCACCAGTCTGCCCCCGGCAAAACAGCGTCTCATCTACGACACCGCTGACCCGCTATCCGCCAATCCGGCACTGCTCAGCCAATACCACCCGGCCCTGCTTGCAACCATAGACCGCGCTATTGCACCGCAACCTGAGCGCAGATACCAGAGCGTCGCGGAGTGGATGCACGACCTTGCCGCCCTCCACCTGTAAAAGGCGGACGGCGGCAAGCGGTTCTACAAAACGGTTTATTTTCTGCGACGGCCTCGGCACGCCAGAGTCGCCTCAGCGGCGGCGGCGGCGGGCGGCCAGAGCTGCGAGCGCAAGCAGTCCGAGAGTTGATGTCGCAGGCTCCGGCACATTAATCACCAGCAAGGCTCCAACATCGCCAACCATCTGGAATTCCATATGCAGGGTGGAGTTCCGCACATCGCTGAACACCGAACTGGCCAGGACTCTCTGCCCCTCGGTCATATCAACATCGGCCAGTGTCACTTTGCTCAGCCCCGTGAAGAGCACATGACTTTCTTCCCATTCGTTCAGCTCACTGAGAATGGAAAGCAGCTTATTTCCTGCCTGCACTTTTCCGGCAAAGGTCAGAGCCCCATTCATAACAGCACCGCCAGCCAGATTCTCCATATCCAGAGTAGCACCATCTGCCAGCGTGAGGCTGGCGGCGTTCAGCGTGGAGCCTCCGCACAGCAGTGCGCTTCCTGTCACGGTGAGAGCGGCTTTGCTGTCTGAATTAGAGCCTACGTAGGCATTCACCGTCTTACCGGCAGTAATCTCCAGCAAATCAACCGAGGTTGCAGCCGCCAAATTCATCAGGGTCATATCACCACCGCTGGCCACCACTCCGCTCAGGCTGTTGGCGGTATTGCTCACGGTCAGGTGCCCGCTACCGGCGTTTTCCACCGTGCTATGAGTCAGCTGCGACTTCAGCTCGCGAGCATCTGCGGACTCCACCTTGACCCGGGCATTCTGTATCTCGTGGTTACCATCATTGAAATACTGAAGTTTATCACCTGTAGCAGCAGCGCTCTTCACTATGGCGCTTGCGGCAGACTGACCAATAACCGCCACGGAATCCTTGACGAAGGAAGCCCCCTCTGCCACATGCATCCGGTCAAACCACATATCGCCACTTTGTTTCAGCGTGCCGTTCTGAATCGTCAGAGCGCTGTTCACCTCGCTGTCCATGGCCGCCTGTACGGTGATAGTGTGACCATTGGCATCAAACACAGTACCTTTATCCGTTGTTCCATTGAGCACTACCGATTTGCTGCCGGAAATCACAAAATCATCCATCGCCAGGATTGTGCCATCTCCTAACTGCACCGAATCTCCGTCGTTGCCGGAAAAACCGGTGATACCACCACTGCCGATATTAACCGTGGCACCACGCAAAATAAAAGTATCAGCAAGATGGCGTTCGCTGCTGAAACGAATTCCTTTCAGCGTAGCTTCACCGGAAAGAGCCTCGAAACGACCGGCAGAATCCCACCCCATGAGCATACATGTATCCGTGGCGGTTAATTTACCCCCATCCAGCACCATGGTAGACGCGGATTCTTTCCAGTGAGTCAGAATAAAGGATGCTGATGTTGTATCGGTATCGGTATTTCCTGTAATGGTCAGATCTGCGCCTTCTTTAATCGTGACAATGGAGCCTTGGTAATTCTCCGTATTACCGGCAATAAAGCGGGAAGTGGTTACACTGGCACCATTCTGCAAATTGACGGTTCCTTTGCCCATGGACAGCTCACCGCTGATATCAACCGCACCAGAGATATTGACTGTGCCATTTCCCTTGAAGATGGCATTGGCAAGCGTATTTGTGTCTCCTTTGATATTCAGTTCACCTGTTCCAATCTTTTTCAGGGAGCCGTTGCCGCTCAATTCTGCATTGATCGTAATGCTGTGCCCCGCGGTATCAAAGGTGGTTCCCTCGGTGCTTTCCACCAGTTGCACTGATGCACCGGAAATACTGAAATCATCAGTTGCCGCAATGGTACCGCCACCCAGCTGTACCGTGTCATTGGCGCCAAATCCGCTGATACCCCCACTGCCAATATTCAAGGTAGCAACTCCCAGAATCAGGCGGGCGGCTGGTTCATCAGCTGCTTTTTCAGCAAAGCTTATCCCTTTAAGCGAGACATCGGCCCCCTGCTGAAGAATGACCTCTCCCGAACCCAGGGATAAGTCTTCGGCAATATCCACCTCACCAGTGAGTCTTACCGAACCATTTCCTGTGAACAAAGCACTTGAAAGGCTGGCATCCTGCAGCCTCAGCTTACCTGCTCCGCTCTTCACCAAATGACCGGTACTACTCAGAGAGGCAATCTCGGTTGTTCCCTCAGCATGTGCCAGGTTCAAGACTCCCGAACCATTCACCACCAGCTTGCCCTCGCCCTGCATCACTGAGTTCACCGTGATGGTATGCCCGGCGGTGTCAAATATGGTGCCGGTCTCTTCACCCACCAGCTGCACGACTCCACCATTGCCGGTAATGCTGAAATCGGAAGTAGCGGCTATGGTGCCGTTCCCCAGCTGCACCGTATCATTTGCCCTGAAACCGGTAATGCCGGCGGAACCGATATTAACCCGGGCGGTTCCGCTCATTTCTGAGCCCAGTATAAATCTGTCGGCATTATTTCTCGCCGAACTGAAGAATATCCCCTTAAGATTAGCCACACCAGACATTGCCTGGAACGTACCGCCAGAATCCCACCCCATATGCATCGCCGTGCCACCGGCTTCAAGAGTACCGCCATTCAAGACCAGGGTAGATGCAGAATCATGCCAGTGTGCAAGCAGAATACTATTTGCCTCAGAATCTGCAACCGTCGTTCCCTTAACGGTCAGAATCGCCCCCGCCTCAATATTCAGACTTGTATTCTGCTCCCTGGCAGAAGTCCCCAGGCGCAACTGATTGGTCGTGACATCAGCACCTGAAGCCAGGATGACCTTCTCTGTACCGAAATCCAACTGACCGCTAATAGAAACATCTCCGCTGATAGTCGTTGTACCATTTCCCTTGAACGTGGCATTGGCAAGGCTGGCTTTATGAAGATTCAGATTACCTGCTCCATCTTTCACAAACTTGCCGGTGCCACTCAAATCTGAAATATCGGATGTACCCAACGAATGAGCCAGTTTCAAAGTCCCCGAACCATTCACCACCAGCTTGCCTTCGCCCTGCATCACAGAGTTCACCGTGATGGTATGCCCGGCGGTGTCAAATATGGTGCCGGTCTCTTCACCCACCAGCTGCACTACTCCACCATTGCCGGTAATATTGAAATCGGAAGTAGCGGCTATGGTGCCGTTCCCCAGCTGAACCGTATCATTTGCCCTGAAACCAGTAATGCCGGCGGAGCCGATATTGACCCGGGCGGTTCCGCTCATTTCTGAGCCCAGTATAAATCTGTCGGCATTATTTTTCGTCGTACTGAATAATATTCCCTTCAGATTAGCCACACCAGACATCGCCTGGAACGTACCGCCGGAATCCCAGCCCATGTGCATCGCCGTGCCACCGGCATCAAGAGTACCGCCATTCAAGACCAGGGTAGATGCAGAACCATGCCAGTGCGCGAGCAGAATACTATTTGCCTCAGAATCTGCAACCGTCGTTCCCTTAACGGTCAGAATCGCCCCCTCCCCAATATTCAGACTGGTATTCTGATCCCTGTCAGAAGTACCCAGGCGCAACTGATTGGTCGTGACTTCTGCACCTGAGGCCAGGATGACCTTTTCCGTGCCGAAATCCAACTGACCGCTAATAGCAACCTCTCCGCTGATAGTCGTTGTTCCATTGCCCTTGAACGTGGCATTGGCAAGACTGATATCAGCGATATTCAGTGCACCGTTGTAATTCTTCGTGAATGAGCCGGAACCCGTCAGGCTCAAGCGGCCGCTTCCGGAAATACGGGCATCGGTGAGGCTCATATTGTTCGCCCCCATATCCACCGAAAGCACTGCATCACCCTCCACCCGTATGCTGCCCAGTGCAGCCATCTGATCGCTGCTCAGATTCTGGGTGAATTCACCTTCACTACCATCCAGAATCCATTGTACTCCATTGGCAGTTGTGATGTTATTTATCACATCCAGAGCCATACCTGTCGTCAGATTGCTCTGTATATCGAGGCTATCTACCGTCAGAGAACCGGCACCCTTGATGGTTGCAGCTTCTTTGATTATCAACGCATCTGCACTGACTGCCGTATTCAGCACCACGGCACCGGAGCCAGTCATTTCCATTCGCCCGAACTGAAGTTCCGAGCCATTGGCCGAGCTCACCGTAAAGGTTTCGCTGTTGTCGAAATAGCCTTCTGCCACGGTATGATTCTCTGATATCTCAGCAGTATTCACACCACCGAAACCTGCAAACACAACTCTGGCGTCATCCGTCAGCACTGTTTCATCGCCAGTCCAGCCCACATAGTCTGCGGCCATCTCAAAGCTGGCACGCAGTCCATTGACATCGGCACTCAAGCTTGCGGTCAGATACCCGCTGTCACCAATTGTCAACTTACCAGCCAGGGCACTCCAATCACCGGATGCCAGAGTATACTCCTTGTTGAATGACAGGGAACCCAGATTGGTAAAGCTGATACTCTGCTGCTGAACCTCAGCACCCAGACTGACCCCACCGGTAATCAGAGCTGCTGAGCTCTCTCCATATGCACCGAATATCAGGCTGCCTCCATTCAAGACAAGTGCGTTGTTCAGCGTAGCGCTACTACCGGCAGCACCGGCCAGCACGCTCAACGAATGCCCGCTTTCCAGAGAATAAGCCCCGCTGCCCAGCGTCAGCTCTGCCCCCTGGGCTACGCTGATATCACCGTGTACCACCGGAGCCGTGGTGAATTCCAGACTTCCCTGCAGTACAGCCACATCATGCACCACATTTGCGCTGTTGGTAAAGGTCTGCGTACCGGTGCCGTCCTTCACGATATTCAGCCCGTTGGAAGCATCACCCAGTATGGTACCATTATAGGTATGGTCCTTCCCTGCGGTATTGATGGTAAGGGTATTCAATGCAGTGGAGGTAGGATTAGATCCATTTCCGTATGACTTGATTTCGCCAGCATACACAAATGTATAGGTGGTACCACCAATACCTGCCACATGTGCATTCTGAGTACTGATGGCAAGCCCCGGGCGACTGTTACTATCGCCCCACATGTTGATGACCATTTTCTCAGCAGCATAATCATGAGCCAGGCTCACATGCTGCATAGAACCATGATTATCCTCCTGATTCACCAGCAAGGTACCCTCGAAGGAATTGGCGCTACTCAGCACCAGGCGGCTCGGTCCGCTTGGCGTGTTATCAAACCAGCGGTTCACACCCTTCCATTCGATTTCACCACAACCGGTCAGCGAGGCTATGTTATAAATGTGATTCCAATCACTGGTACTATCGGTAATGGTCAGTTTTTTACCATCGCTGATATGGAGATGGTTGATATTGTGAGTAATATTCTGATATCGGGATGGATCCCCCTGCTCTGTATGGAGCGTGCTATTTGTCACCACACTTAACGTACCGCCTATATTCTGAGTAGCATAGGCAGTTCGGTATCCGAGATAAGTATTCCCGGAGAGTTCAAGCACACCGCCACCCGTATTGATATTGGCAGCGTATATATCCACCCGGTTGCCCTCCAGGCGCAAGGTGGCTCCCGAGGCAGCTCCAATGTGACCATTGACCGTGAGGGTGCCATCACCGGCGCTGAGAGTACCGGTGCCGCTGGTAGCTATTACCTCAGCCCCTCCTCCGATGGTTCCACCATTGCCATACATGATACCACCATCCTTCAGCTCCACTTTATCCTGAAGCGTCTGCAGATTCAGGCGCATGATGCCGTCCTTGCCAATCGTCACAGCATTCGTGGAATCCAGGCGGCCGCCGGCGCGTAAATTCAGTGTGGCTCCATTGCTCACAGTGAAACTATCATATTCCATCTGGCCGGAAAGCTCGACAGAGCCACTGGTCAGTGCCACATCCTTACCGGAAAGCACACCACCGGTATTCACGTTCACCGTGCCGGCCAGAGGAGTGTTCTCAGCAGCCACCTGCCACACGCCACCGTTGTTCACATTCACCGTGGCTCCGTTCTGAGCCACCTTGGTGGAAAGCGTGGTGCCCACGTTCAACGTACTGGTGGAGGAAAGCTGAATTTCCGCCAGTTCATTCATGCCGGTGTGAGTATTCAACGCACCGGTTCCCTGCACGACGAGTGTCGTGTTTTCCTTAGCCTCAAACGCCCCGTTCAGGCTGAGTTCCGAGCCCTGAATATCCAGATTCACCCGGCTGGCAGCAGCATCTTCACCCAGTACCAGATCTGTTCCGAGCGCAGTGCCGGTCGTGGTCAGCTTAGCACCATCGAGCAGTTGCAGTGTGGCACCCTCACCGGCTTCCACCTGCAGATGGGCACCTCCAGCAACCTGCAGCGTTCCGCTGCCGCTGATTTCACCTACAGCCAATTTCCCCGTACCGGACAGAGAAGATTTATCCTCTACTCGCAGGGTATCGGCCGTCACATTCGTATTCACCACCAGCGCACCAGTATCATACTTGCCCATGGTACCGATAGCCAGCGCGCTGCCATCTGTGGCCGAAATAGTGAAATCGGTCTCATTATCAAACACAGCCGTATCTGCCTGAGCCCCACCGGTAATCTCGAGGCGGCTGAGATTGCCCTCACCACCCATGAACACCAGCTTATTCCCCGCCTGCACTTCCGCATGATTGCCACCCCAGTAGGCAAATCCTTCCTTCATATCCAGCTGGATACTCAGGCCAGAGTTTCCGGTCTCCAGGGTCATCTGCTTGTATAATTCGGGGGTGAACAGTGAAATTCTACCGTCCATGGCAGACCAGTCGCCCGAGGCCAGCAGGTATTTTACCCCCAGCTGCAGGGCATCCGTATCAGCAAAGGTGAGATTCATGCCAGCCGTATCCGAAGCGGCGGATATAGTGCCATTCACCGTCAGCGCAGCCTGGCTGGAGCTAAGGACATCGAAATGCAGCGTACCGCCATCGAACACCAGCCCGCTGTTGAGCACAGCAGAACCGCCATTCGCACCGGCCACCACATTCAGCGTGTTCTCGGAACCCAGGGTAAAGCTATCATTCAGTTTCAGAGTGGCACCCTGCGCCACCGTCACATCACCCTTGATATACAGCCCGGCAGAATTGAAATTCAGCGTACCATTCAGAGCGGCCACATCATTCACCACCACCTTAGAGCCGTTGAAAAGCTGGGTACCCGTGCCGGTCATCTCGATGCTCACGCCGTAGGAACTGGTCTTATCGCCCTCAGTGCCAATAGTGCCTTTGTATTGATAATTGCCGCTGCCGGTAATCTCCAGCGTAGTGCTGCGAGTGGAATCAGGCGCCGACCTGGACACACCACTGGGAGCGGCACCGGCCATCACATGAGCAAAAGCATGCCCCGTGGCATTAAGCCCGCCAATCTTGATTCGCTCATCATTCAAGGCAAGCGCGGCATAGGCATCTCGATTTTCATATGAGGCCCATGTACCCGCGAGATTGACCGTGGCGCCACTTATCGCTTCCTCGCTGTCAATCTGCAGATAGGCCTGGAAATTTTTACTATATGTATCTACAGTGTCAGCGTATCCGGGGTCATGCTGACGATAGAAATCAAGAGTACCACTGAAGCCTCCATCGCCATCGATAACGACGCTGGAGCTGTAATAGTGCGTATTCTGCGGATTCCACTTGAAGGTACCATCACCAGTAAGCTTATCAATATGCCATATCGTATTCCAGGTATGGTCAACAATCTTGAGCTCATTACCGGAAGCCACGTGGATATGCTCCAGCTGTTTCTGCATGTAATCCGCACCATTGGACTCGATGCTGTGCAGCTCCGATGAGCCCACTGCATTCAGCGTGCCTCTTAACGTCTGGGCAGATGTGCTGTTGAAATACAGCTTGGAATTCTGCAGGTTCAGCGTACCGTTGTTAACGATGTTCTCAGCACCGGTGAGCTTCCACGCACCGCCGCGGATACATTCCGTTGCGCCCTCGGCAATAGAGATGGTTCCACTATAATTGACAGCAGCGCCTGAACCAGCCGCCAGCACACCGCCGGCCAGCTTGATATTGCTCCCGAGAGAGCCGGAACCTACAGTAACAGCACCCTCACTGATGGTAAGCAATGACCAGCTGCTCCCGGCATCCGCGCTGAGAGCCAGATCCGCAGCACCGGTCTTTTCCACAGTCCCCAGCTGCAGGCGCCCGGCAACGGAAGAATCCTCCGTTATATTGAAAATCAAATCACTGGCACTGGTCGCTTTAATCTGACCACCGGATTGAACCTCTACATTATGCAGAACATGAGACGAATCCCCAAGTTCCAGGATACCGCCATTCTGCACACTCACTCCACTGGCTGCAGACAAGGCGTCATCCTGCGAGATGACCAGGGTGATATCACCACCCGTGCCATCATTTCTGCCCATGACGGAGACCTGTCCGGTAATTGCGGAAGCATCCAGCACCACCTTGCCACCGCTGCTTCCCTGAGCATCGATGATTAAATCACGCCCGGATTCCAGCGCGGTATTCACCGTAAAGGTAGCACCATTGATTGCGCCGAAGCGATATGCCTGATTCTCTGCCAGCCAGAACTCGCCACTCCAGGTCTTATCTGCAGCAACGCCCACCGTAAGCGAGGGGTGATTCTGAAGTGCTATGGCATTGTCACTGAAATTATCCACCAGCACCATACCATCCGAGCCAGTGGACATTCTCATGACATCGCTCGCAGAATACAATTCACTTGCATTGCCATAGCTCAAATCCACGATTGCCGAGCCCAGGGCCCCATCTTCATAGGTCAGCAGCACCCCCTCACCACTGAAAACAATATTACCGGTGAATGAATTGCCCTGGTTTGTCAGATGCACCACACCTGTTGAGTTCTCCGTAGCCCCCAGCAGCAGGTCATTGTCTCCGCTCAGCACATAGTTAACCACCAGCGTACCACCGCCACCGCCCAGGCGCCAGGCACCTTCGGCAGCATTCAGCGTCTCGGTTGTACCAAGCGTGCCATACTGCACCGTCTTACCAGCTTCTGCACCAATGAACAGGTTATTGTAACCTGCAATATTCAGCTGCTCAGAATCCGAGGAAAGCACCAGAGTACCGGTAGAGCTGGTATCGATATGCTCCAGCAGCTGGGCTCCGGTTTCCTTGTGCGAAGCTATCCAGGCATCATCCTGTATCACCCATTTGTTCGTGCTGGTATCACCCAGAGCGGTAGCAGAATCCGCAATCAAACCACCACTCACCAGAGTCTTGGTTCCGGAGAATGTATTATCGCCGGACAAAGTAAACGTAGCAGTCGCGCTCTTCAAATCAACGCTCATGTTACCGGTGCCGGATATATTGCCGGCATAGGTATTATGCGCCGTCACGCCGGCACTATACTCTACCTGGAGCGTACCGCCATCGAGCACCGTATTACCTTTATGACCGTAATAGGCCGCATACTTGGAAACATCCTCCAGCCGCTGACCGCCTTCCACATATTCCTGGCTCAGCTTCACGCCCTCGCGCATCACATAGGTACCGCCGCTCTCCACGGTTACATCACCCGTGAGCCGTGCATGGCTGCCCAGCTCAAAGGTGGCATCGTTCTTCACGGTTACATCCATGGCCGCATCGGCATAGTGCCAGTCGTTGGCATGAGTATAGCGACTAGCATCGCGGCCATTGGCAGAACCGGTACCGTGCACGGTATTCGTACCGCGCAGCACCACCTTGCCATTATCCACCTGCAGGCCACTGTCAGCATGCTGCAGGTTCGTATAAATACCGTTAAGTGTCCAGGTACCGCCACCGGCATACTGGATCTTCAGCGAAGAATCCGCAGTATCGCGAAATGAGCCCACCCAGGTCTTATCACCACTTTCCTTATACACCAGAGTAGCACTCCCGCTGTGATTGGCAATAACGGCATCCTCCGTCAGCGCATTGATAGTAAATCCGTCATTGGCTATAGTATCTGCCGTGCTGCTGACATACCAGTCCATGTCATTGCCGTTCATATCCAGCACACCGCCCTTATGCCCGAAAGTCAAATCTCGTTCAATCTGGCATATATCATCAATCACCACAGTAGCGCCGGTATTCACCAACACATTATATGCTGCATAGCCGCTCTCGCGCTTCAGATAGGACCGGTACCACCCAGGTTCAGCAGCACATTATTATCATTTTTCCCTTCAATGTAAAAATCACCAGCACCGGTCTTGCGCCATTCATACATGTAATCCGCAGCACTTGTCAGCTCCACATGCACAGAAGCGTTCTCATTCACCACATAACCGGCAGAATTCAGCATATAGCTGCCACCCTCAGCAGAAGAGATGGTGTAGCTCACTTTGCCGGAACCAGCAGCATTGAACTCGGTATAACCTATACCCAGATCCACAGTGGCATTCAGAACCACCGCATTATTTTCGGCAGATGAATTGAATACCAGATTCTCCGTAAAGAACAAATCCACATCCGACTGATTCACATAATTATTACCATACGCATACCAATCACGGTTATTCTTGATTCCATCCAGGTCTTTCCAGGTATTCAGACCTGTCTGCAACCCCACATGCCGGGTCAGTTCATTCCTGTTTGCATCAGTGACAGTACCATAGTAAAGCCTCGTACTGTTCGAACCTTCACTCTTCTCCTCTCCGGCAATATTCACGGCATTCAGGTACACCGTGCTGACTGTCTCATTCTCTCCCAAAGCGGGCATATTGACCACTTTGTTGTACTTGTTCATCACCTCCTGGTACTTATTCGTAAAACTCAGGTAGGTTGACTGGGAAACACCGGACATAGCCGCACAGCCCCAGAACTTGTACACCCCTTCCTCGGCATCATACACATACACCGGGCTGCCCGAATCACCTGCCAATGATGCGTAGTTCAGCGGCCGGTCATTATTGATGGAACCATTATGATACCAGACCTGTACATTGACTCCACCCGCAGGTGCATCATACACATTCCCGGCAGATATGATACCGCCCGTCGGGTAGACATATGCCTGATAGGGCCAGTTTGTTCCATCCTCTCGCTTTTGATAGCCGGCCCCGCTGTGGTAAAACTTAGAAGACCGCGCCAGATCCTTGGCCTCCTGAGTGCTGCTGCATATCTGCGCAGGGGTCACATCTGTGAATATCTTGCTGTAACGCGAAATTCGATAATCGTGATACTGGCCATCATTATACGAATTGCTGAACATATTACCAGTACCGAACCCGATAACTGCGTAATTAATAGCGGCACTACCTATACCATGAACGCGGGTTGTAAAAGTACCTTCCAACTCACCATTATGGCCCACTGTCGCAACCAATGAAGGCGAAATTGCAGCACCGATTGAATTGGCGTAGCCCGTTGAGAAATCCACCATCCCCTGACTGTTGGGAATGATATAATCCGGCTGCCCGTTCGTATAGGTAATGGCGATACCACCCTCCTGTTGGCGTATGTACTTCAATAATGCATTACCTCCATCACCGGCAACATAGCGACCACAATTCTGACCAAAATCAGTATATGTAATGTGCGATGCATCATTACTCATCAACGATGCCTGAGCTGTCTGAGCCACCACAGTCGCAAACAAGGCCAGAAGAGAAGAACGGAGAGAAAGGGGGAGATGCAGTTTCATAAAAAAACGCTTTGTATAATCACTACACACTACCAAAACACCCCACCTGAAGCAAGCTCGAAATTCTGCATCACCATGAATTTTGTCGAAGCCTCGCGCGTCCCGGCGTCGCAACGCGGGACTTCAGTCCCGCAACCCACAGTGGCAAGCCTTCCCGCCCCGCAGGGCGCGTTTTACCCCCTCTATCCCCCCGCGGCGGCTTTGCGTTTCCAAATGTAAGGCAATTTGCTGATATCGCTTGTTGCGGTAAATGAAATCCGGGCTTTGCCCGGTCGAAATCCCGCGCCGCGGGTCGAAATCCACTCGTTGTGTGGTCGAAATTTGTGGCCTTGCGCCCACAAACGATGAAGCCCCGAAACCGAAAAGGTTCCGGGGCTTCATTTACCCTGGCAGCTATCTACCCTGCCTCGGCGTAGCTGCGACAGCAGCGAAGACGGGTCTCGCGGGCTTCTGTGGGCGTAGAATGTGAGTGCAACGAGTCTCAGAGGCCCGACCTGTCGTTCTTCAAAATAGTCAATAGTCAATCGTCAATGGAAAAGCCCGCAGAACTTTCGTTCTGCGGGCTTCATTTACCCTGGCAGCTATCTACTCTCGCGGGACCTGTCGTCCGACTACCATCGACGTGCTGATGTTTCACTTCCGGGTTCGGAATGGGACCGGGTGGGGCCATCAGGCTATG
>JAZLDD010000027.1:0-23674 GCA_045614585.1 Akkermansia sp. | reverse complement strand
AGCGCGCAGCTTAGGACTTGTAACGCAAACGCTTCTTGTGGCGGTTCTGGCGCATGCGCTTGCTGCGCTTGTGCTTGTTAATCTTGGCCTTACGTCTCTTCTTAAGCGATCCCATAATGATTTATGTGTCGTTTGTTGTTTCTCTATTGGGAGAATTTTCGGCAGCCACAGGGGCTAACGGGGAAATATGTAACTATTATTTGGACGAAAAGTCAAGTCGAAAGCGAATTTTAAGACGGATTTTATATCCTTTCTGTCATCACGTGCGAATACCAGTGATGCAGGATTTCCATCACACCCGGGGTGGTCGCAACATAGCCACCATGCTCCAGCAGCCATGCGCGCACATCCGGGTGCGCAGTAGACGGTGCAGCACAATAGGCTTCCGGAAACTGCCGGAATGCATGCAAATCGTTGTGTCCATCGCCAAGCATCACCCAGTTGTCCGATGCTACATTCCACTGAGCAGCGACTGTCTCCAAGGCAGAGCCTTTGCAATACCGGGCATCGGCCAGGCGCATATACCTGCCGGCCCGCTGTGCAGACACCCCCTCCAACCCATCGATAAATGGTGCCAGAAACGCCATGATATCATCCATCGTGGTCGAGTCCGCAGCTTCAACGGAAAGAGGGTCATCGGGAGCAATGATCCACTTCAAAGCAGGCTGAGAAGCACGAAGCGCATGAAGCTGTGCGTGCAAGTCAGGCATGATACGCATGCGCACCTGCATATTATGCTCATGGCACATGAGATTATGCTCGTGCAGCGGTTGCAGGCAGCCATCCGCCTGGGCCACATAGGCATAGCGCTCGCAAGTACAGATGAAATCCGGCAACCATGGAGCTGCAGGCAACAACTCTTCGCAGAGATATGGCAGCGTCCTTCCTGTGTTGATACCCCACCGCACCCCAAGTGGGCGCCACTCGCGCATTAATTCATAAAAGGCAGCCGGAACCGGTTGTCCCGGGACACTGGAGCGCAGCGTTTCATCATAATCCAGGGAAATAAGCCAGCGACAATCACCGCAGAAGGGCAACGCCCGGCCGGGCAGGACCTGACCTTCCTCAACGTGCATTTCTCCCCTTCTTTTTCTTATCCTGCTCAGTCTTTTTGCGAGTTTCTTCTGCTTTTCTGGCCTCAGCAGCCTGGCGTTCTTCCTTGCTGGCCCCTACAGGCAAGCGGAAGGAGGGAGTTTCAGGCACCTTGACTCCGGAGGCAAGCTGCTGGCTCACCTTGGTGGTCAGGTCAACCTTATACTTGTAATCGCAGGCGCCGGCGGGCAATTCCTCACCTCCGGCACGCATATGAATCTCCACCCGTCGGTTCAGATTCTGCTGCTCCCGGGTACCAGTGGTAGGCGCCAGGGGCATGGAACTACCGCAGGAACGAATGTAGACATACTCCACCGGCACGCCGTTCCCCACAAGCCACGCGCGCACTGCTGCGGCGCGCTGCAAGCCCAGCAAAGCATTGTAGGCGGCGCCACCTATGCTGTCGGTGTGTCCTTCAATCAGGAAATAGGTCTCCGGGTTTTTCTGAATCAGAGCCGCCAGCTGGAGCATCGTGATACGGGCTGAATTCTTGAGCTGGCATTCATTGAAGCCGAAAAGCACATCGGCCCCCAGACGAGCCACACCAGACTTGGCGCCGAGGTTTGCCTCGCCCATAAGCTGGGCAAGGCTGCGGGTATCTCCAGGCAGTTTGGCATTGCCATCATCACTGGCGGCCTTACGCAAATCCTGCTCCATGAGAGAAGAAGCATCCTCCAGCACCTCGGACTGAGCCGTAGCATTTGCTATCACCTCATTATTATTCACCGGAGTCGGTTCCGGAATGGCCAGAGCCTCTTCCGTAAGCTCCTTCGTCTGCAGAGTATTCAAATCAAGCTGCGCGGGGGGCAGTTCGCTGACTTCCGTCATTTCCTCAGGGGCGTATACTGGCTCAGCCACGGCCAGTTCCGTAGGCCCGGGAGCCATAACCAGCTCCGGCACATCAACATCCAGGATATCAATTTCCTCCGGCTCGTGCTTGATTTCCTCTATTTCCTGAGGCTGCTGCTCCACGAGCTCCTGTTCCTGAGCCTCCTGAAGCTTTTCCTCCTTAGGTGGTTCTTTCACCACAACTCGTATATTATCGAGCACTTTAACCTCTGCAGGCACATCCACGAGCTTATCCAACCCGAGCATGGAAAGCGATGGAAAATACATCCACAGCAGAGCATGCACCACCACGGCTGCGCTGGCCGCCCCCATGGCTATGGGCACCATATCACGCTGACGAGTCAATTCATAGCCATTGCGGCGGCGGTTACCTACTCGCCGGGGTATGTTCAAAGCTTCGTCCATGGCAGCTCGGGAATCCATATTAGAGAAAAATCAAAGTCGGATATTCGAAGAGGTAAGATCAGGCCGTGCCGGGTCGTTCACGCGGGGGGCTTCCACAGCATCCACCACGCGGTCGTTAATCCAGTGCACAATTGAACTCATGGCGCTATCCTCATCATTCAGTAAGCCGACCATAACGGATTGCGCACGCCGCCCATGGCCGAATGTGAGTTCCCGGTGCGTTGCTCCGGCAGGATCTGCTTCGGAACGCAGAGTCCAGACGTCGCAATGATCACTAGGCAGACGGCGAAATATGGTGACAGCATCCTTGAAATTGCTCACGGCGCTTTCCTGCGCCAGATTAACCACCAGCACCGGCACATTGCGGTCCATATCAGCAGCTCGTTCCACTGGAGCCACATCGAAACTCTCCATACCCGCCGTGCGGCGGATGCGTTGGTCCATGAGCCACATCATGACCGGTCGCAGCACGCCTTCCGGCATGGTCCGCTCCACAGCCTGGCGCAGCGAAGCAAAAGCATCTATGGAAACCAGCCCGCGAATACGAGGCTCTGTGGCGGCTGCCTGCAGCAGCAGCCCTGCACCATAGCCCTGCCCCACAGCTGCAAAAACAGGTTCAGCCTTGCCAGAGCGGGCAGCCACGGCATCCAGCAGCAAGGGAACATCGCGGCATTCCTTCAATCCATGCGTGCAATATTGCCTGCGGTCATCTTTACCACGCGGCTCCCAGAGCACGCAGGTAAGCCCGGCTGCCGTAAGAGACTCAGCCATAGGCAAAGCTGAACGGATTCCATGGTCCCAGTCAACACAGACCAGCACATAATCAATCTGGTGCAGACGCTCCACCGGTGCCTGCATCAAATCACCGATGACACTGAGCTGGCGCGAAGATTCCTCACCATCTTTCACCGCTATCACGGCCTGCACCTCTCCACCATCCCAACCCTTGAATGTAAAAGGCTCCATACGCAGGCCGGGAGCCTTTCGCGGCACATTGGTATACCCCACATATGATTGGTTGAGCGGAGAAAGCACCGGCTGCACTAAATCATTGACATAGAACCACGTAGAAACACCACCCCAGGCAGCCGCCACAAGAGCGACGGTCATCAGAAAACGCCTGGTTCCATGTTTTTTCATAGCAACGCGCACACTATACCAGAGCTCATTCCTTTCGGCAATTGCAAAGTAGGCCATGAGATAACTTTTTGCGCGCGCACTCGCGTTATGCGCCACGCCGGTTAGAAATATATTTCATTTTTTCACCATTTCCTCAGAAAATTTGCGCATCAGGGGTAGACTTCACTCAGCATGTGGTGTAGAATGCCATCGTGAGCACGAAATGGAAAGTTAAGGAAGTAGAGGAATGCGAGTCCACCTTCAACGTGGCCCGCAAACTGCCCGCCTGGACTGTCGTGACAACTCAGCGGCAGACCCGGGGACGCGGTAGATTTAACCGTGCCTGGTTCGGCAACAAGGGAGGCCTCTGGGCTACCTACAATCTTCCCCTTGATTCAAAATCAAACCGCCACTGGGGAGCGCTGCCACTGGTAGCAGGAGCTGCGGTTATCGACGCGCTGAAAGATTTCAATATAAACGGGTTAAGACTCCGCTGGCCTAACGATGTACTCGTAGGCCGGGCGAAGCTGGCCGGCATTCTTGTTGAACGCCCCGCATCCGATATGGCCTCTGTCGGCATCGGGGTCAACATGTTCAACGACATAGACGAACTGCATGGCAAAACCGCAGATCCGGTCACACGCATGTGCGAACTTCTGCCAAACTGCCCTCCAGTCAAAAAATTCTGCGTACAGCTGGGCGATTCCCTGGCCGAGATGTTTGAACATTTTGTCGAAAACGGCCTAGAAGGCGTGCAACCCATGCTGGAAGCAGCCTGGGGAGAACCCCGCCCCGTTGTCGCCATTACAGACACAGAGCGAATCATAGGTCATTTTTCAGGAGTGGACTATGACGGTTCACCCATTCTGAGCAAGCCGGATGGCTCACGATTCATCGTGCCGGGTATTTCCGTGAACCGGCTCAAGGAACTCATCTGAAAAATCCGGCCAGCCACTTTCACCCTGCTGCACACACAGCAGGGTTTTTCTTTGCAGCCGAGCTTGAAAAGAAAATCTGATTATGCTAGAATAACGCGCATGGAGATTACGCTGAATTCACCGCTGGATATGCACCTGCACCTGCGCGACGGAGACATGCTGAAACTGACAGCCCCGCTGTCCGCAGACTTTGCAGGGGCTGTGATTATGCCGAATCTGGTTCCCCCGGTAACCACACCGGCCATGATGCAGGAGTACGAGAACCGCATAGCGGCAGCAATGGATAGTGCAGATTTCTCCCGTTACATGACCCTGTTCTTCACCCCGATGAATGAACAGGAACTGCTCGCGGTGAAAGAAACACCCGGGTTCTTCGGATTCAAACTCTACCCTGCCGGCATCACCACCAACAGCGAAGGCGGCATCTCAGATATGGCTCAGGCAGATACCACCCTGAAACTCATGGAAGAGCTTGGTATCCCCCTGCTCGTTCACGGTGAAAGTCACGGGTTTGTCATGGATAGAGAACAGGAATTCCTGAGCGTTTACCGCCACCTGGCAAGCAAGTATCCGAAGCTCAGGCTCAGCATGGAACACATCACCACAGCGGCAGCACTGCAATTGCTCGATGAATTCCCCAATATCTGCGCCACGGTGACACTCCAGCATCTTATCATCACCCTCGATGACGTAGCGGGCGGCGCCCTGAAACCTCATTTATTCTGCAAACCTATCGCCAAGCGCCCTGAAGACCGGGACGCTCTTTTGCAGGCTGCGTTATCCGGGCATCCCCGGCTCATGTTCGGCTCAGACTCTGCGCCGCACCCGCGATGCAGGAAAGAAGCATGCGGGTGTGCAGCCGGTGTATTCACTGCACCAGTAGCGCTGCCCAAACTTGCGGAGATATTTGCCAGCCATGGCGCAGTAGCGCACCTACAGGACTTTGTAAGCGGCAATGCCTGCAAGTGGTATGGGCTTACCCCGGTTCAGAAACAAATCACGCTGCAAGATACCCCCATGAGCGTGCCGGCTTGTTACCGCAGCTATGGTCAACAAGTAGTACCCATGTACGCAGGAGAGGAAATCAGCTGGAGCGTGGTGCGTTAACATGGAAAACGCCCCCATACCCACAGCCGATGACCTGCGGCAGCTTCTGTCAGAAATCGCCACCATGCACATGCCGTATGGGATGTACGGCCCGAAAAATTATCCGCCGGAAGGCTGCCCGCTCATGGATTTACCCACAGAATATCTGGACTGGTTCTGGCAGCGCGGATGGCCAAAGGGAAAACTGGGGCGCCTCATGAAGCAGACCCTGCTTATCAAAAACAGCGGTCTTGATAAATTATTCGATCCTTTCCGCCTGGCCGCAGGTGGACGCAGGCATTTTCCTCGCAAATAATCACTCGTTCATTTATGCATAAATTCCGTTCCATCATTCTGGCAGCCAGGCCGAAAACCCTGCCCGCAGGATTCGTTGCGGTATGGGCAGGCTGTCTCATCGTCTGGAAATTTCAGCAGTTCTTTCCGGAAACAGGAATCCGGCTCGACTGGTGGCTGGCCGCCTATACCGCACTGAGCTGCGCCTGCATCCAGATTGCCTGCAATTTTTTCAATGACGCTATCGATGCCACGAAAAACGCCGACACCGAAAAGCGCCAGGGGCCACGCCGCATCACCGCAAGCGGAGATATGAGCCCGACCACGGTGAAACTCTGGGGATGTTTCTTCCTCTTGGCCGCAGCAGCGTTCGGTGTACCGTTGATTCTGGCGCAAGGCTGGCCAGTGCTGCTTATTGGTATTCCCAGTTTGTTCTTTGCCTATGGCTATACCGGCGGGCCCTGGCCACTGGCATACCATGGACTGGGCGAACTCTTCGTGCTGCTGTTCTTCGGGCTGGTAGCAGTAGCCGGCACAGTATTTGTGCAGATAGGCTGGCACCCAGGCTACGAAGAGATATATGCCTGCGCCTTTGTGCTGGGGATTCAGTGTGGTCTGCTCTCCTGCCTTCTCATCGAGGTCAACAACATCCGGGACCGTAAGGAAGATGCCACCACTGGCAAACGCACGCTCGCAGTGCGGCTGGGTGAGAAACGAGCCCGCGGGCTTGCATCCGCATTCATCATCGCGCCTTACGTCACCCTGAAACAAACCGCCTTCTTTCTGCCTGGATTCCACTGGAATCTGGTATGGCTGGCAGCCATCATCACAGGCGGGTTCATTCTGCTCAAGCTGCACACCATGCCGGCAAACAAGAAAATGAACATGCTGCTGGGGCTTTCTTCGCTGCACATGGGGTTATTCCTACTGGCACTTACCATCTGACATTCAACGCATGACACGCATTTTTCCAATTCTGCTTTCTCTCTGCTTATGCTGCTGCTCTCAGAACCAGCTCATTCTCGACCCCTTTGATGAAGGCGAAAGCCTCATGATTGAGGATGAAGAGGCTATTATCCAGTTTGAGCAGATGATGGAAGGCATTGCCTCACCGGACAATGAATACAAATCCGGCCACGGGGATAAAAATATTTTCTCCTCACCGGATGTTCTCAATACTTATCAGGACACGCAACCTACTATGGGCATCTGCCGCTCCGGTGACAAAGAGTATTACTACCACATCGAACGCGATCACCGCGGTACCCTCATCACCGATTTGGATTTAGGCGTGACCGACTATATTGTTTCCCCGGAGAAATACCGCCAGATTACAGATTTCATCCGCATTCACACCCCCGTGCCGGAGTCATACGAAACTACGGATGAAAACGAGCCGGGAGAACCCGGAAAAGATAATCCGGAAGCAGACACAGAGGAAGAAACAGGTAACGACGAATGACACAGCGCCTGCCCCAGCTTCTGTTGATTCTTCTACTCGTACTCAGCGTGTGGTCTTACACCGCCCCGCAGGACATACAGGTCTGGTGGGCCGAAATGGGCTCGGTTATCCTGCTGGTTGCGGTACTTGTGTGCAGCTACCGGAGTTTCAGGTTTTCCAACACCGCCTACGTGTGCATGGCCATCTGGTGTGCTTTGCAGATTATCGGCGCACACTATACCTTTGAACACGTGCCCTTCGATACCATAACCGGACATTTCGGATTTGAACGCAATCACTATGACCGGGTAGCGCACTTCGCCGTAGGGCTGGCAGGTATCGCCATAGCTGAGCTGCTGGTGAAATTGAAGCTGGTCAACAGCGTTTCCACAGCCGCATGGTTCAGCATGGTGTTCATGCTCGCCATTGCCGGCGCATGGGAAATCGTGGAATGGCTCTATGCAGAAATTGACGGTGGGGAAGCCGGTCAGGCATTTCTGGGGTCGCAGGGTGATACGTGGGATGCCCAGAAAGACATGCTGATGGACACACTGGGCGCCGCGACTGCTGCGTTCATCTTCTGTTTTCAGCACCGCAGCAGATAACCGTTATTCCTTCACCTGCGGTGAATCCAGATGTTCAGGCGGCGGCACATGCGCATCCAGAACACGCAAAAGCCCCGTAGAAAAAACACCACAATCAGCGCTGCCATTCCCACCCGGAATCCGCCAGCCCAGCCATACACCTGCCACCCAGCCACCGCACAGCCGACTGCAACCGGCAGCCCCAGCAGCACGGCCGCAAGATAAAGAACCAGCGCACACTGCCGCCGCCCCAGACAAGCTGAGGTGAAACTGCAGATGCAAAAGCCGAATATGGTCAGTACGGCAGACATAAACTCAATGTGTAATCTACGATACTCCGCGGGAAGAATCAAGAAAATTCGGCAGGTCGCGGGCGTTTCTTGACCAATGGGGGCAAATATGCTACATTGGCCTCCGCAATGGCAGATTCTCTTTACACCCGCATGGCGGATTCGCCCGTGACCAGCTATGACCTCTCACTGCGCCCGCCGGCGTTCAGCGAATTCTGTGGTCAGGAAAAGGTGAAAGAGAGGCTCATGCTCATGGTAGAAGCAGCCCGCATGCGTGGCGATGTGCTCGACCACGTTCTGCTCAGCGGCCCCCCAGGCCTGGGCAAAACGACTCTGGCCAATATCATAGCCGGGGCTGTCGGTCGCAGGTTGCACACCACCAGCGGACCTCAGATTGAAAAGGCCGGCGATTTAGCAGGCATTCTCACCAACGTGGAAAAGGGCGATGTGCTTTTCATTGACGAAATTCACCGCCTGCACCCCGCCATCGAAGAATACCTCTATCCGGCCATGGAAGATTTCCGGCTCGATATCATTATTGACCAAGGTCCGAACGCCCGCTCCATTCAGCTGAATTTACCCAAATTCACGCTGGTGGGAGCCACGACACGCGCAGGCATGCTTACAGGCCCCCTCCGCTCCCGATTCGGACTCGTCAACCGGCTGGATTACTACTCGGCAGAAGAACTCTGCCAGATTCTGCAGCGCTCTGCCGGATTGCTGGATATTGATCTGGCACCTCAGGGAGCCCTGGCCATCGCGCGCCGCTCACGCGGCACCCCACGTGTGGCCAATGCCCTGCTGCGCTGGGTGCGAGACTATGCCCAGGTGAAGGCGGACGGTCGCATTACAGCCGAAGTCGCCCAGGCGGCACTGGGCATGATTGATATTGATGATGATGGGCTGGATGAAATGGACAAACGGCTTCTCGAGACTGTCATCTATAAATTCAACGGAGGTCCCGTCGGGCTGTCATCCCTGGCAGTCGCAGTGGGCGAAGACGAATCCACCATCGAAGATGTGCACGAACCCTTCCTCATCATGCAAGGGTATCTCAAACGCACCCCCAGAGGCCGCGAAGCCATGCCTGCAGCCTATCACAAGCTGGGTGCCGTACATCCCGGTGGTCAGACAGAACTCGGATTATGAAAAAGATTCTGCATTTACTGCTGCTTCTCCCACTGTTAGTAATCACCGGCTGCACACAGCAGATGATGCGGGCTCAAGTGCGGGAATCCAGGCTGGTAGTACTGGACATCGGCCACTACTACCACCCGGAACGAGGCGGCCAGGGTGCCCGCACTCCGGATAAACGCTACGGAAAAATCGAGGAATGCGAATTCTGGTACCGATATGCCGGCTACACCGCAAAAGTGATACGGGATGCCGGTTACCAGTGCAGCATCTGCTGCCGGGGCAGCCTTCCCACTGATAAGAAACTGGCCGATATCGCGCGGAAAGAGCGCGTACACCATGTGAACACGCCGGAGCCCACAGCCATCTACCGCTCAAAACACCACCCGCACCGCATGGCCGTGGGCATGCTCAGCACCAACTATGCGCTTGACCAGAACCCCGCCGCCGTGGTCTACCTGCACCACAACAGCATGACCGCCCGCTGGATGGTTTACAATAAAGGTGCCATTTATTGCAACGAGGAAGGAACCGGCTTAGGCATCGCTCTGGCGGATATCATCACGGATAAGATTTACGATAATGGCGGCATGCCGAACAATGGCATCCGCTGCGGGGTGATTATCCGTAATGATGGCCGGAAAGGTGGTGGCGACTGGCTCAATGCCTGCAATGAATCCTATGTTCCTGCGGCCATCACCGAAGCAACCTTCCTCTCTAACCCGGAACACGCCAGATTCCTGGGCAAGGAGGAGAATGCCATTCGCTACGCAGAGGCTATCGGCCAGGGCATTGTCAACTACCTCAACGCCCGCTGATTTCCGCGCCAGGCAGTAACTCCAGCAATGCCTCAACCCGACGGCCCGGCAAATTTCCGAGCTCCATGTGATTCATCACATACGCAAAGGATATTCCCGTGGCTGTAGAGCCAAAGGCATGACTTCCCCCTGCCCCGGCATGCCCGAACCCGCCGCCCGGAAACAAGTGCGCGGGCTCACACATGGCACCACAGGTAAAGGAAGTTTCCTGTTGCAGAGTCAAATCCCAGCCCTGGCATTGCGGGGTGGAAAGCCACTCACGCACCTCTGCCGGAACGGCATCGGACATAAGCAACTGATAGAACTGCGCCAATCCCCTCGCACTGGCCACTCCGCCCTTGGCCGGGCTGGCGCATTGCCAGGCTGCCGGCGTACTCATCTCGCGCGGTGTCGCATAGCCCTCGACGCTGTGAAATGCCCGGTAAACAGGCGACGTGGCATCAAAATACTGGCGGTAAAAAGCATTCTGCTGCATATACCCCGGCCGCAGGCGCGGCGCCTGCAAATGAACCACGCGGTGAAACTCACGCTCAGGCAAGCCTATATAAAAATCCAGCTCATGGGGACCGCGGATGCGCTGTTCCCAGAACTCACCCACGCGCATTCCGGTAAGCTCAAGCATCAGAATATCCACCAGCGGGCCAAAAGTCTGCGGATGATACCCATGATGCGGCGGCAGCCATGCGGGTACGCTGCGCTCTATCGCCGCGCGGCATGCCTCCAGATTTTCCAATGGCACAGTTTCTGCCAGAGCAGCCAGTCCGCACTGGTGGGAAAGCAATTCTGCTATGCTGCACTGAGGAGCTGGAAATGCGGGCCAGATATCCCCAACCGGCAGCTCCGGACCACGGCAGCAATCATGCAGCGCCAGCAGCAGACAAAAAGCAGAAGCCGGTTTTGTAGCAGAAAACACAGGAACGAGCGTATCCTCTGCCCACCCCTCATGCAGCGTGAGCAGCTCCTGCCCATGCTGCCAGACAGTGACAGAGGCCCCACCCACCAGATTCTCCCGGAAGCGGCGCTCAAACTCTGCTTTCCAATCACTGGACATAAGGAGTAATAGCGGTCACAACTGCCGTATTCTCCAGCACCCGGAAATGCACCTCGAACGGTTTGAGAATGAGGTGATACACCCGCTGAGGGTCATGCTGGTATGCAGGGCGCGGGTCCTGCGCCAGAGTTTCGCGCAGTGCTTCGCACCACTCGGGCGTAGCCCGCTGCGGCAGCTTCTCCGGCAGCTGCACAGCCAGTGGATCCCATGGTGTTTCCGTAAAGCCGGCGGAGGCTTCCGGAATCGAATCCGAATACGGCACGTACGGCTTGATATCAAAAATCGGCGTACCATCCACCATATCTGCCCCGGAAACACGAATCACCGGGCCGGGTTCCACAGAAATTAATTTGACTACGGACAGCCCCAGGCCGTTCGGGCGGAATGGCGAACGAGTAGCAAACACACCGAGGCGGGTATTGCCCCCCAGGCGGGGCGGGCGCACCGTTGGGTGCCACTCCGAGCCGTTGCAGTGAAACTGCCAGATGAGCCAGAGGTGGGAGAACTTTTCGAGCCCGCGCACGCAATCATCATTGCGGCAGGCAGGCTCGAAGACAATCTCACTGTAGACATGCGGCGCGAGATTTCCCTGGCGGGGAACGCCGAATTTCTCTGCATACGGGCTGCGGATATAGGCAATGGGCTGCATATCAGACATTGAAAAAATCCCGCAGCACCTGTTCATACACAGGCCGCTTGAAATCCGGCAGTGATGAAAGGTCCACTTCAGAAGGCAGAACCCACTTATAATCGCGGAATTCCTTATTATCCAGCCAGGGCTCAGCCTGGGCGCTGTGCATCAGGCAGAGGAAATAATGCTGCTCCTGCCCGGCATACGGAATTCCCCGTTTCCGCAGGACACGCTCACGCTCCTTGGGCGGGTAGTTATAGCGATACGGCCCGCGGGAATCCACCACTTCATATTCATTCGGGCGGAACCCGGTTTCTTCCATACCTTCACGACAAGCTGCATCCAGAGCAGATTCACCTTTCTTTATACCGCCTTGAGGAAACTGCCAGGCACCCGCCGGTTTCACTCGTTCGCAAAGGAGCACCCGGCCATCCGCGCGCTGGTAGATTATGGCTGCATTCGGTCGGTAAAGTTCAGAAGTACCGGACATATCAAATAGGATTATTGTGTGTGGGAGCATTCTAGCATCCCTCACTCAGGAATGCAAGAATATCTTATCTTCCTGACACTTGACGCAGAGCGCCCTGATATGCTATGATACAGCCTATGAAACGAGTTCTGCCCGTTACCCTGCTGCTTCTCGGCTGCAGCATGCAACTTGCCTGCACCCAGCTGATGCAACAGCAGAAACCGGAAAGCGAAAGTAAAAACGAAGCCATGCCGGATATTCCACCGCCACTGCATCTGGGTGCGGTGCATCAGGTTTTCCCGGCAGATAAATTTGCCTTGCTCCGCATCATCGGCCCCGTGCCGGAAGAAGGGGCCGTGCTCATCACCCACCCGGCAGATGGCTCAGCTGAGCGCGTGGGCAATCTGATTGTCTCCTCCGCGCAGCATGCGCGTGGCAACATCATTGCGGCAGATATACGCGCCGGGGAAGTCATGAAAGGCGACAGGGTGTTCCGCTATCGCAGCATTGCAGCAGCCCCGGTTGAGGAAGAAGAACCGGAGCCATTCACGATGACTGACACTGAAATTGATGTGGGTTATACGCCCCCGGCTATCAAAGAGAAGCTCATGGAAGAGCAAGCCTCAATCACCACCGCCCCGCAAGCAGAACCGGCTGAGATGACTGAACCAGCACCCGCGTTTGAAGCGCCGGTTCAGGCTCACGAACAAGACCCGCTGCCGGAAACACCTGCCAGCGAAGGAAAATTCGACGATATTCCCGATACCATCAGTGGCTGGGATTCCATGTAAACACATTTTCACCATATGAGACTTCAATATTACGTTGACGAGGAAGGCGAAAGCACCATCGGCCTGTGGGTTCCCAAGCGTGGCTGCTTTATTGATGTGACCGGTCAGGACGAACAAATCTGGGCAGCCATGCTCCCCGGCGGCAAAAAGCTCCGCAAGGAAATCGAAACCTGGATTTCCAAAGGCGCCGGCGATGGTGTACCCGTGAATACAGACGGACTGGTTGTTTCCAGCGCCCTGCATGTGCAGCCCTGCACGCTCGCATGCCTGGGCAAATGCTACGCCGATCATGCCAGAGAATTCAGCGGCGATACACCCACCGAGCCCTCTTTGTTTCTTAAAGCCACTTCTGCCATTTCCTCTGATCTTTCATATGTGCTCAACCCCACAGGAGCCAGGAAGCTCGATTATGAAGTTGAGCTGGCAGTGGTCATAGGAGACACGCTGCACCGGGCCACAGAAGCAGAGGCAAAAAAAGCAATCGTGGGCTATACGCTCATGTGCGATTACTCAGAACGAAGCTACCAGCTCGAGCATGGCGGCCAGTGGACCAAGGGTAAGAGCTACGATACCTTTGCGCCATTCGGCCCGGTATTCGTAACCAAAGATGAAATACCTGACCCGGATAATCTGGAGCTCGAACTCAAAGTAAATGGTGAAGTGAGACAAAAAGCCAACACATCGCAACTCATCATGCCGGTGGCTCAACTGGTGGCATATGTGTCTCAATTCATGACCTTGAATCCGGGAGATGTTGTCTCTACCGGCACCCCCGGCGGCGTGGCGCTGGGCATGAATCCTCCGGGATACCTCAAACCAGGCGATATAGTGGAATTCAGTTGTCCGGCTATCGGCACCGTGACTCAGACTGTGGAAGAAGAATAAAAAAGGATTGCATTTACAGCCACTTTTACATAGAATGCTGCAGCCTTTCGCAGACTGGCTCCTCAAAGCTCCGGCAAAACGCACAAAAAAGCGACCGGGCCTTTCTTAACAAAACAATAGAAACAAAGTGTCTCCTCATCTCTATAATCTAGCCAAGAAATTTCTGTTCTGTCTGGACCCGGAAACAGCGCATAAAGTCACCCTCGCAGGGCTCCGCACGGCCGAACATCTTCATTTGCTGCCGGCTCTCGTCGGCGGTACCCCCGTAGATGATCCGGTAACCGTTATGGGACTTCAATTCCCCAACCGCGTGGGGCTGGCTGCCGGCATGGATAAAGAAGCTAACACCGTGGCGGCATTCGGGCACCTCGGTTTCGGATTTGTCGAAGTCGGCACTCTCACCCCCCGTCCCCAGCCGGGTAACCCCAAACCCCGATTATTCCGCTGCATTCCTCAGCAGGCCATCATCAACCACATGGGCATCAACAACCCCGGGGTGGATGAAGGTGTGGAGAACATCAAGCGCACAAAACGCTTCAACGGCGTGCTCGGTGTGAATATCAGCAAAAACAAGGTCACTCCGAATTCTGAAGCGCACCAGGATTATCTGGCCGGCCTGCGCGCAGTGTGGGATGTTGCAGACTATGTTGCCATCAATTTCTCCTGCCCGAATGTGCCGAACCTGCAGGAACTCGCCAAGGCAGACAGCGCAGCAGACCTTCTTTCGCTGATGAAAAGCGAACAGGCGAACCTCTCGAACGACACCGGAAGATATGTTCCCCTCGTCATGAAAGTTTCACCAGATATGAGCGAAGCTCAGATTCGCGATCTGGCGCACGTCTTCCAGGACTGCCAGTTGGATGGGCTTATCTGCACCAATACCACAACCACCAGAACCGGGGTAGAAGATTCCCCGCACGCCGGCCAAAGCGGCGGCATGTCCGGCAAACCGCTCTACAACCGGGCAAATGAGACACTGGCTGCTTTTGCCCAGGAGTTGAACGGCAGCATTCCCATCATCGGTGTCGGTGGCATCACCACCGCCGAAGATGCAGTAAACAAAATCAAGGCCGGCGCCTCCCTGGTTCAGCTGTACAGCGGGTTCATTTACAATGGGCCGCCGCTTGTTCAGGCTGCCGCTCAGGCCATACGCGATTACTACCGGAGCTGAAGCACCACCACACAAGCATCACGACGCAGCGTTTCCCATTAGCGGAAACGCTGATTTTCTTTATTTTTCGTGCCATTTTACCAAGAATTGATAATTTGGAATTTGCAAGAAGAAACCAATTATGGTAATATAGCCACTGAAATATAATTTTCCACCTCACCAACATGAAAAAATCGTCCCTCTTGTTTTCACTTCTCGCGCTGGGCTTTTCCATGGCTCAGGCTACGCAGGTGTATACCATCACTCTGACATCTGCCGAGAGATTTACAGACTGCACTGTTATCTACAAAAGCAGTACCATGACAAAATTCCGGGGCACGAACAAAGGTGGAAAAACAGTCACCAAGGAAATCCCCACCCGCAACATCATCATGATGCGGGAAGTCATCAAGGAGGCGCCGGAAAAAGCGTCTGCAGAGGCTCAGCCCGCACCAGCCCCCGCAGAAGGACAAGCACCCGCCCCTGCCCCCGCCGCAGAAAACAAAGATGAACAGGCCAACGGCGCCGAGACTGCACCCGAAGCGGCATCTCAGACTCCGGAGCCTGTCGTAGATGGTAACGTGGAGCAGAAAGAAGGTGAAGACAAAGCAAAAGATGCCACCATCCGTCTCCGGAACAAACTGGCAGAAATGGACACCCTGATGTCCAAGATATCCAGACCGAGCCGCGCATTGAAAAGCCGCACAGAACAAGTCAAGCGGCGCGTAACAAGCCAGCTGGAGGATATGGACAAAAAGGCGCTTGAACTTGCCAAGCTTCAGGACGAGTTCAACAAGGCAGGAGCTGCAGATTTTACTTTTGACAAGGTCAGCGTAGAGCAGAGAGAGCAGTATGTGCGAGATGGAGAAGCCGCCTACAATGCCATGCGCATTGATATGAAAGAAAAGAAAGGCCGCCGCAAAGTTGCAGGTCTGGATAAATTTGAAATCATGCGCGAACGCTACCAGGGCATTCCCGAATACAAGCAGGCATATGACTGGTATGTCAAGAACCTTTACTCTCTTCAGAAGAAATGGACCACCATGCTCACCAAGGAGGAAAACGCCCGTAAGCGTCTCAATCCGGATAAACGCAACCTCCGCAGCAAGCAGGACAATGAGGAATACAATTCCATTTCCGCAAAGCTCAAGGAAGAGGGCGATGACATCGCCACCGTATGGTTTGTTCCACCGAGCAAAAACATCAAGATGCTCAATATAAGCATCAACAAGATTAAAGACGCTATCCGCCGCAACGAAGACAGACCCCTGGATGCGGAGGTCGGCACTGTTCCTGCCTTACTGACCCAGTACTGGGAAAACATGGACAAAGTACGCATGGCCATGGTTACAGGAAATCTGGCAGGGGCTGAAACCATGCTCAAAGAAGACGCTGTATACCCGCGCATCATGCGCTTGAAGAACTATCTGCTCCCGAATGAATATCGCACCCCGCTGATTGAGCAACACAAGATTACGCAGAAAGAGATTCAAGCGCGCATGAGAAATTACAACACACTCAAGCGCTCTCTTGAACGCGCTACCGGCGCACTGGACAGAATAACGACCAATGCAGAAGCCCAGATTGATGGCGCCATGGTAGCCGTGCAGAAAGAACTTGATGCCGATACCGGAGAAAACACCATGGAAGTGGAAACTCCGAAAGACGCCACCCCTGCTCCTGCCGGAACAGCCCCGGCAGAGGCCCAGCCTCAGGCTCCTGCGGAAACAGCCCCGGCAGAGGCTCAGCCTCAGGCCCAGGCGGAACAGTCTGCCGAGCAGAAGTAAGAACGAGTCATCTTACAGCAAATGAATTACTGCGCCCTTGCCATCCTCCCCATCGCGGTCCCCGTTGTACAAGCAACAGAACTGCCGCCCTCGGTACGGCTGGCATTTGAGACCTACACAGCGCTCCCTGCCCAGCTGGTTCCGGTGCTGAAAGAAGTGCAGGATAAGGCCAGTGCTTCTGCTGCAGCAGAAAAGCTTAAAGGCAGACTCACGTGCATTTATGAAGCCAGAGAGAAGCTTCATAACATGCCGGCGCTCACTTCTTCACAGAATCAACTGGTGCGCACCAGATATGGCCAGCGTATGCGCGAGGAATGGGCCCTTATGTATGAACAGATAACACGACTGAAAAACAATCGTTGCTATCAGTCCGCAGAGTTTGCTGAGATTTTTCACCTGATGTGCATGATGATTGAACGATGAAGTACTTTCCCATTACCACACTGGCGCTTCTGGCATCACTGTCTTCTACTCAGGCGGAAGTGCAACTTAATACGGCCGCTGCTGCGCAGGAAAAAATAGAAATCCAGCTGCAGGAAGGAGAAAAAAAGCTGCGCGATGGCATGATGCTGCTGGCAGAATTGTGCCAGTGTCTCTCGGTTGTTAATGACAAGGACTCCGCCGAAGCGGCAGTCCCTAAGCTCATGAAACTTCATGAGGCTCTCGGCGTATGGGCACAATCCTTCTCCAGCATACCTCCTCTCAGTGAACCGGAAGTGGCTGCATATGAGGACAAATACCTGCCTTCCATCAGAAAAATAAATCACCTCATAGAAATGCAGGCGTCCCGCATTGCCGCGGCTGAATATTACGGTTCCCTCAATTTACCATCAGTATTAGTCCGGCTGGCAATGCTGAACACAAACTGACATTGAACATTTTACACACAACAATTGAAATATATGGCTATAATCAGACCATTTGCAGCAATTCGTCCACCCCGCCAGTACGCAGAGCAGGTATCATGTCTGCCTTATGATGTGATGAATCACCAGGAGGCATGCGCCATGGCAGCAGGAAACGCATCTTCCTACCTGCACATCTGCCGCGCGGATATTGATACAAGCGAAGCCGCCATCCACGATACCGAGACCTACGAAAAAAGTCTAGAGAACCTGCAGGATTTCCTCCGGAAAGGCTTCCTCATCAGAGAGGAAAAACCCTGTTACTATATCTACCGCCAGATGATGTGGGGGCGCGTACAGACAGGTATTGTCGGCTGCGCCAGTGTAGATGAGTACCTGAACGGAACCATCAAGAAGCACGAGCTCACCCGCAAGGAAAAAGAGCTGGACCGTATCAATCACTTCGACACCTGCTCCACGCAGACCGAACCGGTATTCCTGGCCTACCGCAAGCACGAAGGAATTGCCAGCACCATCCGCGAATGGATCAAGTTCCACAAACCGGAGTATGAATTTACCAGTGATGACGGCGTAACCCACCTGCTCTGGCCCGTGATGGATGATGAAGCCATTGCTGCCATACAGAGAGGATTCGAAGAAGTTCCGGCGCTCTACATTGCAGACGGGCACCACCGCACCGCAAGCAGCGCCGCCGTTTCTGCAAAACGCAGAGCAGAACACCCGGATTACAGCGGTAACGAGGAATTCAACTACCTCATGGCTGTCACCTTCTGTGATGAAGACCTCTTCATCATGGATTACAACCGCGTCGTCTTTGACCTCAACGGAATGACCGAAAGCGAATATCTGGATTGCATCAGCAAGGACTTCACTATCGCCCCCACAAACAGTGACAAGCCCCACGCCCCGCGCGCCAAGCACGAATTCGGCATGTTCCTCGGGGGTAAATGGTACAGCATCACCGCAAAGGAAGGCACTTTTGATGCCTCGCACCCGATTGAAAGTCTGGACTGCGCCATCCTGCAAAGCAATCTGCTGGCCCCGGTTCTCGGCATTACAGACCCCCGGACCAGCGAACGCATTGACTTTGTCGGCGGCATCCGCGGATTAGAGGAGCTTGAAGCTCGCGCGGGCGCATCCGGAGTAGCCTTCTCCCTCTATCCGGTTACCATGGCCGATCTTTTCAACGTGGCCGACAGCGGGGAAATCATGCCCCCGAAATCCACCTGGTTTGAGCCCAAATTACGCAGCGGCCTCTTTGCACATGAAATTGAACGCTAATACCCCACTTTAATTACCAGACATGAAGATTCTCATACCTACCAAACTTGACAAAGCAGCAGCAGCAACCCTGAGTGCAGCCGGTTACGATGTAGTCCAGGACGATTCTGCCCCCATCGAAGAACTGGTGGCAGCCAATCCTGATACCGCTGGCATCATTGTCCGATCTGAAAAAGTGACTCAGGAAATCATCGATTCCCTGCCCGGGCTCAAGTGCGTTATACGTGCGGGTGCTGGTTTCGATAACATTGATTATGTGTACGCCCGTGCCAAGGATATCGATGTCATGAATACTCCGGGCGCCAATTCCAATGCCGTGGCAGAAGAGGTAATCGCCATGATTCTGTCCGCATACCGCTATGTTGTGGCTGCTGATACCACCACAAGAGCTGGCGAATGGAACAAGAAAAAATACATGGGCCGCGAGCTCACCCACAAGACCGTGGGCATTCTCGGGCTGGGCAACATCGGCCGCCTGCTTGTCAAGCGTCTGCAGGGCTTTGAATGTAAGATTCTCGGCTATGATCATTTCCTCTCCAAACAAAGAGCTCGCAACATAGGCGCAACGCCCACGGAAATTGAAGAAATCTTCACCGAGTCAGATATCATTTCCCTGCATGTTCCTGGTGGTCCGGCTACTCGCAACCTCATTAACGCTGAGCTCATCAACAAGATGAAGGACGGCGCCATGCTCATTAACTGCTCCCGCTACGGCGTGGTTGATGAAGACGCCATCCGCGCAGCCAAGGCCGCGGGCAAGAACATCACATATTGCACGGACGTTCACCCCAAAGACACGGCAGCCATGCAGCCGAGTGCCGATGTGGCAGACCTTTTGCTGCCGCACCTGGGAGCCAACACTCAGGAAGCAAACAAAAACGCAGCCATGCAGGCAGCGAAGCAGATGATTGATTACTTCGCCTATGGCGATACTGCCTGCGTCATCAACGCAGAAAGGCCCAAAGACCTGCATCCGGCCCAGTTGCAGCTCGCCTCCATGCTTGGCAAGCTTGCATACAACGCCGGCGGCTGCAAACCCATCCGCAAGATTGAATGCACTTTCTATAACAACCTGCGTTCTTTCCGCAAATGGTTTACACCCTGGATTCTTCAGGGCACCGTCCCCGGTGCAGAGCATGGGTTGATGCCGGCTGCTGCCGAGACCTCATTCCGCGAGCATGGCATTGTGTACAAAGCCCTCGAACCGCAGGATGACAAGCTGTACGACGATGCCCTTACCATAGATGTGCACATGGAAGTGGACGGCCAGCAGATTGTCAGCAGCGTACGCGGTATCGTTGTCGATGGCACACCTGTTGTTTCCCGCATTGCAGAGTTTGATCACCTGTATGCCGGTCTGGCCGGCAATACGATTGTACTTCGCTATGCAGACAGACCGGGCGTAGTCGCAGCAATTGGTCAGGCACTCTCCCTTGCCGGCATCAATATTGATAATATTGTTGCCCCCAACGACCACAAGAGCGGTGATTCTCTTGCTGTCATCAAAACAAACCTGCCCATTTCTGAAGACCAGCTGCAAGCCATTGCAAAAACCATCTCGGCAAAACTCGCCTTTGCAATATCCATGTAACATGCGTTTGCTGGCTTAACTTAATCCCGATTAAATTAAGCCTGCTGCATCTCTTCCAGAAACGTTGTTTTCAGTCGTGCGGTCATGTGAATTCATATTCACATGGCCGCACCATTTCATGGATGATATGAAGACTCTGCCCGGAAAGCAGCAGCGGATGCAGGAATGATACGGATTTGACGATGAAATGGGCGATGTGGCCAAGGCTGATGAGTATCGCACACAAGTGCACGGGCCGGAGTTTATGCTTCCGGTGGCAAACCGGAAGCGATGGGTGGCTCTTCCTTTCCACTCTCGCGCTGACGATCGAATCAAAGAGCTGTACATGAATCATTAAGATTCTTACCTATCTTAGTTCCCATCCATCGCTTACAAGCGGCTACATCACATATAAGTGGGCATGGAAAATGAATCCTGCGATTATGGAAAGATTGATTTCCGCAAATCCTATCTTTTTTATAGCATATCATTGATTCAGACTTGCATATTCTATAAAATATGCAATAAATAACATAATCAACAGTTTTACCATGAAGCGTTCCCTTTTCCTTGTCTGTTTCTGTCTTGCGGCCTCATCTGCCTTTGCGGCCATCGGGGATATTATTGACCCCACCAGAAAAGTGGTTTACCATGTTGATGGCGTAAAAATGTCCGCTACCTATGGGACAGCAAGTTGGAGCTACGCCTCAGTTGTGCAGGCGGAATCCACTCGCCTGTACGACAGCAACAAAGGCGGTCCCTGGACTGGCAGCGACTCCGATGGCACCGAGTACGACAGCCTCATGTGCTGGACCCACGTAGCTACTAATTCCATTCAATACTGGCAGGATGTATACGGCGTCTTCTACAAAGACACCGGTAACATGACGGCGACCGCCTCCGGCAGTGCCCGAGAGCTTCCCAACGGATACAGCAGTACAGAAAACATCAGCGAAGGCGGCGTGAGTATAGACATCAACAATGCCCGCGAGCTCCATATTGCACAGGCCTTCTACAACAGCTGGAAAAACACAGGTGGTTCATTTGGCGATGCCGCAGACTGGTTCTTCAAGGCCGACTCCACAACAAACCCCTGGGACACCAACGGCCAGTGGTCCTATGCCGCACCGCATCCCGACAAGGATTACGATGATTCCTTCTCCTGCGGAACCCCCGGTGGGTATTATTCCGAATATTTTGGCAACGGCAACTCTGACAAAGCAGCCTTTGTGACCATCAGCGCAGCCGAACAGGCCACTGCAACCAATGCCACCTTTGCCTATAACGACAGAAATGCCCTCAAGCAGGCACTTCTTGCCGGGCTCGGCTTTACCAGGCAGGTTGACGGCTCCTACATTCAGACCCAGGAGGGCATGATGGCTGCTCTGAGCCTCAGCGGCCACGTGCTCAATTGCTATGGGTTCACGACGGATGCAAATGGCACACTCAATACCGTGCTGATTGCCGATGGAGATGACGGCACAACGCAATTGCAGGAATTGCTCATCAAGGAGGTAAGCGGCAAATTGGTTCTCTACAAAAGCAACTCCGCTGCTTATATCGATAGAAGTACCTACATCGATGGGGTCTCCTACATCAACACCCCGGAAGTACTCCAGAACATGCTGAAGGAATACCGCAGCCTGGACGAAGCTGCCGTGTGGAATGGAAAAGAAACAAACGGCAGCTGGCAAACACAGGTGGATGTGGTCGATAGCAACATTGCCGACGAAACAACGGGCTGGGACGTACTGGTGAATGGCGACAACATTGACACGCAGCACCACGACTACTACCATGGCTACGCACTGGAGAACCGCAAGGTGCTCTTCGATGACTATGCCGATGCCAGTAACCGCCGTGTCACCATCAACGGCACAGTAAGCTCACCCCATATCGAAATCGCCGCCGAAGGCTATGAATTCGTAAAAGGCACAGATGGATCCATTGCAGCCGGGGCTGACATGATGATTCGAAGCGGAGCCAGTCTGCACAGCGGAGTGGAGCTGAACCTGAATCATCTTTCTCTGGAACTCGGAGCCATCCTGAGCCTGGACGATGCCGTAGGCAGCATCAAGGTATCCGGAGCGTTTCATGTAGGAGGCACCGCTATGTCTCCACTCACCATGCGCAGCACCACCCTGCCCGCTGCCAGCATTGACGCTGATCTGGATTTAACCGCGGCCTCCCTCGTAAGCCTGGAAGGCTCCGTTGATATGAACGGCCACTCGCTTCTGCTCGGGCGGGATACCACCCTCACGCTCAATTTTGATACCGCTATCGGCGATATCACCCCCCTCTTCACCAACGTGGGCATACTGGAAATCGAAGGGCTCGGTCAGATAGAAAGCAACACTGACCTGACAGAGGCACTCAACTTCACCTTCACGGGCACCCTCCACCCCAATCATTCCTGCCAGATTTTCTACACCGATACCGGCACCCTGGCCCTGCAAATCATTCCCGAGCCTGCTACCACCCCCCTCTCCCTGCTGGGAATCTGCGGGCTGGCTATGCGCCGCCGCAGATAAGCCCATACCCGTATCAATTTTGTAAATCAGACCAGAAACGCGAATCAGAAATCAATCTGATTCGCGTTCCTGGCACTTACGTGCATTCAACCCGGAATTCGCGTTTTTGCTTTCGGTACGTTCACTCTAAGCAAATAAGGAAAAGATTGTAATATATTGGATAGTAATCTTTTGTGAAAGAGCTTCCACAATTCGGAAGACCGTTACATCGCTTGTAAGAGGTCAGGCATGTATATACCGGATAACTTTATTTCAATTGATTAACAGGTGACGTTTTGTTATAATCACGCGCGTAATTTTTCTTTATGAAACTTACTCATTTTCATATAGTCTCCATGGGGCTGATGGCCGGATTGCCTGCCGCAGGCGGTTCTACTTATGACGCAGCGACCGGAACCGGCACAGTGTGGGCTCAGGATGTTTCACAAGAACGAGGTTGGTATGATGCCAATAAAATTGATAATGATGATGGCGATGCGGACGATAACATGTGCTATGCCGCCTCGGCCGCGAACCTCATCGCCTGGTGGCAGAATGGCGAATATGGTAAGAATCTTACATCTTCCGCCCCCAGAGATATCGATGATATCTGGCAAACGTACGTAACGAGTA
>JAZLDD010000026.1:0-77181 GCA_045614585.1 Akkermansia sp. | reverse complement strand
GACCACACAGCACTTCCCTTCCGAGAGTTTCCCTGCCCCAACCCACCCTATGTCAAGACACCATGAAAGAAGCCACCAGAGAATCATTCAACGAGTTACCTGATGAGGAGCTGGTCAAGCTCACCCTCACCGGAAAGACTCGAGCATACGATGAGCTCATCCGGCGCCACAGCCGCAAGCTCAATGCTATGCTGGTGCAAATGCTTAACTCAGAAGCAGACGCATACGATATTGCACAGGAATCATTTCTGAAGGCCTTCCATTCCTTGCGTTACTTCAAAGGAAACAGTTCATTCTACACCTGGCTCTATTCCATCGCGCTCAATAACGCGCGCAACTATCTGCGCAATCGCAAACGCGAACGCAGCTACAGCCTGGATAATGATGAAAAAGGCAATCCGCTTGAAAAAGATGCCGAGCTGGCAGATTCTGCGCTGGAATCTGACCCTATCCGCAAGGCTCAGGTAAAAGACCTGAGAGGCAAACTGACCCGCGCCATTGCCCAGCTCTCCCCTGCCCACCAGGAAGTTGTGAATCTTTGCGATATCCAGGGGCTGTCCTACCCACAGATTGCAAAACTCATCAACATTTCAGAAGGAACGCTACGCTCCCGCCTGCACTACGCACACCGCCAGCTCCAGGGATTACTGGCGGATGAAATGTGATGCATTTTACCATTTCATGCAGCCAGGGATCATACCACGGTCACTACCTGTGGTATAATCTGCAGAGCGCGTTACATACGACAGATTTTCACGCATCCGCCGCCACTACCTCATATTTCTACCTCTCAATGAAAGTGGAGCACTTCTCAGCAAGGCAGGTCCCGCCGCATCTTACGGATTGAAATCAGTCTTTTCCTGGTAGCTTAAAAACGGCAATATAAAAAACAAATACAAAATACGCCGGGCTCCACGCACACGAAGGCGGAATATGGGGAGAAAGCCGAATAAAAACCAATCATGTCTGGAAGGTCGTATCTTGCACGACAAAAGTGGAAGAAAGCCGAGTAAGGTGAACAATCGTCGGCTTCTGCAGCAAGAGCATACACTCGCAGCGGATTCACACCCGGAAGATTGACGCACCAGGCCATAAGCCAGGCGATAACGCCCTGGTGTATCCTGTACATGGCACCGGAGCATATCCAGAGCCACGAACGAATCCACTTTACCGGTTACTCGAAGCCATAAATCGTCATCCACAAATCCGCGACGCAGCATGCGTGTAGCCCTGCGGCCCAGATGCATGATTCGTGCCCGGTCGCATTCCTTCCGCGACAACTCATCGCCGGTAACGGAAAAACCGCCCAGACGGAATGACGTAAAATCCGCAGCGACATAGCAGGCCTTTTCTCCACCAAGCAGCAAACGAAGCACTAAATCATAATCCGCTGCGCTGCGAAAGTGTTGGGAATCAAACCCACCATATTTCAGGAGCACATCGCGACGGGTAAACATAGTCTGGTGACAAAATGGCATAAGATGAAGAAAAACGCCCAGACCGGCGGACTCCTTGCATACAAAGGCACCCGATTCATCCACTATGGTACGCGGAGCATAGGAAAACGCAGCAGAAGTACGCTCCAGTTCATGAACAGAACACGCCACCGCTTGCTCACCATGCCAGAAATCATCACTGTTTAAAAAGGCTATATATTTGCCTCTGGCTAATTGTATACCTTTATTCATGGCATCATAGATACCGGAATCGGGCTCGGATATATAGCGAAGCCAGCCGCGCGAGGCGTATTGTTCCAGTAATGCCGGGGTGGCATCTGTGGATGCGCCGTCTATAACCAGGTGTTCCAGACGTGGATATTTCTGGTGCCGCACAGAGGCTACACATTGCTCAAACATGTTCACCCTGTTATTTTCAAACAAATTGAAACAGACAGTCACGACTGTAACCAGAGGAAATTCCTGCGTATTATCCATACATTCAGATGTTATCGGCAAATAAGGTACTGATTGTCTGATTCAGACGCGATGCCTGGCGGCTGCGCCCGGAAGCACAGCGCTCTTTCATAGCGTACCAGCACCCCTGGAGCCGCAAGCGGTGCTGCAGAATAAAGCGCTGAACCGGGCTGAGCCCCTGCACCACATTGCGTACAAAGTCCGCCAGGCGGGCCGCCTCAACAGGCTCCAGGGAAGGAGCCGGACTCAGCATCATCTTTTTATTGGCATACCGCCGCATGTGCTTCATCACCGTGCCGGCCAGAGACGGTCGCCGCCGGATTTCTGCGCAACAGGCATCTGCAAACTTCAACATCAACTCGTAAACATCATGATTTGTCTCCGGCCGCGAGGATACTCCACCTGCATAGAAATGTGCAGCCACTGCCGGAACTATAGCACACGGCACATGAGCCACATACAATCGACGCATCAGATCGGTATCTGCACCTATGGGGAACCGGACAGCATCAAATCCATTCATCCTCTGCAGCAGACTACGCAGGCAGTACATGGCCTGGTGACTGTAGGGCTGACGCCACAGTGTCATCTCGGGGCGAGGCTGCAGCAGTTTGCGTTTCTTTCCACTTATACACAGGGCCGATGCCACCGCATACTGATACCGGCCACTCATGATTGGCGCACAGCATGCAGGAACAGCCGCAGGACATATCTCATCATCGGCATTGATAAATACCAGAATCCTGCCACGCGCCAGGTGTATGGCCTTGTTCATGGCATGGTAAATGCCGGCATCCGGTTCACTCACCAGGCGGGTTATGAGCCCTTGCCGGTGCGCACGGTGCAGATAAGCCACGCTGCCATCATTTGAGTCACCATCCACAACAAGATGCTCTACTCTTAATGAACTCCGGTACAAAGGCTGGACAGACGCAATACAACGAGGAAGACACGATACTGCATTTCTGCAGACGGTAACAACTGTAAGATCGTAGGATAGTTCTTGCTTCACTGTCCGGCCAGTTTACTCGCCGGATTTCGCCAGAACAAGAAGATAGATAATATAGAGCTCTAATAACTAGAAAGGCAAAAGCCGCCTTCCCCGGTGGGGAAAGGCGGCCTCGATGTATATAAAGAACAGGGAAATCAGGGCTTCACCACGGAAGCAAGCACCACAGTACCATTGAAGGGGGTGCTTACATTGGCGGGCATCTCCACCTGAGCGAGACGGAAAGATTCCTTCATGCCCACGCCGGAGATATCGGCAGTGATGCAGCAGGGGATGTCCTTCACAGCGCACTTCACGGGCATCTCGTGCACAATCTGGTGCACCACACCACCCATGGCGGTACCAACGGGAGTACCCACAAGCTTCACCTGCACGCGGGTCTTCACCACGGTGTCGGGAGTCACGGCGCAGAAATCAACGTGGTTCAGGTTATCGGTCAGCCAGTTGCGCTGCACGTCCTTCACCAGGGTCAGGATGGTCTGGCCATCAACATCAAGGTTCACGAGGATGGAATCGGTATCCACAGAAGCGAACAGAGCGCGCACCTCAGAAGCCTTGATCTGGATGTTCATGTTCTCTGCAACGGCGGAACCGTACACCACACCGGGAAGGAAACCCTGAGCGCGGAGAGCGTTGGGCTTACCAGTACCGATAGCCTCACGCTTGGTGGCCTTAAGGGAATATGTCGTCATAGTCGTTATTATTCTATGTTTTGAAATGGAGGTTTGTTTGGAGTTCTGCCGACGTCGGTGCGCGTTTGATGTCACCCGCCGGGATATCGCACCCTGCCAGCGAAAGCAAGGTGGACGCGCATGATACTCTATATTTCAGAAAAGTCAAGGAAAATTCAGGATATACACCTACATTTTCCTTGAAATATCAGGCATATGATACTACCATGGGAACGCATGCCAACAAAGATAATCATTCTGAGCGGGGTCTGCCTCGCATGTGCATCATGCCAGCAACTCTCCCAGCAGGTGGTCGGCAGCATACCGCCGCCTGCCCCGGAAACATTAGTAAGGCCCATACCGGAGATTCAGCAGGAATATTACACGCTGCCCAGCCCCATTGGGAACTAAGCAAGCTGTTTACCTGCCTTATTCTGCTCACCTGCGGCCTATTAATGCTCCGGCAAGCACGTAGTCACGTGCGACAGCACATTTGATTTTCATTGACAGGAACCTCGTTTCGTCATAGAATCAGCCTACCATGAAAAAGCGACTCCGCAAGAAATACCGCGTCGGTGAGTTCAAAGAACTCTGCTTCGAGTTTACTTTTGGTTACAAGGGAGATGTAGCGGCTCCTGAGTGTGAGCAGTTTCTGCACGCCCTGATTGAAGAGTGCATCGAGGCCAATGGTCTGGATTGCGAAGGCAACATTACAGACGATGGCTGCAGCATCATTGCCAAGGCAGTAGATCCGACCCAGACCAATGAAACGCAGCGCCAGGCCGTCAAGAGCTGGCTTGAGGCCCGCAGCGATGTGGAAATCAAGAACTTCGGCGAATTGCAGGATGCCTGGTACGCAAACTGCTGATCACCACAGCAATTTCACCAATCAGCCCTTGCAGGCGGCATAGTAGCCTGCAACGCACTTTATAAATACAAGATGAACGAGAACGAGCCCAAGCAGAAAAAAGAAGTCATCTATGCAAAAGGACTGAAAGGCGTCATTGCCACAGAAACAGGACTTAGCGATGTTCGCGGTGAAGAAGGTCATCTTCTTTACTGCGGGTATGAAATCGAAGATTTGGTTGACCTCTGCAGCTTCACGGAAATTATCTACCTGCTCCTTAATAAGCGTCTCCCCAACCGGGAAGAGCTCGAAGGTCTTCAGCAGCGTCTGCGCAATGACCGTGAACTTCCCCAGCCGATTCTCGACTTCTTCAAGACTGCCACTAAGACAGCTCGCCCCATGAGCGCTCTGCGCACGGCCGTTTCCATGCTCGGCATGTATGATGACCGCACCAAAGACCCCAGCCAGATGAAGGAAATCGGTCTTTCCCTCATAGCCAAGCTGCCGGTCATGGCTGCCTACTATTACCGCATCTGCCAGGGTCTCGATCTGCCTCCGATTCGCAATGATCTTGGAGAGGCCGAGCACTTCCTCTGGCTGCTGAAAGGCACCGAGCCCGACCCCGCAGAGGCCCACATTCTGGATGTTGCGTACATTCTGCATGCCGACCACGGCATGAACGCCTCCACCTTCTCGGCCCGCGTGACGGCCTCCACCCTTTCCGATATGTATTCGGCCATCACGTCTGCCATCGGCTCCCTGAAGGGCCCCTTGCACGGTGGTGCAAACGAAGCCGTCATCGAAATGCTCAAGGAAATCGGCGAGGAGGAAAATGTGGAAGAATACATCAACCGCAAACTTGCCAACAAGGAAAAGATTTTCGGCATCGGCCACCGCGTCTACCGCACGCTCGACCCGCGCGCTCCGCTTCTGCGCCGCATCGCCATCCGCCTCACTCAGACCATCGGTGAACCCAAGTGGATCCGCATGAGCGACCGCATCGCCAAAATCATGCGTGCCCGCAAGAATCTGAATGCCAACGTGGACTTCTACTCTGCCACGGTATATTACAGTCTGGGGATTCCGACCCGCATGTTCACCACCCTCTTTGCCATTGCCCGAGTGGCCGGCTGGGTAGCTCAGATTCTGGAGCAGCTGGAGGACAACACCCTCTACCGCCCGCTGGCAGCCTACAAGGGCCCCGATGACCCCCTGCTGGTGCCCATGCTCGACATGCGCTGATATATATATTTCAAGCAAATCCCCGCTTCTTCCGGAAGCGGGGATTTTTTTTAAGAATCGCGTTACTCCGCACTGCCGATTTCCGGCATGGGAGCAGGCTCCACATATTGCAGATGCGGGGCTATGACAAAAGCCAGATACTGCTCATGGGTGGAATACAGCGGGAAACGCAGCAGCTGAGCCTCTGCAGAAGCCGGAGCCCCCGCGCGCTGTTCCGCGGCATCATAAGCAGCAACCACCGCCTCTACATATGCCTGCCAGGCATTCTCTGCCTCTATAAAAAGCTGCCTGGTATGCTCCTGCACCGCCAGGAAATGCGATTGTTCCACGGCTCCGGGCAAAGGCATGCCGGATACCAGAGAAGCACCGCGCTCTGTGCCGAAGCATTCCACCACCTGCTGAGCACAAAGACTGAGATACCCCTGCCAGAGCCGGGAGGCTCGCGCTACAGCGGCAGCACGGGCTTCGTCTGTGTGCTCAGTTTCATGAGCCAGTTCATGAACCATCAGCGGGGCAACAGGCGTATTCAGCAATTCCAGTTCATCCTCCTCCCCCTGTAAATCCACAGTTCCCTCCTCATCATCCTCACTGCCGGGAGTATGAGCCTTACCCGGAAGTTCCTCCTCAGGCTCCTCCACCTCAATCCCCCAGGGCACAGCAAAAAGAACATTTTGAAAATCCTGCCGGTATTCACGGCGTAACTCATTGCAGAAATGCTGCTTGCATTCTTGCACAGCATCTGCCTCCTGAGAACACGCCACCATACCCAGCTGCGCCATCACAAATCGCATCTGCGCTTCGTAGCAGCGCTGCGCCGCCTCCATGGCCGTCTGGGCCGCTGCCCGCGTGCGCTCTTTTTCATCGTCATCTGCCTCCGGCGTGCGCGCCCACAAATTCAGCACTGCTGAAAGTTCCCCCTGAATTTCTGCCCAGAATTTCCTATCTTCCTCAGAAAATCCGGCATATCCCTTGCGGGCTTCATCCATTCTGCGCTTGCAGAGCGCGCGTTCATTCTCCACGGCCTTCTTTTCTGCAGCAGAGCGCGCCGTGCGAGCCCGCGCATCCAGGTACCGGTTAAACTCCGCCATGCGGTCGGCATAAAACAAGTCCACTGCATTTTCCTGCCCCGGAGAAACGGACACCAGGGCAAGCATCATCAGCATGTGCAGCATCTTGTTCATAGACATAGTCTACCATATCCCCCTGCCCGTGCAAGGAAAAAGCCCGTCAGAACCCCGGTTGCCCGATATTGACAAGAGGGTATCCTGTTTTCATCATCCCAACTCATATGCAACTATATGAAGAAGTATCGCCGTACAATTAAAGGCCCACCCGCGATAATAAATAAAAATGCAGACATATCTACTATTCGCCCTTTCAGGAACAAAAAGCTCACGCGATCTTTAATTTACGCGTGAGCTTATATTTTTATGAGGGCTAAATTAATGCAGGAATCTGAATCGAAGCTGAAACTGTGGCATACGAGGCAGTATGCAGCATTTCACACTTTCCCGCACGCGAGCGATGTGCTAGATTAGGCCAACACGTTATGGATACCCCCAAGAACTACTACATTCCCACCGTCATCGAGAAGACCAGCCAGGGCGAACGCGCCTACGACATCTACTCCCGACTGCTGCTTGACCGAGTCATCTTCATCGGCACAGAGATTGATGACACCGTAGCCAATTCGGTGATTGCCCAGCTGCTGTTCCTGCAGATGACGGACCCGAAGAAGGATATTCACATCTACATCAACTCCCCTGGTGGCTCCGTAACCGCAGGTCTGGCTATTTATGACACCATGCAGTTCGTATCCTGCGATATCAACACCTACTGCATCGGCATTGCCGCCAGCATGGCCTCTGTGCTGCTGGCCGCCGGAACCAAAGGCAAGCGTTTCTGCCTGCCGAACTCGCATGTGATGATTCACCAGGTGCGCGGCGGCGCACAGGGCACCGCAGCCGATGTGGAGCGCACCATCAAGTTCATGTTCAGCCTCGACAAGCGCCTCACCGGCATTCTCTCCCAGCACACCGGCAAGGATTTCGACACCGTGAAGCAGGACCAGGACCGCGACAACTACATGACCGCCGAAGAATCACTGGCCTATGGACTGGTGGACCGCATTCTCGAGCACACCCCGGCGCTGAAAAAGTAACCCCTGCCGCACATGGCTAAAAAGAATAAAATCTGCATCATCTGCGGAGGAGCGGAGAGCGAAGGGCGCCCCATGCTGGATCTGGACGGCACCCACATCTGCTACCAATGCGTAGAGGGCATGACCTACCACATGTTCCGCTCTGAAATGGGCGAAGTGGCGGCAGACCGTATTCTGACACTCATCAAGGGCACTCACCCGGGAATCGTGCCCCAGGAAAAGACGGACGATTCCCCCGTGCTGGAGGTGCAGACCATCAACCAGGATGAACTGCCCACCCCGGAGCAGATGCACAAAATGCTCGATGCCTATGTCATCGGCCAGGACCGCGCGAAGCGCACCCTGTGCGTTGCTGTGTACAACCACTACCTGCGTCTGCGCCAGCCCAAGACGGACGATGGCGTGGAAATCGAGAAGAGTAACATTCTCATGGCCGGTTCCACCGGCAGCGGCAAGACACTGCTGGCCAAGACCCTGGCTAAAATACTGGATGTTCCCTTCTGCATTGTGGATGCCACGACGCTGACGGAGGCTGGCTACGTGGGCGAGGATGTGGAAAACATCGTGCTGCGACTGCTTCAGGCGGCAGATATGAACGTGGCCAAGGCAGAGCGCGGTATCATCTATGTGGATGAAATCGATAAGATTGGCCGCAAGACGCAGAACGTGAGCATCACCCGCGATGTTTCCGGCGAAGGTGTGCAGCAGGCCCTGCTCAAGATTGTAGAAGGCACGGAATGCAACATCCCACCCAAGGGCGGCCGCAAGCACCCGAATGAGCAGTACATCCGCGTAAACACGGAGAACATTCTCTTTATCTGCGGCGGCGCATTCGTGGGTTTGGAAGGCATCATCCGCAAGCGGCTCGGGTCTTCAGCCATGGGTTTTGCCGCTGTGGAGGAGGACCGCGATGCGAAGGAATACACCGAGGAGGAGATTCTTTCCAAGGCTATGCCGGAAGACTTCTTCATGTTCGGCATGATTCCGGAGCTCATGGGCCGACTTCCCATCTTCACCCCGCTGACCACCCTCACAGAAGACCAGCTCATGCACCTGCTCACCGAGCCGAAGAACGCGCTCGTGAAACAGTACACCAAGCTCATGGCCATGAACAATGCCCGGCTCAAGGTGGAGGATGGAGCCCTGCGAGCCATGGCCAAACAGGCTATCGAGCGCGGCACCGGAGCACGTGCACTGCGTGGCATATTCGAAAATCTCATGCTGGATATCATGTACAAGGTACCCAGCGATAAGACCATTGAAACCGTCACCATCACGGAAGATGTGGTACTGGGCAAGGCTGAGCCGAAAATTAAACGCCGCAAGGTAAACAAGAAGTGAGATGCTGGTACTGGGAATCGAGTCGAGTTGTGATGAAACAGCCGTGGCCCTCATAGAGGACACCGGCAGCGGGCAGCCACAACTGCTCAGTTCGGTCATTTCCACGCAGATTCCCCTGCACCGCATGTATGGCGGCGTGATTCCCGAGCTCGCCTCACGCAATCACTCGGCCAACCTGCCCGCCGTACTGCATGAGGCTCTGGAAAAAGCCGGCCGTACCATTCATCAGGTGGATGTCTTTGCCAGCACAGCCGGTCCCGGACTGGTCGCTGCGCTGCTTGTAGGCAACACGGCAGCTAAGGCACTGGCGTTGGCAGCACGCAAGCCCTTTGTAGCGGTCAATCATCTGGAGGGGCACATGCTTTCTCCCTTCATTACTCACCCGGCGGGACTGATCCCGCACCTGAGCCTCGTTGTCAGTGGGGGGCACTCGCTGCTCATCGATGTGAAGGGGGCGGGCAATTACTCTCTGCTGGGACGCTCTCGCGATGACGCAGCCGGTGAAGCTTTCGATAAAGTAGCCAAGATGCTGGATCTCCCCTACCCCGGAGGCCCGGAAATTGATAAGCTTGCAGAAAAGGGCGACCCGGAACGCTTCAAGCTACCCCGCCCGATGATGCACGAAGACCACCTGGATTTCTCTTTCTCCGGGCTCAAGACAGCCGTGCTCTACACTCTGCCCAAACTGGTGGAAAGCGGCAACCCGCACGACCTGGATGAACAGACCATGTGCGACCTCTGCGCCGGGGTTCGCCAGGCCATCATCGATGTTCTGCTGCACAAGGCTGTGAAAGCGTTGCGGAAAAGCGGCCATAAAGTGCTGGCTGTTTCCGGTGGTGTTTCCTGCAACACCGGGCTGCGCCGCCAGCTGCAGGAAGTGTGCAAACGCCGCCGCATTGAACTGATTCTTCCCCCCAACAGCCTGACCACCGACAATGCCGCCATGATTGCCTTTGCCGGTCTGCTCAGAGCCAGGGCTGGCGCCTTCTCCCCTCTCGATACCCCCGTCGACCCCAATTTGAAACTGGCCGGTGTACAACTCAGAAAATAGTCATGGGACTCAGGGAAAAGCTCAACGAAATACTGCCCTCTCTTCTGCCGGAAAAGGCAGATGATGCCATCAAGGGAAAGGAACTCATTGCGCGCGTGCGCGCCGTGCTGGGAGATGCCTATTCGGATCACTCGCTGCGTTCACAATTTTCCTTCATGGTGCTGGATTCCGAGTCCTGCCTGGCCCGCATAGAAAACGGCCAGGGATACTACCTGCGCAACGAAGGCGATGAACCCAGTCTGCAGAATGTATTCGGCGGAAATGCGGAAAGCGAAACCATGCTGCACAAGGCCATGGCGCTGGCGGTCCGGCTGTACGACACGGCCGGCCAAGGCGTTTTTGTATACCCTGTAGACGGCGAGGAAAGCTGGGCTCACCCAGACCTGGTAGCTGTGCAGTGGCCGGCCGGAGCATGGGATGCAGAGGGAGCCTATATCATGGAAGAGCAAAAAGAGGAACCATCGTTCCGTGCCATCTGTGTAGGTTTTGCAGATGATGAAGAAAGCTGCAGACAGGCATTTTTCCGAGCGCTGGCATGCGGGCAATGGGCACAGGAGTGCGAATTGCTGCTTCTCCCAGGGGCTGTCAATGAAGACGAATTGACCGATCTGGCCACTCGATACGGAGTGGGTGTACGCTGCCTCGATGCAGATGAACCGGCCCTCGAATCAATGCCCCGGGCAGATGAAATATTCCGCTTGAATACCGATGAGGCCCGTACTATGCTGGCCAGTCTGCCTCAGACCACACTGGCGCGCCCACGCCACCGCGAACTTTCCCCCCGTGCCGCAGCCGCCATGCCCGATACAGGCGTGGTGCTTCAATGGGCCCGGGGATGCACGGAGCGAGGCCGAGTAGAAGCATTTGAACACAGAGTAGCAGTAAATTAACATGCCAACGCCTCTCATTCAACGAATCGCAGGTAAGCGAGCAAACAGATTATTCCTGCTGGCAGGTATACTTCTTACCTGTTTTTCATTGTACCAACTTCTGCTCACGGCCATGTACATCCAGGAATGTATAATTGTACCGGCAAAAGTGACAGATGTGGTACAAAAGCCATTTGAATCAACCTGCGAAGCCTTGCAGCACGGCAATGCAGCCCTGGGCGGCAGCACATCATATCAAGCCATTGTGCATTACACGCTGCCGAATGGTCTGGTCATTGACAGGCTGATGACCGATGCAGATGACAGCGACTACACAGTAGGGCAGCAAGTGGAAATCATCACACCGGAAGTTGACCCCAGCCGTGCCCATATCAACAAGTGGAAATTCCTCTGGGGCTGGAATTGCATGACTCTGGGAAGCGGCATTTTCTTGTTGCTGCTTGGTCTCATGCTGCGGGAGCGGCGGCCCCCCCGGGAAGAAGCCACGCAGCATTCCGGGAGAAAGCCCACCAGTAAAAGTAAGAAAACAAACAGCAGCAGAGCTCCTCGCAAAAGTGCGCCCAGAAGGAAAAAGGCAGTCTGATATTGCACGCTCATGGCACAGATATATTCCCGTATACCCGTGAGCAATATGCAGCGCGGCGAGTTGCTCGTGTATGAGGCAATGGCAGAACTGCCTCAGGACTGGGTCGTATTTCATAGTTGCAAGGAAGATTACCTGGAAGATGGTCATTACATTCACTTCGAGGCTGATTTTGTCGTACTTGTGCCACACAAAGGCATCGTGGTCATCGAGGTAAAGGACTGGCCCGAACTACAGGTGAGCGCTGGTCGCTGGCAAAGCCGCAAAAACAGCACTTCCGACTGGAAGACACACACGCATTCGCCACTTGAGCAAGCTAATATTGCCCTGCAGAAACTGATGCGCAGTCTCGCACGTTGCGGCTGCATCCCGCAAGCGCCGCATCGCTGGCCGGAGCACCGCCACATGGCCATTCTGACGCAGGGCATACCGGAACCCACCGACCAGAACAACATACCCTTTGATTCGCTCTACCTCTGCGGCGCCGCAGAACTCACGCGCTTGCAGGAAAGAATTGAAAATCTTTTTATTCTGAACCACGCAAAACGCATGGATGCCGTTCGCGTGTCCAGAATCGCAGAAGCCTTGTCTCCCAGTGTCCTTTTCCACATGAGTCTGGAAAACTACATGCGCGAAATGGATACCACCACAACCAACATCCTCAATTTACTTCCGGCGCTTTACGAAAGCACTGGCGGTATAAGGGTGGAGGGTTGCGCTGGATCCGGCAAAACAGTCATAGCATGTGCGGAAGCCGCCCGGCTTGCTGGCAATCTGCCGGGCGACGGCGAACACCGCATCCTCATGCTCTGCTTCAATCATGCCATGGCTTACGAATTGCAGCAGAATCCATTATTGGCAGAACATGCGGATAAAGTCCATATCTGTGCTTTTCACGATTTCTGCATAGATTCCATCCTGCGCACGCGGGGACTCACCCACCTGATTAATTACGAAGGTCCCGGCGACCGCTTAACAAATGCAGCGATAGAGCAGATAATGAATCTGCTGCCAGACTTACCCCATTATGATGCCATTTTTGTGGACGAAGCCCAGGATTTCCGCAAATCCTGGTGGCAGATTATTCAATCACTGCTGATACCAGGCGGGAAATTATACATCTTTGCCGATAAGCACCAGGATTTATATGACCGGTATCACGAGCTGCCGGAGCTCTGCACAAGGATAAGACTGAATGCAAATCTTCGTAACGCTCAGCAGATTGCCGGATTCAGCCGTGCCATGCTGCCCGCAGATTGTCAGGACATGATTATTCTCCCCATGAGTGGAGATGGCATATACCTTTCACCAGCAGCAGATACACCGCAGGAGAGAGCTGCAGAAGTCTCTCGCATCATAAACGAGCTGATGAACAGCAAACCCGGCATACGGCGCAGAGATATTGTGGTACTTTCCCCCTGGCGAACCAGCCACCCCCGCTGCTGTCTGAACCTGGTTCCCGAGCTGGCAACCGCCGCTACAGACGAATCTCCAGAACAGGCGGCACAACGGCGCAAAGACTGCCGCCAGCTCAATGCTGAGAAAATATTTGCCTCCACCATCAAATCATTCAAAGGCCAGGAAGCTGCATTTGTCATCGTTACAGATATCATCGGGCTTGGGGAAAGCCGCGGCTTTGACATGAAAGAACTCTACACGGCCTGCACACGGGCACGGTATGGGCTCTATGCAGTAGCAACCACCACAGGCCGGGCACTGCTTAATTCATTTCAGCGCTGAAAAATCATGAAAATCGTCTCTTTTTTCCTTTTCCCGGTCACAGTTCTGCTTACCTCCTGCGTACGCTCTGCAGATTATCCCTTCAAAGGATACAAAGAAAGCGGGATTGAAGCCACTCCGGTCAGTGAATCCGATATCAGGATACACCGGTAACCATAACAAGATTCAGTTCATTCAAATTGCTGCGGCAATTTTATGAGATAAGCACGATTTCGTACTGACACGAGCGATAGAATCGTGTATAATACGCGCACGCGATATGGCATTCACTCATTTACACGTTCACACAGAGTATTCACTGCTCGACGGCATGATCCACACTAAGGATCTGATCAAGAAATGCGTAGAGCTGGGCATGAACTCAGTAGCCATTACCGACCACGGTAATGTATTCGCCGCCATTGAGTTCATGGTGAACGTGAAAAAACACAACAAAGGGGTGCTGGAGTGGAACAAAGAGCACCCGGATGAGAAAAAGCCCGTATTCAAACCGATTCTCGGGTGCGAAGTATACGTGGCGCCCACACCGCTGGATGTAAAGAAGCAGATTCCAGGCCGCAATAAGTACTGCCACCTGGTGCTGCTGTGTGAAAACAATATCGGCTGGGAAAACCTCATTAAAATCGTCTCTCGCGGGCATCTGGACGGTTTCTACTACAAACCGCGTATAGACTACGACACCCTGCGGGAATTCAGCAAAGGTCTCATCTGCCTCACGGGCTGCCTTGCCGGTCCCATGCAGGAATGGCTGCTGAAAGATGAGCCGGAAAAAGCCGAGGAAGAGCTTCTCAAATTGGTGGATATCTTCGGTAAGGACAATGTATTCGTGGAGCTTCAGGACCACGAGATTGAGGAAGAACGCAGGGTCACGCCTGACCTGGTACGGATTGCCCGCAAACACAATGTGCCGCTGGTGGTGACAAATGATGCCCACTTCCTGAATGCAGACGACCATGATGCACACGATATTCTCATCTGCGTGGGTACGGGTAACAAGCGCATGGATTCCAAGCGCATGCGCTATCCGAAGAGCGTCTATTTCAAGAGCGAGGAAGAAATGCGCCAGCTCTTCCCGGAATACCCGGACGCCTACGAAAACACCAATGTAATCGCCGAGCGCTGCAACACTTCCATCAAGCTGGATTCAACCTCCACCGAGCGTTACCCGGAATTTGCACCGGAGGACGGCTCAACCCGCGAGGAATACCTGCGCAAAATCTGTTACAAAGGTCTGGCAGAAAGATACGGCAAAGAACGTGCTGAAAATGACCAGGAACTGCGCGCCCGCCTGGACTACGAGCTGGGCATCATCAACCAGTTGCGATTCCCGAGCTACTTCCTCATCACAGCAGACTTCATCAACTGGGCCAAGGACCACGATATTCCCGTGGGCCCGGGTCGTGGTTCCGCAGCCGGCTCTCTGGTAGCCTATGTGATGAAAATCACCAACATTGACCCCTACGCCTTCAACCTGATTTTCGAACGCTTCCTGAATCCCGAGCGTGTGAGTCCGCCCGATATCGACATTGACTTCTGCCAGACACGCCGCCCGGAGGTTATTGACTACGTACGCCACAAATATGGCGAACGAGCAGTGACCCACATCATCACCTACGGAACCATGGGCGCAAAATCAGTCATCAAGGACGTGGCGCGCGTGCTGGATATGAGCTACAGCGACAGTGACAAAATCGCCAAGCTCATCGAGAGCGGCCCCGGCGTGACTCTGGATAAAAGCTACGCTGCCAGCGAAGACCTGCGTAACCTGGTGGAACAGGATGACACCTACCGTGAAATCTGGGACTACGCCAAGAAACTGGAAGGCACCGTGCGAAACGTAGGCATGCACGCCGCCGGTGTGGTTATTGGTGACCGCCCGCTGGATGAATATGTGGCGCTGACGCGAGATGACCTGAGCAACCCGCACGGTGAAGTAGTCGCTCAGTGTGATATGGGAGCCATTTACAACGCGGGTTTGCTGAAAATGGACTTCCTGGGTCTCAAGACCCTCACCGTGATGAAAGACGCTGAGACCTACGTGCGCTGGCGCGTGCCGGATTTCCGCTACGATGCCGTGGACATTGCCGACAAGGCAACTTATGAGCTTCTGAATCGCGGCGATACCATGGGCGTATTCCAGCTTGAATCCGGTGGCATGGTGGATACCTGCCGACGCTATGGTATCGATAACATTGAAGATATCATTGCATTGCTGGCCCTCTACCGGCCAGGTGCCATGCAGTTCATGGACGACATGATAGCCGTGAAGAAAGGTCTGAAGCAGGCGGAATACGAGCACCCGCTGCTGGAAACCGTATCCGGCCTTACCTATGGCGTGATGATTTACCAGGAACAGGTACAGGCTGCGGCCAAACTGCTGGCTGGTTACACACTGGGTGGTGCTGACCTTCTGCGCCGCGCTATGGGTCACAAAGACATGCAGGAAATGGCCGAGCAACGCCGGCGTTTCGTAAAAGGCTGCTGGGATGTGAACCAGATTGACGAAAAAACGGCCAACGCCATTTTCGACAAGATTCAGAAGTTCGCGGGCTACGGCTTCAACAAGTCTCACTCTGCCTGTTATGGCCACATCTCATACTGGACAGCCTACCTGAAAGCACACTACCCGGTGGAATTCCTCTGCGGGCTCATGACAAATGAAGCGACCAATGAAAAAATTGGTGTATTCATTCAGGAGGCAATCCGCATGGGTATCGAAGTGCTCGGCCCCTGTGTAAACCACAGCGAAGTGAAATTCCAGCCGGAAACCATGCCTAACGGTAAGCTGGCCGTGCGCTTCGGTCTTGCTTCCGTGAAGAGCATGAGCTCGGAAACCGTGCGCGTCATCGTGGAAGAACGCAAGAAAAACGGGCCCTATAAGAGTCTGGAGGATTTCTGCTACCGGATTCCGCCGCAGAACGTGCGCCGCAACCAGATAGAAGTGCTGGTGCAGTGCGGTGCTTTTGACTGGATGCACGTGTGCCGTGCCCAGATTTTCGAAAGCATAGAACAGTGTATCAATGGGGCCAGCAGCGTGCACAAGGATGCCGAAGCCGGCCAGATGGCGCTCTTCGATATGATGGGTACCACCTCTGCCCCGGAAGAAAAAATCACACTGCAGGAATGGCCTAAGGAAAAACGACTGGATGATGAGAAATTCCTCACCGGTGCCTACTTTACCGGCAACCCGCTGGACAGTATGCGCGGCATCATTGACTCCGGCAAATACCTGCCTATAGGCACCCTGCCCGACCTCACCGCAGAAGATTGCCGTGGCTCACACGATATGGCAGGTATGCTGCGCACCGTGACAATCAAAATGAGCAAAAGTGGCCAGAAATTTGCGATTATTACAGTCGAAGATTTCACCGGCAGTACTGAAGCCCTGCTCTGGGGCAAATCATACACCGATGCCGCTGAACAGGAAGGGCTGCTGACAGAAGGAAACTTCGTGCAATTCCGCGCCCGCATATCAGAAGACGAAAAAACCGGGGGCAAAAAAGTTTCGGCCAATGGGGTAGAACAAATCGGCAGCAGCACAAGACGCAGAGGCGGCAAACCTAAGTTTTACGAAATCACGCTCAATACCGCACGCCATAATGCCGGTGATCTTGAGCTCATCAAGAGTATTCTGCTGAAATATCCTGGTAAAATGCCCGTGCATATGACATTCCGTAATTCACTGGGTAACCGCCTGAGCATAGAACTTGGTGAGCGCTATTGCGTAACGCCATCGCAAAAACTTGACGAAGAGCTTTCCCTCTATTCCTGATATTTATGAACCTTCCCGGAATCATAAAACCTGTCGCCATAGTCTGCTGCATGCTGGGTGCAGGGCTCGGTGGATATTTTCTACAGAAAAACAACACCATACAGATTCCCCTCGAAAAGGAAAGCAAAGAACATGCTGAAGTCAGGACTGATGAGTTCAGTCTGTTCCTGTTCAGGCATATCATCTCAGAGAAAAAAAGCGGCAACGTGCTGGTAGCCCCGCATATGCTCACGAAAGCATTGCTGGCACTACAGGATATCGCCGCAGGAAAAACCCTCAAAGAGCTCCAGGAGCTCAAGCTCGCTACAGGCCCCTGGAACCGCCCGGCTGAACCGCAGAGCGCAGCGCTGCTCGCCATGGATTACAACCTGGAAAAAGGAGAAAAATCCGTTGGAGTCATGCCCTTGCCTTTCTCAGATAATGTACCTATGGCCCTGAGTCTGTTCAACGGCATGCTTGCACCAATCACTGGTAAGGCCGATGCCCAGATTGCAGACAGCTCCATGGTTTCGAACAGAACCAGGCTGCTTGCGGCCTGTGCATCTCATTATACTCCGGAGCTGCTGTTTTTCTCTGGAAATTCGAGAGTGTCCGATTTTGACAACGCCAGTGGTGGAATGCCCCATTTTCAACAGATGCGCAGCCGTGGGCTATACGTGACCGCAACAAGCGATGATGGAAGCTGGCGTGCGGTTGCTATTCCCACCATTCCCGGTCATTCAGAAAAAAACTCCTTTGTCTGCATCGCAATACTTCCCACAGGACCAGCCCGTGACTTTGCGGCCAATATTTCTGCGGAATTGCTTACTTCTATACGAAAGAAGCTTGCCACTACGCCCCCTCAGGATACGCTTATCGAGTTTCCGAGATTAGAGCTTCAGGTATTACCGCATGATATGCGCGATTCTCTGCGCCGCATGGGACTCAAAGCACTGTTCGACTCCGAAACGGCTGATTTCACGCCCCTGACACCAGACAAAGTTCACCTAGGTGCCTTCATCCAGAGTTTCTCTGTTTCTCTCAAGGATTCAACAAGCAACGGCCGGATAGATAATTCGCTGGAAGATGCAGCCAATGTCATCACATTCAACCGGCCATTTATCTGGCTGATCTGCGATTTGCATACGGATGCCCCGATTGAGTTCATCGGGCTCATTGAAGAAATGTAAATCAGAGACCGGCGGTGGAATCATCCACCGCCGGTCGTTTTTTGCAAAAATCAGGATATATATCAGCCCTGCTGTGCAGCCTTGCGTGCTGCTTTCTCTGCTGCCTTGGCCGCTTTAGCAGCCATTTTCTCCTTTTCCTCGGCAGAGAGAATGCGAGGGAACACCGGACTGGGAGCCTGCACTTCGTGTCCATCTTTCACAAGCCCCCATGCCATATTCTGCGGGGTTAAGCCCGTCAGGTCAAGCTGGAGCTGAGAAAGGATGCGTGCAGAAGCCTCTGGCAAGACGCAGCCAAGCAGGAAACCGACCTGCGCACAGCACTCCAGAAGGTGCGCCAGCACTCTCTGCAGCTCAGGCAGTCTTGTCTCGTCCTTGGCCAGGGCCCACGGCTGTTTCTGCTCAATGTAACTATTGCAAAGTCCCACATGAGCATTCAGCGCAGCCAGAGCATCCGCAGTATTGTAGCTGTTCATGCAGTCAGCAAACTTGGCCACAGTGGAGCTCATGCTCTCGCGCAGAGCAGCAGAAAGCTCATCATCACCTTCAGCCATCACCACGGAGCCGCCGCAATAGCGCACGCACATGTTGAGAGAGCGGTTGCAGAGATTGCCGATATCGTTGGCAAGCTCAGTATTGTATATCATCTTCATACGCTCCGGGTCGAAATCGCTGTCGTAACCGGTCTTGGTATCGCGCACCAGATAATAGCGCACAGCCTCTGCACCGAAAGCATCACACAAGTCGTTCGGGTCCACGATGTTACCCAGAGACTTGGACATCTTCTCGCCCTTGATGTTCAGCCAGCCATGCACAAGCAGCTGCGGCATCTGCTCATCCGCAAATCCCATGGCATGCAGCATGCACAGCCAGTAGATACCATGTGCCGGAACCAGAATATCCTTGCCGATAACCTCGCAGGCTGCAGGCCACAACTTGTCGAAATCTGGCAGACCAGCCCCCTCGGCAGCTTTGTACCCGGCAAAGGAAATGTAGTTCACCAGCGCATCAAACCACACGTAGGTCACGAAATCCGGGTCAAAAGGCAGAGGTATACCCCAGGACAGGCGGTCCTTCGGGCGTGAGATACAAAGGTCAACACCGGCAGCTCGCTCAATGGCGTTGAGCAAATCCTGGCGGCGGAATTCAGGGGTCACAACAGCGGGGTGAGTCATCACATAATTCTTCAACCATTCCACCTGCTGGCTGAGGTTGAAATACCAGTTTTCCTCCTCTAACTCCACCACTTCGCCCCACTCGGGACCGAACTCGCCTTGCTCATTACGCTCCTTGTCGGTCAGGAACTGCTCCTGGCGGATGGAATAGAAGCCCTTGTAGCCTTTCTTATAGAGGCACCCCTTTTCTTTCAGGTCACTCAGGATTGCCTGCACGCAGGCTTTGTGGCGGGCATCTGTGGTCGCAGCCCAGCCATCGTACTGAATTCCCAGTCGCGCCCAGAGAGCAATGAACTTCTGAGTCACCATATCGGCATACTCCTGCGGCTGCATACCGGCAGCTTCTGCTTTCTGCTGCACTTTCTGTCCATGCTGGTCCACACCCGTCAGGAAGAACACATCTTCGCCACACATTCGGTGCCAGCGAGCCAGAACATCAGCCAGAACCTTCTCATACGCATGCCCGATATGGGGTGCGCCGTTTGTGTAGTCAATTGCTGTCGTAATGTAGAACATAGCGCGCGGATTTTACCACGCGTATTGCCTTGAATCAAGCGCAATCTGGTGCATGTTTTTATCATGACCAGAGTCGCTGAGACAACTTAAGTCCTTGAATGATAATCCCGGTTTGTGCAATACTCCATATCGGATGAAATTCACTTACATATGCTCAAAGCACTAGCCGTGCAGTTGACATGCGGTATAATCAATGATAAATTATCGCCCGACATCATGGATAACATCCACTCATCGAATAGCGGCAGATTCCATTTCAGCCTGCACTGTATTACAGTCATCTCTCTACTCTATCTCTCCATTCCCTGCATCCTCTTTTTCAGCAGCTGGTTTTCCCCATGGGTCGCCTGGCCTGTCAATCTGGGTATCATCTTCACTATTGCGTATATAGCAAAGAAAAGGCAGCAAAGCCGCAGTTGTATGTTCAACGTCACAGAATGTATTGGGCTTCTGCTCGCAGCAGGCCTTTGCATACTCAGTTTCGCCTACGCCGGGATGTTGGGATACGTATATCCCTTCCCTGATATTCTGATTTTCCGAGAAGCTCTTTTCCAGAATCTAATTCATGCGCCTTGGCCACTGGTATTGCCGGATGGTAAAGAAATGAGCTATTATCTTGCAGGCATGCTACCGGCGGCATTACTAGCTCGTCTGACAGAAAATTACACACTTCAGCACTCGGTAGCAGTCTGCTGGTACTCCCTGGGATTATGGCTTACCATCCTGCTCATATACTGCAGTCACAGAAAATTTTCCTGGATTTTTCTTTTGCTCATCTTTTTTCTCAAAGACCCAGCTTATATCATCATCAACAGTTTTGCCGGAAATGGCGATATCTGGCAATTACTGAAAACATATATTCCCCTGCCTGAGAATCACTATATCGGAGCAAAATCGACAGCATTTAATTTGATTAGCAGCGGGCAAAGCTGCCATTTCATTCCATATACCATACTGGCTACAACTCTGGTACTTTACGCCGACGTTTCCAAAAAAATTCTCATTCCTATCGCGGTAGCCCTACTCATTCCGCTTTCTCCTCTGGGAGCTATCGGATTATTACCTCTGGCCGTGGGAAAATGGCTACCTGATTCCCCCATTTTATCCAAAGTTAAATGGAGCAGTCTCATAGTACCACTCAGCATTGTTTTTCTCTGTGGAATATACTATTTACGGGCAGAAAGCGCCACATGTCTGGGCTTGCATGGCCAATTACAGGAGAACTGGTCATATTTCCTGAGCAGTGATTACCCCTGCACGGTAATCTGTGGAATGCTCTGGCTAGTCGTTCTGTGGCCGCTCATCCATGAGAATAAAATTCTACTTATAAGTCTGATTTGTTTTCTCATCGTACCATGGATATATTTTGGTTCCACCCCGGAAAGCGGCGTTTTCGGAAACAATGAACTCTGGCTTAAATGCGGTATCATTTACCATACGCATTTTGTTACAGCATTGAGTTATAATTGGAAGAAACTCTCCTCATTCAAGTATCTTTTCCTCGCTGCAACGATACTCCTGACAGCACACAAAATATACCAGATTGAGTTAACATTCACTGGCAGCCCGATTATACCGGACGTGTGGAGCGGACATCTGCACCACAAGCATCCCTCGCTGTATCAGAAAACACCAGACTGCAAACCTGCTCTCATACCTGGGATTCTTCTACCCGGAAGCGCAGCAGAAGATCAATTCCCAGGGTGCATTTTTCCCAAAGCCAGCGGATGCGATTACTCCCGTCCGCCACAACCGGACGGCATACACATCCGGTTCTAAGCCTGAAAACGCCGGTTTAATTCAACCATCGGGAAAGGCAGCAGAGTGGCTTTCCCGCCCGGGCTGCAGTAAGGAATTTCACATTTCAGCAGAGCAGCCAGCAATGGAAGCGGATTCTGCAGGTAGGCAGATATATCCTCCTGTCGGGCGTATTGGCTGGCAAGCTGACGGGCAAAAGGCTCAAACGGGCTTCTGCTGCGATTCAGTTTTACCTCACCACTGGTAAACGCACGCAAAAGCTCCTGCACAAAATCACTGACCTTCTTCAGAGGCAATACCGCAGGCACAGCCTCTACGCGCAAGGTGTTACGACCAAAGGGAGAAATCTGGAAACCGGCCTGTTCAAGCTGGGGTTTCACCTCCATGGCTATGCCCATATCGCGTGCATCCAGCTCCAGAAGTTCCGGAACAAGCAGGCGCTGAGAAACCAGAACCGCCCGATGACTCGACTGCAACAGCTCAAAGACGATGCGCTCCCGCGCGGCCCGGGGAGACATAAGCACCATGCCCTCCTTATTTTCAAAAATGGCATATTGATTATGCAGAGTCCCCACATGCCTGAAATTAGGCACGAATGCAGTCTCTGGAGCCGATGGTGGCTCCACCGGTTCAGCAGATGGAAGCTCCAGTTCCTGCTGCCGGGGGCTTATCAGCGGTCGCAGCACCAGATTCGGACGCACAGACGGACTAGCTTCCACAGGCCCGATTTTGCGGGCAGCCGGTGTGGCAGGAGTCGTCTGAGCGGGAGCCGGGGGCTCAGGTGCTTTCCGAACCGGAGCGGCAACTGATTCAGATGCTGAATCAGTTTGTTCTCCGTGCTCGCCCCTGGCATGTGCTGCCAGCGTTGATGCTACTGCCTCCATGACTGCCATGGTTACCTCTGCCGGGCGACGGAAGCGGACCTCACGTTTAGCTGGGTGCACATTCACATCGACCAGCGCCGGTTCTACCTCAAGATACAAGAAAAGAGCTGGATGAAGCCCGGGCGGGAACCCGCCATATCCATCCCGCACAGCACGGTTGATAATCTGGTCTTCAATCGGGCGTCCATTCAGAAAGACAAACTGCATACGCCTGTTTCTTCGCGCGGCAGACAAAGGCATAAGGAATCCGCTGACACGAACACCAGGAGCCTCGGTGGGGCGAATCCGCATCAGCATGGCGGCGGTTTCGCGCCCCACAAAATCTGCAATTCTGCGGCGCAGGTCATGAGTAGCAGGTACATCAAAGAGCTGCTGACCATCGCGCACAAACGTAAAACGCACCTCAGGGAATGCCAGAGCATGCAAACGCACCTGGTGCTCCACATGCCCGCTTTCCGTCTCATCGCTTTTCAGGAACTTACGCCGCACCGGCGTATTAAAAAACAAGTTGCTGACGCTGATTTCGGTACCAGGAGCACACCCGGCATTCATCAAAGGAGACTCCACCCCACCCTCGGTGCTTATCGTCCATCCCTCCACATCTGCCGCGCGACGAGTTGTAAGAGTAAGGTGGGATACAGACGCTATGCTCGGCAAAGCCTCGCCGCGGAACCCCAGTTGGCGAATGGCAAACAAATCCTCCACCTGCACTAACTTACTCGTAGCATGGCGCCGCAGACAGAGCTCGGCATCGTTCCGGCTCATACCCGAGCCGTCATCCGTCACTTTGATGAGCGAAACACCGCCACGGCGTATTTCCACACGCACCGAGCGGGAACCAGCGTCTATACTATTCTCCACCAGTTCCTTGACCACAGAAGCCGGGCGTTCCACCACCTCACCGGCGGCCACCTGACTGGCGAGTATATCGCTCATGAGGTGAATCTTCTGTTGTTCTTCTGCAGACATGGTACCGCTCAGAATCTACCACGATGGTGATGCGGCGTCAACTCCGCATTAACACCATCCCCATGATTACTGACACAGAAAGACGCGCTGATTTCTGGTAAATGCACGGCTGAAAGTGTACTCTGTTCACGTGAAAAAGTGCCAGATATGCGGCAAACGAGCCTCGATGTTCTTAACTCAGATTGTAAATGGGCAGGTTTCAGAACTTGCGCTCTGCGAAGCATGTGCCAGAGCCAAAGGGCTGTTCGACCCGCAATCACTTACTTTTGCTGAAAAATTCTTTCCGGAAGAATTCAAACAGCGGGTCGATAAACTGGTACGCGAACTGACTGGTGCCGAAATGCCGCAAGAGTCCACACCGCCGCTCAGCATGCTCAGCAGCTGCCCGGTGTGCGGATTCAGTGTGGAAGACTACCGGCGCACCGGTCATCTGGGCTGTCCTGATTGTTACGCAGTCTTTGCCCGCGAGCTGAACCCTGAAGCTGAACCAGAGGAGCATCCCACGCACGAAGCTCCAGCTCTTACCCGGGCTCGTCTGCAGAAAGAGCTCCAGCAGGCAGTTTCCCGGGAAGATTATGAACGAGCTGCGGTCCTGCGCGATCAAATTAACAACCTACCCGCACAAGACACATGAAATTCGATACACTGCTGAAAACCGAACCGAAGTGGACACCGGACCGCAACACGACCGATGGCGTCGTCATGGGGTCTATTGTCCGCATGGTCAGGAATCTGGGCGGGTATCCATTCCCCGGCTGGAGCACAGCTGAAACGCGCGCGGCAGTAGCAGCAGAGCTTCTGCCCCGCATTACCTCACTGCGCGGGTTCAAAACTGCGTTCTGCGCAGAAATGCCGCAACTGAGCTATGGCCAGCGGCGCGCTCTTCTGACCCGCAAACAGCTCACCCCCTGCATGGCAGCCCGACAGGACGGATGCTATGTCATCATTCCGCAGCGGCAGCGAGTCACCATCATGGTAAATGAAGAGGAGCACCTTGCCGTTCACGCATTTCAAGACGGGGTTAATTTCGAGCAGGGTATCCAGCAACTTCAGGATTTAGATGAAGCATTGCAGAAAGAGCTCAACTTCGCCCACAACGCACAGCACGGCTACCTGACCAGCATCCCCTCTGAAGCAGGAGACGGGCTGCAGCTGTACTGTCTGCTGCATCTCCCTGCCCTCACAGCAGCCAACATGATGAACCAGGTCACCAAAGCTCTGGAAAAACTGCATGTGAGTATCTCGCCCTATTATTCCGATGGGCAGGACGACACCGGCCACCTTTTTGTGCTCTTTTCCATTCCCGGCCCGGAAGACAGCATCGATGAAATGACCGAAACTTTCGAAGATGTACTCCGGCATATCGTATGCAGAGAACAGCAGGTCCGACGCAAGCTTCTCCATGAACCAGGGATGCACCTGCAGGATGCCATAGCTCGCGCATACGGTTTGCTTACAAACTGCCGCAGGCTGAGTATACGAGAACTGCGAGATTCTGTTTCCCTGCTGCGCCTGGGTACCCTCCTGCGCCTTATCTCCTGGCAGGAGGATGAGCGAGACATTCTCATTGCCCTCAATAATTTTTCCGTTGCCCAGGCAAGCGAAGCCGCTCTGGCAGAAGAGCAAGGAAACCCCGGTCTCTGTCTGCAACGAGCCGTTGCTGCCCGCCAATTCCTTTCAAATCACCCCCATCATATTTCAGACAACTCCATATGAACAATAATTTCACCCCACGTGCCCAGCAGGTCCTCAACATAGCGCGCCGCGAGGCAGACCGCTTTCATCACAACTACATCGGCGCAGAGCATGTACTACTGGGATTATTGAAGCTCGGTCAGGGTGTCGCCATCAGCGTCATGGAAAACGCCGGTGTCGATATAGCTGAGCTGTCTTACAAGATTGAGCAATCCATCGTTCCCGGCTCATCCGCAAATGAAGGTTCGCTTCCCTACACCCCCCGTGTGCGCAAGATACTCGTGCAGGCAGGAGAAGAAGCTCAGCGACTTCGTCACACCTATGTGGGCACCGAGCATCTGCTGCTCGCCATGTTGAAAGATGAAGACGGGCTTGCCTGGCACAGCCTGATTTCCTGCGGACTCAGCTACGAGAGCGTGCGCCGTGGCATCATGGAGGAGATTAATCCCGGTTTCGGGGTCGATAATCAGCAAGATGCCGGCGGCAACATGCACGACAACGGTTCAAACCGCCCCCGCCGCGATGATGAGGAAGACGAAGACAGCAACGCCTTCCTGCACCACCAGGCGGGAGGCAATAGTGCAACTTCATTCAACAACCGTTCAAATACTCCAGCCTTGAGTGCTTTCGGGCGTGATCTCACCGCGAAAGCGGCAGCCGGTGAAATGGATCCCGTCATCGGCCGCCAGCAGGAGCTCGAGCGAGTCATCCAGATTCTCTGCCGCCGCACCAAGAATAACCCGGTGCTGCTGGGAGAAGCAGGAGTGGGCAAGACCGCCATTGTGGAGGGGCTCGCCCAGCAGATTGCCCGGGGAGACGTCCCCGAATTCCTGCTTGGAAAACGCATCATCTCATTGGATATGGCACTCATGGTAGCCGGCACCAAGTACCGCGGTCAGTTCGAAGAACGCCTCAAGGCGGTCATGGAAGAAATCCGCAAGGAGAAAAACATCATCCTCTTCATCGATGAAATCCACACCCTCATCGGCGCGGGGTCTGCAGAAGGCACCATGGATGCTTCCAACATCATCAAACCGGCTCTTTCGCGTGGCGAGATGCAGGCCATCGGCGCTACCACGCTCAATGAATACCGCAAGCATATCGAAAAAGATGCAGCATTTGAACGCCGATTCCAGCAGGTGCAGGTAGGAGAACCATCTCTGGACGATACCGTGCTTATTCTGAAGGGTATAGCCCCTCAGTACGAAAAGCACCACCACGTACACTACACCCCCAAGGCGCTCGAATGCGCCGCCTATCTCTCCAAGCGCTATCTGACTGGTCGTTTCCTGCCGGATAAAGCCATTGATCTCATGGACGAAGCCGGCTCCCGTCTTCGTGTAGCAACCATGACCCGCCCGGCCGATATCAAGAGGGAGGAAGAGTCGCTCCGCACACTGGAAACAGAAAAGGCCACAGCGGTCGATAAGCAGGATTTCGAGACAGCAGCCCGCTTGCGCGATGAAATCAAGCAGTTGCAGCAAAAGATTGACTCTTCTGTCAGCGGCTGGAAAAACGAGGTGGATTCCACCTTCATGGAAGTCACAGAGGATGATATCATGACCGTGGTTTCCAAATGGACCGGCATCCCTCTGGCCCGCATGGAAGAAAAGGAAACAGAAAAACTCCTGCGCATGGAGGAAGAACTCAAGAGCAAGGTCATAGGCCAGGATATTGCATGCTCTGCCATTTCCCGCGCACTGCGCCGCAGCCGGGCCGATATCAAGGACCCGCGCCGTCCCATTGGTTCTTTCCTCTTCATGGGTCCCACAGGTGTGGGCAAGACCTATCTGGCCCGTAATCTGGCCGAAATCATGTTCGGCACAGCAGAAGCGCTCATCCAGGTAGATATGAGCGAATACATGGAGAAATTCAGCACCAGCCGGCTCATCGGCTCGCCTCCCGGCTATGTAGGTCACGACGAAGGCGGCCAGCTGACGGAAAAAATCCGCCGCCGCCCCTATGCCGTCATTCTCTTTGACGAGGTTGAGAAAGCGCACCCGGATGTCATGAACCTGCTTCTTCAGGTACTGGAAGAAGGCTGCATGACCGACTCACTCGGCCGCAAGGTAAACTTCAGCAATACCATCATCATCCTCACCTCCAATGTCGGTGCCAGTCTGGCTGATAAGCGGAGCACCATGGGCTTCAGCACCAGCACCGCAGAGGATGATTATGACGCCATGAAGGAGAAGATAACAGAAGCCGCTAAAAAGCACTTCCGCCCGGAATTCATCAACCGCTTTGATGAACTCATCGTCTTCCGCATGCTTGACCGCCCCGACCTTGAAAAGATTGTGGAGCTGGAAGCACAGAAACTCATCCGCCGACTGGCAGATAAGGATATCACGCTCACCCTCTCCCCAGAGGTCATCAGCATGCTGGTGGACAAAGGCTACGACCCGCAATATGGTGCACGGCCCATGCGCCGCGCCATCGAGCGGCTACTCGAAGACCCCATCGCCGAAGCCATCCTCCGCGGAGAACTGGTCGCCGGCTGCATGAGCCGGGCCATCCGCCCCGAGGGCACCTCCGATATCGCCTTTGCCCAGGATAAGCCCGAACCGGCACCGAAAAAACGAGTGTCACGAAAGAGGAAAAACACAGAAGCTTAAAACCGGAAGCGGTGCCGTAGAGGCACCGCTTCTTCATTAACGGAAATACACCACAACTGCTTCCGGACACTCAGCGAACCCATTTACCGGCGCCGGCAGGAAGCTTGCCCTCGCCGACGGGCTGGTAACGGGTGGATTCCGTGTTGCCCCACATGGGCACACCAAAAGCGTCTTTCCAGAACTTGCTCATGCTGCGGCCGGTGTAGCAACCATAGCTCCAGCACTCAGCATCCGGGGCAAAGATATTCTTATCAATTCTGGCAGCCAGGTCTTTCTCGTGCATCCATGCCGTAGACGCTGCCATGATATCATTGCTGTAATCCAGCATGAAAGCGTGAGGATTACTGTGTCCGAAGTAAAAGAAAGCCGTTACTTTATCCTTCTTATTGCGAGGTGCTTTATTGATAGCCTGGTATGCCTCGTCTGCAGAGTCCACAAACTTAAGACGCACCTTACGCTTAGCAGCTGTCTCACGAATGCGGGAAATGTAGTCAATCTTGTTTTCCTTACCTCGGGTTATATAAGAGGGGCGAAACACAATCCACACAATATCCTTAGCCGGGTCTTTTGCCTGAACAGCATCAATATACACCGTGGACGCGCGCACAAAGTTGGCCCACCAGTTATCATGAGCCGAGGGACCGCGCAGGTTTTCCCAGGAGCGCAGAGCCACACCACCGCAGAGCACCACCTCTACTGCCGGGCTCAGTGGAGCCGCTGCCAGCAGTGCAGAAATAAGAACATTTCGCAGTAACTTCATGTCGGGATGCGAGCATACAGGAATCACCGTAGGCTGTCAAGCAAGAGCCTGCGTCAATCATGCGAAAAGGCTTGATATGTGATGGCAAAAAGAGTAGAATCGCCGCCGTCATGACTGAATTGCCCAAGGCTTACGAACCGACCTTAGTTGAAGAAAAATGGCAAACCCGCTGGATATCAGAGGGTTGCTTCCACGCCGACCCCCATTCTGACAAACCAGCGTACAGCATTGTGATTCCCCCGCCCAATGTCACGGGGGTGCTGCACATGGGACACGTACTCAACAACACAATTCAGGATATACTTGCCCGTCGCGCCCGCCAGGAAGGTAAGGAAGTGCTCTGGCTGCCCGGCACTGACCACGCCGGTATTGCCACCCAGGCCCGAGTGGAAAAAGAACTGGCCAAGGAAACTCCGCCGCGCACCCGCTTTGATGTGGGCCGCGAGGATTTCGTGAACATGGTGTGGGAATGGAAAGACAAGCACGGCGGCATCATCATCAACCAGCTCAAGAAGCTGGGCTGCTCCTGCGACTGGGAACGCGAGCGTTTCACCATGGACGATGTGTATGCCCCGGAGGTGGCGCGCGTATTCACCGAACTTTTCAACGAAGGACTCATCTACCGTGGGCACCGCATGGTGAACTGGGATCCGGTGCTGCTCACCGCCCTTTCTGACGAGGAGGTAATCATGACACCCTCCAGGAGCAAGCTTTACACTATCCGCTACAAACTGGCTGACGGCAGCGGACAGCTGCTGGTTTCCACCACTCGTCCGGAAACCATCATGGCCGACGTAGCTGTAGCCGTGAACCCGAAAGATCCCCGATTCTCCCACCTTATTGGCAAGACGGTCATCCGCCCGCTGTGCGATGCCGAGATCCCGATTATTGCTGATGACCACGTGGAAATCGACTTCGGTACCGGCGCACTGAAGATTACCCCCGCCCATGACCGCACCGACTTTGAGGTGGGCATGAAGAATAACCTGGAAATCATCGATGTACTGACTGCCGACGGTCACATCAACTGCCCCGGTTGCCCGGAACTGCACGGTCTGGATCGCTTTGTGGCGCGCGAGAAATCCATTGAAATCATTGAAGCAAAGGGGCTTCTTGAAAAGGTTGAGGACTACGAGAACAACGTGGGTATCTCCCAGCGTTCCGATGTGCCGATTGAACCGCGTCTGAGCATGCAGTGGTTCCTGAAATATCCCTGCGTGAAAGAAGCCGCAGAAGCAGTGGCCAATGGCGATATCGTATTCCGCCCTGCCCACTGGGCCAAGACCTATGCCCACTGGCTGGAGGGCATTCAGGACTGGTGCATTTCCCGCCAGCTGTGGTGGGGGCACCGCATCCCGGTGTGGTACCGCAAGGAAAAAGCAGCTGAACTGCAGGCCGCTACGAAGCTGGACGCACAGGACGCGGCTGCCGGCGATATCTATGTGGGCGTGAATCCCCCCTCTGACCCGGAAAACTGGGTTCAGGACGAAGACGCGCTGGACACCTGGTTCAGCAGCTGGCTGTGGCCCTTCTCCACCATGGACAAGGAATGCCTTGCCAAGTTCTACCCGACCAGCGACCTGGTAACCGGTCCGGATATCATCTTCTTCTGGGTAGCCCGCATGATTATGGCTGGCTATCGCTTTGCCGGCGGCAAGCCTTTCGGCAATGTATTCTTCACCTCCATTGTGCGTGACCTGCTGGGACGCAAGATGAGCAAGAGCCTGGGCAACAGCCCTGACCCGCTTGATCTCATTGCCAAATACGGCGCAGACGGTCTCCGCTTCGGGCTGATGCGTATCGCCCCGACCGGCACGGATGTGAAGTTCGATGAGAAGCAGATTGAAGAGGGCAAGAACTTTGCCAACAAACTGTATAATGCGGCTCGTTTCCGTATGATGCAGGGAGCGGCCAGCACCGAACCGGCACCCAAATTCACAGCAGTCCACATCGATATCCTCGCCAAATTGAAGGAACTGCATGCCACCGTGGCAGAGGGCCTCGGCAAATATGAGTTCAACACCTACACCCAGGCTCTTTACACCTTCTTCTGGAATGAATACTGCTCTCTGTTCCTGGAAGCCGTTAAGAATGACCTGCGCGATGGTGAGCCCGCTGTAAAGAACGCAACGCTCTTCACGATGGACACCGTGCTGCGCCACTATCTGGCTCTGCTCGCCCCCATCATGCCACACATTGCAGAGGAACTCTGGGCAAGTCTGGGCTTTGCCAAGGACGGGCAGCCCCTCATGAGCACCGCCCTTCCCAACGCAGATGCCCTGCTCTCCGGACTGGACAGCACGGAAATTTCCAAGGCTCGCGCCACCGCCACGGCATTGTACGACACCGCAAATAAAGCCCGTAACCTGAAAGCTGAGTACAATCTGGCCACCAACCGCAAGGTTAAGTTTGTGCTGAAGCCCGCCCTGCCCGTGGATGCCGATCTGGCAGCCCGACTGGCACTGCTGGCTGGTGCACAGTCCGCTGAGCTGAATGCCGATTACGAGGCTCCCAAGGGAACACCGACCTCTCTCACCCCGCTGGGCGAACTCTTCCTGCCGCTGGAAGGACTGGTAGATGTAGACGCAGAACGCACACGCATCACCAAAGAACTTGAAAAGATGACTAAAGAAATAGCCAAGAGCAAATCCAAGCTCGGCAATGCTTCTTTTGTTGACAGAGCTCCTGCCGCTGTGGTAGAACAGGAAAGAGCACGACTGGCTGAATGGGAAGCAAAAACGGCTCAGCTGGAAGCAATGCTCAATGCGTTAGTCTAACCTTTCTCCCCCCTAGACATTCTATGAATTCTGACCCTTTCAGTGCTCTTACGCAGGCTGAAAAGGACGAGCTAGCGCTCTGCGGTATCACCTCGTCCCAGCAGATGCTTGCAACAGCTCCGGCAAAAATTTATCAGGAGTTGTGCAAAGCGCAGGAGTATTTCCCAGATAAAAAATATACTCTCACATTAGAAAGGCTGCAGGAACTCTGCGGTCATGGAAATATCACAAAACAGAATATCCAGACGGAAACCCTGGCAGATATCACCATAACGAATCCTCGCAGTGGCATACCGACAACCGGTTTACGCCGGCATTCCCGGAGACCGGATCCCATCAGCGCGGACAAGAAGCACTCGGTGATTATGCATAGTCCGGTAAGATGCACCCACCGGTTCACGACCATCATGGCAGCCTTCTTCACGCTATTCCTGTTTGTCCCTATTGCCAGCATTGTTGTATTTCCCATCTTGCTGGCAACGGATAACATGCCGGCGCTGCCGCTTGAGATACTTGCGACAATCGTCTTTGTCATTCCTTGCCTGGTGTACATGTTCATTTCACGACGTGCCACCTGCCCGGTCTGCCACATGCGTATCTTCCGCTTCAGCCACTACAATCGCAACAGAGCAGCGCATTACCTCCCCCTGCTGGGTTATAATTTCACCACAGCTCTGCATTTGCTCTTTTTCTGGCGCTACAATTGCCCGGGATGCGGAACTCCTGTAAAATTGCTCGGAGCAAAAGGCCATAGAACGCATTGTTAATACGAATGAAAAAACTTATCCTCAGCTGCATCTGCCTTTTTGGAATTTTCCACGCAGACGCTACGGAAAAGATAGCGAATCATATGGACTTGACCCACGCTATCATTGACTTCTTATCCCGGACGGAGCTCTGCCTGAACACCTGCCGGGATGAAGCCTCTGCGGCGGCCGCAATACCGCAGCTTCTGCAGCTGAAAGAGGAATGCGACAAACTTGTCGAGACACAGCAAAGTTTGCCTGAGCCTACAATTCAGGATTACATGGCGGTGCAGAATCAAATGGAAGCGTTCAATACGGTATGGAATGCCATACGCGAACACATCGAACGCCTTGAGTCAAATCAACTTCTGACTGCCGAAATGCGCCGCATCCTTCATATTGCCCCCGCTCAGGCGGGCAAATAATAATACACCCTGTCGATTTTTGAAAAAAATTATTTTCAAAAATCACAATATGTTGTATGAGAAAATTCAGATAACTCCCATATGAGTGGACCTGATGAGATTCGTTCGGATTGGCTGAATTTTTGGGCTTGCAAAAATTACGCAAAGCCGTAATATCTTAGCGGAACAACAACTCCACTACTTATGACACGCAGCAATCTCAACAGCGCCGAAATGCAGCAGGAGCAGGATGTGCAGAATCTTGCAGATTTTGTTCTTTTCTCCCAGCGCAGCTGTATTTTACGCCTCTCTCCTGAATTGACCAAGGGTAAAGTGTCGTTTCCGCAGTTCTTCCTGCTTGCCTATCTGGCAGAGGAAGAATGCCTTTCCATGAGCAACATTGCTAAAATGATGGGGCATTCCACCGCAGCCGCAACGGGCATGGTGGACAAATTGCAGGAGCTCGGCCACCTGAAGCGCTATACAGCAGCAGCAGATCGCCGCAAGATAATGGTTCGCATCACAGACCAGGGACGGAAGCTGGTTTCACAAATGCGGAACAACATAGCCGCAGACCTGGCGCAGATGATGGCACGAAATGATGAAACAACTCCCATGAGCAGCGCTCGCCGAGTTATTTCCCGCCGTACATCTGCTGCACGCAAAAACAATTCCTGATTCGTGGTTTTATGAATAAATATTCCCCTGATTATCTTAAAAGCCTTAACGCATACCCTGAGAATTTTGCACGCTTTATTACGCGAATTCCCGGGATTGCCACCACAACAGACCGCACAGCCGTCATAACGGCCCTTACCCCGGCTCATGAGGAGGTTCTTCGCCAGGGCGGTATTGCACCGAAAATGCTTCGCCGCGCGCAACAAGTGCACGGAAACAAAGCCGCGCTGGTTGGTGACATAGGCTGTTCCTACCCTGTGGAAGGAGTAGATGCCCTTTTCTGCGGTGGTAAAGCAGACTGCTGCCTGGGTATTTACGTGGCAGACTGCGCGGCAATATGGATTTACGACACCGTAACCCAGAGCCGTGCCCTCATCCATTCCGGAAAAGCGGGAACCCTGCAGAACATTGCAGGTGAAACGCTGAATGCCATGTATAAGGTCCTCGGGGTTCATGCAAGCGACTGCATCGCGGTCATATCTCCGTGCATCCGACCGCCGCACTATGAGGTGGACATCGTGACCATGATTAAGCAGCAGCTTGTTGAAGCCGGGATTGCTCCGGAAAACATCACAGACAGCGGGCTTGATACTGCTGCAGACCTGAATACATTCTATTCATACCGAATAGAAAAAGGGAACACAGGCCGCATGCTCGCGCTTTTCGGCAGGATTTCCACGCCCCCTGCAGAATAAAACACATGCAAATCACCAAGCAGGAACTGCGCCGGGACGTGTTGCAACGGCTGAAAGAAGCCGCGCACGCCGACCCGGCGCAGTTGCGTTCTGCTGCACTGCGAAAGCTGCTGGAACCAGAGTTAGCAGGCTCAGGCAGAAATATTGCCATATATGCCCCCCTGCCGCACGAAGTTAATCTGCTCCCCCTTCTGCAGCAATATCCCCAGCACCATTTTCTTTTTCCGCGCTGCCTACCGGAGCGCAAATTGGCCTTTCACGAAATAAGAGATATAGAAAAAGACCTGGAACCGGGGGCCATGGGAATTCTGGCACCGGCCAGGCACACCTGGCTATTGGCGCCTGATGATATTGACCTGCTGGTAGTACCCGGCGTAGCCTTTACCCGCACAGGGAAACGACTGGGGTACGGCGGGGGGTATTATGACCGTTTCATACCACTCTGCACAAAAGCGCGCATTGCAGCCCTTGCGTTTGCAGAGCAAATGGTGGACAATCTGCCGACAGAGCCCCACGATTTAATTATTCCTGAGATAATTCATCTCTGACTTGAATTCGGCTTCCCATATTATATATGCTATGGTAGCATACGCGCATGCCTAGCGTGTTGATCAAGACTTACGGGTGCCAGATGAACGAAAGAGACTCCGAACAGGTAGCCAGCATGTTCCTGTCCGGCGGATATGAACTCACAAAAGATGAGTCGCAGGCGGATGTTATTCTCATCAACACCTGCTCTGTACGCGAAAAAGCGGAACTGAAAGCACTGGGCAAAATGGGCTTGCTCTGCGCCCGTCCCAGCGCCAAACCCTGGGTGGTATACGGTTTCATGGGCTGCATGTGCCAGAGCCGTGCCGCATCCCTTTTCCGCGATGTTCCCCGCCTGGATATTGTGACCGGCACCCAGCAGTACCACAATGTGTACAAGCTCTGCAACCGTCTGCTGCGCAGCCGTCTCGGTCAGCCGGATTTCGAACCTATCCGCCGCGGTGCACACATCTGCGCCACACAGCAGGAAGAAGGGTTCCAGAACGCCATCCGCGATCACCTGCCCCCGGCCGGCAACTGCACCGCCTTCGTGTCCATCATGCAGGGCTGCGAGATGCGTTGTTCCTACTGCATCGTGCCCAGCACCCGTGGCGCCGAATGCAGCCGCCCGGAAGCAGACATTCTGCAGGAAGTGCGTGAACTGGTTGACCGCGGCGTGAAGGAAGTCACCCTGCTGGGACAGATAGTGAACCGCTATGGCAAGGACGAGCCTGTCATCAATGGACGCGGCGCCTTTGTGCGACTGCTTGAAAAGCTTAACGATATGGATGGCCTGGAGCGCATCCGCTTCACCAGCCCGCATCCCATCGGGTTCCGCCAGGACCTGGTGAATGCCTACACCTACCTCCCAAAACTGTGCAGCCATATCCATTTCCCCATGCAGAGCGGCAGCGACCGCATTCTGCAGCTCATGCGCCGACCGTACAAGAACGAGAAATACCTGCGTCTTTGCGAAGCTATGCGCGAAGCGCGCCCGGACCTGGCCATCACCACCGATATCATCGTGGGCTTCCCGGGGGAAACACACGAGGACTACCTCGAAACCAAGGCCGCCGTGGAGCGTATTCAGTTCGATAATGCCTTTGTATTCCAGTACTCCCCGCGTCGCGATACCGTGGCCGCCGCCATGGACAATCAGATTTGCCTGCGCGTGAAGGAAGAACGCAACCACGACCTGCTTGAAGCAGTCAATCGCATCGCAGTGGCTCGCAACCAGGCGCTGGTAGGGACCGAACAGACCATCCTGGTAGAAGGCCCCAGCAAGAACAATCCGGAGCGACTTCAGGGACGCACTTCCCAGAACAAGCCGGTCATCATCCCTGGCAACACAGCCGAGGTGGGAACGCTGGTTCCCGTGCGCATCACGGAATGCACCGGGTTCACTCTTTATGGTGAGGTTGTATGAGATTTATTCTCATAGTTTTTCTCTTATTTAACGCTGTATTGACGGCTGCGAATTTCCCGTGGAGCAAGGCAGCGCCGGAGCACATCCGCCAGGCCGCGGTTCTGCCGGATGCAGTCATGGATGAAACACCCTGCAAGTGGCGGCCCATCCTCAGCAAGATATTCCCGCCCATGGTGAAGCAATGCAGCACCGCGCGGGAAGCTGCGCTGCACATTGCCGCAAACATCGGCGAAATTACAGGAGCCTACTACTCCCCGGAACGCCGCAAGCACAACATGAACGCGCTGGAAGCCCTGGCGGAGAAAAAAATATCCTGCACAGGTCAGAGCATATTGCTGGTCTGTGCCTTGCGTTCTGTGGATATCCCAGCACGAGCTGTGGGCGTGCATACCTGGAACCATATTAAAGGCAACCACACCTGGGCAGAAGCCTGGATAGATGGTGAATGGCAGATGCTTGAATTCAACGAGCGGGATTTCAACACCCCCTGGGTCATGGAATACGTCGGTATGCTCAACCCTCTCAATCCCTTTCAACGAGTGCGAGCCGCCATGCCCGGAGGAACCACCACCTGGTGGCCCCGGGAGTTTGCCGCACGGAAGCAACTGCCCAATTTCCAGGCAGAAGATTTAACGGAGCATTACCTCATCAAAGCCCGCAGGTGGTACGCACATGCAGGCATTCCGGAAAACACGCAGCGCATTCTGATTGATTTGCAGCCCCGGCAGAGTGATGCACCGGTAGTGGAAATCGTAGACGAAATGAACCGCGTGATTTCCTCCGGCAAACTCCCCACCCTCCGGGATGACATGCGGTACCTGACCCGCCTTAATATGCCAAGACAAGGCTCACACTATCTGCGAGTTCAAGGCACGGAGGAACGGGCTCAGCTCGTTCCCAGTCCGGCTCCGGTTCAAATCCTGCGCATTGAACTTTAATTAGCGTACCGTTTCAGCTCAAGAGCCTGAGCTGCAGCGGCCATTTCAGCCTTGTGTTTGCTCTGCCCCTCGGCCACACCAAGTTCCAGCTCATTCCAGAGCACCCGGGCTCGGAAGGGACCGGCAGGCTTGCTCTCATCCACAAGATCAACAGCGTACTTCGGTCCCTGCCCGTTAATTGACTGCAACACCTCCAGCAATTCACCTTTGTAATTAATGGAAATGAGACTCTGCGCCACATTCAGGCTGGCATCCAGCAAGTGAAGAGATACCTTGCGAGTGGCATTGTAATTGGAATCCATCATCACCGCACCAATCACACTCTCAAAGGTATTGGCCAATACGGAGACGGCCTTGCGACCGCCAGTCTTTTCCAGCTGAGGGCTCATGATAAGCTGCTCACCCCAACCCAGACGCGCGCAAAGTTCAGCCAGGTGAGCGCGGCTCACAATGGCAGAGCGCATCTTGGTCAACAGTCCCTCATCAGCCTTGGGATAACGAGAAAAAAGCTCACGGCTTACAACCAGTTCCAGTACAGCATCGCCCAGATACTCGAGACGCTCATAATTCAGGTTGGTGCTGCGCTTCTGGTCACTGCTCGGGTGGGTCAGGGCCTGCTTCAGCCAGGCCTCATCGGTAAACACATAATCCAGACTCTTCTCGACCGCTTCTTTATCCATGTGCGGCCATTCTATCACATAGCGGTGAGCTTGGCGAGCGCAAATTGGTATCGTTCACTCTGTCATGAGCTCGATTTCTCTTGATTTACGCGGGTTTTGAGGTTAGAATCGCGCGCATGAGCTCAGAGGAGAAAAAAGACTTCATTCGTGAAATGGTAGCAAAAGACCTGGCTGAGGGATATTGCGAAGTGCCGATTACGCGCTTCCCCCCGGAGCCGAACGGATACCTGCATATTGGCCACGCCAAGGCCATCTGTCTGGATTTCGGTCTTGCCAAGGAATATGCTCACCTGGGTGCTGTGTGCCACCTGCGTTTCGACGACACTAACCCCTGCAAGGAAGACATCGAGTTTGTAAACTCCATCCAGGAGGACATCCACTGGCTCGGATTCGACTGGGGCGATCACCTGTACTGGGCTTCCAACATCTTCGATTTCTACTACGACTGCGCTGTGCATCTCATCAAGAACGGCCTGGCCTACGTGGACCTGCAGGACCGCGAAACCATGCGCCAGCAACGCGGCAATCTGGTAACACCCGGCACAGAATCTCCCTACCGCAACACATCCGTTGAGGAGAACCTGGCTCTTTTCGAAGCCATGAAGCGAGGCGACTATGCAGAAGGTGCCGCCGTACTTCGTGCCAGGATTGACATGTCCAGCAGCAACATGAACATGCGCGACCCGGTGATTTACCGCATCTCCTACGACCATCACCACAACACGGGTAACACCTGGTGCATCTACCCGATGTACGACTTTGCCCACCCGCTGGAAGATGCCTACGAGCACATCACACACTCCCTCTGCACGCTGGAGTTCGAAAACCATCGCCCGCTGTACGAATGGGTTATCGATAACTGCCCCGTACCCGCCAAGCCCAAGCAGCGCGAGTTCTCCCGCCTGAACATCACCTACACCGTGATGAGCAAGCGTAAGCTGCGCCAGATGGTGGAGGAAGGCTACGTAGCCGGTTGGGACGACCCCCGCATGCCCACCATCTGTGGTATGCGTCGCCGCGGTTACCCCGCCAGAGCCATTGTGGATTTCTGCGAGGGCGTGGGTATCACCAAATTCAACGGCAACACAGACGTGGCGCGTCTTGAGAACGCCGTGCGCAATGAGCTGAATGCCGAAGCCGAGCGCCGCATGGCAGTGCTCAAGCCGCTCAAGCTTGTGCTCACCAACGTGCCCGATGATTTCGAGGAAGAGGTTGAAGTGGTCATCAACCCCGAGAAGCCGGAACTGGGCAACCGCAAGCTCACCCTCACCAAGGAAGTGTGGATTGAGCAGGAAGACTTCATGGTGGAACCGCCCAAGAAGTACAAGCGACTTTCTCCCGGTGCCTGCGTGCGCCTGCGCGGTGGCTACTGCATGATCTGCACCGGCTACACGGCCGATGCCGAGGGCAATGTGACCGAGGTACAGGCTGTAATCATCCCCGGCACTGTGGGCTCCAACCCGCCGGAGGGCATCAAGTGCAAGGGTGCCATCCACTGGGTATCAGCCAAGTACGGCGTGAAGGCCGAGGTGCGACTCTACGACCGACTGTTTAAGGACGAAGCCCCGGATGCCAACGAAGAGGGCTTCCTGGCCTCCCTGAATGCCGATTCCCTCACCGTGCTGACCGATGCCGTGGTGGAACCCGCTCTGGCCAGCGCCCCTGCCGAGTTCCTGTGCCAGTTCGAGCGCACTGGCTACTTTGTGGCCGACCGCTATGACCACAGCGCTGAGCACCCCGTGTTCAACCGCTCCGTGGGTCTGCGCGATTCCTGGGCCAAGATGAACAAGTAATCCTGCCTCATGAAGCACATCGAATTCACCGCCACCAACGGCTCTTTCGATATCAACGATTTCATTAATCGTTGCGATGCCGCCACCATGGGCGAGGAACTTCCCCCTGCTCCGGCTCCTGAGCCGGCGGCAGAGGAGGTTGTGCCGCCCTGCTCTGTACCGGTGGCAGATGGCGCAGACCCTATCATTTACTCCCCGCTGGAAGAAGTCATTGCCGACCTGCGCATGGGTAAGCTCATCCTCATGACGGATGATCCCCACCGCGAGAACGAGGCTGACCTCGTCTGCGCCGGCCAGTTTGCCACGCCGCAAAACATCAATTTCATGGCCATTCATGCCCGCGGTCTCATCTGCGTGCCCATGGCTCCGGAAAAGGTGGATGGTCTTGGTCTGCCCATGCAGGCCCAGCACAACACGCAAAAACACCACACGGCCTTTACCGTGAGCGTGGATGCCAAGGAAGGCACCACCACCGGCATCAGCGCCTTCGAGCGTTCCATCACCACCATGAAACTGGCAGATTCCAAAGCCAGTCTGGATGACTTTGTGCAGCCCGGCCACTGCTTCCCGCTGCGCGCAGTGGAGGGTGGCGTCATCCGCCGCGCCGGCCACACCGAAGGCACCGTGGACATGATGCGCATTGCCGGGCTGGAACCCGTGGGCGTATGCTGTGAAATCATGAAGGAAGACGGCACCATGGCCCGCCTTGGCGAGCTCGGTTCCTTCCAGAAAAAGTTCGGACTGAAGGCCTGCTCCCTGGCTCAGATTATCGAGCACCGCCAGCACACGGAAAAACTGGTAGTTCGCGAGGAAAAGGTAAAGCTGCCCACCGATTTCGGTGATTTCGATTGCTACTCCTATCACTCCAAGGTAGACGGCAAGACCCACCTTGCGCTGGTGCGTGGAGAAATCACCCCGGATAAGCCGGTTCTCTGCCGGGTACACAGCGAATGCCTCACCGGTGATGTATTTGCCAGCCGCCGCTGCGACTGCGGCAGCCAGCTGCACGCAGCCATGCGCTGCGTAGCGGAAGAGGGCGGTATCATACTCTACCTGCGCCAGGAGGGGCGCGGCATTGGTCTTTCCGCCAAGCTGCATGCCTACAAGCTGCAGGAACAGGGCTATGATACTGTGGATGCCAATATCAAGCTCGGGTTCGCTCCGGATTTGCGAGACTACGGCGTGGGTGCCCAGATTCTCCGCGACCTTGGGGTACGCCACCTGCGACTCCTCACTAATAATCCGCTGAAGATTCAGGGCCTTTCCGGCCACGGGCTGGAGGTTGTGGAGCACGTGGCTATCTCCATACCCGGACATGCAGATAACCAGCACTATCTCGACACAAAGAGAGACCGTATGGGCCACCTGATTTAACGATGAAAGGCGCGGCGCTCCGCGCCTTTCTGCTTTACGGGTAAGTATGCCGTAAACTCCTGCGCCGGAATGCACACTTCCTGCTTGTGTGATATGGTGGATATGGTACAATGACGCCATGAATCATCTGCGACCCATTCTGCTGCCCCTGCTGCTGAGCTGCAGTCTGCTGCTCACTTCCTGCCGTCCCCAGGAAAGAGGACATGCAACCCCTCAGGCAGCAGAAGAACTCGCGCAGATTACCGCCTATCTACCTGAAGTCGGCATAGATGAAGTGCTGGAACTCCCCAGTGCAGATGAACTCTTCACCTTGCTGGCAAATTTTGCGGCCAGTCCTGATGCCAGGCTGGCAACCCCCGGAGCGGGTGTAACCATGCTGCATCTGGCATGTCTGTTCAAAAAAGCAGAACTGGCACGCTGCCTGCTCCTGGACAACGCCGATTCGAATGCCTGCATTTCCACAGGAGAAACACCCCTCAGTCTTGCAGTTGCCATGCGCGGCATTGAAGACGAGCAAGTCAATGAGCAATCAATTATCGTTCTTATTAACACCCTCGTCTCTGGCGGTGCAGATATCAACCGGCACGCCCCGGGAGACATGCCGCTTCTCAATTACGCAGGGCTCAACTGTTTCAGTGAAAAAGTATTCCTGCATCTGCTGGATATTGGCTGTAAATACGATGAAACGACCTGTCAGGCTCCTGCCATGATGGGCTGGAACACCGCCCTGAAACGCATGCTGGACATGGGAGCATGCCAGGCACCCGGAGCCATGGATACCATGCTGCTGATGGCCGCCGCCAATCTGCATGAAGAAACCGTGAAGCTGCTTCTGGATGCCGGAGCCGACCCCAACGCACATCAAACCAGCGGGACCACGCCTCTGCTTGAAGCAGCCGGTCATCTGCTCTCTCCGGCAGAAGAAGAAGAGAACGCACATCGGGCTGCCATCGTCAATATATGTGCCCTGCTCATTCAGCATGGAGCAGACCCGGATCTGGCAGAAATACGCCAGGACGGCTCCCCTGCATTTTCCGCAGTGGATATCCTGACCAAAGATGCTGCCATTATCGAAGAGCTCCATCATCGTGGTGTGCATCTTTCTCCACAGGATATATCCTTCACCCATGGCATTGCTCTGCTGGAAGAAGTCGGCAAAGCCGCTGTGCTGGAACGTATTCCCCCCGCAGGAGCTTTTGACTCCATTGCACAAGTACTGACGCCCACAGAGGAAATGCACCGTCACTCAAGTTATCACGATGTACTTCCCATGGCTATAGAACTGCTGCATGGCATAGACCCGGCCAGAGCCTCCACGCGCATAGCGGCCATGCCAGTCTGGACTGGTCAGGAGGCATGGGAAAAAGGACACGGTGACTGCATATTGCCAGCTCTGACCCAATGCGAGCAGATAGTGTTACCAAAGCAGATTATCTGCAATGCGGCAGAACACCTGGACAAGGCGGGTAAAGCGGACAACGCAGCCTACATGGTGGAACTGCTTGCCCGCTGCCCGGATGCCACAGCAGAAATCGACGCATACTGTCGCCACAGCTCCCGCCCGCTCAGCGCTGGTGGGTACAACGCCAGACTCCGGCAGAAAAATCTGCCTACTCCGCGCGATGGCGATGTGCAGCTGTGGCTGGATAACCGAGGCCGCAGCGCAGACTCAAAAATTTTACAAAAAGCCGTGCTGCTCACCTCCCTCTCCCGGCTGTGGTATGGAGATATGCTGCCTGAAGAGCAGCAGCAAATGCTGGCAGCCATGGAAGAAATAGGGGCACACGAAGCAGCAGCCCGCTATCGGGCTATTGCTGCCGCCATGGATGACCCGGAAACGCTCGATAAGCTTACTGCCGACAGCAATTCCTGGAAGTTCGAGTTGGAAATCGCCACCGCTGAATATATATTGAAACATTCTTCAGAATTTCAGCCGGAGGCGCATCAAATTACAGATTGACAGATGGGTCGATTTCCATTAAATTCAGCGTAGGGTATGAAGATATACCGCAAAGCGCTGGCTGCATTGCTCACCACTGGAATCGCGGTGGGCGCAGATTCTGTTTCTCAGGAGCCCTCAGTTGTGGAGTGTCTTCCTGCGCTGTTTGATATCCTGCCCCTGGAAAAGGAAGATAGCCAGGGAGACACGCTGCTCATCACCGCCGCCAGGGCAGCATACTCCATGCCATCGGCAGCCAGAGTTCAGCTCATGGAGCCTCTCCTCACCCGATTGCTTGAATGCGGGCATGACCCGCTTCACGAAAACAAAGCCGGTTGTAATGCCGTCTTTTACCTGGCCGGGATGCCGGAATTTTACCAGCGACTGACCGCTGAAAACAGATTACCACGGGAGCTGGCTCTGAGGATTCCGCACGATGCAGGAGCCCTTCTCCGCTATATCCGCCAGAGAAACAATCAAGCACTGCTCTCAAAATCGGCCGGCAGCCACGAATACCTGACACGCCGGTATTGCACCCCGGCATTTGCCCGCGTCGAGAGATTGGTTCAGAACTATCTGGGGGCCACATCTGTTTCCCACATTCCGGAAAACGCCTTGTGCGATTGTCTCACCTTCATGCATCTGGCAGATGCTCAAGCGGCAGAAGCGTTTGTCAATTCTCTTCCATACTGGGAGCACGGCGAACATTTTCTCGAGGAAATTCCGGCACTGGTACTCAACACCCTGCACAGCATGGGGTGGAATGTACAGCCGGAGCTTCTGCGAAATGCGCTGCATAAACTCGGAAGCATGCTGCCAGTCAGCAAGGATGATATGATTGAATGTGCTGCGTCTGCCCCTATGTCCTGTATTCTGGAAATGCTGACCAGAAAAGAAGGAACAGGAGCCATGCCCGAGCTGCAGCAGTATGCCGCCGCCTTTGATCCGGAAATTGTCCACACCGCCCTGGCTCTGGAAATGAAGCTCCGGGGGATTCCCCGCCCGTGGGATGCCGATTTCGCCAAAGACAATGAGCCTGAAAAGATTGAGATAAGAGAAGCCCTCAGAGCAGACGCAGCCATACGCTATGGAAAGCTGGATAACATATCGGCAGGTCAGCTGACTGCAGCAGCAGCGTTGTTCCGCAAGCACTCCATGCCACGCCACGCAGCCATGCTGGAAGATATCGTCGAGGGTGATCTGATTACTCTCCGCCCGGCGCTTCGCCCGGCATTCCGCACACGCTACGAGGAATTGAAGGAAGAAGCACCGCACGTGGAACTGCTTCGCTATATCATCCGAAAGGAAAAAGAACGCAGCAGCCGGGAGGAAGCTTCATGAAACGCGGCTTTGTAGCCATGTGGCGTGTGCTATTGAATCCTACCCGCCTGCATATTCTGTGTGTAACCGTTGCGCTCACCAGCTGTGTACCGATTATTTTTCCGGAAATCTGCCCGATGAACACGGCTGAATCTGTCGTTTCATATGCAGGCATAGTACTCCTGGCTGCATTCAGCATATCGGCAATCATGGTATTATGCTCTGCCGCCACACACATGCTCAGGTTAAGCAATACCCGTGCTTTCACTCAGGCGCTGAAATGGATAGGAACCTGGGGAACCGGACTCGGTCTGTTTGTTCTTCTGGCAATCGCGGCAGATGTGCAGCCCCCCCGGACAGATGAAGATAAACAGCCTATCCAGGGCTCTGATATCCTTTTTTCTCCCCGGGACCAGCTGAACGGGCCATCCTCTCTCGTCATTCCCATCGATACAAAGAATCAGGCTACTACCAGTGTGGCTGTTGCACCGAATCTGCTGATGCTCGAAAATGAGCATGAAGAATTGCTCAGAAATTATCTGGATGCCTCCCCCCGCTGGTCGTCCAAAGGAAATGACGACACCTTTTATTCCAGACCCGGCCATCTGGTCATGGTTCCGCCCACGGTTTCGGGGGCTCCCGGCCTGGTGCATGTCTGCTTCAGGCGCCTGGTGGAAGGCGATCCCCTGCCCCAGGGATACGAGCTTGTTCAACCTGGCGGCAATTTCCCAGAACCGGCCGAAGGCAGCCAGCAGATTCCGGATCTGGCGCTCGACCTGGGGCGGAATCATTTCCTGCTTCTCGCCTGGCGCGGCACCACTCACAGAGAAACAGCATACAGCGCTATCAACGCGGCCATCTCCGCCATTGATTCCCGCATGCAGCCCCTGCGTGACGCCCCGACAAATGAAACAGCCCGGCGCATGATTGCCGGGCGCCAGTCATACCCGGGAAACACCCCTGAGTTCAGGTTATCTGAACCTCTGGCCCAGGAGGGGGCATATCAGGCTGAGATATACGCTAACCCGGGTGAAGCCGGTATCATCCTCGTCTATATCAAAGAGCTTTCCACCGGCAAGACCTTGCGCTTGCTCAACTGCCAGGCTCAATTCTCCAACAATAAGGAAGAATTATTCCGCCACGATCTCCCCGGTTCCATGCCACTCTGGATTCGCAGCACCACGGAAAACGATATTTCGAACATTTTTCCGGCCGACACTCCGCTCTTTGCTATCCGACTCGGGCAGCAGCACCAGTATTTCGGTGTTGCTTTCGAGGTCTGGTTCAAACCCAGCGATGTGCGCCGTCCGCGCCGTATGCTTCTGCGCCGCTGCTACAAGGTGCAGGCCTATGACCCGCCAGCTACTGAAACTCCTGCCACTGACAGCCCGCAGGCTTGACATTCAGCGGGATTGAGGGCATACTCCCCTGCGTTATGTTACATCTACACGATACACAGTCGGGGGCTATGAAGCCCGTGCAGGCAGAAGACGGCAAGCAGCTGCGCTTCTACTGTTGCGGCCCTACCGTGTATGCCGCCGCCCACATCGGCAATTTCCGCACCTTCGTGGTGCAGGATGTTTTCCGCCGCGTGGTTGAGCTGGGCGGGTTGCGCACCAAACACGTTCGCAACTTCACCGATGTAGATGACAAGACCATCCGCAATTCGCAGGCACAGGGAATGCCGCTGGGCGAATACACAGCCAGATGGACCGACAAGTTCCACGCTGACTGCAAGGCACTCAACTGCCTGGCCCCCCATGTGGAGCCCAGCGCCGTGGGCCACATCAAAGAACAGCTTGATATCGTGCAGATGCTCATGGACAAAGGCCACGCTTACCAGAGCGAGGACGGCTCCGTCTACTTCCGCATTTCCTCCTATGCCGAATACGGCAAGCTGGCTCACCTCGACCGCCAGGAGCTCGACCTCGGCAAAACGGCACAGACCCGCGCCGATACGGATGAATATGAGAAGGACAGCGTGGCCGACTTCGTGCTCTGGAAAGCCCGCCGACCGGAAGACGGTCCGAACTTCTGGCCCTCACCCTGGGGTGAAGGCCGCCCCGGCTGGCACCTGGAGTGCTCGGCCATGAGCCACAAATACCTCGGCGACACTTTCGACCTGCACTCCGGCGGCGTGGATCTCGTATTTCCGCACCATGAAAATGAAATTGCCCAGAGCCGCTGCGCCTGCGGTGGCCACTTTGCCCGCCATTGGTTCCACGTGACCCATCTGCTGGTGGATGGAGCCAAGATGAGCAAGAGCCTCGGCAACATGTACACCCTCGACCAGCTGCAGGAAATGGGCTATACCCCCGCCGCCCTGCGTTATGTACTGGCCGGCGCCTACTACCGCCGCCCGCTCAATTTCACCCTCACCGGCATGAAAGATGCCACCAGCGCCCTCAACAAACTCGGCCGTTTCGATAAGGAACTCGCCAAAGCCAGCGGCGCCAAGGAACCCACCTACCGTGACCTGGTGAAGAAAACGCCTGATCTCGGTGTTTTCCAGCCCGCCTGGGATAGTCTCGAGGATGACCTCAACGGTCCGGAAGCCCTCGGACACGTATTCAGCGCCATCAAGGGTATCAAGCCCGCAGAAATGGGAGCTGCCGAAGCGGAAAAAGTATGGAAAGCCTTCCGATTCATCATGGAAGCCCTCGGACTTCAGCTGCCTGACCCGGATGCCGATATCGAAGTACCGGAGGAAATCAAGGCCATTGCAGATGAACGCTGGGCCGCACGCCTGGCAAAAGACTGGGCCACGGCGGATGCTCTTCGCGGCAAGCTGGCTGAGCTCGGCTGGGCCATGAAAGATGGTAAGGACGGCTACAAACTCACCAAAGCATAATATCATGGATAACAAAGACCTTTCCCTGCTCGGCAAACACAGCGAATTCTTCCGTACCCCGGAGGAAGCTAAGCTTGAAGCCTTCCCGAACCGCAGTCCGCAGCGCCGCTACGTGGTCACACTCGACACGCACGAGTTCTCCTCACTCTGCCCCGTGACCGGCCAGCCGGATAGCTGCCACCTAACCATCACCTATTGTCCGGCAGAAAAAGTGGTGGAAACAAAGAGCCTCAAATACTACCTCGTTTCTTTCCGCAACTATGCAGCATTCAACGAGCAGGTTGTGAACCGCATTCTGGATGACCCCGTGGCCGCCGTCGACCCAGCCTGGATGAAAGTCACCGGCCGATTCGGCGCTCGCGGAGGCATTCAGCTCACTTGCGAAGCTGAGCACAATCCTGAGAACCGTCCCGCATGAAGGTAGCTGTTCTCCTTTCCGGCGGGCTGGATTCCACCACCGCCCTGCACTGGGCGCTGCGCCACCACGAGGTGGTCTGCGCCCTTTCCTTCGACTACGGCAGCAACCACGCTGCCCGTGAGCTGGCCTGTGCCCGCTGGCAGGCAGAGCGAGGTGGCATCCCCTATCACGAAATCAACCTGCGTCCCATTTCTGCTCATCTTGAGAGCGCCCTTCTCAACGGTGCAGATGCCATTCCCACCGGCGACTACGCCGAGGAGAACATGAAGCAGACCGTTGTCCCCTTCCGCAACGGCATTTTTCTGGCCATTGCCGCCGGCATTGCCGAAAGCAAGGGCGCCGAAGGGCTCGTCATCGCCGCCCACGGTGGCGATCACGCCATCTACCCCGACTGCCGTGAGGAGTTCATGGCCGCCATGTCTGCTGCCATCTCCCATGGCACCTACGCCAATCTCCAGATCCTCCGCCCCTTCATTGCCAACACCAAGGCAGAAATCACTGCACTCGGCGCGGAGCTCGGCGTAGACTTCTCCCACACCTACTCCTGCTACTGCGGCGGCGAGCACCACTGCGGTCAGTGCGCCACCTGCTGCGAGCGCAGAGAATCCTTCGCTGCAGCCGGCATCCCCGACCCGACAACTTATATTCGGGGCTGAATGCAGCGTATAGCTTTTTCTCTTTCATGGGCTGCCGCCAATCTTTCTAATACATGAAATGGCGCCCGTTCTGTAGTGAGGTCAAATCTGTGCACTCGCTTATTTAATTGCCACAGTAATATTTAAGTCTATAGACGAAGCCTTTGTCTTGCCGCCTTGCAAGATAACCATATCGTTTATTAACAAACATTTGCAAGACAACTTAAAAATAATTCTACTTTTTCCTACCATTTCGCTTGACTTTTCAAGATAAGCGGGTAAACTGGCGACACGCATACAAGATATAGTGGAGCCATGAAGATAAGGAAAAGAAACGGAGCGGAGGAGGCCTACCGCCGTGAAAAGATAGAGCGGGTGATACGGCTCGCATTTGAGAGCGTGAGCACAGCGGAGCGACTCGACGAAACGGAACAACTGGCAGCAGCCATAGAAGGAACGCTTCTGAGTCGGGGTGAGGAGGTCATTGCAGTGGAAAGCATCCAGGATCAGGTTGAAGCGGCGCTCATGGTAGCAGGCCATTATGAAGCAGCGAAAAGTTTCATTCTGTACCGCAATGAACGCAGCCGGGCTCGCGCAGCACGCGAGCAGTTGCTGGTGCATTTCACTGACCGCACTGCGCTGGAAGCTACCCTCAAGGAATTACAACAGGAATTCCCGGAGGAAGAATACGCCCTGCCCCAGCTCACTGCGCGCTTCCGCAGTTTCAGTAAAAACGGGCAGACAGATGAAGCGGGACTGGGGAGTCTCATCAAGGCCGCAGCCGAACTCACCACCCGCGATGCGCCGAACTGGGAAATAATAGCTGCGCGTTTCTGGCTGCTGCGCTTCCACACCCAGCTGATGCGCCACGAGGCGGAAGCCGGTATCACCAGTCTGTACGACAAACTCACCCATCTGACAAAGGAGGGCGTCTATGGCACCTACATTCTGTCACATTACACCCGGAGCGAAATAGATACCTGCGCCGGGATGCTGCGCCCGGAACGCGACAAATTGTTCAACTACTCCGGGCTGGAGCTGCTGTACGGGCGCTATCTCATCCGCACACATGCAGGCACAGTGCTGGAAAGCCCGCAGGAAATGTTTCTGGGTATTGCCCTGCACCTGGCCATGAACGAGCAGGACAATCGCTTGCAATGGGTGCAGAAGTTCTACGACATGCTCAGCACGCTGAAAGTCACCATGGCCACCCCCACACTGGCCAATGCCCGCAAACCATTCCACCAGCTTTCCTCCTGCTTCATCGACACCGTACCGGATAGTCTGGATGGCATTTACCGCAGTATAGACAACTTTGCACAGGTCAGCAAATACGGCGGGGGCATGGGCCTGTATTTCGGCAAGGTACGAGCCAGCGGCAGCGCAATCCGCGGTTTTCCCGGTGCAGCGGGCGGCGTCATACGGTGGATTCGACTGGCCAATGATACAGCCGTGGCAGTAGACCAGCTAGGGGTACGACAGGGTGCTGTGGCAGTCTACCTCGATGTATGGCATCGCGATTTGCCGGAATTTCTGGCACTTCGTACCAACAACGGAGATGACCGGCTGAAAGCGCACGATGTATTCCCCGCAGTATGCTATCCGGATTACTTCTGGCAACAGGCTCGCGATAACATTGAAGGCGACTGGTATCTCATGTGCCCGCACGAAATCAAGAGCGTGAAAGGCTATGCGCTGGAGGACAGCTACGGCGATGAATGGGAAGAGCGCTACCACAGCTGCGTGGCCGACAATCGCATTCACAAACGAGTCGTCCCCATCAAGGATATTGTGCGTCTCATTCTTAAGAGCGCCGTAGAAACCGGCACGCCCTTTGCCTTCAACCGCGACCTCGTGAACCGGGCCAACCCGAACAAGCACCGCGGTATCATCTACTGCAGCAACCTCTGCACCGAAATTGCGCAGAACATGAGCGCCATCGAGTCACTCTCGCAGGAGGTACAGACCGTAGACGGAGAAACCGTGGTGGTAACCACCACGAAACCCGGAGATTTCGTGGTATGCAATCTGGCCAGTCTCTCGCTGGGGCGTATCGATGTGCGTAACCCGCAGGAAGTGGCAGAAATAACCCGCAGTGCCGTGCGCGCACTGGATAATGTGATAGATTTGAACTTCTACCCCCTGCCTTATGCCGAGCTCACAAATCGCTCCATGCGGCCCATCGGTCTGGGTGTAAGCGGCTACCACCACATGCTTGCCAGGCTCGGTCTGCACTGGGAAACACAGGAACACCTCGACTTTGCAGACAAGCTATTCGAACAAATTAACCACGCTGCCATTGCAGCAAGCTGCGACACAGCCCGGGAAAAAGGAGCCTTTGCTGCCTTTGACGGAAGCGAGTGGCAGACGGGGGCCTATTTCGACCGCCGGGGATACACCGCCCCCCACTGGCAGGAACTGCGCCAGCAGGTCGCGGCCCACGGTCTGCGCAACGCCTGGTTGCTCGCCGTGGCCCCGACCAGCAGCACCAGCATCATCGCCGGCACCACCGCCGGTATCGATCCGGTCATGAAACTCTTCTTCCTGGAGGAAAAGAAAAGCGGACTCATGCCCCGAGTCGCGCCCGAGCTCACCCTGCAGACCCTCTGGCTGTACAAAAACGCTCACCATATCGAACAGAGCTGGTCGGTGCGTGCCGCCGGGGTACGCCAACGCCACATAGACCAGGCGCAGAGCATGAACCTTTACATTACCCATGAATACACCCTCCGCCAGATACTCAATCTCTACATCCTCGCCTGGGAGTGCGGGGTGAAGACTATCTATTATATCCGCTCCCGCAGCTTAGAAGTAGAAGAATGTGAATTATGTGCCAGTTAACCCGCAGACCGCTCTTTAACCCGCAGGGCGATACCGAAACAGCAGCCCGCCGCATCATCAACGGCAATACCACCAACCTCAACGATTTCAATAACATGAAATACGCCTGGGTGAGCGGGTGGTACCGCCAGGCGATGAACAATTTCTGGATTCCAGAGGAAATCAACCTGGCGGCCGATGTGAAGGACTACCCGCGCCTCAGCCCGGCGGAGCGACGAGCCTTCGATAAAATTCTCTCCTTCCTCGTGTTCCTGGACAGCATCCAGACCGCCAACCTCCCCTCCGTGGGCGAATATATAACCGCCAATGAAGTGAATCTCTGCCTTTGCATCCAGGCCTTTCAGGAGGCGGTGCACAGCCAGAGCTACAGCTACATGCTTGATACCATCTGCGAGCCACAGCAGCGCCAGGAGGTGCTCTACCAGTGGCGCAACGATGAGCACCTGCTGCGCCGCAACACCTTCATCGGCAACCTGTACAACGAGTTCCAACAGAACCGCACTCCGGAGAATTTCGCCCGCACCCTGGTGGCCAATTTCATTCTGGAAGGTGTGTACTTCTACAGCGGCTTCATGTTTTTCTACAACCTGGGCCGCAACAACAAAATGCCCGGCAGCGCCCAGGAAATCCGCTACATCAACCGCGATGAAAGCACCCACCTCTGGCTTTTCCGCAACATCATCCGCGAGCTGCAGCGAGAAGAGCCCCGTCTTTTCACCCCGGAAAAGGTGGATGAATACCGGGCGATGATCCGCGAAGGCGCTAAGCAGGAAATTGCCTGGGGATGCTATGTCATCGGCGATGATATCCCCGGGCTCACAACCGACATGGTGCGGGACTACATACGCTACCTGGCCAACCGTCGCTGCCAGGATTTAGGATTCGCCCCGGTCTACGAGGGATACGAAACAGAGCCCCCCGCCTGCACCTGGGTCAGCCAGTTCAGCAATGCAAACCTCATCAAGACCGACTTTTTCGAAGCCCGCTCCACCGCCTACGCCAAGAGCACTTCCCTGGTGGATGATTTGTAAGGTCAGACCCACCGGTCAGATACATACCCGCCCTGTTTGTCTCAGGGCGGGTTATTTTTTCCGGGGCAAGCGCCATCAGACGAGCTTTCTGCGCTGCCTCACATTTACCGGACGCGTCACTTCATTCTTTCTTAGCAATAATCAGCCCGACGTTTCTTACTGACCGCCATCAACCATGCAATTCACATACTGCGTTGCATTGGTATCCTCAAAGCGTTAATCAAAAAGATTCGGGTATGAGCGCAGAGCCAGCTCCTTGGAAAGTGAGCGGATTGTGCGGGAATCCTCAGCCTGAAGCGCCAGCTCGGCCATACGGCGGCATTCCTCAAAGTTAAGATGCCGGATGGCAAAACGGATAAGCGGAAGATGATGCGAACCGACGGAAAGCTCAGTAGCACCAAGACCGACCAGAAGTGGCACCAGGGTGATATCACCGGCCATTTCACCACATATAGCGGTTGGGATACCGGCGGAAATCGTTTTATGGATAAGGCGAATCACACCAGGATGCGTGGAGCGGAACATGCTGGCCACACGATAATTTACCCGGTCGACAGCTATCGTATACTGGGTGAGGTCATTCGTGCCTATGGAGAAGAAATCCACATAACGGGCCAGTACATCGGACATCATGGCTGCGCTGGGTACCTCAATCATGATACCGACACGCATTTTTTCGTCAAAAGCCTGGCCTCGGTTTCTCAACTCTTCCCGGCACTCCTCCAGTATTTCCTGCACTTCCTTTACTTCAGTAAGGCCGGAAACCATGGGGAACATGATACCAGCCTTGCCATGAGCAGAAGCACGAAGAATGGCGCGAAGCTGTTCCTTGAATATCAGGGGACGGCTGAGAGACACACGAATGCCACGCCAGCCCAGGAATGGGTTATCCTCCTTTTCTTCCAGAACCTCAAAAGGCAGCTTATCACCACCAGAATCAAGGCTTCTGAAGATGACTTCGTGCGGAGCACACTCTTCTACCAGGCTGCGGTAATGCTGGTACTGAGCCTCTTCATCGGGCAAGCCATCATCACCTCCCAACAGAAAGAATTCTGTTCGATACAGGCCTACTCCATCAGCGCCGGATTGCTTGACCGCACCGTATTCATGCACGAAGTCCACATTGCAGGCCAGATGAATCCGGTGGCCATCCCGCGTTTCGGCTGGCAGGTCCTTCATGTCAACCAGGGCCTGATACGCCTTTTCTTTCTCGGCCTGCAGACGCTCATAATATTCCCGGGTTTCCTGAGTGGGGTTCAGGATGAGCACGCCGTTGTAACCATCGAGAATAGCAGGCTGCCCCACGCGGGACTCCATCACCAGATTCGGCACAGCCACCACGGCCGGCAAACCGAGAGAGCGGGCAAGAATCGCAGTATGAGAAACGGCTGACCCGGCCTCAGTGACAAAGCCCAGCACATTCTGGGAATCCAGGTCAGCAGTATCGCTGGGAGCCAGATCATATGCAGCCAACACGCAGGGTTCTGCACTCACGGGCTTATTCTTACGCGTTTTCTGCACTCCCTGCTCCATGTTTTTGAGCACGCGCTGGAGCACGTCTCCGATATCCACCACACGGCTACGCAGATATGCATCATCCACAAGCCGCATGGCTTCCATGAAATTCTGCACTACGGCATAGTATACGGAATCGATGTTCTGCAAACGCTTCGGCATTTCTTTCCGAAGCTGTGAGAGCAGCATACGGTCCCGCAGAAACAGCAGATGGGCATCAAAAATGGCGGCCTCTGTGGCCCCGCTCAATTCCTCTACTCTGGCCTTAAGTACTTTCAATTCCGCTTCCGTGCGGTTCAATGCCTCCTCAAAACGCTGCCATTCTGCTTCAATTTCTGTTGGAAGAATAGTGCGGATGAGGGGAGCTGTGCAGCCTCTCGCTTCTACTCGCAACCGCCCCATGGCAATCCCCGGGGAAACGGGCTGGCCTTTGAACCTGCGCTCAAAATTTTCAGTCATTTTCAAAAACAGCGAGAGATTAAAATGCAAACGGCGAGACTCAAGCCTCGCCGAACTTACTATTAACCAGCTCTTCAAGCGCGGCTAATGCCTCAGCTTCATCCGGGCCATCTGCACTCACGGATATCTCAGCCCCCCAGCCTACGGCCAGCATCATAAGCCCCATGATACTTTTACCATCCACGGCTTCATCATCCTTTTCTACGGATACATCTGCCTGAAAACGACTGGCAACACGCACAAACTGGGCTGCCGGGCGGGCGTGAATACCAAGTTTATTCTGAATGGTGAGCTTTTTTGTAATCATGGTAGACGAAATATGAGCTGTGGTTTGTCACTCATTATACCGCGCAAACCAGGGAAAGCGAGCTTTTTTTTATATTCAGCCTTTATTTTTCCCGGCGCAGCAAAGCGGCATAGGCTCCATCTGCCTGTTCCACATGAGGCAATGCGAGATAATCCCGGACGAAAGAAAATTCCCTATGTGTTGAAAGGAAAGTCTCTACTACGGTCCTATCTTCTTCTCTGTCGATTGAACAAGTGCTGTAGACAAGTCTGCCCCCCGGACGCACGGCAGCACAAGCCTGCTCCAGAATCTGCAGCTGCAATTTCGCCAGTCGGGTCATTTCCGCTTCAGAAAGACGCCACCGGGCATCTACCCGGCGCTGCAAGACCCCGCTGTTTGAGCAAGGAACATCCAGCAACACGGCATCGAACGCCCCGACCCACGAAGGTGGGCAAGGCTGAGCCCAATCATGCTGAGCGACTTCAACATGTTTACCACCGGCACGCAGCAGGTTCGAACGCAGTTTTTCAAGCCGGAATTCCTCAAGGTCTGTGGCAAGAAGATGCAAATCACCCCTGGTGGCAGCCAACATGCTCGCAGATTTTCCACCAGGTGCGGCGCAGGCATCAAGCACCTTTTCCCCGGGGCGAGGAGCCAGCAGCTCCACGCAATAACGGGTAGATGGGTCTGATATATACAGTTGACCAGATTTCAAGGCTTCTAAGGGGAGAGCACCTCGAAGCCTGTACCACAGAGGCATGTCAGGCAGAGCTTCCCATTTTTCCGGGATTTCCGCAGGAGGATTCAGAGGATTAATTCGCGCGTATACTGGTGGTGTAAGTGTGTTCCACTCGAGCATGGAACGGGTATCTGGTTCACCAAAATCCCTCATCCAGCGCTTGACCAGCCACGAGGGGGTTGAATACCTGACCGGGAGAGGAAGCGTTTCTCTTTCAGCCAGGAATTCTTCTTTGCGGCGCGCTGCGTTGCGCAATATTCCATTCACCACCCCACGCACGCGCTGCGGAGCCAGGCGAACCGTTTCGCTCACCGCTGCATGCTCTGCAAGCCGCATCACCATGAGCTGACAAAGTCCGATAAGCACAAGCCAACGCATCTTTTCCTCCAATGCACCCGGACGCAGTGTCTTTCGGATATGTTCCAACCAGCTCATATTGCGCAGAGTATCATAGACAATAGCTTGCAGCAATGAACGGTCTGCGTGAAGCAGCTTATGTTCCGACGCGGCGCCGGCAATGAGCGTTTCAGCGAAAACACCCCCTTTTGACCAACGCAAGAGAGATTTCCATGCCAGCTGGCGTACTATAACTTTATCACTCATACGCGTTTAATCCATTTGCAGTGCTTCATGCAGAGGCAGAAGACCATTCCATGCCATAATCGAGCCCTTGATGCCGTCCTCCGAAAGAGGGATGAATTCCAGCACACCCCCTGCGGCTTCCAGTATAACACGGGCTGCCGCGAAATCCCACAGGCTTATCCGACCTTCTATGTAAGCATCGAACCGGCCTGCGGCTATGTAGCAGAGAGTAAGAGCGGCTGAACCCAGAATCCGGATTTTACGAACTTGCCGTGAAATATGAGCAAATCTGCTTACTCCGGCTTCTCCTGAACCATCGTGCGTGCCATGACCAATGAACACCACGGCCTCACTCATACTTCGACGCGGCGAAACGGTGACAGGATTCCCATTCAGTGTAGCACACTGCCCGGCAATTGCAGAAAAACACTCCCGTTGCATGGGGTCATATACACAGCCCAGCACCAGCATTCCCTGATACTGCAAAGCAATACTCACACAGAATATAGGTATTCCATAGAAATAATTGACGGTGCCGTCTATCGGGTCTACAATCCACACATAATCAGATGCAGATTGCCCGGCGTTGCCTTCCTCACCCAGAATCGAGCTTTCCGGAAACGCCGCCAGAAGATGCTCAGTAATCAGCTGCTGACACTCCTTATCCAGCCGGAGCTTGATATCATGCATCAGCGCTTCATCCACATGCTTGACACTGAAGAAATGCTCACGCAAAAACGCGCCGGCTTTTTCAGCTGCACAGCGAGCCTCTGCCAGGTATGGTTCAAAGTGAGATATCATGCTGCTGACTTTTCCTGTTTCTTTTCTGTTTTCTGCGAGGCTCGCAGCAAAGCCCGGGCTTTATCAAACACCTCTCTCGCCAGTGCCAGAGAGGCCCGGGAAAGCAATGGACGAAGCTCCTTTGCAGAAGCTACAGGGTTTGCTGTATCATCAAAGCCCATCCAGACAAAAGCACAGACGCCCTTCGGACGGTATACCATGGACCACTGTCCGCCGCCTTCAGGCAAGGCTTCGTTCATGATAATCGGTTCGCCCTCGGTAATCCGGAATGGAGGAAGCGAAGAAACAGCCGTTGCACTCTCGCGGCGGATATACTCGGAAGCTTTTTCCGGCTCATAGCTATAGATAAGCTGCTGGTTACTGTTCCAGACAGAATTCACCATGCTGAGACGATACTTGCGCCCTTCATTCTGCAGACAGAACAGCAAGCGGGCAAGATCTACGCGACGCATTTGAAACAAACCATTATAGAGATAGAGTTCTTGTTCACGCCCCGGAAACTCCACCGGCAATTTCAGCGAATCATAAAAAGAGCGGACCACATCATATCCCAGACTCCGTCCGGTTACCTCGGTACTGCGGGCTACAATGTGCATATCATCTCCACCTGGCAGGCACGCGCAGCAGAATAGAAACGGTGCAGCAACACGTCCGGGGCGCATCCTGTCCTGCCAGCGGTCACGGCCATCCACGGCGCTTCGACCACCGACCATGGCCAGAACCTTACCACGGTGGTTTCGGCGGGCATCGACCACCAGCACACAGCACTGCAGCAGATTTTTCAGGTCATTATTCTCTCCGCGTATCTTCAGTTCCTGCGGTCGCCTCAGCTTGGCAAATGCCGAGCGTGCAGACTCAGCCTGTTCATCCGACATACCGGTAAGCCAGGCTTCCGGGTAGACGCCCGGTTGCTCCACGGAGGTGAGAGCTTTTTCCACAGCCTGCTCCAGATACTGCTGCAGCGGCAGCATCAAGCTGGAAACCACAGAGATGCCACCAGCATGCTCGGGTACCTCGTTTCCCATCTCGGCCAGTTCACGACGGGTCCACATGACAGAGTATGAACTCCCCGCATCCAGAGAAGCTGAACTCTTTCTCAAAATAATGGGTGCTGCAGTTGCTGCATTGCACTCCTCCTGATTAATCATACCGCATTCAAGCATGCGCTGAAGCGTCTCTGCCTTGACAGCCCGGGCTTTGTCCATGCTGCGCACCGGATTGTATAACGACGGAGCACGCACAAGACCAGCAAGAGTAGCGCACTCAACCAAATCCAGTTCTTTTACGGTCTTACCAAAATAATACCTCGCTGCAGATTTGATACCATAGCAGTTCTGACCATAATAAATGCGGCTGAGGTACTGCTCCAGAATTGTATACTTATCAAACTGATGTTCAATCCGCAGAGAAAGCATGGCTTCCAGCAGTTTACGATCCATGGATTTACCGGTCAGCTCAAACACATTGCGGGTAAGCTGCATGGTAATCGTTGATGCGCCCTGCTCGTAACGCATGGAGCTGATATTACGTATAATGGAACGCAAAACCGAACTCAGCACCACGCCGTCATGCTCGAAAAAGTTTTCATCTTCTCGCGCTACAAAGGCATTTACCAGATGCCTGGGCAGTTCATCCCGGGATACAAATGAATCCGCCTCATCCGCAATAGACGCAATCGGTTGATTAGCAGAATCAAACAAGGTGCTGGAATTTTTTCCCGAACTTACACGGTCCAAATCATAATGCATGGCCCGGTACCCATATACTCCCAGCACGGAACAGACAAGCAACAAAAACAGACCGCATACCACACAAACAGCAACAAGTTTCTTCTGACCTATGGTCAGTAATCGATACCAGCGTTTACGTCTGTTCGGTGTGGTGGCAAAGGACATAATTCGAAAGCCTTATCAATACTGCTGCGGTTGTGCTGATTCCTGGGATGAAGGAGCCACCGGATTCGGATTCTCCATCATCTGCACTACATTGGCACCTGGGGTCCACTGCGGGAACTCATTCTTCAAGGCCTGCTCATACTGAGCAGCCTCTCCTTCTTTCCCACATTTCTTAAGCGCCATGGTTATCTTATACAAAGCAAGCGGTTTCAGTTCCTTATCACTGATGACGTTTGCTGTTCGCCCGTAATATTTTGCGGCCTCTGCAAACTCTGAATCAATGTAATATGCATCACCCAGGGCGATGAAAAGAGTTGATTTTATAGGGCCGTCTATGCCCATGGCAATGGCAGATTCACACACTTTGCGTGCCTCTGCACCGCGGTTCAGCCCTATCAACAACATCGATTGATCGCGCATACCCTCTGCCAGACGGTACGGCTGTTTTTCCATGGAAATATAATGCTCGGCAGCTTCGAGACCTCGGGCATACAACTGCAACTCCAGCCGTGCTTTTGCCAGAGTTTTCCATACAATCGGCTCGACCTTCGGGCGTTCCTGCTCACTGCCATCTGCAGCAGTATACTTCTCTCGGGGTTCTCGAGGTAACGCATCCGAAAGGTACTTGTTTGCAGAGAGATAATCGTGCGATTGGAAACGAGTCCACCCACACCAGCGCAGAATGGCCGGCGGCAAAGCATTGTACGATGCAAGGTTGCTCCGTTCAAGCTCTTCCAGTGATTTCTTGAGATTCTCGGCATCCTTCATCTTGAAGAAGCACTGCACCAGTCGCAAATCAACGAGCGAGGCATACTGCTCAGGATACATGGTGCGGGCTTCCTGAAAATGAGCAACTGCAGCCGATGGATCTTTTTCTGCCAGCACACCGGCTACATTATAGTGGGCCTCTGCCAATGCGCCGGGCTTAATCTGCTGCCCCTGCCTTGTCAATTCGTCACACTGCTTGATAAACCCTTCGTAATAATACACCATCTTCTCAGCATCGCGACCAGCACAGAGCTTGGCTGCTCGCTGCCAGCACAAGGCCACGGAATCAGAATCCGGATAATCTTTGATGACTCGGTCATAATCGGCCAAGGCCTCACTCAACTTCCCCTGCTTTCCCAGGAAAGTACCCCGGAGCGAAAGAGCTTCGGGCATGCGATGGTCCGCCGGGAATGTTTCTATATACTGAGTAAGCGTAGGTATCGGGTCGTATGCATCCCCTTGTGCAGCGGTCCATGCTTTCTTGTACAAGGCATCTGGCCGCACAGCTTCAGGAAGGTTATCAAAATTCAGGGCGTCAAACTGACGCGCAGCGGCGGCAGTGTCAGAACTCATCAGACGATCTGCATACATCAGACGCACCAGGTCAACACATGGCAGAGCAACCGTGGCAGAGCCGGGTTTCGCATATGTATTGATATACTGCTCTGCAAGCTGGAAAAAATTGGTTCCCCGGACCTGCTGAACACATATCATACGCCGGTAGCCGGCATCTGCAGCCAACGGGGTGCCGGGCTGGGCCTTTTCTGCAAGTTCAAACCAGAGGACTGCGGCCTCATACTGCTTGATTTCCATGGCAGACTGACCAATGATGATAGAGCGACGGGCCTCTTTTGCAGGATCATCCATAGAGCGAGTCTGATTGGCCGCTCTTCGCACCACCTCAGCATAATTGCCTGTCTTATACAGAGAAAGTATATTCTCCATCTGCGCTTCGGCTGCATATTTCTCCATGCCTTTCATGCCAGTCAGGCGGGCATACAGTTTCTGAGACTCCTCGTTCCTGCCCATGCGGGCAGCCAGGCGCGCAGCCTGAAGCGTGGCTGTGCCTCGGATTCGCTCATCAAGAGTGTTCATACCCAGAATATCACAGAACAAACGGTATGCCTCGGCGTCCTTACCATCTTCTGTTTTCATCTGAGCCATAGAAAGCAGTGAAGTCTGCAAAATCAACGGATCAATCCCCTGCATCACTTGAAGTGTGCGGAATGTTGATTCTGCCTCCTTTCTCTTACCGGATTGCAGTTGAGCCCGGCCAAGTCGGTATAAAGCATCATTCCGGAGCTCCGTGCGCTGGGTTTCCCGCACCGTGATATGATAAAAACCTATAGCTTTCTGCCACATCTGGCGCTCCGTAGCCTGATTGGCAAGTTTGTAAGCAGCAGCAGCAGCATATTCCCCCTTGCGACTGTTAGCCAGCGTTCCAAGCGTATTATTTGACCCCGCGGCATCACCGGATTCAGCCTGGCAGATAGCTTGTATGTACATGGCTTTCTCGCAGTTGCCCGATTGGGGGAAATTCTGCACAAACCGGGCAAATAAACCGGCAGCCCGCCCCATGGCCTGCGCGCGGGCGGCGGCATCCGCTGTAGCACAGGCTTGCGTGTAAAGCTGCTCGGCTATGGCATAACCATCCAGCTCTGCATTAGCAACCAGCGGCGCATCATTTGCAGGCGCGGATTCTTGAGCAAAGGCCGGCACCAGGGAAATGCCCAATGCCAGCACAGAAGAAATTCGTTGGTTCATAGTAGAGAAATTAAAATGATATTGTCCGACAGAAAAATACGGGCTGAGCCGCTATTATTTCTTGGCTTCGGGCATCTGCTTAGAGAATGAGACATTCCACACCCCGGCCTGTGAACAGGTTGAAATCACATCGGCCATACGCTGCCAGCTCATCTGGGCATCTCCGCGTATACGCACAGGTTGATTCGGATTCACTGCTATCATGCGCTGCAGCATGGCGTGCAGTTTTTCACGGGTAAATACCTCGCGGTCAATCGTTATCACCAGGTCACCATCTTCCTCCCGGGCATTGATGATAATTTCATCAATCGCACGGGAAGTCTCTTCTGTAGATTTCGGAGCCGTGGGCACCTTAACCTTAAGATCCTGCTCATTGAGAATGAATTTCTGCGTTACAACGAAGAAAATAAGCAGCAGGAACACTACATCCAGCATAGGGGCCAGCTGGAAACCGATGGGCTCGGGTATCTTTGTATTAAACTTCATAGAGCAGTCTCAGAATCTAATCCTGCGCATTAAAAATCCTCTTCATCCAGCACTTCCTGAGTAGAGCCTCGCTGATATGAACTTCCGAGGCGACGCTCGCGATCCATCTGCACCGCAATCACCGACAAGATATGCGTTACTGCCACCTCCATATCGGCAATGCGCTTCTGAATCCGGCTACGGAAAAATACATAAGCAGCCATGGCGGGAATAGCCAGAACCAGACCACCAGCGGTTGTTATCATCGCTTCAGCAATACCATGAGCCATCTGCATCTGCTTCACGCCTTCAAAATTGCCGGCAGCCATCTCCATGAACGTCTTCATCATACCCACAACCGTACCCAGAAGACCAATCATGGGCGCAATGGCTCCGATATCTGAAAGCCAGTTAATCTGGCGGGTAAGTATATTAGTCTGGCGGGCACCTTCAGCGGCGGCCACCTCACGCACCTCGTCAATGTTGGCCCGGGGATTCCGCTGCAGGAACATCACTATCACATGCATCGTGAGTGCAAAGCTGGAGCCGTCGCGTTCGCACATACTCATCAACCCCGCATAATCCTTACGGCGTATGCAAGACTCTACAGACATGACCATTCGAGTAGGCAATACAGCAGATGCCCGGGTCGTCCACAGACATACAAACATAACCATGAAAGCTACAATCGAAAGGAACAACAAGGCCCACATCAGAGGGCCACCCTTCTCAAAAAGCTCCATAAGTCCCCACCCCATCGGTTTGAGCGGATCTGCGGTAGAAATGATTGTTTGCATATTCACGCGCGCAGTATATACAAAAAAAAGTATAATTTCAAGCGAGATACCTGTCTGCATTGTTTTTTTACGCATACACAGGGCAAATAAATATTGCAATCCTGTGTCATGAAGCTTAGAATAAGGCCATGCAGGATACATCTCTCTTTCGAGCCTGGGTCGAGGTAGACACCTCAGCCATGCGACACAACCTCGCTGTCGTTCGCAGGATTCTGCCAAACCACAAGCAGATGGCCATTGTAAAGGCGGAAGCATACGGCCACGGTATCGAGGGTGTAGTTAAAGCGCTGGATGATTGTGAACTCGAATTCTTCGGAGTTGCCACGCCGGCAGAAGCGGCGCGGGTACAGGCTGCCGGCTGCAAAACGTGTCCGTTTATTCTTGGTCCCTGCTTCCCGGCGGAAAGAGAAATGATTGTACAGAATGGATGGCGAGTAGCGCTTTCCAGTCTGGAAGAAGCTGCGCATTATAATTCTCTGGGGCAATTATATGATAAAAAAGTGCATCTGCATATCAATGTAGATACAGGCATGGGGCGCGCCGGGCTTCTGCCACACACACTGGGCGAAATGGGCGCACGACTGGCTGACTTCGACCACCTGGATATCGAAGGCGTTTACTCCCATCTTTCGGCAGCAGCAGAAGATATCACCTTCACACACAGTCAGATCCGCGCATACGAAAGCGCCGTAGCAGAGCTGCAAACTTACCTGGATATCCCCATGCGCCACCTCTGCAGCAGCTCCGGAGTATTCAATTATAAGGCGCCCAGCACCAACATGGTCCGACTGGGGCGCATTCTCTACGGCTATTCCCCCATGCCATCGCCGTACAACAGGGAGCTTCGAAACACTCTTACCCTCTACAGCCGCGTTACCCTGCTGCGCACGTTACCCAGTGACCACGGTGTCTCGTATAATCACACCTATATCACAAACGGGCCGACCCGTGTAGCCACCATCGGCCTGGGTTTCGGGGATGGCTACCTGCACTACCTTTCCAACACAGGCGCCCGAGTCTACCTGAATGGCGAATACTGTCCGGTTCTCGGCCGTATCACCATGGATCAGATTATGGTCGATGTCACCCACTTGAGTGGTGTTCAACCCGGAGATATTGCAGAAATCATGGGGCCGAATGTTCCGTGGGAAGAACTGACGGCACGAGCAAAAACCATCCCCAGCAATATCATCACCAGCATTTCCGGACGCGTACCCCGGGTATACAAGGACTAAAACCTTTTGTTCCCTCAGGACAGAAAACAGAAAAGCACGCAAGCTGTACTTGCGTGCTTTTCTGTTAAATATTTCGCTTATCAGGCTTTCTTACAGAGCAGCCTTGATGATGGCAGCGAAAGAATCAGCCTTCAGAGCGGCACCACCTACAAGGGCACCATCGATATCAGGCTGGCTCATCAGCTCGGCAGCGTTGTCGGGCTTCACAGAACCACCGTACTGCAGACGTACAGCCTCAGCAGCAGCAGCACCGAAGGCCTCAGCGATAACGCCACGGATGAAAGCGTGAGCGTCCTGAGCATCAGCAGAGGAAGCAGTCACACCAGTACCGATTGCCCACACAGGCTCATAAGCAATCACAAGACCAGCCACTTCTTCAGCAGTCAGGCCTTCGAGACCTTCCACAACCTGGCTCTTGAGCACAGCTTCAAGCTGACCACCCTGGCGCTGCTCCAGAGTCTCACCGATGCAGTAAATCGGGCAGATGCCGGCAGCCAGAGCCTTCTTAATCTTCTTGTTGATGTATGCGTTGGTCTCGCCATGATACTGGCGACGCTCGCTGTGACCAAGCACCACATACTTGCAGCCCAGTTCGTTGAGCATGCTGGTGGAAATTTCGCCGGTGAAAGCGCCGTTATCGCGGTCGCTCACGTCCTGAGCGCCCACGCCGATGCAGGTGCAACCGTTAAGGGTTTCCATAACAGCAGGAATCGTTACAAAGGGAGGAACGATTACCTTATCAACAGCCTTGCACTCGCAAGTAAGTTCATCCTTAAGAGCAGCGAGGAATTCCTTGGCTTCCTTCGGGCCCTTGTTCATCTTCCAGTTAGCGGCAATGATGGGGGTACGGGACATAGTAGTATAAATGTCTTGTTATGACGTGGCCTAGCCTACCCCGATTTCGGCGGGAAGTCAAGAGCAAAAAGACCGGCACACACAAAACCGGGATAAGATTACTCTTATCCCGGTTGCAAAAATGAATCTTGCTATTTCCCTGCTTACACGAGCTGAGCGATGAGAGATTCGCGGTCGCCGGGGCAGAAATCCATGGGCGGAATCTCCGGCAGCGTGTAACACCCTGCCGCCAGTCGCATACTGGCACGAGCGGCACACACCATGACCTGTGCAGTCAATGCCGGGTTATTGATGCGCATTTCGAACTTGAAAATCTGATTCTGCGTCGTACCGGATACACCCTTGCGCTCCATATATACACCATGGCCCATATCCTTGAGGGAATCGATATCAGCCACCTGCTTCACATGCGTTTCGTCATGGCAGAAGTAATCATCGGCCTTGATATCAGCCTCGACAGCCGCAAAATCTGCCCCCTCCTCAAGCTGCACATACACCATGCGACGATGCACTCCGGAACCAGTAGGAATGGTAAGAGAAAGAGCATCCTTCACCCCGGCCTTGGAGCGAGCCACTACACTATGGCCCATGCTCATGCCAGGACCAAAGTTTGTATACGTAATTCCTTTCGGAGCCATAGCAAGCATCATGGTACGCATCACGGAGTCTGACCCCGGATCCCAGCCGGCAGATATGACGGCCACGGCATCATTTGCCAGAGCCTGTTTGCCCAGAGAACGGCGCAAGTCCACAATTCCACCGTGTATATCATAACTGTCAACTGTGTTGATTCCCTTTGCCAGCAAAGGCAGAGCTGTTTCCTCTACACTGCGGGTCGGAGTACAGAGCAATGCCACATCCACCTGCCCCAGTTCATCGATATCCGACACCGTTTTAATTCCATGCACAGGAGCGCTCCCCGCGCGGCGAACTATGCCTACTAACTCCATATCCGGAGCTGCGCGCAGTGCATCTACCGAGTATTTACCAATATTCCCGTATCCTACGATAGCTACCTTAATCATCTTGTGAAATTCTGTATGGCTTGGATTAATCATTTCGCGGGCAGAGAAAAGCGAATCCCCGCCACGACGATATTGTATACGATTTACCCGTATCAAGGCAAGTGCAGACTTTTACATTACTCTATTTTTTTAGAATAATTCTGACATTTTTTATAATTCTGGGAGCAAAACTTGACAATTTCGAAAAAGAACAGCTATAGTGATGTCTCATTTTCAATATGATGATGGATGCAACAAAAAGCGCTGAGAAAAACCGGGCAACACAGGCGAAAGAAAACGTGCAGAAAGAGCTATCCAGGCATTTCGGCAAAGCTGTATTCATCCGCATCATCAAGGAAACGAAGCAACTGGAACTCTGGCTGAAAGAGAGAACCGGCGGATGGACTCAGCTCAAAACCTACTGCATAGCTGCCATGAGCGGCAATTTAGGACCGAAAACGGCAGAGGGAGACAAGCAGGCGCCGGAAGGCTTTTACCGCGTGTACCCACACAGTATGAATCCGTGCAGTAAGTTCCACCTGGCTTTCAATATCGGTTACCCGAACCGCTACGATCGAGCACAGGGGCGAACCGGCAGTTTCATCATGGTGCACGGCGGGGATAAATCCGTGGGTTGTTTTGCCATGACAGATGCCGGGATTGAAGAAATCTACACGATGGTGAACGAGGCATTCAAGGCCGGTGCCGCGAGTGTTCCAGTGCAGATATATCCTTTCCGCATGTCTCCGGAGCGCATGGAACGCGAACACCCCCATGAACACTATGCTTTCTGGCAGCACCTGCACCCCGGCTGGCTACACACCGAAACAGCACTCGAGCCGTACCCCGACACAGACACGCCATGAAACACCGGTTTCAGCCCACCCACCCGGCTTGCCGGGAGAAGCCGGATTGCACCACGCGGCGTTGCTCGCAAACGCTCCGGATACCGTGCAGCATCGGTCGCCTGTCCATCGTTTTTGCAGCGCAGATTGCGGGTTTCCTGTGGCACTCCCTGCAGAATCGAATTTTCTCACAAAGAATGGACGATTCTGCTTGAAAATTGGCAGGATTCAGGGTAATTTATAATACAAATGAGCAACAGTTCAGAGCAGGATAATGAAAAGCGCAGTGTGCCCGGAGTTTTCAAGTGGGACATGGTGCGTAAAGCTCTGCGCGCAGCAGAAGAGGGGGTATACTGCTGGCTCTTCGAGAATGACGATATATTTTACACGGAGCAATGTGTAAAAATGATGGGTATGGGCATGAAAGATTGGGCGCCCAATGTATTCACTGAGCCTGAAAAAACCATTCATCCCGAAGATATTGCGTTCTTCTCCACCACAGTAAAGCGCTACATCGACCGCCCCACATCATACCCCCTGCGGGTGGAAGTCAGGCTGCTCAACCAGCGGAGCCGTGGGTGGCGATGGGTAAGAATCAACGGTCTTCTTGAATACGATGAACACCGGAAGCCAAGCCGCTTAGTCGGGGTGTGGGTAGATATCACGCGCCGGAAAATGGCAGATTTGCACGCAATGGAAGACCGAGACCTCTTCCGCACCCTGATTAATTATCTGCCAGATAACATCTTCTTCAAAAACAGAGAATCCCGCTTTGTCATTGCCAATGAAGCCACGGCAAAAAAAATGAAAGTGCGCACTCCGGCTGACCTGATCGGCTGCCGGGATTCCAATTTCTTCGCCCCGGAAATGTGTGAAATCGCAAAGGCCGAGGAAGAGGAAGTCATGAACACGGGGCGTCCGATTACAAATCGGATACACCACGAAAAATGGAAAGGCGGAAAATCCACCTGGGGAAGAGTCTCGAAATTCCCCTGGTATGCGGCAGATGGCTCAGTAAAAGGAATTGTCGGTATCTCCAGCGATGTAACGAAACTTATCGAAACGCAGCAGAAATACCAGCGACTGGCAAAGCAGCTGGACGAAAAAAACAAACTGCTGGAGAAAGAAATACACCTGGCCCGCGAGGTACAGCAAGCCTTGCAGAATATCTTTATCCCGGACCGCGAGTGGGAGCACCGCAGCGGCAGCATACGCAAAGCCAACTTCCACCACGTATACCTTCCCTCTGCCGGTGTGGCAGGTGATTGTTTCGAAGTATTTCCTGTAGGTCAGAGCGGCGTAGGCATGCTCATCTGCGATGTCATGGGACACGGAGTGCGCGCCGCACTCATTGCATCCATGATGCGTGGTCTCATGGCCCAGCTTGCCAATCTGGCAGATACGCCGGCGCTGTTTCTTTCCTCTCTGAACCGCCAGATGTACCGCATTTTCAGCCAGGCAAACATCACCATGTTTGCAACTGCCTGCTACGTATACCTCGATCTGGATCGCCGGCGTCTCACTCTGGCAGGAGCCGGCCATCCGGCACCTATTGTCTTATCCTCAGAGCGCAAGGCATTTCAGCCCCCCATTCCCCGCACACCCGCACTGGGGCTTCTGGAAAACGCTCAGTTCCGGGAAAGTGAAATCCGCCTGGAAAGCGGCATGAAACTCATGCTTTTCACCGATGGGCTGACCGAGGCTCAAGACTCAACCGGAGACGAAATGGGGGCGCCGCGGATTATGGACTTCCTGAGCCAGCGCAACCCGCAGAGCATACGTGAAATGCTCGACATTTCACTAGCTGGAGTACACCAGTTTACCGGTAGTGTACAGCAGGACGATGACATCTGCCTGCTGGGGGTTGAGTTCACCGAAGAATTAGCATAAAAATCCGCGATTTTTCAATCCGTTCATGCAAAAAATGATTGCAATGGAGCGCATTTAGCGGTAGTCTTACTTGCAGTTACCATTTATAACCCATGAGCGAAGAAAAGAACCAGGGGAATGCCAATTCCCTCAATCTGTCAGACCTGGCAGATTTCCAGTTCGGGCCATCCTGGGCACGTCCCGGAGCGGCCAGCAGCCCTGTATACACTGAACGTCCCTCGCGTGACTCCCGCCCTGCCCGCCGCAAGGATGGCGGAGAGAGCCGAGCATTCAGCCGCGACCGGCGGGACGGAGAGGCTCCCCGCAGCTCCCGCGGCAAAGGAGAGCGCACTCAGAAACGAGATTCTCGTCGCGAAGCCAAGCCGCAACGCGAGCTTCCGGCACCGGCAGAAGGTTTCCGTGTAGAACTGCGCCCTGCAAACAGTATATTGGAAGCTTTTGCTGCTAATATTCAGAAGCAGAAACGCGCCCTGCCCCTGATTGATCTGGCCCGCGTTGTCATGGGTGATAAGGCTCGCTATGACCTCGTCTTCATGAAACTGGAAAACGGGCCCATGCTGATTCATTCCACCAAGGGAGATAACGCTTGCTGGCTCACTGAGGCAGAAGCTGTGGCTTATCTCTGGAAAGCCCCGTGGTTCGCAGACTTCTACACCCGCGAAGAAGTGGAAATCGAAGCTCCCAAGGGTACCTTCAATGCTGTAGCGGTATGTTCCCTGGGCGGCGAAATCATAGGACCGGTCACGTGGCACGGATACCAGGCCGCGCTCATGAATCTTTATCGCAGCAAATATTCCACTATGCCGCTGGAGGCATTCAAAAACCGTATCTCTGCAGATAAGAATGAGGAAACGGTAGCAGCATGGATACAAGCTGCCAGCCATAAGACGGTCTGGCGTCCTACTCGTGATGACGCTGCCGACACCATACTTGAAGACACGCGTTCCGTGGAGGCTGATTTCCTTGCAAACCACTTCAGCAGCGTGTACGAGACGGCAGACAAGGTATTCATTAATGGTTCCACCCCTCGTGCGGTACTTTCTCCCGGAATCGCTGCCCACATAGCCATTCTTTCCGACAAGACCCGCCGTTTCCCGCAGATGCTTATTCCGAATCTCTGCCACGGCATGGCCCGCCACCATCTTCCCATATACAAGTGGCATGGCAACCATTTCACCGGTCCCAGCCGCGTGCGAGCACTTCCGCAGGACACTGTTCTTGCAGACCGCATGATGGCAATCATGGAGTGGGCAAAGGCGAACTCCGGCAAAAAAGCAGACATCATGTTTGCTGAGCTCAGTGGAGTAGCAGCTGGAGAAGACGAAGCCAGCAAGCAAGCCGCTACAGATGCACACGCTCCCTATGTGGCAGACATGATCTGGCTCCTGGAGCAAGGCTACATCGTGGTGACCAGCGACAACTCCGTCTGGTTCCCCAAGGGAGAGCTGGCTCCTGAACCGGCTACCAAGCCCCACTCTCGCAAAATCGGTAACAAAAAATCAAAGAAACCTGCGAAAAAAGGCGATACCCCTGTAGCATAACCGCAACCTTCCCTCACAAAGAATCCCCCGTCTGCTCAAGCTCAGACGGGGGATTTCTTATTTATCAAGCCTTGTATACAGGATAATTTCAGGCTGTCTGGCATGAGGAGGATATGGTGGATATCCCAATTGCTGGTGAGTTGTTACCCTATACGAAACCCCACTCCGGGCTATCACATCAGCCTCATTCTTCTTAGACCACTCGGAGCCTATAAGATACATAGGCTTATGAGCTCGTATGTATTCCACCTGTTCTTCCCGGTGCATCGCGCTGCCTCCATTCACGATCGGTGGCACAAAATGACAAATGGAAGGCAAGCGACCACTGAGCCGATATAAATGTAAGCCCTTCTCCGCATCAAGCACAAACACCTCATCTCCCGGCACAGATTGGCACCATTCTGTTAATTTCATTGCCATTTCTCGCATCTGAGCATTACCATTATATGACCGGCCATAGCTCACATACAGCGGTAACCCCATAGCGACGAGCAGTATCGCCATCGCAACTCCACATCCGGCAAACATAAATAACCTCTGCCGGCGCTGCAAAACCATCCCCACATATACCAGAGAAAGCAGACAGAAAGGATAAAACACAAAAGCATAATGCAGGAAATCGTATTTCCCGGAATAACTGGCATATGCCAGAAGTAAAAATGAAGCAAGCAGAACCACCAGAGATTCCTGGCGAATTCCTCCCTGATTTTTCCACCACATAAATGGCCAGAGCAGGCACGGCACGCAACCGGGAATAGCCAGTATCCAATCCGGGACGCGGCTGTATAAGTGATATGGCATCATCCCCCTGAATAATGCAAAATTCTTTGTGCAAAGAGCGCTCTCCATCCACCCATGGCGCCCATAGGCCAGTGCAACACCCACATATTCATTCCACAGCGCCTGTAAGGCATTGTGACACCAGAAATAACCGACAAATGGAAGCATGACCACAAGGAAACCACCCACCTGCCATAACAAAGTACGCCAGCCACACAAAACAAGCGCCAATATACAAACCGGAGCCCAGAAAGCCACCAGATTAAATTTAAGCAGGAGTACTGCAGCCACTGAAGCGCCGAGGAAAAACTGTTCGCCAGAGGAGAATGACTGAGTACGACCGGTAGCCCAGCGCATCACCATATACAGCGTAACATGCTGCAATGCCCACACCTGCTCTGCCGGATTTGCTGCAAAGTACAGCAGGAAATACAAATATACGCCCAATACACCTACCGAGCCAGCCACCGGAAGAAATAATCTTGCCGTCTTATAGGCAAATAGCAAACCTGCTCCCGTAATCAACGCATTGACAATACATATTCCCAGAAAACTGCCCGGTGTCAGCAGACTGCACACCCCATGCAGCAGAAAAACCAGCGGTCCCTTTAAATCAGACAACTCCACATAAGGCAGAAGCCCGCGCATCCATCCATTTCCAATCAGATAGTATATGTTCAAATCATAATCGGAGCGCAGGTGCATACTCTCACTGCACGCGACAAAACCAAACCGGGTTATAACAAATACCACCAGCACTCCGATAAGGTATACCGACCAGCATTCTTTTCTTGTAACAGAAGTTTCCATTCTCAAGATAAATATAACGCTGCAAGCCGCAGCCCGCAAGAAATATTACAGACAGTTTGTGCTTGACTTTCAGGCATTTCGCCCGCAATATAGACCAGCTGCGGCCTATCCCCCGCAAAAATCATATCACCATGCTGTTAAACGTTAGACAATACGGAGACCCGGTTCTGCGTGCCGTCTGCTCTCCTGTAGAGAAAGTGGACGACGAGCTCAAAACACTTACAGACAACATGCTTGAGACCATGTATGCCACGGAAGGCATAGGTCTTGCAGCTCCGCAGGTTGGGTTGAACATCCGGCTGGTCGTCATCGATATTCCTGAAGATGAAGAAGAAGGAAACGAGCCGGAGATGATTATGGTGAATGGCGAAGAAAAGCCTATGCGCAGCATCATGCCGCTGGTGTTCATCAATCCGGAGCTTGAGCCATACGGAAAACAATACCTTTTCACAGAAGGCTGCCTGAGCGTCCGGGGGCTCCGCGCCAATGTGTCTCGCCCCGAGCGAGTGAAAGCTAAACTCACCCTGCTGGATGGCACCCTGCTCGATATTGACTGCGGTGGACTTCTGGCTCGCTGTCTGCAGCACGAGTGCGACCATCTGGATGGCTTCCTTTATGTAGACCGCGTTTCTTCTGCCGCAAAAATCACCTTGGCTAAAAAGCTCAGGAAGCTCGCCGCCACACGCTGAGACCAGCCCCCCACCTCAATGCCTGAAAAACGACAAATATTTAAGCAGTGTGCACGCTGGATTCTCGCTCTTCTGTGCTGCATAGCAGTAGGTCTTGGGCTGATGGTTGCTGTCGCATGCATACCCCAAAAGGCAATTAAAGAACAATTACTTGCCTCTGCTGAGTATGACGAGACAACAGCATCAAGCCGTTTTGCCAACTATCTGGAAAAAGTCCATTACACGGAAGCAGCAATGGCTATATTAGCCTGCACGATGGACGAAACCAGGCCTCTTGCTTCTGCTCTTGAAAGCACAATGTATGCCCAGACCGAATTTATGGAATCCCCGGTGGCAGATTTCAAAGCTATGCTCACCAAGGGCAATGAGGGGATGAAAGAATGCCATTATAACAGATATTGGCATGGCTATCTTGTAGCGTTACGGCCCTTACTGTATTTCTTCGATCTTCCAAGCATCCGGTGGTACAGTTTTGCGTTATTCTCCATACTGGCCGGTGTGTTATTTACACTGATATACAGAGATTTCGGAATGAAGTTCGGGATCCTGTTCATCATTATGCTGCTTCACGCCAAGTGGTTATCAGGATTACCCTTTTCACTGGATCAAAACATAGTATATTTCATCATGATGATTAGCAGCATCATCATAATGGAAAGTAAAGTTTTATTCAAATCCACATATAATCTTCCTGTTTTCTTTGTTATCATTGGGGCATGCACAAGCTTCATGGACTTTCTGACGGCACCAGTACTCACTTTAGGTTTTCCTCTTATTATAACATTTTTAAAACGAGGAAACACCGAAGTACGCCAGCAGTTATTCATCATCGCAACATGCAGCATTGCCTGGTGCTTCGGATACGTTGGCATGTGGGCGGCGAAATGGGTTCTTTGTGCGCCATTTTCTTCTGACGCGCCCATTTTTGACATCGTTAAAGGAAGCCTGAAGCAACGGTCCATCGGTGAATATACCTTTGATGTGTGCCGTTTCTGCAGGTTCATTTTCTACCCTCTGCCCGATTTAGGCATACACTGGTGGACAAGCGTTGTTTCCGCACTTATCTTTACACTCGGCCTTCACCTGAGCTATCTCTACATCCGATACCGGAAACAATTCATAAAAAATATATGCTATTTAATATTAGCAATATTCCCGGTATTGTGGTTCATGGGGACAAGTCAACATACCGTCATTCATCTCATGTTCACCTACCGTATTGTGGAGTTAGCCTTTGTCGGATACGGCATATTCGCCATTAAGGTTCACCAGAAAAAGGCAGCGTAACAACATTAAGCTCGCCGCCACACGCTGAGCCAGGCAGCTTCCAGGAGCGAGGCATAAACCGCCCGGCGGGTAATCTTCACCCTTTCCGCCCCTGCGCGCTGAGCAATCAGCCGCAGGGTTTTGAGTCCGAGCAATGCGGGCAGCATGGCCGTAAAACGCAACTTGTACATACCCAGGCGGCGGGCATAATCCAGGCCATCATTCAGATAACGCACTGCCCGCGCCTGCCACAAGTGAGCTTCGCTGCACAAGTATGCCCGCCCGCGTTCCGCATCTTCCTCCATATCGCGCAGAATATTCACCAGTTGAAGTCCCTGTCCGTAGCGTATTCCGGCTTTTGCCATGATATCACGGCGGGATGAATCGCAGAATCTATCACCCATGGTGGCAAGCCCCAGGTCAGTCCAGAACTCACCCACGCAACCAGCCACCAGATACGTATACCGGCGGGTATTTTCATCGGAATCTACTGTGCTTCGCTCTGCAAAATAAGTCAGGTCCCACAGCTGACCGTCAAGAATGGTGGCCAGCACACGACGGATCAGCATTCGTTCCTGCTCAGAAACAACGGCAAGCAGCTCCAGGCATTCACCAAACCGGCTCAACAGTATCGACTCTGCAGATTTCGTCTGAGCTGCTGCCATTTCTCCGCTCAGAGTACGCAGCAAATCCGCCAGCTCATACGTCGGCAAATCACCAGCTATGGCCCTCCCCATGTCGCGCAGAACTGTTACCCTCTTCTCAGGGATGGCAGTAGAAGTATCGGCCACGCTGTCTGTGGCCCGCGCGAGCATGTAGCCCAGAGCAATCCCGCGTCTCATGGTCGGCGGCAGCCACACCATGCTCAGATAAAATGAACGGGAAACCGCCTTGAGCAGCGCAAAATCCATAATCAACTTAACTGACGCAACGCACCGCGGATGAGCTCATCCGTACCAGCCTGCGGATTATCCTTAAGCAGCTTCACGATTGCCTTGCGGGCCTCCGCCTGCTTGAACCCCAGGGCAACCATGGCCAACTCCGCATCAGACGCCGCCTGCGTGGTGGTTCCCTGCTGCTGAGCCTCCCAGGTTGAGGCCACGCCAATCTTATCCTTTAGTTCCAGAATAATACGTTCCGCTGTGCGTTTTCCCACTCCCTTGGCGCGGGCTATGGACTGAACATCGCCCTGCACTACTGCTTGTTTGAACGTATTAACATTCAAACTGCTCAGAATCGCAATTGCCGTTGCAGGGCCGATTCCGCTCACTCGGTCTATCAGCAGGCGGAAAATATCCCGTTCAGCATCAGTTGCAAAGCCATACAGCACCTGGGCATTCTCTCTCACGTGCATATGTATTTTCAGCATGATGCTCTGCCCAATAGAAGGATTCAACTGGTCAAAGGTAGAAAGCGGCACCAGAACCTCATACCCGACCCCATGCACATCAACCACCAGGCATTGGGGCAATGCCTCTGCTACAGTTCCTCGAATAAATGAAATCATGGCTGAGTCGGTGCTGTAGGTGCAGGAGCCAGCAAATCCTCCACTGGCTGGAATCTGGCAGCTGGAGTCAGCCCCCCCATTTCCTGGAGCAATTCCTGCACCCGGGTGTTCAAACGTTCGTAGTTGATAGGCCCGCTCTCCGGCTCTTTTGAGTGAGGGAAAATGATGTAACTCACCCCCAGATCCGACACAGGGCGGGCAAACGGTGTCGCTTTCTCATTAATGAGTCTGGCCAGGCGAAGCGACGCCTCTCCCGCCTTGAAACGGGGGCCGAAATCTCCCACTATGGCCGGAAAAATCCGGTCATCCACCACTACAGCCGCGTAGTCCCCCAGCTGCGGACGATAAGCATCATTTGCGCCACTTTTGAAGGTCAGAGGAACCACAATGAACGAATCATATTCTGCCAGCAGGAAACTGTACTTCTTCAGGTCATGCACCACATTCCGGGCATGTTGCAAATCACCCGCAGCAGCATCCTTATCTTTGCTCAGCTTCTTCACGCGCTCTTCCCAGTGCGGCAGCAATGGGTTGGGCTTTGTGCCCAGTTTGCGCCAGCGATAAGATGTCATGGGCTGGTAGTGATCGCTGTTTTTCACCTTTTCAGGCATATCCGGCAGGCGGTCGCCATCCGAACCATCGGATACAACATCCATATCTGCCTGCATCCACAGCACCCTGCGACCACTCTCTGGTGCCTCAATCTCAAGAATTGTATCCGTGTCGTAATAATTATGGCGGTCCAGCAACCGCGCCAGGGTTGCAGCCTCTTTCCGCACCCGGTTCTGCTTATGAAGGTAAAGAGCCTGGTACCATTGCGAGACCTTTGCCTTTCCCATCAAATCTGCGTAACGGGAAAAGAGAGTTGGCAACTTAGGATTAGCCAGCTTCAGGCTCTCACCATCAGCAGCCTTTGGTAAGCGCAGATTCAATGCAACTCTCACCTGATACGCGGCGAGAACATTGCGTTCATGGGAAGCAGTTGCCCCCTCCTCAAACTGCACAGAACTAAGTACGTTCAATCCGGGAGACATCTTGCTGATATGGTCATATCGACCAGGTTCCACCCGCTCCGGCAGTGCCGGAGGGAACGGCGGCAGAGTTATTGCAGGCATAGTGAATGATTCCTGGGGGCTCCACGGCTCAATCTCCACATCATCCTCCGGCTGCGATGGCGATACGGGTGCCGCCGGAGTATTAACCGGAACCGGCGTCGCAGGTTTCGTCACCTTGTGCTTCTTTTTCTTCCTGGGTTTTGCCGGAGATGGGTCAGAAGTCAATGCTTTGACCAACTCCACCGGGTACGGCGTATACAATGCGCCGGCCGCAATCAGGAGCGAGGCCAGTACCCCGCCCCGAAACCAGGTAAATAACTTTATCTTATGCTTGCGGTGAAACAAATGTTTCATATTACATCCTCACATTCTCATTTTCCCTGCATCCTCTCCACCTTGCGGGGACGGCAGCCCATCACCATACGCAGCAATGCAAGCGGTGTATTTCGGAGCAGCCAGCCAATCAGACGGACTCGCCGGGAGGGATAATACCGGGGATTATTCTCGGCCAAAGCCTTCAAAGCACCATTCACCACCGTGGGAACTGGTGTATATACCCACTTCTTAAACGATGAATACCCATTGGTATAGCCATCACGCCGCGCCACCTGGCCAAATCCGGTATGAACCGGGCCGGGACACACCGCCACCACAGGCACACCGGCTTTTCGAAGCTCCAGGCGCACCGCCTCACTAAACGAAGCAACAAATGCCTTTGATGCTGCATATATAGCAAAATCCGGTATAAATAAATCTGCTGCCAGGGAAGCTATATTGATAATTCCCCCGCCATCAGCAACCAACCGCGGCATTACGGCGCGTGTAAGCTCTGCCACAGCCAGCACATTTACCTGCAGCATCTGGTTGTTTCTCTCTGGTGAGCTGGTCGCATACTCACCGTAATCGCCCAGTCCGGCATTATTGATCAGCAGCAACTTACCAGCAGAAAGAGATTCTATCGCATCCACCAGCCGACTTCGAGCCGGCTGAGATGCCAGGTCACAAGCGAGCACAGTCACATTCAATCCGGCATTTGCTGCCCGCAACTCATCTGCGAGCTCAGTAAGAATCTCCTTCCTGCGGGCAATCAGCACCATGTGAGCACACTCACCCACCATGCGTCGCGCAAACGCCATACCAAAACCGGAAGAAGCCCCTGTTATAACAACATGCTCGTACATCGTTAGAGCATCATGCCATAAATTCAGCCGTGTATCAAGCATAAAAGCCACTTGCAGCGTTTGTTTTAGCGTTGCCGACATCCCAAGAAAAGCATCGCCACAGTTGCCGCACACGTCTCGGCATCGAATCCCAGGACTTCAAATCCCGTAACCTCAGTGGCAGGCTTTGCGTTTCCCTATGATGGGTGATTTGCCGATATCGCTTACCGGGGTAAATGAAATCCGGGCTTTGCCCGGTCGAAATCCCGCTGCGCGGGTCGAAATCCACTCGCTGGGTGGTCGAAATTTGCGGGCTTGCGCCCACAAACGATGAAGCCCGCAGAACTTTCGTTCTGCGGGCTTCATTTACCCTGGCAGCTATCTACCCTGCCTCGGCGTAGCTGCGACAGCAGCGGAGACGGGTCTCGCGGGCTTGTGGGGGCTTCTTGAGAGTGCCATCGGAGCCCTGGACTTCAATCCCGTAACCTCAGTGGCAGGCTTTGCGTTTCCCGATGATGGGTGATTAGCTGATATCGCTTGTTGCGGTAAATGAAATCCGGGCTTTGCCCGGCCGAAATCCCGCTGCGCAGGTCGAAATCCACTCGCTGTGTGGTCGGAATTTGTGGCCTTGCGCCCACAAA
>JAZLDD010000025.1:0-13886 GCA_045614585.1 Akkermansia sp. | reverse complement strand
TGACTCGAAAGGTTTCCTTTCTATCCAATTTCCGGGCGTCCTCAACCCAGGAATGAGTGGTAGCTACCCACTCATTCCTGCTCCGTACTCGCGGCTATTTTACCGCGTGCAGGTTCAACCTACCACAAAATTTGTATAGATTCCAATTTGTTGCGCAGAGGGGGGCTTCTTCGAAAATGTCATTGATGTTTCTATTGCTTACAAAATCTTTGGGACACGTATGAATGCCGGGTAAGCCGGAGATTTGTAACTTGTGTTCAGCTGCATCTTGTGTTAGCATGTACGCATGTTCAAGCAATTTGTATCTGCTCTTCTGCTCTGTGGGTTGGCAAGTGGCACAGAAAGTTTTGAGAAGCTCGATAAGGGTCCGCTTACATCGGCTGCGGTGGAGTACGGCCAATTGAGTGCCGAGGCCGGGCATGCCGAAATTCACGGGAAAAGCCGTTCCGGTGAGAAGAGCCTCCGCATTATGGGCGGTGAAGGCCGTACCGTTTCCATCACTTTTACGGAGAAGCTGGAGAAGGATACCCGCTTTTCTTTCTGGGCAGAGCGCTGGTCCGGCCGCGCGCCGTTCCAGGTGAAGGTGAATGCCATCACCGCTGCGGGGACTGAGGAGGTGCTCGGTCTTGATAAGGTAGGCATGGGGAGCATCGATACCAGGGTGGAGGGCAAACTGCCCGCCGGTGCCACAGGCATGCAGTGGGTGACCAATACGGCAGATGGTGCTGGTCTGCTGGTGGATGACCTCGTATTGCTGGTGGGTGAGATGAAGGTGCAGGGAGTGGAGGTTGTGAACCCCGGCCCGTATCCCATCATGAAGCGTGCCCTGCATAATCCCGTGGCGGCCATTTCGGTGCAGACCACCGGTGCAGACAAGGCAAAGAAATTCAACAAGCTTTCCTTTACTGTCACGAATCCGGCCCATATCAGCCGTATCGTGCTCCGCAGTGGCGATGCCAGCGGTATGAACTTCAGCGGAAGTACAGAGTTCGGCTCTGCCAAGGTCGGCAAGGACGGCAAGGTGAACATTGTCTCCAACAAGGAGCTCGAGGGTGGCGATAACTACCTCTGGCTGGATGTTGAGCCTGCCCCCAAGGCGCCGGTGGGTGGTACGGTCTCGTTCAGCAATTTCAAGGCCGAGGTGGACGGTAAGAAATACTCACCCGGTCCGGAGGCTCCCGTTACCCAGCGTATCGGTACCATGCTGGCCATGCCCGGCGAGACGGTGGATAATCAGCCGGATGGCGCTGAGCCCCGCGCTTGCACGGCTTTCCGTATTCCCGGCATTATCCAGACGAAGAAGGGCACTCTCATCGGCTCTTTTGATGCCCGCTATGGCCACGAAGGCGACCTCTGCGCCGATATTGATGTGGCGACGGTGCGCTCGACGGATGGCGGCCAGACCTGGACCACACCCACGGTGACGATGGATGCCGGCCCCGGCGGTGCCAATGGCTGCGGCGACCCCTGCATTCTGCAGGATAAGAAAGGCCGCATCTGGATTCAGGCCCTGGTCTGTCACTTCGGTGGCGGTGCTTCGCTGAGTGTTTCCAAAACCGGTTTCGATAAGAACCAGACCGGCCAGTGGGGAATGGTGTATTCCGATAACGATGGCAAGACCTGGTGCAAGGAATATGTGAATGTGACCGAGCAGGTGAAGCAGGAGGAATGGACCTGCATTCTGGCCGGCCCCGGCAATGGTATCTGCACCAGAAAAGGGGTGATTGTGTTCCCGGCTCAGATCTGGCAGAATGGAGCCAATCCCCGCTGCCGCAGCACGATCTGCTATTCAAAGGATAATGGTAAATCCTGGAAAATGGGCACGGGCCTGCCGCACGCCACCTCCGAATGCCAGGTGGTGGAGCTTGAGGATGGCTCGCTCATGCTCAACTGCCGCAACGAGGCCGGTGGCGGCAGCCGCGTGATTTACGTGACAAAGGACCTCGGCAAGACCTGGGAACCGCACGAGACGAACCTCGGTGGTCTGAAGGAACCCTCTCCCCAGCCCTGCCAGGCTTCTCTGGTCACCCTGCAGACCAGGAAGTACGGCCGCATCATGCTGTTCTCCAACCCCCAGGTGTATCCGCGTGCGCTGATGATTGTGCGCGCTTCCCGAGACGATGGCAAGACCTGGAATGATGGTATCATGTATGATAAGCGCCGCTGTATGGGGTATTCCTGCATTGCCATGACCGACCCCGACCACGTGGGTATCATCTACGAAACGTGCCACACCAATGGCAAGAATGGTGCTCGCGGTATTGGCTTTATCCGCATCCCGATTGAAACCATTGTGACCGGCAAGGAGACCAGCGCGGAGCCGGCAGGAGACGCAGATGATGCGAAGGATGATTCCAGGGCCAGGAAACCTGAGAAGTCCAAAAAAGGCAGCAAGGGTAAAAAGAAAAAGAAGAAAAAGAAGTCTGCTGCCTGAGTGTTTCCGCTTTCTGTCCCGCCCCACGCTCTTCCCGCCGGGGCGGTGTTGTTTCTGCCGCGCCGGCGGGAAATCACGCGCTTCGCGTAATCCGGTGCTTCTTCCTGTTTAAGCAAGCTGCCCGACCCGGTATCACCAGGTCGGGCAGAGAAGCTTCTCAATGAATCCACCAGGGATTCCATCTCATGTTACTTGCGGCGGCGGCGGGCAGCCAGACCAGCCAGAGCCAGCAGGCTCAGCGTGGCTGTAGCCGGCTCGGGGATGATGAGAGCGTTCACCTCGGTAGAATTGAGAGCCTTATTCCAAAGTGTGATATTGCCAATCTCAGCTTCCGGGAATTTACGAGCATCACTACCGAAAAGAGCACCAAACTGAAGTCCCTTCAAGGCTGCGCTTTCGCCTTCTGCTGCACTCCAACCGGTATGCTGGCCCTTTTGAACGCCATCGACATAGAGGGTAAGAGTCTTGGTGTTGGTCATGTCAGATACAAGTGTCACTGTTGCTGAGCCTGTATAAGAGCTGATCAGACCGGTACCCAGATTGCCATCTGTGTCAATACCTGCAAAGCCAGTTCCTCCGGCTACTTCATTGAAGATGGAAAGTTCACCGCTACTGGTTACACCAATCTGTATGGAACGATTGTCGCCAGCAGCGTTACCAGCAGAGCCCGAATACAATGCAACCATGCTCTGCCAATTGTTGGCAGTAAAGCTGTAGACATCGAAGCTCAATGTGAAATTGCCGTCTGCTACAGAACTACCGAGAGAAGTAGTCCAGGGATGAGGATTCGATGTCGAGATAACCGCAGCGGTTTTAGCATCGTTCATGGCGAAGTTATCACCGATACTACCTACAGAGAGGTCATTCTTGCCATCGCTGAAGTCCCATGCCAGAACAACTCCCGCTTGCTGCTGAGTCGTCATGCTTTCATAGCCAACAGAGGCAGCATGAACAATCGAAGACAGAGCAATGAGCGCTATAAGTGTCTTTTTCATATTGATATGTATGTGTTTATGGTTATAGTGTTGAACACAGTCGGTACAGGGGTACCCACTCTCACGCGCGTCGAGATGATGAGATACCTGCACACGCTGCTGGCGGCAGTATATCGCATTTCCTATGCGATATACACTGAACAGAGCAGAAGCTCTATGCGTATTTCGCTAATGGTTAATCGAGTAGATGCAATAACGCAAAGGAAATTGATGTGCAGAATCGAAAAAAACGTGGTCGTTTTTCATATGGGTCTTGAGCTGTAGAAAGTCGTTCACCCTTTATACCTAAAGATTTTTTTAAAAAAATTTCATAAAATTTTGACATCGCATAGGAAATGCGATATACTGCCGCCAGCAGCGTGTAGGTGGAAGCCCCATCGCGCGAGGGAACATCCCTGCGGCTGCTGAATATAACCATATAGAAAACATAAAACATATGAAAAAGACACTTATTACCCTGATGGCTCTGGCCGGAGTGGCAAGTGCTGCTATAGAACGAGGCGACAATCTTTGGTCCATTGATTTCGGAACAAAATATACGGGAAACTACCAAGTGACCAGCACTCAGTACAGCCCATCCAAAATATGGGATATGGAAGGGTGCACTCTGGGGGAGAACTATGTTGGTACAACAGGGAGTAAGCGTATGCATGTCGAATGGAAAAACACGGGTACCGGTTTAACGTTCGGTGATGATTTTGGTATTGAGCTCGTCTTTACGCTGCCTGAAAATTATAGAGTCAGCGCTGGCAAAGTAGACGGCCCGTTTTCTCTGATTACGCTCTCGACAGGTAATCGCAACCAATTGATTCACTTTGGTCCTGATACTACAACTAGCAAGGTTAATTTTGCCGGTTCTGTTGTTGAAGAATCTACTGTAAGCACAGATTTAATCTTATCAACAGGTGTACAGTATACTGCCCAGCTCGAATTTTACAGCGGCGCTATCACTCTGAAAATCAACGATTCTGTTATTCAGAGCGGAACTCTGACGAATTCTGCAACAGGCACGATTTCAGATATTATGATTGGTGGTGGATGGGTTGCAGGCGATTATTCATACAACAACTGGATTGAGGAAAATGTGCACAGTGTTACCGCATATAAAATCATCCCCGAGCCGGCTACAGCCACGCTGAGCCTGCTGGCTCTTGCTGGTCTGGCTGCCCGCCGCCGCCGCAAGTAATCTGAGACGGAATCCCTGGTGGATTCATTGAGAAGCTTCTCTGCCCGACCTGGTGATTACCGGGTCGGGCAGCTTGCTGCACGAGCGGAGCGCACGCTGCGGGGGAATCCGGACCTTAAAATCGGGCCGACTCCCCCCATCCGCAGGTTGATTGAATGGACTGCGCCACCGGCGCAGGGAATTTTACCAATCGTCAATGGTCAATAGTCAATCGTCAATCCATCATAAGGCTTTTACTGCCTGGTAGATGGCAAAGGCAATGAGGATGCGGAGGATGAGGGCAAAGCCCATGCCCCAGGTGACGGCGATGGTGGTTTTGGCCTTGGCGCTGAGTTTTTTGGTTTTAGCCAGCCAGAAGAAGAGGATACCCTGAATGAGGGCAGAGATGCAGATGGCGGCCACCTTGTTGAAGCCAGCCCAGTCAAGCGGCATGGCGATGGGGAGCAGGAAGGCATACAGACAATTGGAGAGCTCTGCGATTTCAGCCAGCCACATGACGATGGCCGAAGGGAGCATGATGCAGAGGAACAGGGTGAGCCTGGCCACTTTGCTGTATCGCTCTTCCTGAGTGGGGATATACATGACGCGCACCATCTTGCCTGAGGAAATGCGCTAAGTCAAGGGAAAGAGATATTGCAATCACAAATAATTCTGGTAGTATGGCGGTATGACTACGCGGCATTTTATGAAAAAACTCATCGTGGCCATGGTATGTGGTGGTTTTGCAGCTCTGGGCGGAACAACGGAAGCCCCTGCGCCGTATGGACCGGTGCCCACGGAGCAGCAGGTGAACTGGCTGCGCATGGAGTGGTACGCATTTGTGCATTTCGGGTTGAATACATGGACCAACCGCGAGTGGGGGTATGGGGATGAGAAGCCCGGCTTATTCAATCCTGCAGATTTTGATGCAGAAGCCATCGTGAAAACATTCAAGGCAGCCGGCATGAATGGTATGATCTACACGGCCAAGCACCATGATGGTTTCTGCACCTGGCCCACGGCAACAACGGAGCACAACATTACCCAATCACCCTGGAAGGGAGGCAAGGGTGATGTGGTGCGTGAGTTTGCAGATGCCTGCGCGAAATATGATTTTCCCTTCGGTACCTATCTTTCCCCCTGGGATAGAAACTGCGCGGAATACGGCCGCGCCGGGTATCTGGATGTGTACTACAAGCAGATAGAGGAGCTTCTGTCGAATTACGGGCCCATCTTTGAAATCTGGTTCGATGGCGCCATGGGTGGCGATGGCTACTATGGCGGAGCCAGGGAGAAACGCAATATCGGCAGCGCAGATAAGTATTATAACTACGAGCAGGTGGTGAAGAATATCCGCGCGCTGCAGCCGGACTGCATTATCTGGGGTGCCTGTGAGCGCGGGGATGTAACCTGGGCGGGATCAGAGCAGGGCTATGCCCGGAATTACCCGCTCTGGAATGTGATGAATGGCAAATGGCTCTCCTGGGAGGCCGATACGCCCATTAACCACCGCGGCTGGTTCTGGCACCCGGGACAGGGCGGGCATGTGAAAAGCCCGGAGCTGCTCATGAAGGCTTATATGAACAGCGTGGGGCGCGGCGCGAACCTGATTCTGAATCTGGCTCCGGACCGCAATGGCCGCCTGGATGCGGTTGATGTGGCCGCGCTGGAGGCTTTCGGCAAGATGCGCCGCGAGCTGCTGGCTGTGGATTATGCCCAGGGTGCCGCTGCTGCTGCCGGCACGGAGCGCGGTGCTGGTTTTGAAGCCGCGAACCTGACCGATGCCGATATGGAAAGCTATTGGTGCCCGGCAGAGGGTGATACGACCCCCGGCGTGGTGATTCAGCTGAAGGAACCCCGCACATTTGATGTGGTGCGTCTGCGCGAGCAGATCCGCCTGGGGCAGCGCGTGGAGGCGTTCCAGGTAGAGGCCTGGGTTGATGGCGCCTGGAAAACGATTGTGGCACCAGGCCAACCCGGTGAGAATGAGAACAGCCCGGCCCGTGGTAATGCGTGGCTGAACCAGGTGCGCGGCGGCAAGGGCCACACCATAGGCAACCAGGTGATGCGCTGGCTGGCAGAGCCGGTTACCACGGATAAGGTGCGGCTTACCATCACCCGGAGCAAGGCCGTGCCCTGCATTTCTGAGCTTTCGCTGCTGCGCATGCCGTCTGCAGGGCAGCCTGCACCGGTGGCACCTGCTGCGGCTGAGGAAGGGGTGCTGAACCCTGCCGGCTGGAGCATGGGTGGTTTTGCGGCAGATAAAGCCCCGCTGGCGTTCGATGGCAAGCCTGAGACAATGTGGGAAATAGGCCGCTGTCCCTCCCATATCCGCGTGGATATGAAGCAGCAGCGCGAGGTGAACGGCTTTGCCTACCTTCCCCGCCAGGATGGCAGAACCGTGGGTATGACCAGCCGCTACCGCATGGAGCTCAGCAATGATGGCCGGAACTGGGCCCTGGCTGCTGAGGGGGAATTCGGTAACCTTCGTGCCAACCCGGTGGAGCAGGTCATTTCGTTCCCCGCTCAGAAGGCCCGCTATTTCCGCTTCTTCTCTACTGCTGCGCTCGATGGCACCGGCAGCAGCGTGGCGGAACTCAGAATTTATGGTAAGTGAGCCGGAAACTGAGCTTAAGGGTAGGTTAAAAACTCAGCCTGTTCTGCTTTCATTTCTGCACAGGGGTATCGCGGAGCTGAGCATCGGCAGTAAGCGTTCAGTTATCCAATATCCGGCCTTAGCCGCTAATCCTTAATTCGTAAATCAAAAATCAAAAATCGTAAATCCTCGTGTCTCATATCTTTGGGACACGTATGGCCATTTCGAGCATCGGGTATTTATGTCCTTATTTCAGCTGGTGACAGATTACAAGCCTTCCGGCGACCAGGAGCAGGCGATTGCCAAGCTTCTCAAATCGCTGCAGGCGGGGAACCGGCACCAGTGTCTGCTGGGCGTGACCGGTTCGGGCAAGACTTTCACGATGGCGAACCTGATTGCGGCGCAGGACCGGCCGGTGCTGGTGCTCAGCCACAATAAGACGCTGGCGGCACAGCTGTATTCGGAGCTGAAGGCCTTTTTCCCGCACAACGCGGTGGAGTATTTTGTTTCCTATTTCGATTATTACCAGCCGGAGGCTTATATTGCCAGCACGGATACCTACATCGAGAAGGACAGCGCTATCAATGAGGAGATTGACCGCCTGTGTCTGAATGCCATGCGTTCACTGCTGCTGCGGCGCGATGTGATTGTGGTGGCTTCTGTCTCCTGCATATACGGTCTGGGTGCGCCGGAGGATTACCGGAATCTGACTCTTTCTCTGCATGTGGGGCAGGAGATGGACCGGGATGCCATGCTGGCCTGCCTGGCGGAGCTGCTTTTCGAGCGCAATGATTACGATTTCCAGCGCGGGCGTTTCCGGGTGCGCGGGGATGTGGTGGAGGTGTATCCGGCGCAGAGTGATGGCGAGGCGATACGCGTGGAGTTCTTCGGGGATGAGATAGATGCGATTTCTCTCATCGATGCCGGTACCGGGCGTGTGCGCGAGCGGCTGCAGAGCTATCTTTTCTTCCCGGTGAAGCAGTATGTCTCCGCCCCGGAGAAGCGCCTGCCTGCCATTCAGAGCATCCGCCGGGAGCTGGCGGAGCGTGTGGAGTGGTTTGAGAAGCAGAACAAGCTCATCGAGGCGCAGCGCCTCAAGATGCGCACGGATTACGACCTGGAGCTTATTAATGAGATTGGCTTCTGCAAGGGGATTGAGAACTACTCGCGCCACCTGGCCGGGCGCGCGCCGGGCAGCACGCCTTCCACCTTGCAGGATTATTTCCCGGCAGATCACCTCACCATCATCGATGAATCGCACGCTACGGTGCCCCAGATTGGCGGTATGTACGAGGGCGACCGCTCGCGCAAGCAGGTGCTCATTGACCATGGTTTCCGCCTTCCTTCGGCGCTGGATAACCGCCCGCTGCGTTTCGATGAGTTCATGAACCGCCAGGCGCAGCTGGTCTACGTTTCTGCCACACCGGGGCCGTTTGAGTATGTGAACTGCGTTTCGGGCAACAAGAGCTACATTCCCGTGCTCAAGGCAAAGCGCGGCAATACCCACGCCCGCAGCCGCGAGGCCAGCCAGGCCATTACCCACGCGCCGGAGGGGTTCCGCGGGGTGTTCTTCCACCACCTCAGCGAGCTGCGTGTGCCGCCGCATTCCAGTGCTGCCCCGGTGGAAAGTTTCAATCCCGCCGGGTTGGCGCAGCCGCTCATTGTGGAGCAGCTTATCCGCCCCACCGGCCTGCTGGAGCCTAAAATCACCCTGCTGCCGCTGGATGGGCAGATTGACAAGACGATTGAGCTCTGCCGCCAGCGTGTTTCGGTGCGCGAGCGCGTGCTGGTCACCACTCTCACCAAGCGTACGGCTGAGGATCTGACCGATTACCTCCGCAAGGTGGGGCTGGAGGTGGAGTATATCCATGCGGATGTGGATGCCATAGAGCGCGTGGAGATTCTGCGTAAACTGCGCGCGGGCAAGGTAGATATTCTGGTGGGTATTAATCTGCTGCGTGAGGGGCTTGATTTGCCGGAGGTTTCCCTGGTCTGCATTCTGGATGCTGATAAGGAGGGTTCCCTGCGCAATGAGACCAGCCTGGTGCAGACCGCCGGCCGCGCGGCTCGCCATGTGCATGGCGAGTGTGTGCTCTTCTGCGATGTGGTGACGGATTCCATACGCCGCCTGGTGGAGGAGAGTGACCGCCGCCGCGCGATTCAGCATGCCTACAACGAGGCCCACGGCATTATCCCGCACAGTGTGAGCCGTGGCGACCAGAGCACCCTGCGGCTCTATACCCCCGATGAGGAGCTGGAGGATGAGGATGATTTCGGCACCCTCATGGCCGGTGAGGGAGACGATGCCGCCCCGGATGTTCCCGCCACTATTGCCCGGCTGGAGAAGGAAATGCGCGAGGCCGCTGCCCGCCTGGATTTTGAGGTGGCTGCTGTGCTGAGAGACAAGATTAATTTGTTGAAAAACGATAAGCGGCGCTAAAGGAAACACCCCGTGAGTCATGAAACTCACGGGGTGCTTTTGCTGCGGAAAATACTGTGGGAAGTATCAGGAGCGGCGGCGGCGGGCAGCCAGCCCGCACAACGCCAGCAGACTGAGCGTGGCAGTAGCCGGCTCGGGAACCATGGTGATAATCATGGCGTTAATGGCTGCTTTTGCGTAGGTATCTGTACCCAGCTGCCCCTGGATGGTAAGATTAAGGTTTGTTGTTTCATCAAGCGTCACGTTTTCCCAGTTCATGACACCGGCATACTGTCCAGAAGTTCCGTCATCGCCTGTCAATGTCTGGGTTACGCCATTGAGTGAGTAAGTGACAGTGGGTGTGGTGCCGCCGCTGGCATATCCCATGCCGCCAAGTGCGCTGATGTTGTACTGGCCGGCTGCAAAGCCACTCAGCACAAGCGTGAATGATGTATTTTCGCTTGCGAAAATATGGTCGCGAGATGCGGAGGTGGGTATATTGTCCGGAATTGTATATCCAAACTTTGAATAGTAGTCTTCTTTTGCCATGTAGGAACCATTGCCGGATATGGTCTGCAGCGTGCCATCTGCTGTGTTTTTGATGATGCTTAAGGTAAGCGGGTCGGCTTGGTTCAGAGAATCAAAAATGGAGACAGATTGCTGGCTTGTCTGCAATTCATCTGCCGTGGAAGTCCCGGAAATGAAGAAAGAGGCATTGAGCGGGGCTGCTCCCTGCTCTGTGAATATGAATGTCTCCCAGTTTTCTTTTTCGACCACGGCCACATTGTTCCAACCCGGAGTTTTAGTTCTTCCACCGTACGTTGAGTTAGAATCGTTATGTAAGCCGAAGTCTATCCACCATTCTGTGTTTCCGGCCAGAGCTGCCGGCATGCAGAAGAGCAGGGAAAGGAAAGTTGCAGTAAGTTTCATAGCTGTGGATATAGGTGAGCATGCCATTCTATAATGTCATTTTTTGAATTGCAAGGAAAAAGTTTGCGATTTTTTCTGTGTGTGCAGAATCCTGCGTTTAGTTTCAGATTCTTGGTGCATCGTGAATTATCCACCGTAATAATAATAAATGATTGACGCTGCCTGTGTGTATGCTATACTGCCGGATAAGGTATTAGCTACAATCAACAGTGATATGAAAAAACGGACACTTCTCATTGGTCTAGGTGGTGTGGGCGGACAGGTGTTGCTGGCCTGGCGGCGTGCATTGGAAGCTGGTGGTATGCCACTGGCCGGGGGAGAGGTGGCGTGTCTGTATCTGGATGCGGCGGATGATGTGGCCTGCACACCTGCGTGGCAGCAGTGGGCAGATGATATTCCCTTTCTCAATATCAGGGAAGAGGCCCGCTCGCTCAATGAGATGGAGCAGAACCCGGAGCTGAAAGGCTGCGTGGCGGGTATGCGCTGGCAGCTGGCAGAGGCGCTGCAGGTGCCGGTGTATGAGGTGGAGAAGGCGCTCGGCGGGGTGCAGGGAACCGGTGGTCGCAGGCGCTACGGCCGGGCTTTGCTGCTGCAGAGCCGGGCGGCGGTGGAGCGCTTGCTGGCGCCTGTGCTGCAGGGGGCGGAGCAGTTGGAGGTGCATGTGTTCTTTTCGGCTGCCGGTGGCACGGGCAGTGGCTGCGCCATGGATGTGCTCGCCTGGCTGGAAAAGCTGTGCCTGAGAAAGCCTGGCAGTGTGCTGCTGCCGTATGCTTTTTTCAGCGGAAATGCGCTGCCGCAGGAGCAGCGGCTGCTGGCAGAGCTTGCTGACTGGCTCGACCTGGCAGATGAAGATGTGGTGCCGCATTGTTATGTGAGCAGCCCGGTGGTGGAGCTCGCCACCCAGGTGCAGACGGTAGCGTGCGCGCTGGCCTGCGGGCAGCAGTTCTTCTATATCGGCGGGGAGTATTATGACCACCTGTATGACCCCATCCGCCCGCGCGGAACTGCACCCGGCGATAGATTTGCTTCGGTGGGGTATGCTGCTGGTCCTGCTGGTGAAACGGACTGGCTGGCAGGGGTGCAGAGTCTGGTTTCTGTGGTGGGTGAAGGGAAAGGCCCGCGCAGCGCGCTGCTGGTGGCGCTGCCCCGCACGGTCGATGCCCCGCACCGCATCGAGGCTGCCTGGGAGGATGCGCTGGAGGGCTCGCTGCCGGTTCATTTGAACGAAACGGCTTTCTGCTGCATGGCGCCGGGTGAGGATGCTCAGGTGCTGTTGCTGCAAAGCGGGCTGGCTGCCGGCAGAATAGCTGTATTGCAGGCGCTGGCCGGGCTTCCGCCCACGGGGGATTATTTTGCGGCACGCGATGATAGGTATTAGCCCATGCCATGGGATGGAATGCAGGTAGCCGGGTGACATAGGGCTTTGAGAATGCACGGGCTGCGCCTTTCTGGAAACCAGATCTGCAATACCCCCCCGCATAAGTTTGCCCGTGTCACACTGCCGGCTTGCATTGTGCTGCGAGGAGTGGTATATGAAGAGCACCATGTTTGATTCTGAACTGAGCAGCGAAACGCTTGTGTGGGTGCGCGAAAGCGAGTTGCCCGCGGGTGAGAGCCATGTGGAGCTGGTGCGCCTGATGGCTGCTGAACTTGCCGGATTGACCGGCTGGCGTAGCCGCACTCTGGTGAATACGGCGCTGGAGCGCGAGGCTCAGGACAGCACATACCTGGGCTATGCGCTGGCGATTCCCCACGCCCGCGTATTTGGTATTTCTCAGCCGGCGGTGTATCTTGCCCGCAGTTCTGCCGGGGTGGATTGGCAGGGGAGCCTGACCCGCCTGGTGTTCATGGTGGTGGTGCCGGAGGAGTGCCCGGAGTGGCACCTGCAGCTGTTGAGCCGCATCGTACGCTGGCGGCAGAAGAGCGGGCTTACTGAGGATGAAATGGTGAGTATGCCGGCAGCTGAGCTTACCCGGATTCTCCGCGAGCTGCTCGCGCTCTGATGGCTGGTATGCCGCAAACTGGGAATGCAGTGGCGCCGTGCGGCATGCTGCGCAGTTCCTCTATGGTGCAGAAATAACTGGCAGGGGCAGGGGATTTGTGGTAGATTGGCAGCATGGTACGTTTTTTATCTTGTTTAGCAGCTGTGGCCATGCTGGTGGGGTGCCAGCAGGTGTTGCACCCAGGCTGGCCTGAATACAAGGGCTACAAAAAGGCTCCCTATACGGTGAAAGGTACGCGTTTTGTGCCTATGAGCGTGGAAGCTGCGCTGCACTATAAAGCCACCGGCATTGCCTCGCATTATGAGGCGGATGGCGATATCGGCGCCATCGGGCAGAATCTGTACCGCCACCAGCGCTACGCCGCCCACCGCACGCTGCCGCTGCCCTGCACGGTGCGTGTCACTTGCCACCGCACGGGCAAGAGCTGTATCGTCCGCGTGGCCGACCGCGGACCCTACATCCGCGGGCGCCTTATCGATGTGGGCACCAAGGTGGCCAAGGAACTGGGCTTCTACGAGCGCGGTCTCGATACCGTGACGGTGGAGGTCATCTCCGTGGGTGACGGCAAGTGGCGCCGCTACCCGTAAGCCCGAGCGCAGTGAGGAGCTCAGCCGGCTCCGCAGGGGGGGCTGAATCCCGTTTATTTTTTGCTGAAGCGCCCGTGTCTCCACTCGCTCGAGGCACGGGACTTCAGTCCCGGAACCCTCACTGGGGGAGGTGCCTCGGTTCCCCCCCCGGACGCAAAAAAAATCCCCGCTCCTTTCGAAGCGGGAATTTTTTTGCAATTTTTGGAAGCCAGTGGGCTTAGGCGCCGAGCTGGAAGCGCTCGAAAGCCTTCACGGTGATGGAGTCGCCCAGGGACTTGGCGGTAGCGGCCACGAGGCCTTCCACGGTCACGGAGGGATCCTTCACGAACTCCTGGCTCAGGAGGCAGCTCTGCTTGTAGAGAGCCTTGAGCTTGCCGGGGAGAATCTTCTCCAGCAGGTGCTCGGGCTTGCCTTCAGCGATGAGCTGAGCCTTGGCGATTTCCTGTTCCTCGGCCACGAAAGCGGGGTCAAGGGAGGTGGAGTCCACGCTCTTGGGAGCGCAGGCAGCGATGTGCAGGGTGATGTCCTTGCACATGGTGGCGGAAGCCCCAGCAGCGGCGGTCCCGGCTTTGCCGGTCTCCACCTGCAGGAGCACGCCCACCTTGCCACCCATGTGGATGTAGGAGGTCACGGTGCCCTCGCCGGCCAGCGTGTAGCGGCCGAACTTGCGCAGCTTCATGTTCTCACCGATGGCGGCGCACTGCTCAGCAATGTACTTCTCCACGGTGGTGCCTTCCATGGCCACTTCCAGAGCCTC
>JAZLDD010000024.1:0-34362 GCA_045614585.1 Akkermansia sp. | reverse complement strand
ATAAGACCGCCCTCTGCAGCTTCCGGGGAGACATGACCGATGCAGGCACCGTGGGTGGCGCCGGAGAAACGGCCATCGGTAATGAGAGCCACGCAGTTGCCCAGGCCCTTGCCCATGATGTAGCTGGTGGGGGCGAGCATTTCCTGCATGCCGGGGCCACCCTTCGGGCCTTCGTTGCGGATGACCACCACGTCGCCGGGCTTCACCTTGTCTGCCAGAATACCGGCGCAGGCGTCTTCCTGGCTTTCGAAAATCACAGCCGGGCCGCGGTGCACCATCATCTCAGGCAGCACACCTGCCTTCTTCACGATAGCGCCCTGCTCTGCCAGGTTGCCGAAGAGCACGGCCAGGCCGCCGTCCTTGGAGTAGGCATTGTCCAGCGTACGGATAACGGCAGGGTCCTGGGTGGAAAGGCCCTCTATCTGCTCGCCGAGCGTCTTGCCGCTCACGGTGGGCACATCAGTCTTCAGGGCGCCGGGAATCTTGTTGATTTCGGCGAGAATGGTCATGATGCCACCGGCACGCAGCACATCGTGCATGTGGTAGCGGGAGCTGGGCGCCACCTTGCAGATATTCGGGGTGCGCTTGGAAATCTCGTCGATGCGCTTCAGGTCGTACTCAAAACCGGCCTCAGCCGCGAAAGCAAGGGTATGCAGCACGGTGTTGGAAGAACCGCCCATGGCCATGTCACAGGTGAACACGTTGTCGATAGCAGCCTCGGTAATGAGGTCGCGGGGCAGCGGGCCACCCTGCTTAGCCATCTCCACGGCGCGGCGGGCAGCAGCGCGCCAGAATTCCTTACGCTCCTCAGAAAGCGCGAGCAGAGTACCGTTGCCCGGCAGAGCCAGGCCCAGCACCTCGCACAGGCAGTTCATGGAATTGGCGGTGAACATACCGCTGCAGGAACCAGCGCTCGGGCAGGCGTGGCACTCCACATAATGCAGTTCGTCCTCCGTAATCTTGCCGGCAGTGCAAGCGGCCACAGCTTCAAACACACTGTTCAGGTCCAGGTCTTCGCCATTGCGTCCCTTGCCCACTGCCATGGGGCCGCCGCTGCAGAAAATGGTCGGGATATTGCAACGCAGCGCGCCCATCACCATACCGGGCACAATCTTATCACAGTTCGGGATGCAGATGCAGGCATCGAACGCATGGGCGGAAAGCATGGTCTCCACGCTGTCGGCAATCAGCTCGCGGCTTGCCAGGGAGAACTTCATGCCGTGGTGGGCCATGGCAATGCCATCGCACACGCCGATAAGGTTGAACTCAATGGGAGTACCACCAGCCTTACGCACCTCATCCTTGATAAGCTCGGCCACCTTGTTGAGGTGCACGTGACCGGGAATCACCTCGTTGAAAGAATTACAAATAGCAATGAACGGCTTCTTGATATCCTCATCCGTCATGCCTGTGGCGCGCATCAAGCTGCGATGCGGCGCTCGTTGTATACCTGCCTTGGTACGATCTGATAACATAGCGCGGCGACCATACCACAATTCCAAACACTTTTCCAGCCTAAATTGCGCTACGCGCGTATTATATCACATTATCCCTACAAAATTGATAGAAATATAGATTCTTTTCTGCATAAACGAGCAGTATCATCTGAATTGCAGTGACTCAAGAACAAAAAGCAAGCACCAGTGTGCATTTCATCGTCGTATTTCTGCTTATGAGCCTGAATCTGCGCATGGCGTTCTCTGCGGCAGATCCGCTGCTGGTCCCGCTCATGAGAGATTTGGGGCTGGGTATCAGCAGCAGCGGGTTGTTCGGGCTGCTGCCGGTCATGTCTCTGGGCATTGCAGCCCCGCTCGGCGCGAGGCTGGTAGCATGGGTGAGACCGGGGCTCATCATCATCTACGCCATGCTTGCAGCGGTAGCGGGGGTCATCTGGCGCAGCTACGGAGGCATACCGGGACTTTTCGGCGGTACAGTCATCATCGGGCTGGGGCTGGGCATTGCCGGTTCCGTCATCCTGGGGGTAGTCAAGCAGGTGGAGAAGAAAAACCTGCCCACGCTCATGAGCGCCTACACCGCCTGTGTCAGCCTGGGAACAGCCATCGGCACAGGAGCCGCCACTCCGGTAGCACACTGGCTGGGAGGCTGGCAGCACGGCCTGTTGTTCTGGGGGCTGCCCCTGCTGCTGGCAGCAGCACTATGGAGCGAACTAGTCCTCAGGAGCCGCAACATCCATACTCAGCAAGGCCCATTGAAAGCACCTATTCTACCCCTGTTGCGCAAGCGCTCAGCCGTCATGGTCACATTGTACTACCTCTTCCGCGTAGCGAGCGCCTGGCTGCTCATCGTGTGGCTCACCACCATTCTGCGCCAGCGTGGCATGCCACCGGATGAAGCCGGATTCGTCCTGTCACTCGCCACCATCTGCCAGATTCCCTTTGCCCTGGCAGCCGGACTGCTCACACACTGGATGGGTGGCATGGGGCGCCTCATGACCATAGCCACACTGGCGGCCATCGCGGCCTGCTGGGGGCTGCTGGTGGCCCCGCTCTCCCTGTGGGTGTTCTTTGCCCTGCTGCTGGGCTTCGGCATGGGCAGTATCTTTGCCATAGGCATGACCCTCATCGCCACCACCGAGCCCGATGAAGCCGGCACCATTGCCCTTTCCGGACTGGCGCAGGGCGTGGGTTTCATCGGTGGCGGTCTGCTGGCCTGGGCAGCGGGCATGAGCCTGCGCCTCCCCATGCCGGATATATGGCTGTCCAGCCTCTACACCCTGCTCGCCCTCTGCGGCCTGATTTTCGGTTTACAATGCACCAAAAAGGCCGGTTCCTTGCGAAGGAACCGGCCATGAAAAATCGGATTTCTTACTTCTGCGGAGCAGTAATTTCCACCGGAACCTTGATTTCCGGGAGTCCTTCAGCCTTCACGGTGACGGTGGCCGTGCCGCTTTCGCCGCGCTTGCCGCGCACCACGGCCAGGATGCGGCCGTTGAAGAACTTCTGGTTCGGGTCCTGGAGACTGGTGTGGTCAATGGGGTTACCATTGCAGAAGCCGGCCAGCACAGCGGGACCTTCGATGCTGAAGCTCACCTTGCGGCTGTCCGTGGGCACCACGTTGCCGTTGGCATCGGTCAGAGCCAGCTCCACATGGGCAATGTCGCGGGCATCGCCCACAATGGTGCTGCGGTCAACCTTAGCAGAAACAGCAGCAGAATCTCCCGTGGTCACGCGCTTGGCTGTAGCCCAGGGCTGGCCGTTCTTCTTCACCACCACTTCCACCGTACCGGGTTCGTACACCACATCCTCCCAGGCAAAACGGAACTGATTCTTGCTCACCACCAGGCTCTTATCCTTCTGGGTGAAGGTGGGACCTTCGCCGCGGCGGCGCACGCCCTGGCTCTTGCCGTTCACGAAGAGCTCAGCCTCATCGCCGCTGGTGAACACCATCACCGGAGTCTTCTGACCTTCACGCCCTGCCCAGTTCCAGTGCGGCAGAATGTGGGCCATCTGCTTCTCCGGATTCCACTGGCTCTGGTAGAGGTAGTAGATATCCTTCGGGAAGCCGGCAAGGTCAATCAGGCCGAAGTAGGAGCTGCGGCTGGGAGCCTTGTTGCCCATGGCCTGAAGCTGCTCCATGGCGGCCTTTTTCTCAGCTTCGCTGGCGCCGATGAAGTTGCCGATGTTGGAGGCGTCCTGGTTGTAGGGAGTCGGTTCGCCGATGTAGTCGAAACCAGTCCAGACGTACTCACCAGCCAGATCCGGAGCCTTGGTGTGTGCGTGCATTTCGATATCCGGGCAGGAGCCCCAGCCCGTGGAGGAAAGCGCATAGCTGCTCACCTGGAAATAGCGGGCACCGCTGCCCACATCCCACTTCATCGGGAAGAAATACGTATCGCGGGTGGAAACGCAGCTGCAGGTTTCAGACGCAATGTAGGGCTGCTCCGGATGGCGCTTGCGGAAGTCTGCGTAGAGATGCGGCTTGTAGTTAAAGCCGTACACATCCATGGTTTCGGAGAATCCATTCTGCCAGGCGCGTAAATCGTTACAACCAACTGTATAAGGACGGGTTGTATCATACTTACGCACTTCATCGCGCAAATCGATTGCCACCTGAAGATTACGCTGGTGAATCTTCTTATCGTTATTCCCCTGCTCCGGAATCTCATTGCCACCGCTCCAGGCGATGATACTGGGATGATTGCGGTCGCGCTTCATGAAGTTATGCACATCCTTCTGCCACCATTCCGGCCAGTAAAGATGATAGCCATTCACCTTGTCGTATTTCTGATTCTTCCAGATATCGAAGAGCTCATCAATGACCAGGATACCATGTTTATCGCAGAGGTCGAGTACTTCCGGTGCGGGAGGATTATGAGTCATACGGATGGAGTTGCAACCCATTTCCTTCAGAATCTCAATCTTGCGCTCATAGCCGCGTGCATGGAAAGCAGAGCCCAGAGCCCCCAGGTCATGGTGTTCGCAGACCCCCTTGAGACGCACCTTCTCACCATTCAGGTAGAAGCCGTCCTTCTTCCACTCAATGGAGCGCACACCGAAACTCGTCTCCTTGGTATCGACCACGGAATCCCCCTCAAGCACAGTCGTATGCATGGTGTACATGTTCGGAGATTCGCAGCTCCAGAGCTGCGGGCTGGGCAGACGCAGCTCCTGCTCCACCGTGCCGCTGGTGCCGGGCTCCAGGGTAATGGTGGCAGGCACAGCCTGGGCGCCGTTCACCTTCTGCATCACAGTAATCTGGGCTTCCTGATGCCCAGTATTCGTAACCGTGGTCTGCACCTTGACCAGGGCATAATCCTTGGTGATTTCAGGGGTTGTAATATAGGTAGGCCACTGATCGAGATGCACCGGACCTGTCTTTTCCAGCCACACATGGCGGTAGATACCTGCCCCCGGATACCAGCGGGTAGAAAGCGGCAGGTTGCTGGCCATCACAGCCACAAGGTTATCCTTGCCAGCCACCAGATAGGGTGTGATGTCCACCCGGAAAGAATTGTAGCCGTATGCCCATTGACCAGCAAGCTTACCATTCACATAAACCTGAGGGTTGGACATCACGCCATCAAAATCAAGATAATAGCGGTCTTTTTCAGCATTAAAATCTGCCGGAACAGCGAAATGTTTCCGGTACCATCCCCAACCATTCCAGGGAAGCTTACCGGTTTCATTGGGTTCATCCATCAGGAACGGGCTTTCGATAGCCCAGTCATGCGGCAGCTGCACTTTCTTATAACCGGTTTCATCTGCCCCGACCGCGGCATGGGCTTCTGCCGGCAGACCACGCTTGACCAGCAAAGGCTCGTTGTCCACGCTCGTGAACATCACCTCGCGGATACTGGCCCAACTGGTGGAGGAAGAATCCTTGATGGTAAGTTTTATAGACTTCACGGGCTTGTCGTTCAATCTGATGAATGTGGCAGCCTGATGCCCGACTCGCAAACGACGGTGCTCAACGGTATCGCCATAGTCAATTGTTGCTTCGAGCAGGAAGTTATTGCGCTGTTCCCAGTACACCACAGCCATTTTGGCAGCCTTATTCACCCCGGGGCGAATCACCAGATAGTGGCCCTCTGCGCTATTCTTGGCGCACCAGCGGGTCAGCAGATTACCATCGACCGCATGAGCTGCGGGATGTGTACCCTGGTATGAATCCGTGGTAACAGGCACACCTGCTTCCTCAGGGGAACCGGAACCGCAGTACTTGAATTTCCAACCAAAATCAAAACTTTCTCGCTCACCAGCGTTGGCACAGGCCACGCTCAGTGCCAATAATGGCAGCATGTATTTAGCTTTCATCATAATCATGGATACGTGGCATTCTAACATAATATTTCGGTATGAAAAGAAAAAAAGCTGTCCGCTAAACGCGAAGAAACGCCCGATGCCGGTAGAGGAAATACAATAAGCCCCATAATAAGCCGTAGGAAAGGCACTCGTACAAAAGCGGGAATTCAGCCCAGCGGAAAAGTGGATAAGCGATATTACCCCACAGGCTGCGTCCACCCATACCGGGGGTATTAGTTAGCAAATAGGCCAGCAGCGCATTGCACCCCACAACCTGCAGCGGGAAGGCAACCCCCTTCATTCCAGGGACCATATCGAAAACAGCATGAAACAAAGCGAGCAGCAGCAGACACCAGCCACCGCTCCACAACACCATAGTACTCGTGAACAAGTGCTTGATGAGCGGGGTATCCAGCTCCAGCAACAGAGCCCCGACCAGACAAAGCCCCCCGCTGACACAAAGAATAAGCACCGCCCGCCAGCCACGCTGGCGGAACACCACGCCACCACCCAGCACGCCCATCATCGTCATGGCTCCGAATGCAAGAGAGGTCAGTATCCAGGTATAGGAAGTACCATCCTGCCAATGCCCCTGCAGCATGCAATCAATGTAATAGGCAAGATTATTCTGCGGCAGGAAAAGGCCGCCAGACTGCCCGTTGTATGGCACAAAACGAAGCAGCGCCCAGTATGACACAAGCAGCACAACACAGCTTGCCAACTGCCCTCGCCAGCCCCACAGCATAAGCACAACCGAGCAGATGAGATATCCTGCGGCAATAGCCTGGAGTGTATTACAGAAAAGGCTCATCTTCTGAGGATTACCACTGCACAAATTACCCTGCACCACCATACCCAGAACAAAAAGCAAAGTCACTCGGCGCAGCACGCGCCATATGGTACGCAGCCGCCCCTGTTCACGGTAGCGGCTGAATGCCACCGGCATGGAACAGCCGGTTATGAACAGAAAAAGCGGCATCACCAGATCCCAGCAGGTAAAACCACACCCCCACTCTGCATGCCGAAACTGAGAAGCAAGCCAGCACGGCACTTCATTTTCCCACCCAGCACAGCACACATGCCACAGTATGACCGCCCCACCAGTCAGCAGCACCATATCCAACCCGCGCAAGGCATCTATACTCACCAACCGTTTCTTTTCGTCTGCCATGTCAGTCAGTCTAGACCAACTTCTCACATTTATAAAGCAAATATTTCATTTACTACTTGCTTTTTGCCATCTGCCGGGTAGAATAGCAGGCGAACCAACCATCATTAATCATGAAAGTACTCATTACCGGCGGCGCCGGCTTCATCGGGTCTCACATTGCTGAGCATTATCAGGGCATCGCAGAGGAAATCCGCGTGCTGGACAACCTCCGCACCGGCTACAAGAAGAACCTGGACGGTCTCAAGGTAACCTTCATCGAAGGTTCCATCACTGACCGCGAGCTCGTGGCCAAGGCAGTGGAAGGCGTGGATTACATTTTCCACATGGCGGCCATGGTTTCTGTGCCGGAATCGATGCAGAAGCCCCGCGAAACCGTAGACCTGAACGTAAACGGTCTGCTCACCGTGCTGGAGGAAGCCAGCAAGGCCGGCGTGAAGAAGGTGGTGCTTGCCTCCTCTGCTGCTATCTATGGTGACAATCCCGTCGTCCCCAAGGTAGAGACCATGTACCCGGAGCCCAAGAGCCCGTACGGTATCACCAAGCTCGATGGTGAGTATTACATGGAAATGTTCCGCACCACCGGACAGGTGAACACCGGCTGCTGCCGTTTCTTCAACGTCTTCGGTCCCCGTCAGGATCCCAAGGGTGCTTACGCCGCCGCTGTGCCGATTTTCATGGAAAAGGCCATCAAGGGTGAGGATATCACCGTATTCGGTGATGGCGAACAGACCCGCGACTTCATCTATGTGAAAGACATCGTGGGTGGTCTCACTTTCGTGGCCGAACACCCCGAGGTGACCGGCGTGTACAACGTGGGCTACGGTGGTCAGATTACCATCAACGACCTGGCCAACATCATCATCGATGCCGCCGGCTCCAGCTCCAAGGTGGTGCACCTGCCCGAGCGCCCCGGTGATGTGAAACACTCCCGCTCCTGCGCTGATAAGCTTCGCAACGCCGGCTGGGCACCCAAGCACACGCTGGAGGAAGGCCTCAAGACAACGCTCGAATACTTCAAGAGCGTAACCAAGTAAACTCCACTTTATTCAACCGGGGTTCCTCAACGGGAGCCCCGGTTTCTTATTTTCCCGCATGTGCGACGACTTCACACCACGCCTCAAAGCCGCCGATCTGCAGAAACTGGCGCAGCAGCGGATGGCTGAACTGCAATCAGCAGGCGCAGAATTACACCCGGTCGTCAACACTACACGCAAACTCGCTACCCATTTCTGGGGAAGCGCCTGGATGAAACAACTGGCACACTGCGAATCCGGCGGCATGTGTCTGGCCCCGGGGCGCACCCTGCTCCGCCATGGATGCGTACTCGATATCCGCATCGAGCCCTGCTCCATCCGTGCACTCGTCAGCGCAGAGGAGCTCTACGAAGTCACGCTGAAACTCGCCCCGCCTGATGCTGAGCAACTGGATCTTCTGGCAACCAGCTGCGGCCAGCATATAGATTCCCTGCTCTCCCTGCTGGAAGGCAAAATGGATACCGCCGTACTCCAGCAGCTCTGCCACCCGGAAACCGGGCTACTCCCCACCCCCGCAGACTGGCACATGCACTGCACCTGCCCGGACTGGGCAGAGCCCTGCCCCCACGCAGCTGCCGCCATTTACGCAACCGGCTGCCTCATCGACAAATCGCCAGAGCTGCTTTTCACCCTGCGAGGAATCACCCCCGACTCTCTGCTCGAAGCACCACGGCAGCCGCAAAGTCTGGACACCAACCAGCTGAAAAACATCTTTCAAATCGACCTGGACATGCCGCTATAAGTCCTACCCGCATTCTCAAATGTGACATAGTCTGTGTTTTTTACTTGTCTAATCTAGAATGATTCGATATAATCCGGACAGTTCAGGTCATGTTTACATCAAAAACAAACAATCCCCGCACACTGGCAACCAGTCTGGTACGTAATGCCGGAGTCCGTATTACCCAACAGCGCCGCGCAGTACTGGAGACCATTCTCACCTCGCACGATCACCCGACTGCGGCCGTCATATTCGAACGCACCAAGGCCCATATGCCCGGCATCTCTCTGGCCACGGTATATAATTGTCTCGAAGTGCTCGCAGAGGCCGGCATCATCAATCACCTCAATTTTGACAACGGGCCCTCGCGTTTCTGCCCGAACATGGAGCCGCATGTGCACCTGCTCGACAATGTCAGCAACCGGGTGCTGGACGTGCAACTGAAAGCAGGACTGCGCCCCGAGGATGTGTTTGAATTACCCCCTGGAACATGCGTGACACGCATGGACGCTTGCCTGCACGGCAATATTCCTGTATAATCTGCCTCAGCAATGAGCCTGGTCATCAAAAATCTGCATGCGCGCGTCAAAGATGGCGCGACTATCCTCAACGGAATAAATCTGGAAATCCCTAAGGGTGAGGTCCATGCCATCATGGGACCGAATGGGTCCGGCAAATCCACGCTTTCCAAGGTGCTCTGCGGGCACCCGGATTACGAAGTAACCGCCGGCACCGCCGAGCTGGACGGCCAGGACTTATTTGCCATGAGCGTGGACGAACGCAGCCGTGCCGGCCTTTTCCTGGCGTTCCAGTATCCGGTGGAAGTTCCGGGCGTAACCAATGCCAATTTCATGCGCGCAGCCCTGCAGGCCCGCCTGCCCAAGGGCGAGGAGATTGACGCCGTAGCATTCTATAAAGAACTGCGTGGCAAAATGAAGCAACTGGGCATGGACCCGAAATTTACGGCCCGCGCCGTTAATGAAGGCTTCTCCGGCGGTGAAAAGAAGCGCAATGACGTGCTGCAGATGATGATGCTCAACCCCAGCTACGCGATTCTGGATGAAACAGACAGCGGTCTGGATGTAGACGCCCTCCGCATTGTATCTGACGGCGTAAACGCCATGCGCGCGCCCTTCCGCAGTTTCCTGGTCATCACGCACTACAAGCGACTGCTCGATTACATCCGGCCGGATGTAGTACACGTGCTTTACAAAGGGCAGATCGTACGCACGGCCGGCTTTGAGCTCGTAGAGCAGATTGAGGAACGCGGCTTTGATTTCCTGAAAACCCCGGAGGCCTGAGATGGACGAATCTGCGTTCCAGATGGATACCCGCGGTGCGTTCTCCATGCCGGAGAACCACAAGTACGATGCCGGCTACGGCCTGACAGAGGAAACCATCGACTACATATGCGATGCCAAGGGCGAACCGGACTGGCTGCGCCAGTTCCGCAAGGATGCCCTGAAGAAGTTCAACGAAATGCCCATGCCCTACCACTGGGCACCGGAGGGTATCAGAAATGTCGATTTCGAGAACTTCCGCTACTATCTCTCGCACGGCGCCACCCCCAGCCGCAGCTGGGACGAAGTGCCTGATGACATGAAGCGGACCTTTGAGCGGCTCGGCGTACCGGAGCAGGAGCGGGCATTCCTTGCCGGCGTGGATGCTCAGTATGACTCAGAGACGGCCTATACCAATATGCGCGAAGAGCTGCAGAAACAGGGGGTTATCTTTGTGAACTCCACGGAAGGCCTCAAGGAATACGAGCATATCTTCCGCCCCTGGTTCGGCAAAGTCATCCCGGTGGGCGACAACAAATTCTCAGCTCTGAACCATGCGGCATTCTCCGGCGGTTCATTCATCTACGTGCCCAAGGGCGTGAAACTCACCCAGCCACTGCAGGCATACTTCCGCATCAACTCCGAAAGCATGGGGCAGTTCGAGCGCACCCTCATCATCGCCGATGAAGGAGCCGAGCTCATGTACATGGAGGGCTGCACCGCCCCGCAGTACGACAGCGCCACCCTGCACTCCGGCGTGGTGGAGCTCGTGGCTCTCAAGGGCGCCAAAATCCAGTATGTCACCGTGCAGAACTGGTCTACCAATGTGTACAACCTGGTGATTCAGCGTGGATTAGCCATGGAAGATGCCGAAATCCGCTGGATTGACTGCAACCTGGGCTCCGGACTCACCATGAAATACCCGGCCGTGGTGCTGCAGGGGCGCCGCGCGCGAGGCGAGGTGGTCAGCATCTCGCTGGCGCACAGCGGCCAGCTGCAGGACACCGGCGCACGTATGATTCACGCCGCCCCCGAGACTACCTCCAACATCGTGGCCAAATCCATTTCCATCGGCGAGGGGCGCGCCAGCTACCGCGGTGAGGTGAAGGTGCTCAAAGGCATGAAAGGCTGCAAGAACAACACCGAATGCGATGCCCTGCTCATCAACCCCGCCAGCCGCACCGATACCTACCCCGCCATCACCGTAAACGGCAATGCAAGCGCCGTGCAGCACGAAGCTTCGGTTTCTCAGGTAGATGAAGAAATGCTCTTCTACCTGCAGCAGTGCGGGCTCACCCGCGCCCAGGCCATGTGTCTGGCGGTGAATGGCTTTATCAACGACCTGGTCAAGGAATTCCCCATGGAATACTCTGTGGAACTCCGCCGTCTTATTGACCTGGAGATGGAAGACTCCATCGGCTAACGCACAATCCTACGCAACACCATGGAATTTCCCGATAGCATGAGCATCGAAGAAGCCTTTGCCAAAGCCGAGGCCGAAGCTAAACTGACCGCAGCCCTCAAGGAAAGTGAAGATCGGTTGAAAAACGCCGGACTTCCCGACCGCTTCAACGAAGACTGGCGCTTCGGCCGCCCGCATAAATATGCCAGCGACCTGGCCGCACATCTCCAGCAGCAGGAAAGCAGCGGCCGTTCATCTGTTGAGAATGATCAAGGTTGTGCAGTCTGTATCACCCCTGAGGATGAAGATTTAAGACAAACCGAAATGCTCATGCCGACCATCGGCTCGGATGCACTGCTTGCACTTCACCTGAAGCATTTCGGAGAAGGCCATGCACTCTATATCGAGGAGAACACCCACACCCCCATTCGTGTTATCTATAGCACCGGTGCGGGAATATTCACTCCATCCACCTTCATCATGGTAGCCCCCGGGGTGAATGCTGAAGTAGAACTCGAATACAGCGCACTCGAAACAGGCATCATGTTTGCCACCTGCAACATTCAGGTTGCCGAAGGTGCAGACCTCAAGGTAAAAGTCAGCGCTTCGAGCGATGGAGCCGGACACTGCATGCTCATCAATAACATCCAGAACATGGGTGGCAAGGTGCGGCATTTCACTACATTCGATGGTTTTACCTGGGCAAGAGAAGAAACGATAGCCGAAATATACGCCGCCGGCTCGGATACGCAGCTGTACTCGGGCAATAATTGCAAGGGGGGCGTGCTCGACCAGCACACCAGGCAGATTCACCACGTGGGCGGAGCCACCAGCAACCTGCTCTACAAGAATGTACTTCACGCCAAGGCCACCGCAACCTTTGCCGGCAATATCTATGTGGCCCCCGGAGCCCACAACACAGATGCCTACCAGAGCAACCGCACCCTCCTGCTCTGTGAGGATGCCACGGTGAACTCCCTTCCCGGCCTCGAAATTCTGGCAGATAAGGTACGTTGCTCTCATGGCAGTGCCTCTGGCCCCATAGATGAGGAGCAACTCTTCTACCTTCTTTCACGGGGTGTTCCCTGCGACGAAGCACACCAGTTGATAGCCGATGGCTTCCTCCTCGAAGCGCAGGATAAATATAATTCGTGATTGTCTGAGCGCAACAAAACACCTGCGGCCCATATATTTCAGCAATTATTTCATTGCAGAAAGTGCAGGAACATGCTACCATACCGTAGCATGAAAAAATTCAAACTCGGACTCGTAGGGCGAATCATCATCGCCATGGTGCTGGGTATGCTGCTGGGTGGCGTGCTGCCGGAAAAGGTGACGCGTGTATTCACAACCTTCAACGGTCTGTTCAGTCAGTTTCTCGGCTTTATCATTCCCCTGCTCATTGTGGGGCTGGTCGCACCTGCTATAGCGGATATCGGCAAGAAAGCCGGTAAAATGCTGCTGGCAACCACACTGCTCGCCTACACGGCCACCCTGGTATCGGGCTTTGCCTCTTATTTTACGAGCGTTGGCATCTTCCCCTCACTGATTGAGGCTGGCACACTGACGCAGGCAAACACAACGGCAAACGACGCGGCACCGTATTTCACCATAGAAATCGCACCCGTGATGGGAGTGATGACTGCGCTTGTGCTCGCCTTCATACTCGGGCTCGGTATGGCCAATGTGCGTGGAGTAACGCTGCACAGCATGTTCAACGATTTCCGCGAAATCATATACCGCACCATAGGAAAGGTAATCATCCCCCTGCTTCCGCTCTTCATTTTCGGCATAGCACTGAATATGGCCTACTCCGGCCAGGTAGCAGCCATACTGAGCGTATTCATCAAGATTATCGGTGTCATCTTTGCTCTGCACATTGTCGTATTGATATTCCAGTACGTTGTGGCAGGTCTGTTTGCTCAGCGCAACCCGTTCAAACTACTGGGGCGGATGCTCCCGGCTTACTTCACAGCCCTGGGCACCCAATCCAGCGCCGCCACAATCCCTGTAACACTGCGCCAGACCATAGCCAATGGCGTAAACCAGGATGTAGCAGGCTTTGTTGTACCACTCTGCGCCACGATTCATCTCTCCGGCAGCACGCTGAAAATCGTGGCCTGCGCCATTGCCATCATGATGATGCAGGGCACCCCGGTGGAATTCACGAGTATGGCAGGTTTCATTCTGATGCTGGGGGTAGTCATGGTGGCTGCGCCCGGTGTTCCCGGTGGTGCCATCATGGCCGCGCTGGGGGTGCTTCATTCCATGCTCGGATTCGGCGACCAGGAGCAGGCGCTCATGATTGCGCTCTATATCACCATGGATAATTTCGGCACCGCCTGCAACGTAACAGGCGATGGCGCGCTCGCTCTTATCATCAACAAATTCTACAAAACATAATCGTCCGCTCTCGTCGGACTGAAAAAAATTGCGGGCACCGGGATTCAATTCTCCGGTGCCCGCACTGTTTATGCAAAATGAGGTAGATTGCTCACAGCTTCTTCCAGGGAAGAGCAGCCAGCAAATCATCGAACCCGAGACCGGTACCGCCCGGCACAGGGAATTCGGGGGTGATATCCATACCCAGAGCTTCTGAGAATGCATTCGGGCGATAGACATGGTGCGTCACCAGCCCGCACAGAGGAATTTCCTCTGCCGGTTTTCCCGTGTAGAATCTGGCAGCATTATATGCAGCCCAGCACTGCCCCAGGGGATGATCCATATAGGTTGTGAAAACGGGCAGACCGGTTGTGCTCTGGTGGCGGGCAGGCTTGACGATACGCATCATGGGCTTGCTGGTGCGGGCAGGAATAGAGTTCTCATTCTGCACGGGCATATCATAGGCAAGCGGCATACCGGCATCCTGCAGAGACTGCCAGGAAGCAACATCATAATAGCAAGGGTCTTCCACAAAATCGATACGCTCGCGCATGGCCTCAGGCAGCATATCCCAGAACTGCAGGGCTTCCTCCGGGGTAAGGGTGCAATTGAAGTCCACGCGCCACTTCCAATCCGGCACCATAGCAGCCAGGTTCACCAGGCGCTCCACAGTGGCGGCCAGTTTGGGAATCACCTTGATTTTACCCACGCGGAATCCGCGCTGGTGCAGATTATACACCTGAGAAGGGGTAGCACTCACCGTGAGCGTGGCATAGCTGCGGGGCACACTCAGACCCTCGAAAAGGCTCACCCCCTTGGCACGAGCTTCACCATCGAGCTCAATGCACTTGAGGGCAAGAGCGCCGAGACGCATAGGGGTACCTTCGCGCAGAGCGTCAAGCTCATACTCCAGAGGAGAATCACCCAGCTCAGGCCAGGCCTGGAGGCAGGCGTAACCGCCGTTGTCACCACGCAGCAACACGCCTTCTCGAGGCTGGGCTGCTGCACGGGCGCTCATGGCACCCACGGGATAAAGAGTATACGGTGTGTAGTGCATGCATGTATTTAAGCACTTCCGGGGCATTTGTCACGCCCATTTTGCGTATTACGGGTAATATTTTACCGGCAACTCCGCTAATCGTGTGTGTGAGTAAAACCCTGAATCCGGATATAGCGAGGCTCAGTCCACAATCTGCCAGCAGCCACTCTTACGCGAACCTTTGCGGATAAGCCGCCCTGCCTTTTTCATGGCTGCCATGCGCTTTTCCACATTTCGCAGTGTTATTCCCAGCAATTCAGACAACTCCCGCGCGGTAATCCGGTTATTTTTCACAATAAACACTTCCATTTGTCTCTCAATACTTTCCGCATTTATACCGTCGCTTATACCGTCGCTATTCCTCCGGTATCTCCTCAGCGTCTCCAATATCTCCCCGAGCATGAACTCGATGAACGGAGCGCAGCCCAGCTTCCATGTTCTCTGCGAAAGCACCGGCCAGCGCGTCAGTATCGGGGAGCCACGTGAGCATCTGTTTGCGCAGCTCCTCGAACGACGCGCCAGCCTTGCGAGCTTCAATCAGTTTTTTTAATGGGAGCGAGCCATGCTTGCATTGCTGCGGGCAGCAAGTCCTGCTTACTGCGTGAGCGGGCGGCGAGAGCAATCAGCGCAAATCGCACCAGAGGGCGCGGTGGTCGGAGGCCTTGGCGGCTGCGGGAATATCAACGATACCCCCCTGCCCGCGCATACGCTCGCGGAGGGTGGTGTTTACGAAAATCTGGTCGTAAATGCAATATTCCTTGCCTCGCTTGAAATAGAGAGTCCATTCCTCGCCACGGGAATCCCCGGGAGTGAGGCGGCGGAGGGCGGCGTCCTGCGAGAGGCCTTGCTGAAGGATTTGCGGAGCGGCATCGGCGGGGCCATCGTTCCAATCGCCGAATACGAGGAGAGGCAGGTCCTTCTGGGTGCGGGCGATGTGCTGGATATGTTGAGCAAGGGTGTAGGCCTCCTGCTTGCGAAGAGCTGTAGCGGCCCCGGAATTCTCCGACACGCGGGATTTGAGATGCGCGCCCACAATGCGAAAAAGGCGTTTATCATTCAACTGCACGGTCACATCCAGAATACCGCGCAGCATCTTGCGGCGCTTCTGCTGGTGCAGCTTCACATTTTCCTGTGAATTATCCTGCACGATAGGATGCTGCGAAAGCACCGCCAGCGCGCGGTCCTCTCCCTGCCGGGGCAGCACCCGGAAATAGGGATATTCCAGCCCCTTTGCCGCAAGTCGCTGGCGCAGCTCCTGCAAGGCTACCGGACCGCCGATTTCGATAAGCCCCACAATGGCAGGCTGGGCAGAAGCAATGACCTCAACCACGGCTTCACGTGATTCCCTGGATTTGGGTTTCAGCACATAACGGGAGCGGTACGCCTCGCCCTCCACAAAATAATTCTGCACATTGTGCATGAGGAAGCGCACCGGCTTACCGGGTTTGGGAATGGCGGCGATATCCACCTGTTTCTGGAGCGGGGCGGTGTGCGCTACCTCGGCAGAGAGCGTATCAGCGCCGAGAACAGGCACGTATTCCTCCTGCTGCGCCATGGGAGCAGCCCCCAGCCAGCGGAGGATGGTATCATCGCCACCAAAGCGCTCGACCAGTAAGCCGGCAACAAGAAGCACCAGGAAAACCAGCAGCGCATCCTTACGCGGAAGTTTGCGTCGGCGTGCCATAGCGGAGACAATGCTTACAGGGATTCAGCCCGCAGCCACTCGGCCACCTGCGGCGCGGCGTAGGTGAGAATCATATCTGCCCCGGCTCGGCGTATGGAAAGCAGGGCCTCCATCATGCACTGTTTCTCATCCAGCCAGCCGGAAGCCGCAGCGGCTTTCACCATCAGATACTCACCGCTGACATGATACGCAGCTATAGGCAGCGTGGTGGACCGTCGCATTTCTGCAATCACATCCAGATACAGCGTGGCAGGCTTCACCATGAGGAAATCTGCACCCTCCGCGGCATCCAGCGCAGCCTCGCGGAGCGCCTCGCGCACATTACCCGGGTCCATCTGGTAGGTCTTCTTATCGCCAAACTTCGGAGCACTGCCCAGCGCCCCGCGGAACGGGCCGTAAAACGCGGAGGCATACTTGGCTGTATAACTCATGAGAGAAACATTGCAGAAGCCCTCGGCATCCAGCGCGGCACGCAGGGCGGCAATGCGGCCATCCATCATATCGCTGGGGGATATGATATCTGCCCCGGCACGTGCATGGCACAAAGCCTGGCGACAAAGCGCCTCCACCGTCTCATCATTCAGAATCTCATATGAGCCGTCGTCATATTCGCGCACTATACCATCCTGTCCGTAGGTATTGAAAGGATCCAGCGCCACATCAGTCATCACGCAGAGCTCCGGCACCGCAGCCTTGATAGCGCGAATCGCACGGGGCACCACCCCATCCGGATTCCAGGCTTCAGAACCAGCTGCATCTTTCTTCTTTTCCGGCACCACGGCAAACAAATCTACGCATGAGATTCCCAAATCATACAAACGTCTGCACTCGGCAGCAATACCGGCCACACTCCAGCGGGTGCACCCCGGCAGCGATTCAATAGGGGTATCTTCATCCCCCTCCTGCACAAACATGGGGTAAATGAGATTTGCGACAGAAAGGGTTGTCTCACGCATGAGAGCACGCACAGCGGCTGATTTCCGATTACGACGCGGGCGAATGGGCAGGTTCATCATGGCGGGACTCAGATTAGCATTTTTTGCAGGATTTGTAAAGAACAGGTAAAAACAACTTTCTGACTCCGGATACGATTCTCTATGTTTCAAAAAGTCAGAATCCGCATGGATAAAGCCCCCGGCAAGCGCGGATTGGGCTTGATGCAGCTTATTGAGTGTGATAGAATGCAGCGCGTGAAGGTAATCGTTGTTACAGGAGGTATAGCCTCGGGCAAGTCCACGGTGGTGGAAATGCTGCGCGAACTGGGTGGGGCAGGAGTGGAACTGTTTGATTGTGATGCCGCAGTAGCTGAGCTGCAGCAAACCGGCAAACTGTCAAGAGACCTTGTCACTGCATTCGGCAAGGAAGCTCTGAGCGATGATGGAAGCGTCAATAAGGACTACCTGCGCCATATTGTACAGCATGACCCCGAAGGCCGCGACAAGCTCAATAACCTGGTGCACCCGAAACTGGCCCAGATGTGCATCGATGCCCAGGCCGAGGCTCGTCGGCGCGGCGATGTGCACACCTTCCTGGTTGACATACCGCTGTATTTTGAAAGCCCGGTTGAGTTCGGCTCTGATATCGTCTGCGTCGTAGCAGTGACGCCGGAAACGCAGATTGCCCGCATGGCATTGCGCGATGGTTTCGACCGGCCCACAGCAGAAGCCATGCTGGCAGCCCAGATGCCCACGCAGGCCAAGATAGACCGCGCCAGCCTTGTCATCTGGAACGAAGGCAGCCCGGACCTCCTGCGCCAGCAGGTGGAACTTTTCTACAACACCGAACTTGCAGCCGAAGCCAAGGCCATGCAAGCCCGCTCGATTGTAATCAACCTGAACGAGCTTCGGGCGCTCCCTCTCAACGAGCTGCAGCGCATAGCCAACACCACAGCCGGCCGAGGCACGGATACCCTGCCCCGCCCGCAGCTGGTGGCAGCGCTGGCACGCACCTATCTGGCAGAGGGGAGTCAGGTTATCGTGAGCGGCGTGCTGGAATTCGGCAAGGACAATATGGTATTCCTGCGCGATGCGGCCCGCAGTTTCCGCCCCGGAGATGATGACCCGCGCATCTCCCAGGATATCATCCGCAAGCACGAATTGCGCCCCGGAAATCTGATAAAGGTCAAGCTTCGCCCCCCTCAGGGCAAAAATGAGCGAACGCTCATGGTAAGCGAAGTGCTCGAAATAGAAGGCACACCGGCGGCTGAATACTCGCAGCCAAAGCCATTTGACCGGCTTACCCCGCTTATTCCCACCGAGCGCCTGATTCTTGAAAACCCGGATATCAAGTCACCCGCCATGCGAGTGCTGGATATGATAACCCCGCTCGGTCTGGGGCAGAGAGCACTGGTGGTTGCCCCGCCCCGCGGCGGCAAGACCGTGCTGCTCAAGACCATGGCAAAGAGCCTGCGGGCAAATTACCCGAAGACAGACCTTCTGGTGCTGCTGCTGGATGAACGCCCGGAAGAAGTAACCGATTTTGAGGATACCGTGGATGTACCGGTGTATGCCAGCACCTTTGATGAACCCTCCCGACGCCACGCGCAGCTGAGCGACCTGCTGCTGGAGCGAGCCCGCCGACTGGTGGAACAGGGACACGATGTCATCATCATGCTCGATTCTCTGACCCGCCTGGCCCGCGGCTACAACGCCAACCAGAGCGGCGGCCGGACCATGTCCGGTGGTCTGGGGTCCAACGCCCTGGAAAAGCCCCGCAAGTTCTTCGGCGCAGCGCGCAAGGTGGAGGAAGGCGGCAGCCTCACCATCATCGCCACCTGCCTCATCGAGACAGAATCCCGCATGGATGAAATCATCTTCGAGGAATTCAAGGGCACGGGCAACATGGAAATCCGGCTCGATCGCGAGCTTTCCGAGCGCCGCATATACCCCGCCATCTCCATTCCGCAGAGCGGCACCCGCAACGATGACCGACTCTACCACCCGGATGAACTGGTGCGCGTGCTGCAGGTGCGCCGCCAGCTGGCCACCCTGCCCGGCTGGGAGGGGCTGCAGTGCCTGCTCAAGAACATTGAACACACACAGAACAATCTGGAGATTCTGCTCAAAGGGCTTACGATTTCGAACCGCTGATTTCCATCTGCAACGTTTCATTTTCCTCCACCGGTACGCCATTCGTTCCGGTGGATTTTTCATCTGCCACAGGTAAAAGAATAACACGCGCAGCCTGTGCATCCTCTGCTCCTACATTGAACCCGGAGATTACTACATCTGCTTGTTGCTGAAGTAATGCTGCGTATGAGGAATAAGAAGCATTGCCTACATAGAGCACACGACCAGCCGGGCTTTCCCAAAGCACAATGGGATGATAATCAACCGCATTTTTCCGGGCACTGCGGTTTTTCGGCGGATACAGGATAAACCGCCCGCACTGGGTTTCAAAGGAAAGCCCCTCAGCAGGTAATTCATGAGCATTGATAACAGATATCCCCGGCCACATGCGGCGCACCACATGGGCACCACCGCCGGAACTCACCCGCGGGGTAGTTATAAGCAGGGCGGCCGGAGTATACCCGGCATGAAACAAGGTGGGAACAGTTTTCAGCTCTGCGGTTGTCTCATTTCCGCAATCAACCAGCAGACCATGGTTACCCAGCACCGTGAAACTACCGCCAAATCCGGTTCCCTGCACCAGGATAGAATGCAAAGAGGCCGGTTCCTGCGCCGGCAGATACGCATAGGGCAAATCACCAAACCAGCCCACAATACCCAGCAATAGCGCGGCAGATTTGTGAGCAGCCCAATCCGTCAATACCGCGATCCAGGATATTCCCCCGAGAATCACATGCAGCAATCCGCAGAACATCACCACCGGCAGCAGCGGCGCTATGGCTATATTGGTCAGGAATGAAAGTGCATTGGCACTATGAAAAAACGATAAAGTGACAGGAACAGATAGAAGCCACGCACTCAGCGACACAACAATCATTCCTCGCAGGCACATCTCGAAATTTCCCCAGCGAATCTCCCAGGGAGTACGGAGTGAAACGGGAATATAATCATCTGGTCCGAACCATGGTTTCTCCGTCTGGCAGAGCAATGCCGCCACACAGATGACGGCATACACACCAAACGAAAGCAGAAAACCGGCGTTGTATAACTGGCTGGGATCTGATACCAGAATAAGCAGCGCAGCAAAACTCCAGGTATTCAACAAGCTCACCCGCCGCTGCAGTATGAAGCCAAGCAGCAGCACTGCCAGCATCACATACGCACGAATAGCCGGCACGGCACAGCCAGTTATAAGCACATATACCCCCACTGCCACCAGCAGCAATGGGCGAATCACCACCGGCCTCACCCGGGCCATGCGAAGCAGGAACCATAAAATACCGGATACCAGCCCCACATGCAACCCGCTCACCGCAAACACATGAAGACAGCCGCCGTTGCGAAAATCCTCCATGGTCCGGGGTTCGGCAGAGTCCTTATCCCCCAGCACCAAAGCGCACAGCACCTGCCGGGCGGCATCCAGTTCAGTTCCCGGTGGCATCAGCCGCTCAGCCAGCAGCCCCCTCATGCGCAATCCCCAATACTGAACCGTGCGCAGCGAAATGGGTTTACCGAGTTTCTCCCCATCTATGAAATCCAGTGAAGCAGCAATTCCCTGCCCCCGCATCCAGGCGGTTGAATCAAACACGCCCGGCACCCCGGCAGGCCCGGGCTCCTTCCACTGAGCACGCGCCTGCACCAAATCACCAGGAGTATAAGGAGTATCCCCCCGCAGCACCACGCGCACCCCATTCCACCCGGTGCTCAACACGCACCCGCGGCGCAGAGTCCGCTCCACGGTACCGGATAGTTGCACCACTTCCTGCCACTCTGCAGTTTCGCGAAACCGCGCAGCGCGCTGCTCGACCAGCTGCGTATGCAGACCTGCCACCAGCGCGAATAAAAGCGCGCATATGGAAACCCGGAACAAACGGCAGCACAGCGGAAACACAATCGCCAGAACCGATGCGAGCTGCCACCAGCCACCGGGGATAGCGCCGACAACAGCCACCAGCGGAAGAAACAATGGCGCTCCCTGAATATATCGGCGAATTATTTTCATGGAAGCAAGCATGTTTCCTGCCCTGCCGGATATTCACGTTCAGCGGTATACCATCACAGGCCCGGTGATGAGGGATTGCACAGAAGAAACCTTACGCCAGGCCTCGATGAAGATGGCAGCAGCAGCATCTACTTCTTCGGCTGTGGTATAACGGGATAAAGAAAAGCGCAATGATTCTCTCACCTGCTTATCCGGCATCCCCATAGCCAGCAGCACATGGCTGGGATGCGGCTCTGCACTGGTGCAGGCCGAGCCGGTGGAGCACAGCAGCCCTGCCGGTTCCAGCAGCAGGAAAAGAGATTCCGCAGTCACGCCCGGCACTCGCATATTGAGCACATGCGGCAGCCGGGGAGCTGCGCCCCCGTTTATGCACACCTCGATACCAGCCATCTGCAGAGCATGCACAAATCGATCACGAAGCGCACCCAGGGCGGCATATTTTTCTGCCGCAAGCAAAGCCAGCTCAGCAGCCTTGCCGAAACCGATGATGCCCGCCACATTCTCCGTGCCCGCCCGGCGGTAATCCTCCTGCGCACCACCGGTAAGAAATGGCGAGCACGGCGTACCCGTGCGCACGTAGAGGGCCCCTACCCCTTTGGGACCGTGCAGCTTGTGAGCTGAAAGAGAAGCAAAATCCACAGCGTAATCATGCAGTGCAATGGGCAGCTTACCCGCAGCCTGTACCAGGTCTGCATGCACCCGGGCCCCCGCCTCATGAGCAGCCCGCGCAAGAGAACGCACCGGTTGAATCACACCGGTTTCATGGTTAGCCCAGGCAAAACTCACGCCATCGTGCCCGGGCAGCAATTCCCGCCACTCGGGCAAATCGGCCTGGCCGTTGGCCAGCACAGGGGCGGCCTCACCCTGTGCAGTACGCAGAGTAGCAGGATGCTCCGTGGCCAAGGTCAGCACGTTGCTGAATTGAGAGAGTGCGGTATTGGTCGCCTCCGTTCCGCCTGAAGTGAAAATGATTTCGGAAGGCTCGGCCCCCACCAGAGCGGCAACCTGTTCTCTTGCTTTTTCTATAGCCTTGCGGACTGCTTTTCCGGCGCCGTACGCGGCCGATGGATTGAAGAAAGACTCACGCAGATACGGCAGCATGGCCTCCAGCACCTCAGGAGCCAGCGCAGTAGTGGCATTATTATCCCAGTAAATCATGATTCGTTATACTGCGATGCAATGATATTGAATACATTAGCGGGCACACTGGATTCCACCCAGCGCTGCCAGCCCTGCACACCCACAAACCCACGCACAAAGGACGAGGAAACTGCTTCCAGCTCAGGCGGCGGCATGAGGTACACCGTCTGGATTCCAGGCTCCATGAGGGCATTCATGCGGTCCATGGATTTCTCGTATTCGAAATCGACCGTGTTGCGGATTCCCCGCAGCAGGTGCGTAGCGCCGATGCGGCGGGCATAGTCCACCAGGAAGCCACCGCTCATCTTCTCCACGCGCACATTGGCAGGGCCATTCATCAGCATGCCGCGCAAGGCATCCATGCGCTGTTGCCCGGTCAGAAAGGATTTCTTATCCGGGTTCACGCCCAGCACCACCACCAGCTCGTCAAACAACGTTGCGCCCTGCTCAATCATCCAGAGATGGCCTTTGGTGGGCGGGTCAAAACTCCCCGCATATATACCGATGCGCTTCATACACAGATATGATACAATGCCTCTCTCATGGTGTCAAGTCTCACCAAAACCGTCAAACAGAATCCGGGAATGTTTCAATCCTTTGGGACACAAACTGAACCATATGTATCCCCTGAATCGAATCTCGGTGTTCACATATCACGATACTGCATGGGTCCATCATGATACAGTTTTTCAAAAATCTCCACCAGCTCTGCAGACAACGCCGGGCGGCTCAGCAGCCAGAGAGGCACATCCGGCTGGCCGGTCTGGTATGCAAGCTGCACATGCGGCTGAGGCAGGCAATAAAAGCCGCAGGATTCGTAAAAGGCAAGGCGGCGCACCGATTCGGAATCGTTTGCCGGTTCGATTTCTACAATGACATCTCCCTGAAGCATTTTCAGAGCCTGATGCCCCAGCCCCTGATTTCGCCGCGTGGCGCATATGGCCAGATGCTCCAGATATATCATTTTTTCCCACTTCCAGTATGCCATGATACCGGCAAAACCATTTTCATCGCTCAGATGAATACAATGGAACGCAGGGTTCTGCAGAGCTGCGGCATGCTGAGGCTGGGCACGACGCTCGGTAACAGGGAAAGCCTCTTCATATAGCTGCCACCATTCAGTGGCCAGAGGGTGTTGGGTACAGGTAATTTGAACAGGGTGTAACATGAGGAAACGAAATTATGCAGCACGCAGCGCTGGCGGTGCGCACGCAGGGTGACATATCACAAGTGCAGACAACATCATGCTCCGTACATCAGCATACGGCAAGGCCGCATACGCAGGCAGCATACACTTTTCGAAGACAGGCGGCTCTGCGCCCACGGCCACATCTACGCTGTCAGATGATTTATCATCCAGCAACTTGCGGCGGTCAGGGATATCGGCCATCTCCGGCATCCGCAGTTTCCTGCGATTGCATTCATTGGACGGAAGCTGCACATCATCCCGTACCGCATAGCAAAGTCTTTTCAGGTGTGACGAGGCAAATGAAGCGTGGGGCATGGCCGCCCTGGCACAGATTGGGAGAGTACCGGCATCCTGCTTATGATGACTGACAGCATACCCCACAAGCAGCAACACTACCGCGACCGCCACCCATACAAAGTTCAGGCTGCCGCGAAGAAGCATCGATTGTCTCTTCCGGAGAAACCCCATATCATCAGATGCGGTCAAGCTTGTTCCGGGAATACAGATAGAGGATACCCACGCCGCCTACATACAGAACCAGCTCACTCAATTCCTCGGTCAGGCAGTTGTGCAATGACTCAAAGGCCACTGCTGTCACCAGGCCGGAAATGGAGAGCAGGACATCACTCGCCGGAATACGCACAGAGCAAAGCACACCCCATATCTCTTTCCACACTTTGCGCCAGATAAAATACACCACCAGCCAAACCATATACAGCCCCACGCAGACATGTGCCACCCAACCGTATTCCATATCTTTCCACTTGGGAAATTTATTAACATTCTCCGGGTCCGCAAAAATGAAAAGAGTACGACCATAATTCACCTCGCGAGCCAACACAAAGAACAACACGAGTGAGGCAAACACATAGAGGCTCTTGCGGTCTTTTGCCGTGCAGGTCACATAGAGGCCAACTGCAACCACTATCATCTGCACGGTTTCAACCGGGCTGTTCTTATCGCCATATGAACCCGGCAACAGAAAAGCACACAGCACACACACGCACGCCACCACGAGCGTGAACCACGTGGTAGCGCGGAATCGCCAATCCAGATATTGAGAAACGTTCATCATCTTGTACAACTAAGTTACCCTCCTCTTGCACGACAGGCTAACAAGCAGGGCTACACCGTGTAGATTAGCGCGATTCCGACCCTTTTGCAAGCAAAAAAGAGCCCCGGCGATACCCCCGGCTGACCAAAATAAAAAGCCCCAGCCCGCAAGCAGCTCATCTGCAAGAGTGGGGATATTATCGGGGCTGGGGCCCATCGTATGGGCGAACTTGCGGTGAGGCCAGGTCCAATGCCGGAGAATAATAACCTGTTTCCAGCTTGAACAGACCGAGCAGCGTGTGGAATATGTGCTCGTGGGCCACGGTTAATCCGGCATTGGCACGCAATTGTTTTATAGAAGACTCAAAATGCGGATGCAACCGGGTAAATGCTTCATTGTACAGGATAAACATGCCGACCTTGCACCCCCCGGTCGCATGGTAAGATATGTGCTGCTCCCCCAGTGCGGCGCGCCCCCACATACCATCGTGCCCCAGATATTCCCCATGGTCGCTCACATAAACATACACAAACGGCCGGGAACCAATCACCTCTGCCACGCGGCGGAAAAACTCATCAGTATAGTGAATGGTACTATCGTAGGCATTATTCACCTCAGCTGCCTGAGCGGCAGGGTTCTGAAAATGCGAAGCCGCCGGAGCAAAAGGGGTATTCTGCCGGTCATAATGCTCAAAAGGAGTGTGACTGCCCTCATTATTCACGAAAAAGAGAAGATTCTGACCAGGGGTGGCTTTCTGCAGCACCTCCTGCATCTGCGGCACAGAGGTCCACGGGCTTCCGGGGGCATTGAAGCGTTGCTTCGACTGGCGCGTCAGCATGAGCACCACCCGGTCATACTTGAGTTTCTGTGCACAACGACGGCCAAAAAACGAATACATCTCAAACCCGTTCTGGGTGAAAAGCTCCAATACAGAACCGGTTTTCGGCAGCATCTCCGGTCGTTTCTCGTAAATATCACGCCGGGCATCCGTCAGGATGGCAATCTCAGCCTGGCATGTATCGCAGGCAGCAGAGATGCAGACAGGGAAATTAATCAGGTTCTGCTGCTGCCGCAACCAGGGAGTGGTATCACGCTCATATCCATTCAGGCTCATGCGGTCGGCGCGTATACTCTCACCCACATGCACAAGCAGAACCACCCCTTCTCCACCTTTCAGTGTATGCAATTTACTGGGTTGCTCCGCAGGAGAAGGCAGAGATTCCACCTGATTGATGGTCGCTTCATTGATGGTAAGCGCCTCGCTTGCAGCTGAATACAGCAGCGGAACCTCCGCTGCCGGCCAGTAGAAATCCTGTTTCTGCCTGTTCGGCGGCACCAGGAGACCGAATACGAGTGAAGCGCCGATACAAAAGCAGGCGGCATTGAACAGAGCCAGGCTCTGCTGCTTACGCAAAACACGGCGCATGCCCCAGCAGAACAAGCAGGAAAGCACCACAGAAAGTCCGAGGGTTCCCAGATTGATGGGGGTCATATAGGCCAGAGCTTCCTCCCAGGATGCCTCAATGGTCTCGGCCACCACCAGCGAATTGATCCGCGAACCATACTGCTCGTACGCACATATCTGCATGATTTCCAACACCAGAAACACCACCCAGAACACAATGGCTCCAGCACGGAAAATCGCCCAGAGAGCAAATATGAACCCCATGGTCATCAGCACGGAAAGGTGCAGCTGCCACGGGGTGGAATAGGCATACAGGTTGCAGATACTGTCTATGGAAAACGAAAAAAGCAGCACTGCCCAGAGCGAGGAAGCCGCCGGCAGTGCCATTTTCCTGAAACGGCGGGCAAGAAGCACGCCCACTATCCCCAGCAAAGGCAGGGCAACTGCTGCATAACCCCACCAGGGAAATTCAAATGCGACCCGCCAGGTATGCGCACCTTTCCACGCCATGAACACCGCACTCAGCAGCACCATAAGCAGGAAAAAGATGCGTGATTTTACCCAGCGGAACATATAAAAGAGATGGCTATATAATCAGTGTTTGCCGCATTTACATTCATGGCCTTCACCATGCTTGCCGCAACACTCGTGATCATCGCCGCATGTGCATTCCTTGCCGTCCTGGCAGCCGCAGGAGCATTCATGTTTACCGCAGGATTCATTATCACAATCACCGCAGTTACCATGGCAGCCACCACCGCAGGAGCATGAGCTCATCTGCTGGCTCATGGATTCCGCCACCTCCTCATCGCTGGGGGCTGCGCCTTTCTCTATAGCCAGGCACAGGTACTGATTCACCACAGAAAGCATATCATCCAACAACTGACGGGATTCCAGGAACCCCTTGCACAGTTCATTCTCCACCACGGCAGAACGCAGCTGGTCAAACTTGTTCAACTCCTCCTCAGAGGGGGGCATTCCCTCCATGTGCTTATTGCGAAGAGTCTCGCCGTATTCGCTCACCTTGCGGAACAGATCCGTGGCCTCCGGATTCTGATAAAAAAGACCAATTCGAGCCTTAGCGGCTATGACTTTCTGAGATGCTGCAAAACCAGAAGCGAGCTCAGTAGCCAGCTTCACCAGTTCGGGGGTAAGCGAAGTATTTGCCATAACGCGCGAAAGATTAGCACATTTATGCCCCACTGGCAATCCCCGAATATTATTTTCCCCGCAGAATTAAATAATATTTATTCCGGGAGACAAACCATGTGCTGTACAAACAGCCGACCTTTCTCAATCAGACTGGTCGGAATGTTCCGATTTTACCGTGCGTAGGAATGCATGGATTCAATATGAGGCAGCAGATTCACCACCAGAAACGTGATAATGACCGCCACAAAACCCAGCAATATCAAAGGACGGCGCCAGCTGGCAAACGCGGCGTATCGCTCCACATGCAGATAAATCAGGTAGATGCACCAGGTCAGCAGAGACCAGGCTTCCTTGATATCCCAGGCCCAGTATCCGCCCCAGGCGGCATCTGCCCAAAGGGCACCACTCCACAAGCCGAATGTCATAAACGGCAGAGAAAGCCGCACCACGGCATCTGCCGCCGCCATGCGGGCCTCATTCCTGAACGAAGCCAGAGCCAGCAGAGCCGCCACGGTCATCAGGCCGTAAGATACCACATAGGCTATCACATGCGGAGCAAACCAGGGAGACTGCAAAGCCGGCATCTGCCGCCAGGCAGCCTGCATGGGCATGCAGAGCGCACCCACCAGAGCAATTGCACTTGCCGCCGCCAGCCAACCGGTCAGTTCCAGATTTCTGCAGCGGCGCAGATAACAGGCCGCAGGGGTCATGACCAGAGGGAAGAAGGCGAGCACGTGCCGCATATTGCCGAAAGGCGGCGCCTGAGCCAATACCCAGTCCGCCCCAAAAAGAAGCAAAGCCCCTACCCAGGCAACAGTAAACAGCAGTCTGCTTTCAGCCAGCCGATTCCACACAACAGCCAGCACACTTCCCACACAGCACAGCAGGGAGAAAATCGTCAAACCATAGATGAGTGCCGTCATGCCTGCCCCTCCTTTCTCCACCAGCACCAGACAGCCGTGCAGATAATGATACCCACCATGCCGCACAGGGCTGCAAAACGACCGGGGGCACGGCGAGCCTGCATCAGCACCTCGTAGCGGCCACCATCATCACGGTATGAGGAAAGCGAAAATCGCCAGTCTTTGCAGGCAAAAGGAGAATTCACACGTAAATCGGCCTTGTGCGTTTCGGGCCGACCGCGATGATCCGTAAAAGCGACCAATTTCGCGCAATAATCCCGCACAGTTCCCGGTTTCTGCACCAGCACGCGGGTGGGATTTCCCGGCAGCATCAGGAATGGGTGCGGCATGCCCGGGGCAGATTTCAAGGCACTCACCGGCCAGCATTCCTGCCCCAGGTGCAACATATCGCCACGGCATTCCACCGGTTGAGCAGCGCCGGGGCGTCCCTTGTCAAAAGTATAGATGGTATAGGTGGCATCGTCATAGTGCTTCACCTCAAAATCATCCACGCGGAGCCGGAATCCGAGCGGGAGAATGCGGCCATCGTCCAGAACCAGTTCACTAAGCTCGGTGCGGGCATCTGCCGGCAGAGTCACAGGCACGCGCACCTCATACGCGGCATCCGCAAAAGCACCGATACCCAGCAACGCCACTGCCCAATGAGCCCCGGCCAGCCAGAGCACACGGCAATTCATCACCCGGCAGCAGAGAAAGCCGAACACAACCATGAACACCACCCCCGTAAGCGCCACGCACCCCATGCCCACAGCGCCAGCCCACATAGGGCCGCCGATTCCGGCATATTCCACAGCCTTAGCACCATACTGTACCAGCATATTCAGGCCGGTCACGGTGAAAAAGAGGAAAATCAGCCCCACGATAAGCTGCCAACGCAGCCCGGTGGCCAGGCGCCAGCCGCCCCACAGGCAGAGCAGCACCACCAGCCCCCCCAGCAGCAGCATGGCGCCACTGCGGTATACCTCCGGAGCCCCCATCAGAGGAAACGCGCCGGCCAGCAGCAGCACGCAGGCTGAGCCAAGCGACATAATTCCCCCTTTGAGCAACGCCGTCATTTACCAGTGGAAAGTCATAGAGAAAGTGCCCAGCGCGGTGTTATCGCGCTGCGTTCTATACCCGCGGGAGCGTATGAAAGCACCGGCATAGTAATCCACCCCCTTGCGGCGCACTCCAAGGCCCAGACGCCCCTCCACCTGCCAGGGCTGGCGTCCGCAGGTGCGTTCAAAATCATGAAACACACCACCATCGATAAACATATCGCGCGCCACATAATCCACCGATGCGCCCGCCACCAGGAAATACGAAGCTTCTTCCGGGTTGTAGCCGGTTTTGCGAATGGTACCGGTACCGAAGGTGGCTGCATTGTTGCGGGGCACCTGCATAGCGGGTGGAAGGTTGCTGCCCACGCGGAAACTGAAGCCAGCGGAGGTCGCAATAGAGACGGTACCCAGCTCCTCGCGGGTGTAGAAAATACCATCCGTCTCCCAGCCATTGGAAAAGCTGGTCTCCACCCAGGGCAGGCGATAGTCTTGCTGAGCAGAGAGCTGGAAGGTCACCTCTCCTCTTATCTGGTCATGCCAGCCGTGCCAGCGCTCAAGGGCGCAGGTTTTATGAATCAAATCCTGCATCTCCCGGGCACCGGAGGCCTTACCGGTAGTGCCCAGCTGAAACTCCACGCAGTTACCCACATTTTCGCCACGGTAGAGATGAGCCACACCCAGCGCCAGATAGCCGGCGTAGGGGTGCTCCCCCTCTACTGCTCCATCTGTATGAGTATCTGGTGTATAGATATTCTGCACAAAGCTCAGGCCTATGGCATGATTCGGATTTTTGGCAAAATCCTGCAGATAATCGAATCGAGTACCGTGTGTGTAATTACGGTCATTGACGATGGCGGAATCATTCTCCATCAGCCAGCGCAAATGGTGGCGAGGAACAATCTCATAGCCGGGTTCACCGGGCTGGGGAACCCATTCCATCTGATCAACGGCAACGGAGGCCGCACCCATCATCATCCACGGAATAAGACTCATAGCAGTGATTCTATACCCTGATTATAGACTCAAGTCAACCCAAAAGGCGTGTTATTTGCTAATTTGCAAACCGGATAGAAGCGCCTCACCAAAGGCTCCTGCACCGCAAACAAGGCATCGCGATCCGCTGGTTCATAATCCAGATACCCATGCAGGTGGGTCAGGCCGTGCACCATGTAGCGAAACAACTCCTCCTCCCGCGGCAGGCCATGTGCTTCAGCATACGACTCTGCCGTATCGCAGCTCACCAGCACCTCGCCGTAGGGGAATGTAATGGCATCTGTAGCGGTGGGGTCATCCAGAAATTCACCATGTACCTCGGCAATAGTGGAATCATCCACAATGGAGATTTCCACCACATCCAGCCCGCTGAGCACGTGGTCGGGGCCTTTGGGTGCCGCCAGCAGCTCCGGGAGAAGAGACTGCAATGCCACCCGGAATCGCTCTGCCAGCTCCTCCGTTATCCAGTCATTCTCGACATTTACGTATATTTCAATCTGCGGCAGCATCGGCAGCCTCCTCTCTTTCGCGGCGTCTGCGTTCCTTGGCGGCAGCCCTGGCCGCACGAAAAAATGACTGGAACTGCTCCAGGCACAACTCCCCGAGCACACCGCCTGTCACTTCACACTTGTGATTCAACGGCGGATTGGAATCCAGCAGGTTAATCCACCCGCCGCAGGCACCACCCCGGGGGTCGGGTATACCGAACACAACCCGGTCCGGGCGGCAATGCACCAGTGCCCCGGCACACATAGGACATGGCTCCTTGGTGACATAAACCGTGCAGCCTTCCAGGCGCCAATCACCCACGGCAGCCTCAGCAGCAGTGAGTGCCAGCATTTCGGCATGAGCCGTAGCATCCTTGAGTGTCTCCACCTGGTTCCACCCGCGGGCTATCACCCGCCCCTCTTTTACCACGACGCAACCACAGGGCACCTCGTTGGCCTCGCGGGCTTTCTCAGCTTCGCGCATCGCCAGGAGCATGAACTGTTCATCTTCGGTCATCATCAGGTAAAAATAAAATGACCGGTGGACATACCACCGGCCATTCTTCCGAAAAACAGATTACTTGATGGTAACGCGCTCGTCGTTATCCAGAATAGCCTGCAGCTCAGGCCAACCTTCCTCTGTCTGGTTCTGGAACATGTGCAGATACACAGAAACAGCACCGGCAGGATAGGTCTCAAACAGGGAATCCACAGCTTCTTTCAGCTTGTCAGCATCCAGAGTCTCGGGCAGCACATCCACCACACCGTGGCCGTTGTGTTCGATACCCAGCTTCTCAATGAAGCTCACCAGCATCCCCTCATGCTTACGAATCAGCCACACCTGCAGCAGGTGGTCGGCAATCGTCTCTGCCGGCTTCCAGGAAAGCATCTTCTTAATCCACTCGAACTGCTCAGCTACAGGCTTCTGCTGCATGTACTGAGGGCGCAGTTTCTTGAGGGCACCCAGCTCACGGAGAGCGGCGCGGTACACGTTGCGCTCCTGGTTACGCATCCATTCAAGGAAAGCATTTACGGTAGCGTCGTCAGACTTCTGGAAAATCGTGTAGGACTTCATAATCGTGGGAAAAGATAAATGTAGCGATACTAAATCACATCCCTGCCCGTTTGTCGAGAATAAGCTTAGACATAATTTGACTTCCTTCAAAAAATATTGCCCTCTGACGAGGAAATCTCTTCCCGAATCAAAATTATCTGTTATCATAAGAGACGCATGAATCCCTTTCACATTCTCCGCTCTGCGTTCATGGCAGGCATCTGCATCGGCATTGCCGGTTTCGGTTTTCTCTCTCTTAAATCGCAGGACCAATACCTGGCAGGCTGCGTCATCTTTGCCTTTGCTCTTATAGCCGTCATCAGCTACCGGCTCTTTCTCTACACCGGCACCGCCGGCTTTATCCAGAAACGTGAGTTCTTCCCCCTGGCTCTGGTTCTCATCGGCAACATCATCGGCTGCGCCACCTTCTCCCTGTTTACACGGCTGAGCCCCATGCCACTGCAGGAAACCGCGCAGGCACTGCTGCAGAGCCGGCTTGAACTCGGGCTTCTCAACGGCGGGGTACTTTCCATTGCCTGCGGTTTCATCATGACCACTGCGGTCACCTTCTCCCGCAAGCGCAACCGGCTGCCCATGCTTTTCGGCGTGCCGCTCTTCATCGTATGCGGGTTCCCTCACTGCATTGCAGATGCCTTCTTCTACGCCTGCGTACCCTTGGATTTCTGGGCGGCCAACATCTGGTCCATTCTGCCATTCTACGCCGTCATCGTACTGGGCAACTATGTAGGCTGCAATTTCTACCGCTGGGTCATGGGCGGCAACCCGGCTTAACCCACCGGCGGCAGCAGCACACCGGAGCCTGAAATGAACGCCTCGGGCATCATCCCCTCGCTCACCTTTCAGCACTTTCAGGAAATGGAAGCGCTGGAGCTGCAGTTCTACGATGCCGAATTCATCACCCCGGCGGAGGAATCCTGGCGCTGGTATAAACACCACCCGCACTCCACCGTGGCCGCTGCAGCAGATGGCAGGCTCATCGGCTTTGTCAATTTATTTCCCGTAAAACAGGAAATTTACAAGGCACTGCGCGAAGGCCGGTTCAACGACCACTTCATGGAACTGGAACACGTGGCGGATATCACCAGCGCCCCCCTGCACATGTTTCTCTGCTGCATCCTGGTAGACAAAAACCACCGCCGTCAGGGCATCACAAGGCAATTGCTCAGAGCCGCTGTTCAACCCTACCTGAATTTACCCTGCCTGAACGTGATTACCGATAATGTAACCGCGGATGGGTGCGTCTTTTCCGAGCGCTACGGCTTCACCCGCATCTGCGACTCTGACCACGACTCTGTAATATACGAACAAGACTGGAAATCTTTTACCGCGAAAGTGCATCAGCCATAACCGGAGTTCCGCGCAGCTCGTCCCTGCACATTTCCCTGTTATCCCCCCCTGCATTTCGGCTTTTCTGACGCTAAAATACCGCATTGCACCCAGTATATGCTTGCCAAGGTGGGGGCAGAAATGCTAGAGTAGGCTGACCGCCACCGCTCATGGAAAATATTCTGGAAATCTCAAAACTCAGCATGCACTTCCCCGTTCGCGGTGGCATGTTCGGGCGCAGAGTCGGCACACTCAAAGCCGTGGATGAGGTTTCCCTGAGCATCGCCCCCGGTGAAACACTGGGACTCGTAGGCGAGAGCGGGTGCGGCAAGAGCACCATAGGCCGCTGCATTGTCCGTCTGCTTGAACCCACCTCCGGCACCATCCGGTTCATGCGCCACAACGTAGCCCACCGGGCACAATGGCGGCTCCGCAGCCTGCGCCGCAAAGTCCAGATGGTATTCCAGGACCCCGCAGGCGCGCTCAACCCGCGCATGACCGTGCGCCATATCATCTCCGAGCCACTGCTCATCCACGGATTAGGCACCAATGCCAGCCGCCGCCGCAGAGCAGCAGCCCTGCTGGATCTGGTCGGGCTCCCCTCCACAGCACTCGAAAAATTCCCGCACGAATTCTCCGGTGGACAGAAACAACGTATCGGCATCGCCCGTGCGCTGGCCATGGGCCCGAAACTCCTGGTGCTGGACGAACCCGTGAGCGCGCTGGACGTCTCCGTCCAGAGCCAGGTACTGAACCTGCTCCTCAACCTGCAGCAGGAGCTGAACCTCTCCTACCTTTTCATCTCGCACGACCTGTCCGTCGTCCGCCACATTTCGGACCGGGTTGCCGTCATGTACATGGGGAAAATAGTTGAAATGGCAGATGCCGACCGACTCTACGACCACCCCTGTCACGCCTATACCCGGGCCCTGCTCTCTGCCATACCCATTCCAGACCCCACCCAGCGCCAGCGCACCCCCATCCTTCCCGGGGATGTCCCCTCCCCCATAGACCCGCCCCCGGGCAGCGCAT
>JAZLDD010000023.1:0-12977 GCA_045614585.1 Akkermansia sp. | reverse complement strand
AAACGGCTGCGGCAAAGCCGCAGGGAACTTCAAATTGTCCTTTGTCCTTTGTACATTGTACTTTCAAACATCAATTTAGCTGTTTATTTTCTTATTATTTCAACTCGTAACCTATGCCCTCTAATCGTGTTGGCGAATTTTGATGAATATATCTGCCGGCAAATCTGAAATTGCTGATATGCTGCGCAATGCAGGTGTCAAGTAATCGCTCCTCAGTTTATCTGCATGTGTAAATAACCGTATCATGTGGTACGGGTATTTCTATTTTGCTTAATATTTTTAGAAAACTTCTAAAAAAGCTTGAACGAAACACAAGGTTAGTGTATCCTAACTTCAACAACCAATAATTACATATTATGTTAGTAGGAAAACAGGCACCAGTATTCAAAGCCACAGCAGTCATCAACGGAGAAATTGTAAATGATTTCAGTCTTCAGGATTATATTGACAAGAGTTATGTACTCTTATTCTTCTACCCGAAAGACTTCACTTTTGTCTGCCCGACAGAATTATTAGGCTTTCAGGCAGCTCTGCCGGAGTTTGCAAAGCGAAACACAGTCGTCATAGGCTGCTCGACAGATACAGAATACAGCCACTGGGCCTGGTGCCAGAAAGAACAGTATGACGGGGGCATCAAAGGGGTGACATACCCGTTGATAGCAGATACAAACAAGACGATAGCAGATGCGTACGACGTGCTGGCAGGCGAGCGGTATCTGGATGAACGAGGGAAACTGCAGGTGAAGGGAGAGCTGGTAGCCTACCGAGGACTGTTCCTCATAGATAAGCAGGGCATTGTGCGGCATCAGCTCGTGAATGATATGCCACTGGGGCGCTCCATTGATGAAGCCATCCGCATCGTAGATGCTCTGCAGCATTTCGAGAAATATGGCGAGGTCTGTCCGCTTGGCTGGCATCCTGGGCAGGAGGCCATGAGTGCCACCCACGAAGGAGTGGCTGCGTATCTCAGCAAGAGGAAATAAAGATACACCACCAAATGATAAAAAGCTCTGAGGGGTTACCCTCAGAGCTCTTTTTATAAAGTTGTCTCAGAATATTAATACACGTCCTTCTGGTAACGCTTGGCCGCTTTCATATCAGCGAGATATGCAGCAGCTTCTTCTTCAGAGCGGTTGCCATACTTCGAAATAATGGCAAGCAGGGCTTTTTCAACATCCTTGGCCATGCGGTTAGCATCGCCGCACATGTAGAATGCAGCGCCCTGTTCGAGCCACTGCCAGACTTCTTCTCCAGCCTGCTCCATGAGATTCTGCACGTAAATCTTGTACTCCTGGTCGCGGCTCCACGCCACGGAAAGCTTAAGTTTGCCGCTTTCCACCAGAGGCGTCGTTTCATCTTCATAGCAATTGTCCGTTGCCTTGTAAGGATTGCCGAAGAACAGCCACATGGGACCAGCTGCGTTATCTGCAACACGCTGCTGCCAGAACGCGCGGAAAGGAGCAATACCGGTTCCGGGGCCCACCATGATGATGGGAGTATTTCCGTCTTCCGGCAGACGGAAGTTCTTGTTGCTGTGAACAAAAACCTTTACTTTATCACCGGGTTTGATGCGGTCTGCCATGAAAGTGGAGCACACACCGCCTCGCTTGCGCTCGTTTGTCGTGTAACGAACAGCGCCTACGCAAAGAGAAACCTGACCGGGAACAGCATCCGGGCTTGAGGCGATGGAATACAGACGCGGTGCAATTTTGCCAAGAATGCTTACGAATGATGCTGCATCTGCAAAGCTTGCCTTGCAGCAATCACAGGTGGCAAGGTCCAGCACATCACGCCCCCAGCAGAAATCCTTGAGGGCATCCTTATCTGCCAGAATGCCGGCCAGTTTCTCGCTGTTGGCCACAGCGTTCCACTTGGTGAGCATCCCTTTCTTGAGGTTGGTGATATCGTAAGAGCTGATGAGGGCCTCGCGCAGCGTTGCTGTATCGCCGGCCGGAGTGGGAACCTCTGCAGCAGGGTCAAGACCAAGAGCGGCTATCAGCGCATCGACCAGCGCTTCGTCGTTGCAGGGGATAACTCCCAAAGCATCACCAGTGACATAGGTGAGACCGGAGCCCTCCAGTGAGTAATCCACGTGGATGGTTTCCTTGGCGCTGCCGGGTTGTGTAACAGAGCGGACTCCCAGCACTGTAGCCGGGAACGGATTTTTCATGCTGTACGGTTCCATTGTTGTAAAAATGGTGCTTTTGCTGGCTTTCAGTCTGCCTAATCGATGGGTTGTTGTCAAGAAAAAACGGTTGGAGAAGATGGCTAGCGGAAGATGATTTCGTTAAGCCGGGTACCTTCTTCTTTCCGGACTCTGATTTCGATGGTTCGTGTGCCTTTGGGGATGGAATGATACAGGATGGGACCGGATTTCTTACTATCCTTGCCCGGGCTGATTTCTGCTTTTGCTGTGCCGACAACAATGACCCTCTTGGTCGTGGGCTTGGGTACGGCAAGCTTGAGCTTGATGTCGCTGATTCCGCAATCGATGGAGGTGGAAATATCCGCATCGCTCAGCCAGCGGGCATCTACCCATTCGCCTTTCGGTGGAAGCATAAGCTTAAAATCCTTGATTTTTATTTGCTGCGCAGATTTACTTTTATTCGTTACTATCAGCTTTTTAAGTCCGGATTTCGGCAGGGTTTTACCACTGAAGTGAAGCGCAGTGCCTCTCAATTCCGGTTTCGGCCGGCCTTTCCGGCCGTTGAGGGCATGTATTTCTACCTGAGCCCAGTCTGAAATGGCCTGGTTTTCAAAATCTATGATAATTTCCTGTGCCGGCACACCGGCGGGAATGTCCAGAGTAATGGAACCTGCTGCAGGCAAAGGATAAAATTCCATAACACGGTTAAGCCCAATTTCGCTTTCCGTGTCGTTTACTGTGAGTCTGATTCCCTGAATGGTACTGGAAACAGTAGGAATGACAGGCTGTACCTTATCTGCCTTACTCTGGGCAATTTCCTGATATAATTCTTCATTCTTGTGTTTCAGAGCAGCCTGAATCAGCGGCATGATGTGTTCGGTACCTACGGTGACACCCTGGACCTCCTTTACCCCGCTACCATTCCACTGGGGCCGCGTGGTCTTTTTCATTTCCGCCAGTACATCCGTTGCTTTCAGGAATGTCAGCAAGGGTTTCTTTTCTTTTCTCGAGCAGGAATCAAGAATGCGGTCGCCGGCATTGCCGAGCATTTCAAATTGTTTGAACCAGGGCTGAGCTTCTTTGGCGAGAGCCTCAGCGCTGCCTTTTGCTTTTTGCAGGGTTTTTCCGGCCTGCCGGATTTGTTTGAAAACCTTCCGCATGGCCTTGATGGCATCTTCTGTGGGCGCTGATTTCTCAAAGGCTTCTCTTAAAGCCTTTAGCTGCGGAGCCAACTGAACAGATTCCTCGCGGTAATAACCGTGGCCGTTGGGGAGCAGGTTGCTGTTGTGATCGCAGAAAATCTGCATTTCTTTCTGATACTCCGGGTAAAGACGGGCTATGCCGGCTCTCCAGGTGCTGTCTGAATCAAAAGCTGTGATATTCCAAGTGTAATCCGCCACACCGAATAGCCCAACTTTATTGGATTCTGCATGCTCCATAGGATTGGCTACGAATCCGCTCATTTGCTGTTTCATTTCTTCCTCGGTGCCCAGACCGTAGGTGCGCCCCATGGAAAGACGGTCGCGCCGGAAGTCGTTGCATGGCCAGTTCCACCATATAAAGGTGGGCGATTTCAGGAATCTATTCACCCATTTCTGCCCCTCCAGCTTAATATCGTGCACAACGGAATTTCCAGTCCACATCATGTAGATGTCTTTGGGCAGGCCTTCGCCTATTTCTGTCAGGAATGTTTCATTGGTCCAGCCGCGGTTGTAACCCGTAGGGCACATGATGAGCTCCTGGTTCGCCTCAGGATGCTTACGGATGAAATTCTGCTGGATATAATTGCAGAGTTGCACCTGCCGCGCTGCCTTGCCGATTTCACCGCTGGAGTCATCCACGAAAACACCGAAATCACGCACCCCCAGGTCATACAATTGCTGTAATTTAGCGCAGAGCTGATCCAGTTGGGGCTTGCCATCCTGGTTTGACCAGTTTACAGTGTTTGCTGGGTGAATGGCCCAGAAGAACTTGACATGGTTTTTCCGGGCATGTGCAACCATGTCCTTTATTTCCTTTGCTTTATCTGCAGGGTAGGGTCTGTAACATCCGCCTCCGTGGTGATATGGGTCATCTTTCGGCGCATATATGAAGGTGTTCAATTTGTTGCGACCATAAAATTCAAACTGAGCCTTACGTGCTTCCACACTCCAGGGAATGCCGTAGTAGCCTTCCACCACGCCTCGATATGGCAGATCCGGCCAGTCTAATATGGTGCCAGTAGGCAGCTTTCCCTTTTTTGCCACGTCTTCCAGACTTTCGTTGATGAAGGGATCCCGGTGAGCTTCCAATGCCTCATCTACGCCCTTCAATAACTGGCAGATAGTCTGCTTGGCATAAAATACGCCGGTATCATCATGGGCATATACCTGAACTTTTCCCGGAGTGATATTAATGGAATAGGCACCACTGATTTCCGGCACCCGGGACCAGGCTGATCCCTTGCTGTTTTTGCCTCGTTTCCGTACAGATACATCCTTAATTGAAGTGTATTTGCTGTTCAGGTCAATACGTTTGGGCTTCGGGTACACAGCAGATTCTGCAGCAAACGCAGATGCCATATAAACCAACAGGGCTGATAAAAGAAAGATGCAGGATTTCAGCATGAGCCGGGAAATGGTAAAACGATAACATGCTAGCATTTATTTCAGAGAAAACAAGCTTTAAATTCTTTGCAAACGCTGATTCTCCCCAATATAACACCCTTATCTTATGCAAGACAAGGGTGTATGAAAATAGCTGTGCAAATGGTTATAGACGAATGGCTGCGGAACTCCAGGTAAGACCCGCGCCAAACGTTACCAGCAGAACAATATCGCCTTTCCTGGCTTTGCCGGATTTCACGGCTTCATCCAGAGCGATGGCTACGGCAGCGCCGGACGTGTTGCCATATTTATGAACATTCACAAATACACGCTCAGGCGGGATACCGAGGCGCTGGGCCACAGCATTGATGATGCGCAGATTTGCCTGGTGGGGAATAACCACATCCACATCTTCAGGCTTAATGCCGGTTCTGTTGATAAGTGAGAGCGCACTATCCTTCATGTGAGCCACCGCATATCGGAATACTTCATTGCCACGCATGGCAAGTGTGTAAAGCTTTTCCTGTATGTTCTCCTCCGTGGTCGGGATGGCAGAACCGCCGCCAGGCACCATCAGCAGATCTGTGAGCGTGCCGTCAGAGCCGATATCAGAGGCCAGAATGGCACTGTCTCCCTCGATTCCGGTTCCGGTTTTGAGCACGGCTGCTCCGGCTCCATCGCCGAAAAGAACGCAGGTGGAGCGATCTTCCCAGTTCACAATATGGCTGAGCTTTTCTGCGGCTATGATGAGAGCGGTGCCGGCCTGACCGCAGCCGATGTACTGCACGGCTGTTTTCAGCGCAAAAAGGAAACCGGAACACGCCGCGGAAATATCGAATGCTGCGGCATTCACGGCACCAAGATTAGCTTGCACATAGCAGGCGGTGGAGGGAGTGAAGGTATCCGGTGTTACCGTAGCTACGATGATGAGGTCAATCTCTTCGGGGGTGATGCCGGCGGCTTCAATGGCTCGTTTTGCAGCCTGCGTGGCCATGTCACTTGTTTTCTCGTCAGGAGCCGCGATTCGCCGTTCTTCTATACCTGTGCGCGTGACAATCCATTCGTTGGAAGTGTCTACCATTTTTTCCAAATCTTCATTTGTGAGGCGACGTTCCGGAACATACGAACCAGTGCCGACGAGGGCAACGGGTAAACGCTTAAAGGGCTTTGTGAGATCGTTCATAACGCGGATGGCAAGATTTGTTGGTTAAAAGTCTATCACGCAGCATGTGATTATGCGAGATTTTTTTGCAAGTATGGCGCAAAAATAGAGTAAACTCTATATTACGACCAGTTTTCCTGTTCAAAAAAGTGATAAGCCGATGAGTAATGAAGGAAACGAAGGTTCAGATACCGGGTCTGGAGCAAGGCAGAGTTGCGATGCCCCATTTCTTCCTGCAGCAGTATAAGATTATGGAATCGCTTGAGATGCATACTGGCAAAGGTATGGCGTAAGGCATCATTCTGCCAGTTGGTTAATTCTGCATGGTTTCTAAGTTGTTTCCAGCGCCGGTTCCAGTTTGACGGGGCTATGAATTGCACAGGGGGCTGCTGGTCCTTCAGTATGGTGAGTGCGCCTCCGCGCAATGGCACTGCTCTTGAGCCGCCGGTCTTGCTATTACGGGCTTCCACATATACCACTTTTTCTATTGGGTCGATATCGGCCCATTTTAATCTGCGGACCTCCGCCGGGCGTATACCGCACCATAGCATTAAGCGAAGCGGGGGCTCCATTTCCCTGAGTTTTCGATGCTGAGAGCAGGCTTTCAACAGAGCGCGGATTTGTTTCAATGTCAGAATCTCAATTCTTTGTTCTGAAACCGGCGGGCGTATAATGGCTTTGGCAGGGTTTGATTCGCACCATTGCTGGCGCATGGCATAGCTGAAGATGCTGTGCAGTATGGATTGCGCCTTGCGATAAGAATGCGCACTATGGCTGAAGTGGCGATCCAGCAGGAGCCGGCATTCCTGAATGGTGATGTCCCGCATGCATTTATCTGCAATCTGAGCATCTGAACTCATGCGTCGTATATATGAGCGCAAATCGGCCACGGTGCTGGGTCTCCGATGCGCCCTTGATATCAGACTGAATTCCGCTGCGGCTTTAAATGTGATGCTTGATTCGGCCGACCTCAAGGCTTTAGCAAATGATTCAGCCACCAGTTGCAGTTTCCGGATGAATGGCACAGAGACCTGGTTTTCTGTAATCAAACCGGATTCCTGGGCCAGATTCAGAAGAAGATGCACCGTGTCTCCCACAAATAGAGCAGGGTGCCCGTTAATTTTGTGCTTGTTTGTGTTGTTCATCCCTCGCTCCTTATAATTCATGATTCCTTGATTGTCACACTTATAGATATTATTCCGGCATTTTCTCTTGCGCCGGCACAGTGGATTTGTTAAAATATGGAGCAGTACGTATGATCAGGCTTGATAAAATTGTTCCTTTGTTCCTTTTAGTCGCATTACCGCTTGCAGAGAGCGCCGAGCGTGAGCTATTCGATTATGGCTGGAAGTTTCGCTATATGGGCAAGGGTGAGCCAGATATCAGCAATTCTCCTGCCGTAGCTTCGGGCGCAGAGGCTGGTAATGGAGCAGGAAAAGCCATTGATGGCAATATGAATACCCGCTGGTGTGCGCCAGACAGCAAACCTGGTCATTACATTCAGGTTTCGAGCGGCTCAAAAGAAAAAGTCAAGACAATCATCGTCCAGTGGGAGAAGCCCAATGATTTTGAGGTAGATGTGGAAATCATATCCGGGACCCGCCAAAAGACGCGTACTATAGCCATGAAAGGGCAGGATGTGCTCCGTATTCCTGTAGGTAAACGCACCGTATCATCTTTCAAGCTTACCATAAATAGCGGCGTTCATGATAAGATGTGGGCGAGCGTAAAGGAAATTGTTTTCCTTAATGAAAAGGGAGAGCAGATCGAACTGAACAAATCGCAGGCCAGCATGTCTGGTCCGGTAGCATCTTCATTTGATGATTCCTCATTCAAGGAAGTACAGCTGCCGCATGACTGGGCTATAGAAAGCCCCTTTTTGCCGGCGGAACCGAACGAGACCGGTAAATTACCATGGAACGGCTGGGGCTGCTACCGTAAGACGTTTGATGTTTCAGACGCATTCAATCCTGAAACGGAGCGCTATTATCTCGATTTCGATGGAGTAATGGCCAACCCCAAGGTTTATGTGAATGGCTCTTTTGCAGGGGAATGGGCATACGGATACAATTCGTTCAGAGTCGATATCACGCCGTTCCTGAAGGCTGGAGAGAAAAATCTTGTAGCAGTAGTGGTGAGCAACCGTCCCCGTTCAACACGCTGGTATCCGGGGGCCGGTATATACCGTCATGTCTGGCTTGAGAAAACGCAGGCTGTGCATCTGGCTCATTGGCCAGTGTATATCACCACTCCCAAAATAAGCGGTTCGGAAGCACAGGTGGAGATTTGTACTCGCATTGCAAATACCTCAGACAAGGATTGTGAAGTCATTCTGAAACAAGCGGTAGGTAAAACACGCGCCAAATCAGTGAAGGTGAAGCTCGAGGCCGGCGAAGAAAAAGAGGTAACTCAGAAGCTTACTGTCAAGAAACCGAAATTGTGGAGCTGTGAAAGCCCGAAACTCTATCAATTGAAAACAACTCTTTTCTCTGAAGAGGAAGAGATTGATTCTAAATCTACAAGCTTTGGTATTCGTAAGGCTGAATGGAAACCGGAAGGTTTCTTCCTGAATGGTAAGCGAGTACAGATAAAAGGCGTATGCGAACACCACGATCTGGGGGCTCTTGGGGCGGCATTCCATACCCGTGCATACGAGCGCAAGATTGAGATCCTGAAGGAAATGGGGTGTAATTCCATTCGTATGACCCACAATCCGCCGGCCCCGGAAGTGCTGGATTTGTGCGATAAACACGGAATTCTCGTCATTGATGAGCTCTTCGATATCTGGGAACAGCAGAAATATGACAAGGTTCAGGGGTACCACGTTTACTGGCCCGAGTGGTGGAAGAAAGATGTTCGCAACTTCATGCTGCGCGATAGAAATCACCCCTGCATCATAGCATGGAGTGGCGGCAATGAAGTTCCTGAGCTTGGCACGGCACGTGGTCGAGAGGTCTCCTTAATGCTGAGGGATGAAATCCGTAAATACGATGAGACCAGACCCTACACGGTGGGTAGCAATGACCCCGGCAGCGTTACCAATGGTTTCGCGGATACGGTGGATGTGTTCGGCTTTAACTACAAGCCGAATATGTATGCCGATTTCCGGAATAAGCATCCCAGAAAACCCGTGTATGGTTCTGAAACGAACTCATGCGTAGCTTCCCGAGATACTTATTTCTTCCCCCTCCGCTGGGATGTGGGCGGCGGCGCAAGAAATTTCCACGTGAGCTCATATGGCCTCTTTGCACCGGGGTGGGGCACAAGCCCGGATATTGAGATGTTTGCTCTGGATAACAACAAACACGTGGCTGGTGAATACGTGTGGACTGGGTTTGACTATATTGGCGAGCCCACGCCGTATAATCAGGATGCATCCAATATTGGTAATTTCCACGGAGCCTCAGAAGAGGAAAAGAAGGCAGCAATGGAACAGCTCAAGAAAATGGGTAATCGCGCTCCCAGCCGCAGCTCCTATTTCGGTATCATTGACCTGGCCGGATTCCCGAAAGATACATACTATCTGTATCGCAGTCACTGGGCTCCGGAGAAGAAAACCTGCCATATTCTGCCGCATTGGAACTGGAAGGGTCGCGAGGGGGAGGTAACCCCCGTGATGGTGTATACCAGTGGTGATGAGGCAGAGTTATTCCTGAATGGGAAGAGTCAGGGGGTGCGTAAGCGCGGGCAGGGTGATACTTATCATCAGAAACTGCAGGTCTGCAAGAATGCGTACCGCTTCGTATGGGAGAATGTCGTATACGAACCTGGTACGCTGAGCGTGAAAGTCAAGAAAAAGGGTCGCCCATGGGCCACGGCAAAGCGCGTGACTACGGGCAATGCCAAGGCGGTAAAGGCGGAAATCGACCGCAAGTCCATTGCCGGCGATGGTCAGGACCTGGCGTACATCTCTCTTTCTCTTGTAGATGGAAAGGGTAATGTGGTGCCTACTGATTGCCGTGAGGTGGAGTTTGATATTTCCGGACAGGGCGAATTAGCTGGTTTCTGCAACGGAGATCAAACGGATCATAACTGTATGCAGTCCAATAAGCAGAAGTTTTTCAACGGTCGCATTGTGGCCATTGTCCGAGGTCTGCGAGGCTGCCATGGCAAGGCTGTTGTGACGATTAAAGCTGAAGGGCTGGATGAAAAAACTGTATCGGTTACTATCGGACAGCAAGAGGAAGAAGAAGAAAATGATGGAGATGACGCTGATACAGCTGATGAAGAATCGGATGAGGCGGATAAGAAAAAAGTTAAGAAGAATAAAAAGAGTAAGAAGGTTAAGAAAGCCGGAAAGAAAACTGAATCATGACTACTTTATTGCAGAATATATCACCACAGAGCGATGATATAGGCACTCGGTTCAAAGGTAGTGCTCATATCATGCTCGGGCTTGCACTCATCGGGCTGGTTGCCCTTTGTTTCATCGCTTGCTCCGTTGCAAATGGTGCATGGAATGCTGTCTTTCGTGTCATATGGCTGGTTCTGACCTCTCTTGGCCTCCTTCTCCTGGCAAATTTATCGCGTCTGCCCCAGCAGCTTTCTGTGCGCAGGGTGCTTCTGCTGGTCTGTATGATTGCGGGGCAGTTGTTGATTATGTCCGGCGTATGTGCCTTAAAGGGCTCGATTCCGGGGTTCAATATGCAGGGGCAGGTGTTGCTCTGGTTGCCATATGCCCTTGCCCCCACCATACTCGCGGTGATGATTGGTCGCCGTCTGGGGGCGTTTACTGCTCTCTGTTGCACCATTTTCGGTGTTGCTATGTTTCCGGAGGGCACAGATTCTTCCATCATTCTGAATTATAGTGCCGTCAGCTTTGTGACAGGTACAGTATGTGCGCTTGTATCCGGTCGCGTGCATAAACGCGAGCAGATTCTGCAGGCGGGCTTCGTGGCCAGCGCAATCGTATTCACCTCTGTTTATCTTCTCCTCGGCCTGGATGCTGCAGGTACTAAAGAGGAGATTGCCCTGCGTGGTTTCAGCGGGGGATTCAATCTGAGTGGTTTTACGGTTGAGTTCGCGGTAACGGTGGCTGTCAATTTTATCCTGGCTGCTCTCGTAGGCGGCATGATGCCTGCACTGGAGCGTATGTTCAACATATCGACCCCCATTACATGGCTGGAATGGGCAGATATGAACCACCCTCTGCTTAAGAAGCTTCAGATTGTAGCCCCCGGTACTTTCCACCACAGTCTGCTGGTGCAGAGACTCGCAGAGGCTGGAGCGGAAGCAATCGGGGCAGATGTGACACGAGCCGGGGTCTGCGGATTGTACCACGATATCGGCAAAATTGCGAATCCGCAATATTTTGCTGAAAATATTGCAGACCCGAATAATTCTCCACATGCAGATCTGACCCCGGAGGCCAGTGCCCGCATTATCACCGGACATGTGGCAGAAGGTGTTGAGCTTGCTGAATCCTACGGACTGAATAATCGTATTGTGAATGTGATTCGCGAGCATCACGGCGTTTCCACTGCTTATTTCTTCTATCGCAAGGCGCTTGACCAATACGAAGAGGAAAAGGCAAAATTTGATGAGGGGCTTATAGACACGTGCCCCGAAGAGGTTGATAAAACGATTTATACCTACAAAGGCCCGATTCCGCAGACCAGAGAGAGTGGAATAGTGAGCATGGCAGATGCCGTGGAAAGCGCTACTCGCTCGTTGCAGCACCCCACAGAAGAAGATATCCGAAATATGATTAACGGCATTTTCAAGGGGCGCATTCTGGATGGGCATCTGCAGGACTGCTCCCTGACTCTGGGGGATATAGAAAAATTGAAAGAATCTTTCTTTGCCACCATCCGCACCATGCATCATAACCGCATTGCGTATCCTAAGCCTAAGGCAGATGATGCAACTGCCGCGGTAATAGAAATGCGCAAAACTGAAGCCTGATGAAAAAGCACATACGCAGCATTTCAATGATTGTGGCCTTCCTTGTGGGAGGCCTCTTTCATGAGCAGCTATCCCCACTGGGTAGTTATTTGCCGGCCAGTGTGGCTCTCATGCTCAGCATCACTTTCATAGGCATTGAAACAGCTCGTCTCAAGCCGCAGCGTATGCACCTGTGGGTGCTGCTTGGTATTCAAATTATCGGCATGGGGTTCTGGGGCATTGCCCGGCTGCTGGGATACCCGGTGCTGGCCGAGTCTTTGTTTTTCTGTGGCATTGCCCCCGTGGCCATTGCGGCACCGGTTATCGTGAACCTGCTGAAAGGCAATGTGGAGTTCACCACCACGGCGCTGGTGCTCAGCCAGATTGTGTTCGGGCTGCTGACTCCGCTGCTCATGCCCTTTGTGGTGCAGGTGGAGGGCTTCTGCTACTCTGAGCTGGCCATGGAGGTTGCCATGCAGCTGGGGACGGTGCTGGGTATACCGGCTGTTGTTGCCATTATCATGCGCCTGGTGTATCCGCCCTGCAAGGGCTGGACTGCAAAGCTGCGCGATGTGTCTCTGGGTATCTGGATTATCAACCTCACCATCATCGCCGGCGTGGGCACCCAGCGCGTGCTGAATATGGACATCAGCTGGTGGGACATGCTGCCTCTTGTTGTGGGCTCGCTTCTGGTGTGTATTACCGGATTTGTGGCAGGATACAAACTTGGGGGCAGGGAGCTGAAGCGCGAGTGCTCCCAGTGTCTGGGGCAGAAAAATACTATCCTGACGCTCTACATCGCCAGCCAGTGGTATGTGCACCCGCTGGCGTACATAGGCCCGGCGTTTTACGTCTTCTTCCACAATATGGCCAACGCCTTGCAGATTGCTCTCTCCAATCGGGAAAGCGCGAAGCGTCAACGCATAAAAGAGCCGTCCGGGTCCTGTAAGCCAGATTCTGTCCACCCGCAGTGAGGCGGGCTGTGTGGCCATTTTTCTCGCGCCTGTTGGCAGGCGGCCCTGCGTTTATAGCAGGGTGCAACTAATACCCGGGAATACAGCGGGCAGGCGACCCTTTCCCTGTTTGTCTTGCATCGCGCGGGGTTTTCCGTGCCTCCGTCGTTACCTTCGGAGCGGTGGGCTCTTACCCCACCTTTTCACCCTTACCCTTGCGGGCGGTTTGTTTTCTGTGGCACTTTCCG
>JAZLDD010000022.1:0-13588 GCA_045614585.1 Akkermansia sp. | reverse complement strand
CGATGTTTGAAAGTACAATGTACAAAGGACAAAGAACAATTTGAAGTTCCCTGCAGCTTTGCCGCAGCCGTTTAAAATGGCGAGCCTAAGGCGAGCGGAACTCCTAAATTGTCCTTTGTGATTTGTCCTTTGTACATCCCGGCAAATCTGCAACACCCCCCTGCCCGAGACGCTGCGGGGGATGACAAAAGGCCCCCGCTCCGGATGAGCGGGGGCCTGTATCAGAATGAATCAAATGATTTTTAGAAGGTCAGACCGATGCCGACATTGGCGTTGTGCTCGGTGGCCTTGTTGCGGATTTCGGCGGTGTAGCCGGCATTCACATCAAGTGTTTCGGTGAGCTGCCAGTTGGCGCCGACCTTGAGCTGCAGAGCATCGCGGCCGGGCAGGGCGCTTTCGCCGGTGATGGAGTTGCGGCGGCCGGTGGCGGTCACCTCAGCAGCGCTGCGGTCTACATCATTGATGTAGGCGATACCGGCGTAGGGGGTGAAGCTTCCGAAGCTGGCGCTTACAGTCATGCCGACCTTGACGGAGAGGTTGCTGTAGTCCTCATCGGCGGAGTAATCAGCAGTGCTGTTCTTGCCGGCCTCTGTGAAATCATCCATACCGGCCTTGGTGTATTCCACGCCCACATAGGGAGTGAATACCACACCATCATCGGTGGTGATATCGCGGGAGAGGGAGGCGCTGAGTACCCAGGCATCAGAATCCCATTCGGCGGTGGCCTTGTTGCCGTTCTTGAGAGCGGTGCGGGTGCTGTCGTTCTCGAACCAGCCGTAGGCGGCAAAGGCGCTCAGCTTCACATCGTTCATCAGGCCCTTGGTCTGGAACTTGTGCGTGCCGTAAATGCCTACCATCTTGGCATCCTGGTCGATGCTGCCGGCATCATAATAGCTGGTGCCTTCTTCGGCCTCATTCTCGCCCCAGCTGCAGCCGAAGGCTACACCCAGTACCGTGTTCTTGGTGAAGGCGTGGTCCACACCCACAGCTGCACCCCAGGCGTTGTAGTCGTAGCCGTTGGTGGTGTTGCCGCTGTCGATGCTGTCGAACATGGAGATGGCGCTGCCCCAGGTGCGGGTGGTACCGGCTTCGCGCAGCTCAGCCTGTGCACCAGCCAGACGACCGAAGTTCAGCACGGTTTCGCCGGCGCTCACCAGACTGTTGGCAATGCGGGTCGGTTCCTCGAGAACCTCACCGATGACGGTGACGATACCCTCGGTGAAGAGAGCAGAGGTATCCCAGAAGAGACCTTCCTCGGCATTGAGGGTCGGCAGAGCGCTTTCGCTCAGCACGGGAGTCTCGCCGTTGATGGTAAGCTCGTCGAGGTTGCCATCGATGAACTTGATCTGAGCGCCTTCCTGCAGGTAGGAACCCAGGGTGAGTACCTCCTGGCTGTCGGCGGCCACGTTTTCGTATGTGGTGCCGTTCCACTTCTGGAAGGTAATCACCACCTCGGGATTGATGCCGTTGAGCGTCACGTTCTTATCGATGACGAGCTGAGAAATGCTGCCGGTGGCATAGTTGGTGTTATCGTTCATGCCGGTGGCATCCCAGCGGTTGGTGTCAGCAATGATGAAGAATTCGAGCTGAGTCTTGCCCTCGGCTACGAATTCGGTGAGCTTCAGCTGGCCCGGAGAGCTACCCACGGTGAGCTTGCCGCCCTTCATCTTGGCCTTCTTGATGTGGCCGGAACCCTTGATGTTGGAGTTTTCGATTACAACTTCCTGATACTTGTGCTCCTTGCCGGTCTCGTCGGTGTAGTCGGTCTCGCCAAGCTGGGCGTTGCCACCGGTGAGCACGATGTCGCAATCGCTGATAGTGGTGGTGCCGTGCAGCTTCTCGATTTCCTCGCGTTTCATGCCAGCAGCTTCCAGCTGCTGGTCGGTGGTACCGAAGTCGAGCTGCTCGAATTTCAGCACGGAGGCGCCGACCAACTGTACCTCAGCATTGGTAATGGTTGTCTTGGTGGTCAGGTGGTTTTCAGACTCCACGGGTCTGAGCACGGTGCCGGTAACGTTTTGATTCTCATCGTATACGTTCACCTCGACCAGGTGCAGCACGTTCACGTCGGTTTCGCCACCCACGTGGAAGTCCACATTTTCGAGCACCAGCTTGGTCTTGCCTGCAGCCTCGGTGGCATTACCGATAGTAAGAGCATGCGTGGCGTGCATGTCGATGTTGACAATGGCCACATCTGCGTTTTCCTTCACCTGCACGATGTCCACCTTCTGAACAGTGATTTTCTCACCCTCCACTATGGTGGTACCGGTTTCGGTCTCTTTGGCGAAACCAAGAACGCCGGTCTTGTTACCCTCGGCATCGATGCTACCTTCATGCTTGGATTCACCTTCGAACACGATACTCAGACCGGATGTGCCGATTGTCTCGCTCTTCTTGGTGACTTCCTGGCCGGTTGCGCTTTCAGTCGTGATGGTGGTGTGCTGGTTCACCACCACGCTCTGCACCTTAACGGTACCGGTGCTGTCTTCGGAGGTCTGGACGTCCTTACCCACGACAACCTTGCTCTTCACATCCTCGCCTTTTTCGTCAACGCCGGTTGTGATTTCGGCCTTCTGCACCACCTCTGCCTGAGTCACAATCTCGGTAGCAGCCTTATTGGCTTCGTTGGCGGCAGCGATTTCTGCCTTCTCTTCTTCTGTAGCATTATCGGGTTCTTCGATTACAACATCTTCCACCGTAGCGTTGCTCACGTCCTCTGTGTCGGTGACAACGTCTTCGGTCTTGACTTCGATTTCCACCTCTACGTTAGAAGCCCATTTGATATCGGTGACAGCCGTGCTTTCGGAAAGCTCATGACGGGTGAAGGACAGACCGGAGGAGGAACCCGTGGTGCTGCCGGCGCTCTGCACAAAGTCTACCTTGTCGCGGATGATGGTTTCCGAGGTAATTTCGTTGCCATCTTTATCGGTGTATGTGTTTTCGCGCTTGGTTTCGCTGAGCTGGATGCAATTATCAGCCCACTTGATCTGGTCATTTTCATCGCCATTGGTCAGGCCGATGTTATCAACATCAATGGCTACGAGCTCGCCTGTTGTGGTATTCTTCAGGAAATCGACCTTTTTGCCCACGAGAACATCGGGTTTGGCAATATCGATAGCAACCTGGATATTACCAGTGGCAGTTGCATCGCTGAGAGCGATGATAGCCTCGCCATCAGCTGTGCTGGTGATGGATTCATTCACCTTGATGGTGGTTTCACCGCTGCCGGTAAGCTCGGAAGCCTTGATGCGGCCATTCTGCTCCAGGGTGATGGTGCCGTCGTTGGTGATGGTATCCTGAACCACGGAGCCGGCGATATTCCACTTACCGGTCTCGGTAAGGGCGATGGTGCCTTCAGCGCCGGAAACGGCATCGGCAGCCAGTGTGCCGGCCACGTTCATGGAGCCGGCGTTCACGATGGTCTCGGCGGTCAGGGTGCCGGCAGCTACCTGAACGGAGGAACCGGTTGTTACCAGAGCGTTCTGCACGGTGGTGTTGCCGGCGGTCACGAGGGAGCCGCCCTCGGCCAGAATGAGCTCGCTGTTCACATTGGCAGTAGCACCAGCGTCAACGGAAATCTTGCCGCCCAGTACGGTAGCCTTGTCTACGATGATGGTACCGGCCTCAGCCTCGAGGATGCTGGATACACCTGTCACGTAAGCGTTCTTGGCGGTAAGAGAACCATCTTCCACGCAAACGGTACCTGTGCCCTTGTAGCCTACGTAGAGGTCTTCTGCCACGGTGGTGGTGCCAGAGGTGTAAAGGGCGCCCTTACCCGTCTCGGCGTTGCCAAGCACCATATCGGTTACGTCGATTGTGCCTGCGTTTTGCACGGTAGCCGCACCAGCATCACCAACGGTAAGGAGGTCGGCAGTCACAGAGCCCTTGACCAGATTCATAGCGCCGGCGGAACCAGCAGTGTCGGCCAGGGTAATGTACTTGGCGCTCAGGGAGCCGCCATCCACCTCGATGCCACCAGAACCAGCTTCACCCACAACCATGTTATCAGCTGCAACGGTGCCGTTCTCTACATAAATAACACCCTGGGCACCAGCGGAGCAGCCCAGCACAGTGTTCTCACCCAGATTCAGGGTGCTACCACCGAGCACGTAAATTGCACCATTGCTGCCGGAGATTTCGCCCACGATGGTCTGGTCATTGAAGTTGGCCGTGCTGCCGTTCTTGAGGTAAAGCACATCATCGCTGCCGCCGCGGCCAATGGTTGTGATATCCTGCACGCCACCGGCAGCACCCACGGTGATGGTGGTCTTATCGAGGGTAACGGTATCAGTACCACCCTGCATGGATTCACGCCAGCCCATGGCGAATACGGCGCCAGTCTGGCCGCTGTTCACCTTGATGGTGGCATTGGTGGCTGCGATATCACCGGAAGCGGCCCAGGCGCCTACGTACAGCTGGCTGCCGGCAGTCAGGGAACCACCGTTGATGGTCAGCAGGTTGCCGGTAACGGTATGTTGGGAGTTACCCACATAAACAGCTGTTGCAGCGTTAAGTGTAGCCGCACCCACATTCAGCGTGCCGGGGTTGGCTGTGGCAGCGCCGGAGTTGTTGCCTGCACCGCCGATGAAAATAATCTTGCCATTGTTGTATGTGCTCTTGCCATCCAGAGTAATGGATGCTGTGCCCTGGGAAGTGCCGATTGTAAGGGTTTCGGCCTTGGGATTCTTGTTCCAGATGCCATTCCAGTCCTTTTGAGCCAATGTGCCTTCACCCGTGATATAGGAATCAGTGCCATTGGTGATGGTTGTTGCAGCCTGTGCAACATGGATTGTAACCATGGCCATGGCAGCCATAAGTGCCCGGCGCAGCGTGAGATTCAGATGGAGTTTCATAATCTTTTTTGGGAAAGTTTTGTACGGAGATACAGTGATACCAAAGAATGGAACCAAAACGAAGAATAGCTGATTCTTATGTATATGTAAAGCGAAAAGTATGTAAATTAAAGATTTATTGTGGTCGGAACGCAGTTTTCAGACGCAGAAAAGGGGCTTGCCTTTCCGGCAAGCCTCTTTTTGCGTTGTGCGCAGTTCTGATATTTATTCAGTGATGATATTCAGCTCTGCTACGGCAGCGGAGTCTCCGCCATCGTGCGAGGAAAGTGCCACGAAGCGGATGAATTTGCCGGTAGCCGGGGTGAAGAAGAGCGCTTCCTGGCGGTCTGCGGTATTGGCCATGGAGCCACGGGCTACCGGGTCGCCCCAGGTCTTGCCGTCATTGCTTACATAGACCTCGTAGTCCTTGACACGGGCTTCCTTGAGCTTGGCGCTCTGGAACACGAGACCGCGCATGGTGCGTATATCACCCAGATTGAGGCGGATTTCATGCGGATAGCTGGCCATGGTCACCCCTTTAAGCGTGTGCCAGTAGGTGTCCGGGTTGCCATCGAGCACGTTGCGGGCCGGGCCGCCTTCGGGGAGGTCGGAGCTGACATATGCCACGGAGAAGAACGCGTGCGGCGGGTAATCGCCCACCACGCGGGTGATAATGGGCTGCACTTCGGCCAGTGCGGCGTAGGGGTCATTGCCGGAAAGCGGCTTTACAAATACCATCTTGATGAACTTGGTGGTTACCGGTTCTGCCAGCATGGTGCGTTGCTCGCTATCCTCATCCATCATGTTCACCACGCAGTCGGGGGTGCTGCTCCAGCTGCGGCCATCTGTGGAGAAGTAGACCTCAATCTGACCGGCGCGGGAGGAGGAGCGGCCCTGTCGGGGCGTAAGAGCCAGGCCACGCAGCTCGGAAAGAGCGCCCATGTCGATGATGACTTCGTGCGGGTAGTTCGGTATGGGAGCCTGGCGCCATTCGGAGTGCCAGAATGTGTCGCGGCGTCCATCGATGAGGTTCCAGGGGGAGTTGCTGCTGCCGGCATAGCTGGAGCAGTAGGTAATGCGCATGACATTGTCCGGTTTCCACTCGGGAAGCACCTGGAATACGCTCACGCTGTTCATGCAGCCTTCGCTGGTGGCGTATGCGCGGACGATGCCGTCTTCCCGCTGCAGGAAGGGTTCTTTGTAATCCATCTTTGTGCCATCGGGCAGGGTGACGGAGATGTTGGCATCGCGCGAGCCGCAGGTTGCATGCACATAGCCTACGCTGTCGCGTGAAAGGGTCACCGCGCCGGTGAGCGGCAGCATCTTGCGACCGATTTCAGCCGGATTTTCACCCTGCAGTACCGGGCGCAGGGAGAATACGAAGGTGGTGGGGCCGGAAAGCGGAATATCGCGATCCATGGGCAGCGGGCCGCAGGCGGCACCACCCAGACCCAGGGTGAAAGCATCCACGCTTACGATGGTGGCACCGGCGCGTTTCACTTCCTCCGGGTGGGAGGCCTCGAAGATGGCGCGGGCGGTGTAGGGCAGTGCGGAGAAGTTGAAGCTCTCGTGCGGTTCCGCCGCGATGAGCAGGCCGACTCCGTTGTTATCGGTCAGAGAAACCCACTTGGTATCCATGCGGTTACCCATTTCCATGGGGAAGGGGTAGCGCTCGACCATGGATTCGACGGTGGAGTTCCAGATGCCCATGTGAGCACCGGCTTTGCGGTCGGTGTAGTTTTCGCCGGGGCCGCGACCGTACCAGCGGACATTGGAGAATCGCTCCGGCAGGGTCAGGGTGTAACCCAGCTTGGGCAGCACGACTTTATTCATGCTGGGGATGATGCCGGCCTGCACGCTGATGTAGCCATTGGGCAGGATGGTATAGACCAGCTGGGTGGTGAATTTGAAATCCTTATCGGTCATCGGGCCGAGGTCTTTCACCTTGTAAGTGCCCTGGTCGTACTCACCGCTGTTGAGGTTTTCCTTGCGCGTGCCCTGGCTGGTGACATCGCAGGAGATACGCACCACACCATTCTGCAGACGCTCCACCAGCAGGGGGGTGGCGCTGTGGGTCAGGTTGCCCAGGCCGTTGTTGAGCCACTGGTTCATGGCCCACTTGTCATTGGCCACGGGGGCGCGGAAGGCGTTGAGCTGAACTGTGGGCTTTTCGCCCAGCAGCTGCTGGCCGTTCACGATGTAGTTCTTGATACCGCCTGTGACTTTATCGACGCTCAGGGAGAAGTTCGGCCCGATGACGAGCATCTGACCGCTCTGGTTCCGCACATCGATACGTGCCTCCTGGAGCTGCATCAGATTGCTGCGTTCATTGTAGGCGGTCATTTCCTCCGGCAGTTGCAGCTGCTCTGTGGCAATCACGTAGCCCTTGTCAGCCCATGCTGTCTTCTCTTTGAGCTGCAGGTTTACAGTGAGATAGTAGCGGCGGTCCTTCTTAAGTGAGAGCAGTTTTTCTGCGGAGATGGGCAGTACGATGCTGGTGTCTGTAAGTGGTGCGCCGGTTGGGGTGAAGCTGCCGCTGGCTACCACGGTGCTGCCTTCTTCGGTCAGGTTCCAGGTGCCTTCGTATTCGCTCAGGTCCGTGAAGAGGTGCTTGTTGCGAATCTTCACGCTCAGACCATTGTTATCTGCGGTCAGGCCTTCCAGGGTGAAAGCGGCATTCTGCTGCACCTTGCGGATTTCCTCGTAGAGCGGGGTCACGGTGCGGTCGCTGTAGATAACGCCCTTGATGCAGAAAATGCCATCGTGCGGGTATTCGCCGTGGTCGCCACCGTATGCCTGGCGGGTGATTTTCTGCCCGTTCGGCAGGGTTACCACCTGGTCATAGCTCTGGTGAATCCATTCCCAGATGCCGCCGCCGATGATGGAATCGCTGCTGTCGATGGCTTCCCAATAATCGGCCAGGTTGCCCATGGAGTTGCAGAGAATGTGGGCATATTCGGAGATATACCAGGGTTTCTGCAGTTTGGTGCTGGCAATGTTGCGGGTCCAGTTTACGCTGGGATACTGGTTGGAGCAGAGGTCTGCCAGGTCGTTATTGCGCTCGTACTGGGTCAGACGGGAGGTGTCGCGGCTCTTGATCCAGTCACGCACGGCGGCAAAGTTTTCACCGGGACCGGCTTCATTGCCATAGGACCAGATAACCACGCAGGGGTGGTTCTTGCTCTGTTCCACCATGTTCTTATTGCGCCACACGTGCTGCGCTTTCCACTCTGCCGGGTGGGAGAGGGACAGCTCGCCGTAGTAGTAGCCGTGGGATTCGATATTGGCTTCGTCGCACACGTAGATGCCAAGCTCATCGCACATTTCATAGAAACGGTCAACCTGCGGGTAGTGGGAGTTGCGGATGTGGTTGATATTGCCGCGCTTCATGATGAGAAGCTCCTGGTAGCACTCTTCCTCGGTCACGGTGTGGCCGTTGGCGTGCTGGCTTTCGTGGCGGTTCACGCCCTTGAGCTTCACCGGCATGCCGTTCACCAGGAATCGTCCATCTACCAGCTGCACATCGCGGAAGCCGATTTTGCGGGAAAGGGTTTCGGTGATTTCGCCCTGCTCATTCTTCAGGGTGAGCAGCAGACGATACAGATTCGGCTTTTCAGCGCTCCACAGAGCCGGATTGGTAATGGTGGCGGTCAGGGTGGTCTGCACCTCTGCCCCGGGGGTGATTTCCAACGCGGCGCTGCTCATGGTGGCCACTGTCTTGCCTGCGGCGTCGAGCAGCTCGCCTTCCACGGTGGTCTTGCCGGTGGCATCGCTGCGGTTGTCCACGTTTACTTCAATGCTCAGATTGCTCTTGCTGTAGTCTTTCCTGCCGGGGGGGCCGTCGAAGCCGGTGTGGACGAAGAAGTCGCGAATCTGCACCTTGGGGGTGGTGTACATGTACACATCACGGAAGATGCCGGAGAGGCGCCACATGTCCTGGCACTCCAGGTAGGAGCCATCACTGAAGCGGTACACCTCAGCTGCAATCACGTTGGTGCCCGGCTTTACATACCTGGTGATATCGAACACTGCGGCCGTGCGGCTGTCTTTCGAGAAACCTACCTTCTGGCCGTTCACCCACAGGTAGAAGAAGGAATCCACGCCATCGAAGCGCAGGAATACCTGGCGGCCGTTCCAGTCTGCCGGCAGCTCTACGTTGCGGCGGGAGCTGCCCACGGCGTTCGGTTCTGTGGCAGGGCAGGTGTAGCGCTCTTCATCATGGTTGCGGGGTTTGGTCATGACCCGCGGCCAGTCGCGCACGAAAGTGTAGCGCTGGTTGCTGTAAATCGGGGTGCCGTAGCCGCGCATCTGCCAGTTGCTGGGCACATCAATCTCAGCCCAGCTGCTCACATCTGTTTCCGGCTTATAGAAATCGAGCGGGCGCTGTTCCGGACTGGGAACCCAGTGGAATTTCCAGTTTCCATTGAGAGAGAGTACCAGAGAGGAGTCATTGCGATGCCCTTTCAGGGCCTCATCGCGATTCGCAAATGGCACGTAAAATGCGCGTGCTTCTTCACGCCCCTGGGAAAGATTCTGCGGATTCTCCCAATCAGGATGCGGTTCATAAGCATTCTGACCAAAAGCGATTGCTCCGCTCATTGCCAATACTGCCGTCATGCTTTTAAGCAAGTTCATACGGAATATATACTACTTAAATCGCCTATCTCTTTCAAGTAAAAAGAAATTTTGCTGTAGTAACACTGGCATTTTTCTTGCATTTACGCGCGCGTGCTGTTAGACTGCACCTGCTTCGTGTTATGACTCGTAATAGTAAATTTTACATCCGCAGCGTTTATCCTTTGCTGGATTTGGTGCTGGCTGGTCTGTTTGCGTATTCCTCTCCCTGGGTGATGAACTGGGTGGCTCCGTATCTGGGGTGGAAACAGGGCGAGTTCTTTAATTTGTTTGAGGCTTCACCATTTCTGGCCGGAGCTGCGCTCATGGCAGTGCCGGTTATTCTGCGCCAGGTGGGTTTCTACCACAAACAGAATATGCAGCGCGTGGGCACAGCTGCCAGACAGTTGCTGATTTTTGCTGTGTATTACCTTTGCGCCATGGGTCTGTATACGGCATTGGAAGAGACAACCTTCTACCGCAGCCAGATTCTGCTGGTGAATCTGGTGGGTATTCCGCTGGTTGTGTTCCTGCGTTATCTGCTGGTGCGTACTTATAATCTCTGCCATTCCAACGCAAAGGAGTATCGCCGCCAGGTAATGCTGGCTGGTTCTGAAGATGCGCTGCAGAAGGGCTGGGAAAAGATGCCGGAGCATTGGCGCCGGAATTTCAATGTGGTGGGTCGCTTCAGTTCTCCCGATGTCACGGAGCAGGAGGTGCAGACCATTATTGAGGAAAACAGTGTTACTGGTCTGTATGTGTTTGGCGGGTTGACTGCGCATCACCATTTCGGTGCTCTGATTGAGCAGTGTGAAGTGCAGGGCATAGATGTGAATCTGGTGCTTCGGGACCGCCTTTCCTCCAGCCTGCGGGTGGATTTGAACGAAGTGGGGGATAGTCGCATGATAGTACTGAGCTCTACGCCGGAGTTTTCCTGGACCCGGGCTGTCAAGGGGCTGCTGGACCGCGTGATTGCTCTTCTTATTCTGGTGTGCTCATCCCCGCTGTGGATTATAGCTGCCGTGGGTATCAAGCTGAGCGACCCGAAGGGACCGGTGTTTTTCCGGCAGAAGCGCTCCGGGGTATACGGGCGAGTATTCCGCATGTGGAAGTTCCGCTCCATGTATGTGGATGCGGAGGCGAGACTGGAGGAAATCAAGGCCAAGTATGGCAATGAGATGAATGGTCCCATTTTCAAGCTGACGAATGATCCCCGTATCTTCAAGTTCGGCCATTTCATCCGCAAGACATCCATAGATGAACTTCCGCAGCTGCTCAACATTCTGACCGGTGATATGAGCATTGTGGGGCCGCGCCCGCTGCCTGTGTATGAGACAGAAGCTTTCCCGAAGATTGAGCACCGCCGCCGCCTGAGTGTGAAACCTGGTCTTACATGCTTCTGGCAGATTGAGGACCGCAGTGACAACGGTGATTTTGATAACATGGTGGCCAAGGATCTGCGTTATATTGACGAGTGGAGCCTGTGGCTGGATGTGAAACTGTTCTTCCGCACGATTCCTGCTGTGCTGTTCGGCAAAGGGGCCAAGTAAGGGTATGTTCCACATTGTCCTCTTTCATCCGGAAATCCCGCATAATACCGGAGCCGCCGGCCGGCTGGCGGTGGCGACTGATTCCCGGCTGCATCTCATAAAACCACTGGGATTCAGTCTGGATGAAAAGCACGTGCGCCGCACCGGACTGGATTACTGGCAGTATGTGGATCTGAAACTCTGGGACTCGCTGGATGACCTGGAAGCCGCTGCTGCACCCGGCGCGCGGTTCTGGTACCTTTCCACCAAGGCTACGCACAGTATCTGGGACCCGGCTCTTCCTTTGCAGGATGGCGATTACCTGGTGTTTGGCCCGGAATCAAAAGGACTGCCGGACCGCTGGATAGCAGCCCACCCGGAGACCGCACTGCGTATCCCCATGCCTGGTGAACGGGCGCGTTCGCTGAATCTTTCCACCTCCATTGCCATCATGCTCTATGAAGGGCTCCGGCGCACTCTGCCTGAAGGTCAGTTATGAAAAATATCGTCTACTTTGATTTGGAAACCCGCCGCTCTGCTGCAGAGGTAGGCGGGTGGCATGAAACCGCTAAGATGGGAGTTTCTGTGGCGGTGACTTTTTCCACCCGCGATCAGGCGTACCATATCTACACCGAGGATCGTATGGAGGAGCTCATTGAGGAATTGCGCGGTGCTGACCTGGTGGTGGGGTATAACCACCTGGGGTTTGACTACGGGGTGCTCCAGGCGTTTACATTCTGGACAGTGGCAGATGTCACCAATAATCTGGATTTGTGCACTTACCTTTCGTCGCAGCTGGGGCACCGGCTCAAGCTGGATTCAGTGGCCAAGGTGACGCTGGGTGGTCATTCCAAGACAGCAGAGGGTACAGATGCGCTCAAGTGGTGGGCAGAATATGAGAAAACCGGTGAAGCTCAGAAGCTGCTGGATATTGCCCGTTACTGCTGCTACGATGTGAAAGTGACCATGGAGGTACACAAGTTCGGCGTGGAGAATGGGTACGTGATGTACGAGAACAAGCAGGGCGAGCCTGAGCGTATTGATGTGGATTGGGGACTGTAAGTCTGGAAAATAATTATCCCAGGCTTTCGAAGAAACCACCGCCCAGCAGCTTCTCTCCGCGCAGAGTATCTGGCTCGTAGAAAGCACAGACCTGCCCCAGGGCCAGGGCGCGAATCGGGGTGTCGAAATCGAGCTGAACCTTGCCATTCCCCAGGTGTGTACAGGTGGCATGCACGGCTGCAGCGCGGTAGCGCGGTTGGGCCATAACCCGCTCCGGCAGGGGCGCCAGAGTATTGGAGATACTGCCCACAATAGCCCGGCGTGTGTATAATCCGGGGGTTTCCTGGCCTTCATAACCGAGAATCAGCCGGTTGTTTTTCAAATCCTTGCCTACCACCACATAGGCTACGCCTTCGCGGGGAGAGGCTACATGGTGCCCTTTGCGCTGCCCCATGGTGAACAGGTGCAGCCCGTCGTGCCGCCCGAGCTTGCGCCCCTGAAGGTCAACAATGTCGCCGGGGTTATCCGGCAGGTAATGGCGCAGGAAATCGCTCATTTTGACCTGGCCGATAAAGCAGATTCCCTGAGAGTCCTTTTTTTCTGCGTTGGGCAGGTTGAAGCGGCGTGCTATTTCCCGCACCTGGGGTTTGGTGATGCCGCCAACCGGGAAAATGGCGTGAGCAACCTGCTCAGGTCGCATGAGAGCCAGGAAATAGGATTGGTCTTTGTTCACATCGGCGCCGCGCAGAATATAGCTGCCCTCACCGGGTACATCAAGCTTCTGGGCGTAGTGGCCGGTCGCTACCCCGCTGAATCCCTGCTCCAGGGCGTAGTCCAGCAGCACTCCGAACTTCATTTCCCGGTTGCACAGCACATCCGGATTCGGGGTGGAGCCATGGCGGTACCCCTCGATGAGATAATTGACGATGCGCTGGCGGTATTGTTCAATGAGGTCAACGACACGGAATTCGATGCCTAATCTACGGCACACCCCCAGGGCATCCTCAATGTCACGCTCCCAAGGGCATTCACCGGGAATGTTTTCTTCATTTACCCAGTTCTTCATGTAAGCAGCCACCACCTCGTGCCCCTGTTCCACCAGAAGCGCGGCAGCTGCGGCGCTATCGACGCCGCCGCTCAGGGCTGTCAGAATGCGGGCCATGAAATGGAATTACTTGTTCTCTTCCTTGATGGGAGAAGGAGGCAGCGGGGGCTTGGGCTGGCATATACCCTGGGCAGCCAGTCCGGAGAACATGCTCTGCAGAGCCTGCACAATAAAACTGCTGCGATCCACGCTGTTGTGTTCACAAAGAATATCAATCTCCTCAAGAATGTCCTCCGGGCAGCGGAATGATATGGTGCGTGTATTCATGACTGGTGCAGTTATGCTAGCAGATTTACCCCGGGGATTCAAGGGCAATCTTCTGCTCTCCCGCCGGTGGAAAATCTATTTACCTGAGCCTTATACATGAAATACTACTTTGCTCTGGTTTCTGATATATAAGATGGAGCCGGCTTCAAATCTTAAACAGCTCTATTTCTCTGGTCAGGAAGAGAAATAGAGCTGCTTCTTGGTATATGCAAGTTATGCAGATTTGTTCTGGCTGCTGG
>JAZLDD010000021.1:0-6496 GCA_045614585.1 Akkermansia sp. | reverse complement strand
CACGGCACGCGTCACGACCTTTTCCTTCCCTCTCTTTATCCTCTCCGGCGCCCCGCCTGGCAGGTTGTTAAAGCCAGCGAGCTGCATTTCTGCCGCCCTCGGCGCCTCGGAAAGTCATACTTGGAAAATTGCCTCGCCCGGCCGCGGTAAGCACCCTCGTGCTTCCCCTTTCGGGCTGCCCTGTAGCAGGGCGTGGGCGAAGTTTATCACAGACCTTTTCTGGCGTCAAGCGTATTTTTGAAAAAAAGTTTCATAATTTTCGCCCACACTCCCTAACGACATGCTTCTGTATCACTTAGGGAAGAAAATGTTTTTTACATCTTTTTTCCGCCGCTGCTGCGCACGAGATATGGGGAAGAAAAAGCCCTCTTCGCAAGGGAGCGGAGAGGGCTTGGGGGAATCTTACAGGATTCGATCAGGGGACTGCAATCCAGATAGGAGAGTCGCCATTGAACTTGGGGCACTGCATTTCGCCCATTTCGCACTTGGCTTCGCGCACCATTTTCTGCACTTCTGCCATATCCGGTATGGAGAAGTTGGTGCGGAAGATATCGAGAGAGGCACCTTTGGTTCCCTCTGTAATATCCTGAATAAAGAGGACGAAACCGAATGCACCGCCGGGAACTTCCGAAATGAGGATTTCGATGGGGTAGGAATTACCTTCCTTCACATCGAAATGGGAACCAGCCGTGAGGCCACCCAGTTCCTGATTCCATTTTTCGGTTTCCTTGGTGGTAATGAATTCATAGTCGCGGCGTGTAGCAAGCTTCTTGTCCTTGATATCCTTGCGATACTTCTTACCCGCCTCGTTCATGATAGAGCCCAGGGTACCGCAAGCACCGGGGGACTTATCATCGTAGAAGGAGGGGAGAGCCCAACCGGCTTCCAGAACCATTTTACCGCCAAAGCGCACGGCGAGAAGGTCGTCACCGGTGCCCACGAAGCGGAACTTGCCGGTCTTGGGGGCCTTTACCTTACCGCGGTAAACAGCAGCCCAGGCAGAAGGCTTGCATTTGTCCTTGCACTGGAAAGCATACGGAGCGTAGGCTGCGTTGCAGCTGGGAAGGCACCAGTTGGAGGCATACAGCTTGGCCTTGGACTGATAATAGCGGGCAAATGTGCTCTTGCTCCAGGTCTTCACGAAGGTATTGAGAATCTTGTAGACCTTGCCGCCTGTTGTCTCTGTGATACCCGTGGGAGCACCACTCTTGGTGAGCTTGAAGTCATAGAAAGTACCCTCAAGAGCAGAACCGGCAGGCTGGCTGGAGCCCATGCCGCCACCGGCATCGCCCAGGTCATCACCCAGGCCTGTATCCAGACCGATACCGATATCGATGGAAAGGCCGTCATCCTCGCTATCTTCCATGGGCACATCAATCTGAGCCATGGCCACAGGAGCAGCGCCAGTAGAAACAATCACCGAAGGAGCCACAGAATTGGAAGGAGTAGCCGCCTTGGAGCTGAGCTGGGGAGTGGTGGGCACTGCGCGCGGGGGCAGGTCCTCTGCCGGGGGCACATAGGCCAGGAACTCTGCGGGGGGGTCCTGTGCGAAATAAATGACGGTGAACGTGAGGGTCAGGCCGAAAGCCAGACACAGCGCCGCCGATGCACCGAAAGAAGAGAGCATGCCGCGCAATTTCGCGCGTTTGTACTCCTGCTCGGCCTCTTCACTCATTTGAATATGTAATGCCATAACGGGAAAATGGGGTTCTGCTGGATACTTTTTAGCACAAGACGCGCCCGGAAGCGAGCATAAACATAGCGTCGAATGTTACAAGTGTGTTACAAGCCAGCTATTAATCGGCGCAAACGGCCAGATCATCATTGGCATGCAGATTTTCCTGATTCAATTCGGGGGTATAGGCAACGGGCGCATAGTCCACGCCCGGGTAGAGATACACAATCACATTGCCCCCCATGGCCGCAGCGCGGCGGCGGACCTCCTGCAGGCAGGCTTCATTTCCCAGGTCCTGTGCAGAGTCCTCATTCAGCAGGAAACGGCCTACAATCCGGGTTCCGGGGGTATCCGGCAGCATGGGGCGGAACTCCACCTCATGCGGTTCCACCACCGCCGGCACACCGGAAACCAGCTGGCGCGCCACCGGACACCAGCGGCACTGCCGGCACCCCTGCAGAGCGCTCAACACCAGTATGGCGGCACTGATCCGGAGCCATGCCATCATCAATATTCCTGAGCAGGCACAAATTTGCAGCAGAAAACATCAACCCCATCTGCATGGAGGTGAATATCGATGCACCCGGGGCGGTGGCGCACGGTGTAGGCATCGTGATTTTCCGGGGGACGGGGAGAAAAGCGACCGATACGGTCAGGAGCCAGCACGGCATTGCGTAACACGCAGATGAGATGCTGATTACTCATATCCAGCATGCGTTCATAGTCCGTGGTCGGAAGGGTCAGCAATGGTACGTTCTTGGAGCTCACGCGCGCACTATACACGCACGGCGGCGTTTCGTCAAGGGATTTTTAGGAGTCGGTACCGCGAACCGTGCGGCGCAGGCGGAGCTGCCCGCAGGCAGCATTGATATCATGGCCTTTTTCGTAGCGCATGGTCACGGGAATTTTCTCTGCCATGAGCGCTCGGCAAAAAGCCTTGCAATCCGCCTCCGACGGCCGCACCCAGGGCAGCCCCTCCACGGTGTTGTAGGGAATCAGATTCACCTTGGCATTCAAATCGCGGGCAATGCGGGCCAGTTTGCGGGCCTCCGGCAGCATGGCGTTCACATCCTGAATGAGGATGTATTCCAGCGTAATCATGTGTTTGCCCGTCCGGTTCCACTCCTTGAGGGCGGGAATAAGTTCCCCCATAGGCCACTTGCGATTCACAGGCATCACCTGCGAGCGCACCTCATCGCTGGCACCGTGCAGCGAAACCGCCAGGCGCAGTGGCTTACCGAAGGCGGCCAGCCGGCGCAGCCCCGGCACATTGCCGGATGTGGAAATCGTGATATGCCGGGCGCCTATATTCAGGCCGTGGGGGTCCAGAATGATGGTGAGCGCAGCCAGCAGATTATCCATATTGGCCAGGGGTTCACCCATGCCCATGAACACGAGGTTATCCACACGCTCACCGGCAATCTCCTCTGCAGCCAGAATCTGGCCGAGTATTTCGGAGGCGGTAAGGTTGCGCGTGAAGCCCAGCAGACCGCTGGCGCAGAAGCGGCAGCCGAAAGCACAGCCCACCTGCGAGGAAACACAAAGCGTGAGACGGGAGCTGTGCGCCCCGCCCTGCCCCACCGCCGCGGGAATAATCACAGATTCGACCAGGTGGCCATCCTGCATGCGGGAAAGGAACTTGCGGGTGGTGCCGGTGGTGCTTTTGCTCACCTCCACCACCTGCAGCGAGCGCAGGCAGAAGCGGGCGGCCAGCTCCGCACGCAGGGCGGGCGGCAGGTTGCTCATCTGCTCAAAATCAGTGGCGCGGTGTTTCCATATCCACTCCTGCAACTGAGTGGCGCGGAACGCCTTATGCCCCATGCCGCCAAGCAGCTCCACCAGAGCCTCGCGGGTATATTCCAGCAGACAATCCATCGTTTGTTACAGTAGGGTATCGACGTATTCGTTCACGTTGAAGGGAATAAGGTCATCCTTACCCTCACCCACACCGAGGAACACTGGGGCTATGTTCAATTCATCCTGAATGGCAACAGCCACGCCTCCTTTGCCGGAGCCGTCCATCTTCGTCACAACCACGGCAGAAAGCGGGGTTGCCTTGTGGAACTCGCGGGCCTGCATCAGCGCATTGCCTCCCGTAGTGGCATCCACCACCAGATAGCAAGCCTGGGGAGCATCGGCATCCTGCTTGGCTATGGAGCGGCGAATCTTGGAAAGCTCCTCCATGAGGTTATGCCGGGTGTGCAGACGCCCGGCAGTATCGCAGATGAGGTACTGCGTGCCATCGTTGATAGCGCGGGTATGAGCCTCATAGCACACGGAGGCGGGGTCCTGATTTTCTCTGCCTTTGTAAAGGGGGACTCCCAGGCGGGTAGCCCAGCTTTCCAGCTGCTCCACAGCCGCCGCGCGGAAAGTATCAGCCGCAGCCAGCAGCACCTTATGCCCCTGCTTTTGCAGCAGGTGCGCCAGTTTGGCACTGGTGGTGGTTTTTCCGGCACCATTCACCCCCACCATCATGATAACCACCGGCTTACCGGCTGCGGGTGCGGGCAGTACCGGCAGTGCAGCCGGAAAAGCGGCGCGCAGCTGAGCCTTGATATAGTCCACAATATCACAGGCATCCTGTGAGTTCTGCTCCTGCAGCTCCTCGATAAGCGGAATCACGCGCTTCGCGCCGATATCCGATGAGATTAAATCAGCCTCCAGCTCATCCCAATCGATTTCGGGCTCGCCGAGGAACTTATCAATGAGGCGGGTGAAAAAATGTGCCATGTGCGTTATTTGTTGGCCGCAGCCGCAATAATACCATGAATGAAGGGCGCACTCTTGGACCCGGAGTATTCATGCGCCAGAGCGGTGGCCTCCGACACCACGATAGGCACATCCAGGCCCTTCTCATCCAACTCATAAAGAGCGATATAGAGAATGGCTTTATCAACCATATCAAGGCGGTCCAGCGAATAATTGGTCAGCAGGTCCTCCAGGCGGGGTTCCATGAGGGGAATATGAGCAATGACGGCCTTTGCCAGTGTTTCCACAGCCGGGCGGAGCTCCTGCATATCCTGAGCCTGGCGCATAAGCCCGGCGTATTCCTTGTTGCCGGTCAGCTCCAGCGGATTCCCGAGCGCTATGCACACCTCAAACATGCGGGAACGCCGTTTCATGACTGAAGCCAGGCCGTTCAGCGGCTGTCTGTATGCAGGAAAATCGGCAAAGGCAGGCAGAAGATTACGCCCCAGCGCATCGACCACAGCCGCCAGTCGCAGCACATCGCCCGTGCAGAGCACGAGCTGCTCCGTCGTATCGCGCCGCTTATCGGCATAGCAATACTGAAGCGCTTTCACCGCAGCATCGAAATTCGACGACTGATTGCCATAGCGGGCAATATCCTCGCGCAGCACGGCGGCGGTCATATCCGCGTGCATCAGGTTCTCCAGCGTCTGCATACGCTCTGCCAGAAGGCGGGCAGAATCCGCCGTTGCGCGGCAAGCATGCAGGAGCGCCTTGGCCTGAGACTGGCGCAGGTGGTCACGCTCCTTTTCCTGAGCCATGCTCCAGAACAACTCCGGCTCCACGGGCTGGCACCCATGCGTCAGATAGGTGTATATGTACGAAAGCGTGCACTGCCGCACCTTGCTGAATGAAATATTCATATACAAAATCTATAAAATTAAGTAAAGAGAGACCCCGTGCGGTTTACCTGGTTACGGCGGGCGGCCATGCGCACTTTTTCCTTTTCTTCCGCCAGCAGATTCAGCATAGCCACGGCAGCGCGGGCCGCCTCGCGGCCACGGTTCAGGGCACTGGCAATACAACGGGCGAATGCCTGTTCCTCATTGTTGAGCAGCAGCACCTCGTGAATCACCGGGGTCATCGATTCGCAGGCCATGCTCATGAGCTGGTTCGTGATTGCCGAGCCAATAAGGTCTGCATGCGCCGTGCTGCCGCGCAGAATCACGCCAAAAGCAATGACTGCATCCGGAGCGGGGCCGTCATTCGGCTGGGTCAGCGCACGCTTCACCATGACCGGGACCTCAAACGCGCCCGGCACACGGACCACCTCCACCGCTACATCGGGGGCAGACTCTGCCAGCTCATCCAGGCAGTTCTGCAGCAGTGAATCTGTGTATTTCTCATTGTAGCGGGCAGCGACGATGGTGACGCGGCCCCCTGCTGCATTGGAATGGACTTTCTGGGGAAGCTCTGTGGACATAGCGGTGAAATATACGTTACTGCGGCGTCAGTGTCCGCACAGGGGGCACGCTACCACATCCCTGCAGCAGGGTCAAGTGCAAAGTGACAATTTTTCCGCTTTATATTCGCGTCATGTGCGCGCGTACAACTTGACACCTCCCGCCCACAGGCGTAACATGGCCGTTATTATCATTTTTTCACACAAACTAAAGAAGCAATGGATAAAATAGTATATCATTTCGGCGGCGGAACCGCCGATGGCAATGGGGGCATGAAGGCCCTGCTCGGTGGCAAGGGTGCAAACCTGGCCGAAATGGCCCGCATCGGTCTGCCGGTGCCCCCAGGTTTCACCATCACCACAGAAGTCTGCACCTATTATTACGACAACGGCCGCACCTACCCCGCAGAGCTTGATGGCTGCGTGAAGGAAGGCATCGCGAAGATGGAAGCCCTGGTGGGCCGCAAGTTCGGCGATACCGTGGAAATGCCCCTGCTCGTATCTGTTCGCTCCGGTGCCCGCGAATCCATGCCCGGCATGATGGATACCATCCTGAACCTCGGCCTGAACGATGAAACCGTGGCCGCCATGGCCCAGGCCACCAGCAACCCCCGCTTTGCCTGGGACTGCTACCGCCGCTTTGTGCAGATGTACGGCGATGTGGTGATGGG
>JAZLDD010000020.1:0-11449 GCA_045614585.1 Akkermansia sp. | reverse complement strand
CGAGGCCACACGTGAGAAGTTCATTCCCCACGTGGTGGAGCCCTCTGCCGGCTGTGACCGCTCGGTGCTCGCCGTTATTTGCGAGGCCTTCGACGAGGAAGAACTGGGCAAGGACGGCAAGAGCGACATCCGCACCGTCATGCACTTCCACCCCCGCATGGCTCCCATCAAGGCCGCTATCTTCCCGCTGCTCAAGAAGAACGCCGAACAGGTGCGCATCGCCCGCGAAATCGAGGCCGAGCTGCGTCCGTTCATGAACGTGTTCTACGATGAGGCCGGTGCTGTGGGCCGCCGTTACCGCCGCCAGGACGAAGTGGGTACTCCCTTCTGCATTACGGTTGACTTCGAGACCCTGGGCGAGGAAGGTGATCCCGCCCTCAAGGACACGGTGACCATCCGCCACCGCGATTCCATGGAGCAGGAGCGCGTCGCCATCAAGGACCTGCTGCCCTGGCTGCTGAAGCGCATTCACTAATCACCCTTCACTCCACCGCCCCCGCAGAGTACAAAGTCCTGCGGGGGCGGTTCTTCCCAACCCATCCCCTCCCTATGAACCTTTGTGATACCAATCTTTCCCTCGCCTGTCAGCATCGATTGCGGGATAGGCTGTTCGATGATGAAAGGCTGCTCTGGGTAGGGCAACCTGTGCCGAATCCCTGGGCGTCGCCCGCCGGTTTCTTCTGCCTGGGCGGCTCGGTGTGGGGTGTGGGTGTGCTGGCTGCGGTGTGCCGTGGTGTCAGTCCTGCCTTTCTGGTTCTGTTGCTTCCCTTTGCTGTTCTGATGTGCGCGCCCTTGATTTCCAGATGGATGCAGAAGCAGGCAGTGTATGCCATCACCAGCAGGGGTGCCCGGGTGCTGCGCTATGGCGTCATGGGCAATGTTTCGCTGATTTATGAGCCGAAACCGGGAATGGTGAAACTCCGCCAGGAGCTTCCCGGTGGACTGGTGAATCTGGTGATGGGCAATTGTCCTTATACTCATTACAAAGGAGGAGGCTCCGCCCCCGAGGGCTTTCTGCGAATTACGGCGGCTGATGCCGAGCAGGTGCTCCCCCTTATCCGTCAGCTTGAATCTTCCCAAACCCCATAACCGTTATGAATACCCAATCTGTTGAACCGACTGTAGATGAACGCCAGATGATAGAGAACTCGCTTCTGCGCGGCGAGGAATTATTGTGGACAGGTAAGCCTGTGCCGCGCCTGTGGAATACCGCGAGCATCATCATGATGGTGATGGGCGTTTTCTTCCTGTGTATGGATAGCGTGATTATCCTTGGCGTCATGGGGATGGGGGGCATGGAGTTGCTTTTATCGCTACCCTTTATGATTGCAGGGGCGCTTATGATTGCCTCTCCCTGGATTGGTCTGAGCTGGCAGAAGCGCTGTGTGTATGCCCTGACAACCCGCCGTTCCATTGTGTTCCGCTACATGTTCTGGAAGCATCATCAGATGGCCTTCCCCGTGGATAAGGTGATGCTGATTGACCGCAAAGTGCCCGCCGCTGGGCTGGTGAGCCTGGTGCTGGGCAAGAGTACGATGGTGCGCACCAACGGCGTGCCGGACCCCGAGGGCTTCCTCAATATCACGGCTGAGGATGCTGCCGTGGTGGAACCGCTTATCATGCAGCTTGAAGAGTCCTATACCAAATAAACGCCATGAAACTCTCCGATACCGATTTGTCTTTCGCCGACCGCCAGATGGTGGAATGCAACCTGATGCAGAAGGAGGAGGTCCTTTGGGTGGGTAAGCCCATTCCCCGCCTGTTCAGCGCAGGTTCTCTGGGGTCGTTCATCTTTTCCCTGCCGTGGCTGGCCTTTATTTCGTTCTGGACCTTTATGGCGGCACAGGACAACCTGATATTTGCAGCCTTTTCCCTTCCGTTCTGGTGTATCGGCATTGGCCTGTTCTCCTCTCCCTGGTGGGGTCTGCGTAAGCAGAAGCGTACGGTACAGGTCATCACGAATCGCCGCGCTATGGAGTTGTATCCCGGATTTTTCGGCTCCATGAAGTCGCATGTCTGGCCGCTGGAGCCCGGTATGGTGAAATCCTGCACTGTGCGTAAGGATGTCAGCGGTGACCTGATTCTGGGCTATGAGGAACGCCATGGCAAGCATGGTACCCGCACGGTGGCGCAGGGTTTCATAAATGTGCCTGAGGTGCGCCGCGTGGAGCAGTTTCTCTATGAGCTGACCGAGGAACAATAATGCCGGCTGACCTCAGAGATTTCGGGCTGAGCCTCAGGCTGTGTGATAAGGTGCAGAAAGCCCTGCAGCCCGGCGAACAGGTGCGCTGGGCAGGGCAGCCTGTTATCAGGCATTTTGAGACCGACAGAGTGAACCGTGTGGTGGGGATGCTTTTTTTCTCGCTTTTCGGACTTTTCGGGGCAGGGATGCTGTATTTCCTCTGTCAGGATAGAGTGCATACGGACTCAATGATGGGCGAGGTCTTCAGCTGGTTGATTGCAATTGTGTTTTTCATGGTGCCCATCGTTGCGTGTATCATCGCTCCGAGGGTGCATGTCGCCAGACTTCGGAGTACGGTCTATGTGATTACCAATCGCCGGGCGATTGTATGCGGCTGCGATGTGGATATCTGGCCGCTGGAGCCGGATATGGTGGTCAGCAATTGTACGGCTGCTGATGGCTGTGGAAATCTCGTGTTTTCTCTGCGTCCGAATCGATACTCGCATGAAGATGACCCGCGACAATGGATTGAGGCGGGCTTTATGGATATCCGCGATGTGCGGCTGGTGGAGGAAATTCTGGAAAAATCCATAGCTGAAAGGGAAAAAGAATGATAAGACCCGATGAACAGAGACGACTGGAGGCTGAATTGCTGCCCGGGGAAACGCTGTTGTGGCATGGTCGCCCGCAGCTGCCGGTGGTAAACAGCGCCACGCTGCCGCTTTTTCTGCTGGTGCCGCTTTGCCCGCTATTGTTGATAATACCGCTTATGCAGCAGCGGCAGCTGCGCCGAACGCTGTATGTGGTGACAGACCGCCGTCTGCTGGTCTATCGCGCCAACTGGTGGCGCGGTGTGCAGCGCCATGCCTGGCCTCTGGAGCCCGGTATCATCACCGCCCGCGTGCAGCGCCCCCGGGGCAGGGGAGACCTGGTCATGGAGTATACCTACGGTCACCGCGTTTCCCCCGATAAAGGATTTCTCAACGTGCCCGACGCTCTGCGGGTGGCCCGCATGATTGATGATGCTGAGAAAAAACTGAATTGCCCGTGATACCAGTATTCAAGGGCTGAAAGGACAACAGCTGGTAGCCTGAGCTGCGCTGAGTTGCGCGCTGCACAATTATTTTCTCCTCCGGCGCGAGCAGAGCGCCACCAGGGCCGCGAGACTCAGGGTTGTTGTAGCGGGATCAGGCACGTTGAAGTAGAGTAAATGGGGGGGGACATTCGTGCCGACGTTGTATCGCTTTGTATAGTGTTTGTAAGCTGCTTATAATAAGTGAGATACAGCGCTGAAGCGGTTTGGCTTTTTTCTATTTTTTTGTAAAGTGTTTTACGAAAATGAATTACAATGGTAGATTAAAATTGGTCTATTTAAACAACAGGGGCGCTGAGTTGTAACAGGTCAGAGCGCATTTCAGCACAAAAAAAGAACCGACACTCCCCATGGAAGGGGGTGTCGGTTTTGAAGTCGGGATAGGAGAGACCTGAATCAGTCTTTGGAAACCTTCTTGGCCATCTGAACAGGGATGGTGTTCTTGCTGTTCTTGGCGATTTCCTTCTGGCGCTTGATGTAGGCGGTGCGGCGGCGACGCTTGGTCTCCTTACGATGTTGTTGACCCATGGTGGTTCTGATTTTTGTTTGTAGGGCAGGTATACGGACCCGCCCGGGTTGATATAGGTGGAATCTAAATACCGCTTTCAGGGTAAGAAAGCAAGGCAAAAGTGCGTATACAGGCTTTTTTATTGCAAGAAAGGCGTGCAAATGCTAGTCTAGGGGCATGAAGATAGCCATATTGGGAGCAGGCGCCCTGGGTTGTTATTACGGGGCGCGACTGGCAGAGGCAGGGCACGAGGTCTGTTTCATAGGGCGTTCGGTCTGCGAGCCGCTGCGGCAGGAGGGTCTGCACGTGGAGAGTGTGCATGGTGATATTCACCTGCCGCAGGTTCAGGTGTGCAGCCGGGCCTGTGAGTGCGGCCCGGTGGATCTGGTGCTGCTCTGCTGGAAAACCACGTGCAATGACCAGCTGGGGGCAGCGCTGCCGCAGCTGCTGCATGGCGAGACCGAGGTGATAAGCCTGCAGAACGGTATGGGGAATGCCGAGGCGGTTTCTGCGTATCTGCCGGCCAGCCGGGTGTATATTGGTCTGTGCTTTGTGTGCTGCATGATGGATACCCCCGGCAGAATCCGACACCTGGAGGGTGGCGATATACAGATTGCGCCCTGTATCAGCTCAGAGCAGGGGGCAGCGCGCGCGAGGGAGTTTGCCGGGTTGTTTGCCGGTGCAGGCATAGGGGCTTCGGGGTTTGACCATGCGGAGCAGATTCAGTGGTGCAAGCTTTCGTGGAATATACCGTTCAATGGATTGTGCGTGGCGCATGGCGGTATCAGCGTGGCAAAGCTTTTCACCATGCCGGGAGAAGCTGACCGCGCCCGGGCGATTATGGAAGAAGTCTGCCTGACCGCAGAGAAACGCGGATATCCCCTGCCGCCGGACCTGGTGCACCGCCAGATGGAGCGCACACGAATCATGGGCGAGTTCATACCCAGCAGCGCGGTGGATTACCTGCGCGGGAGACCGGTTGAGTATGATGCCATATGGGGCAGCACGCTGGAGCGCGCTCACGCTGCCGGGGTGGAGGTGCCGCACTGGGAACAACTGGCTGCGGATATCCGCGCCCGCCTGAATCGCGCATGAGTGGCAGAGTGGTCAGTGTTCTGCGCTACCTGCTTGCGTTTGCGCTGGTGGGGGTAGTGGGCTGGGGGCTTCAGCCGCTGCGGCTTCACCTGCAGCAGAAGGAAAGAAACGCGGGCTTGCAGCTGCCTGCGCCCGAATTTGATAAGACGGACGCGCTTGCTCAGCAGCTGGCGTGGTTCAGTCTGGGCGGGCTCCGCACCTTTGCCGCGGAAATGCTGTGTGTGGATGCCACCAATGCGTGGCTGCTGCAGGACTGGCCGCGGGCGCACCGGCGCTGGTCTCAGATAACCACCTTGTGTCCCCGCCGCGTGAATTACTGGATCCGGGCAGCGCGCGATATGGCAAAAAATGCGGTGGCGTGGGTCGGGAATGATGAGACGCTGAGCGCGCATGAAAAGGCGGTGCGCGGCAATGATTATCTGGATGCCGCCGAGGCATTTCTGCAGGAGGGTATAGCCAATAATCCTGGAAATGCCTTGCTGTGGCTGGAGCTGGCAGCGTTTGACGAGGACCTGGCCCGTCGGACCAATTTTACGCGGGCTGTGGAAAATTACCGCAAGGCGGTGGAGCTGGGGGCCTCTCCCATGTACCGCCGCTGGGAGTTTTATAACCTGTGCCGGATCCGCGGCCGGGAGCAGGAAGCCTGGCAGCTGGGGCGTGAATTATACCGCGAAGAGCGCCACCGCGCTCCCTCTTTGCGCTGTCTGCTGCTGGTGCTGCAGAATAAACTGAATATACCGGAGGAATCGCGTTTTACACCCGAGCAGTTGTTTGGCACGCGAGAGCGCGCCCGCAAGCAGCTCAGAGCATTCCTGCACAATGATCTGCGGTTCCCTACCACGGGAATCAGGGAGTTGCTGCATGATGAGTGACGCCCGGGGAAGGGGGCTGCGCTCAATCATCCCAGCCGGCGCGCGGGTGAGCCTGGCGGTATACCTGCTGCATGCGGGCTCTGGTCACATGCGTATAAATCTGCGTGGTAGCCAGAGAGCTGTGGCCCAGCAGTTCCTGCACCGCGCGTAAATCGGCTCCGGCATCGAGCATGTGCGTGGCAAAGGTGTGGCGCAATTTGTGCGGGGATATGTGGAAAGGAAGCTCTGAGCTCTGCAGGTATTTATCCAGCATGAGCTGCACGCTGCGGCAGCTCATGCGCTTTCCGAGCCGGCTGATGAAGAGCGGCGCATCGCCATACACGCCCGCCATTTCCCGGTAGCGCTCCACGGCCTCGCGGGCATAATCGCCGACGGGTACAAGTCTTGTTTTACGCCCTTTCCCGAGCACGCGGATGCAGCTTTCTCCCGGGCGCAGAGCATCTGCATTCAGACTGACCAGCTCGCTCAGGCGCATGCCGCAGGAATAAAAGAGCTCCAGAATGGCGGTATCGCGGTATGGCAGCCATGCCGGGCTCTTTTTGTCTGCCGGCAGCCGCAGCGGAAGTGAGAGCAGTTCTTCCATCTGCTTGAGCGATAAGTGCACCGGCAGACTCTGAGTGGCTCGCGGCAGGGTTACTTCTGCAAGCGGGTTGGTCTGCAGCCCCTCGCGGCGCATGAGATAGTCGTAAAATGAGCGGAGCGCGGCAAAGCGCAGGCGTATGGTGGCCGGTTTCAGTTCCTCGTTCATTGCCTCATACAGCCAGGCGCGGAACAGGTCCGTTCCGCAGTGTTCCCAGTTAAGAAACTGGTCCCCGGCCCAGCGGCGGAACAACTGGAGCGAGCGGTGATAGGCCTCGAGCGTGCGGGGAGAGGCGCTCCGCTCTGCTTCCAGATACTCCAGAAACCGGAATACCAGGGGGCCTGATTCTGCTCGCGGGAAATTCATCACCGCAGTTGTAGCATATTTGCACCGCGCTGACAAGAACGGAAACGATAGCCCACGGTAGTGGGCGAAAGAACAATAGACGGGGGTAAGCGTGCGCAGCACGCGCAGCCCCCGGTCCGCATGAAAAAGAAACCAGAGCCCCGGAGGGGTGACAGAGGCGGACGCAATACATTGAATCCACGCTTCCCTGCCACCCCTCCACGTTGGTCGGGGTTCCGGTCGTTTTTTATTCCAAACCCAGCGTTCGGGGCTTCGCGTCTCGCGTTGCTCGCTTGCTACGCCCTCGCAGGCCGCCGCGTAGCGGCTCCACGCTGGGCTATGATTATGCCGCCCTGCGGGCTCAAATTTCCGCTTGCCGCTGCTGCGACATGCGGCTCCGCGCCGGCCGCTTGGTCACTTCTTCACCTGCAGGTAAATAATCTGGCGCTTGTAGCGCGGGTCTGCGGAGTCGGTGGTGAGCACCAGTCGGTTCAGCGTGGCAGCGGCGGTGCTGCGGGGGGTGATGGTAACGGTGTATTTCTGCCCTTTTTTCACCACTTTGGGCGTGTAATCAAAAGCATCGCCGCTCAGGGCGGCATCGGTAATGTGGGTGATGGGTGAGTCCTTGGGCAGGGTGATGCGCAGCACCTGCGGGGTGGGGGCCGCGCCGCGTTTCCACACCAGACTGCGGGCAGAGAGCAGAATGGCCTGCGGCACGCGGAACTGCATGCGCAGGGTTACTTCCTGGCCATCTTCCGTTTCGGCCGCGATTGTTTTCTCTACATCGCGGTCAAAGGTGCTGGTATCCACCGTGGCGGTGAGCCTGCTGCCGCTGATGCTGACCCTGGTGCAGTCGCAGTGCGGCTCAGCCTCTTCGATTTTCTCCCCCGCTGTTTCAAACAACACGGTGGCCTGCTCCTGCCCGAATTTCAGCGGCACCACCTGGGTGGTGCTTTTGAATGCAGCAGCCACCGGCAGCGCCAGAATCAGGGTAAGGAGAGCTCTTTTCATGCTTTCTTTTCCTCCTCTTTCTTCATGAAGAAGCTGGAGATGATGAAGAGCGCGGCGGCTATGCAGACGCAGGAGTCTGCCACGTTGAAAGAGGGCCAGTGGTAGCCCATGGGGAACATTTCCGTCTTAATCCAGGGGAAGGAGAAGTCCAGAAAGTCCACCACGTAGCCGCTCATCAGGTTGGTGAAGAAGCCTTTGTTCTCTGCGCCGGGGATGAAGAAGCCCTGCAGGAGGCGGTCGGTCATGTTGCCGAGTATACCGGTGGTGATGAGTGCCCAGGCTACGCGCAGTGCCCGGGTGGAGAAGAAGCCGCTGCGGAACAGACGGTAGAACCACACCAGCGCCACTACCTGTACGCAGAGGAACACGAAGGGGGCCCACACGGTGCCGTGGCCGGTGCCGAAGGCCACGCCAGTGTTGTGTACGCGCACGAGGCAGAAGTTCATGAAATCACTCCCCCATATGAGCGGAATGATTCTGCTGCTGAAGGAAAGCTCCCAGTTGTAGGGGAAGTTCAGCACGACAGCCCACTTGGTGAGCTGGTCGATGGTGTAGAGCACGATGATGAGGGCAATGAGCCAGGTGGAGATGCGGCGGGGCATAGTTCTTGCGGTGGATGCAGACAGGCGCGCTCCATGCGGGGAGTGCGCCTGTCCGGTGGTGGTTAAGTTTATTTTGGTTAAGCCATGACGGCGGCGCAGCGTTCGCAGAGGCCTTCGTCATTTACGGCGGGCTCGTAGCGGCGGCAGCGGGGGCACATGGCATACGGCGTCATGGCGGCGGTGGCGGCCAGTTCGGCGCCGGTGCTTACCTCCAGGTCAGCCACGATGAAGAATTCCTTGGCGAACTGCTTGTCCTGCAGCAGGGCGAGCACGGCGGAATCCTCCGTGGCGGGCACGGTGAGGGAAACAGCGGCTTCGTTGTTCTTCTTGAAGGCTTTGGCCTTGATCTGGGCTTCGATGGCTACCTGAATCACGCTCTTGATCTGCTGCAGACGGTCGAAGGTGGCGGTGAGGCCGGCGTCGAATGCAGGGTCGGCGGTGGGGAAGTCCTGCTCGTGCACAGAACCCTCGTTGCCGGCGTGCTCCCAGGCCTCATCGCAGGTGTAGGCCAGCACGGGGGCCAGCAGCTTCACCAGCACATCGAACACGCGGGCAATGGCAAACTGCTTGCTGATGCGGTGCGGGGAGTCCGCGGCATCGCAGTACAGGCTGTCCTTGGTCATGTCGATGTAGAGGGCAGAGAGGTCATTGGTGCAGAACTGGTTGATGGCCATGAACACCTTGCGGAATTCGTAGGCATCGTAGGCGGCGCGCACCTCGCGGATGAGGGTGTTGGTGCGCTCCAGAATCCAGGCGTCGGGGGCATGCAGCTTCTCGGGCTGCTCGCCCTTGTAGCCCTTCAGGTTGGCCAGCAGAATACGCAGGGTGTTGCGCAGACGGCGGTAGGGGTCGGTAATCTGCTTGAACAGGTCCTCACCGAAGGGAACCTCGTTCTGCCAGTCCACGCTGCTTACCCAGAGGCGCACGATGTCTGCACCGTACTTCTCGTAGAAGTACTTGGCATTGGTGGGTTTGGTGTAGGTGCCCTGGGCGCTCTTGGAGAGCTTGGAGCGGTCCTGGTTCACCACGAAGGCGTGGGTGAGCACCTTCTTGTAAGGTGCGGCGTTGCGCCAGGCGCAGGAGAGCATGAGGGAGCTCTGGAACCAGCCGCGGTGCTGGTCGGTGGCTTCCAGGTACACATCGCAGGGAGCGCAGAGCTCGGGGTGGCGCTCCAGCACGGCCACGTGGGAGCAGCCGGAGTCAATCCACACGTCGAGGGTGTCCTTGCCCTTCTTCAGGTTGGTGGGCAGACCCAGCTTCTCGCAGAGCTGTTCGCTGGTGAGCTCGAACCAGATGTTGGTGCCGTGATCGGCCACGAGGTCGGCCACCTTGTTCACGATGGCGGCGTCCAGCACAGGCTGGTCGTTCTCATCGAAGAACACGGGCAGCGGCACACCCCAGGTGCGCTGGCGGGAGATGCACCAGTCCGGGCGGGGTTCCACGGTGCTGTAGATGCGGTTGCGGCCCCAGGCGGGCAGCCACTCGGTCTTGTCAATCTGCTCCAGGGCCATGCCGCGCAGCTTCTCCATGCTGATGAAGAACTGCTTCACCGCGCGGAAGATGATGGGGGTCTTGGAGCGCCAGCAGTGCGGGTACTGGTGGGTGAATTCCTCACGCCCCAGCAGGCGGTTGCCTTCCACCAGCAGGGTGATGATGTCTTCGTTGCTCTGGAATACGTGCTTGCCGACCAGGTGGGGCAGTCCGCATTCGGCGGTGTAGTTGCCATCGTCATCCACCGGGGAGAGCACGGGTAGCCCGTAGGCCATGCCGGCGATGTAGTCGTCTGCACCGTGGCCGGGGGCAATGTGCACTGCGCCGGTACCGGCATCGGTGGTCACGTAGGCTGCGTTGATGATGAGGGACTCGCGGTCCAGGAAGGGGTGGCGGGCGGTGCGCTTCTCCAGCTCGCTGCCCTTGAAGGTAGCCAGCTCTTCCACGAGTGTCCAGCCGGTCTTGGCGGTCACGGTTTCGATGAGCTCGCGCACGATGATGAACTTGCGCTCGGCGCCATCCTTGGCGTAGCGGCCTACCACATAGGTGAAATCCGGGTTCAGGGCGATGGCCAGGTTGCTGGGCAGGGTCCAGGGGGTGGTGGTCCAGATGATCATTTCCGTGCCCTCGATGCCGCAGACCGGGCCGTCCATCTCAAAGGCCACGTAGATGGCGGTGGAGGTGTCCTCCATGTATTCCACCTCGGCTTCGGCCAGGGCGGTGTGGTGGGCGTAGCTCCACTGCACCGGCTTCATGGACTGGTACACAGCCCCGCTCTCCACCAGCCTGGCAAACACGCGGAGGATATCGGCCTCGTACTTGGGCTCCATGGTGATATAGGGGTTGAACCAGTCACCGAACACGCCCAGGCGGCGGAAGGAAACGCGCTGCAGGTCGATGTAGCCCAGGGCGAATTCGGTGCAGCGACGGCGGATTTCGGCGGGTTCCAGACCCTGGAATTCCTTGACTACCTTGGCTTCGATGGGCAGGCCGTGGCAGTCCCAGCCGGGGATGAAAGGAGCATAGAAGCCGGCCATGGTCTTGCTCTTCACGATGAGGTCCTTGAGCACCTTGTTCAGTGCGGTGCCCATGTGTACATCGCCATTGGCGAAGGGCGGGCCGTCGTGCAGCACGAAACGGGGGGCATTCTGCGCCTTACGGCGCGCTATAATTCGCTCATAAAGCTTCTCATTTTCCCATTTCTCCAGACGCGCCGGCTCCTTGGTCGTGAGATCACCACGCATGGGGAATGTGGTGTCCGGCAGGAAGATGGTGTCTTTGTAGCTTTTGGCGTTTGTGGTCATACGCGCGATAATATACGGCTTTGTGCGTAAAAAGTCAACCCAATATCTACCTTGCAGTCTACTACTGACTGTTTTGCTGGTTGAAATATGGGCTTTATTGGGGGAGACTCGCGGACAAAGCGGAAAATTCTTACATTGATTATTATTCTTCCGGGTCTGAGTCAGTCCCCCCGGATTCAACTTTCTGCCACTTTGGCATCCGTTTTATTTGGGCTTTCTTTTTTGCTTTTGTCGTCTTCTTGCTGGGCTTTTCTGATTCATTAGCGGCAGCGGATTCTTCTTGTTGTGGTGTCACCTGGGCTACTAGCTCTTTGTAAGATTGAAGGATGGCCTCGACTATCCACTGGTTGTCATCGAATCTGCCTT
>JAZLDD010000019.1:0-53725 GCA_045614585.1 Akkermansia sp. | reverse complement strand
ACAAAATTTGTATAGAGGACAATTTGAAGTTCCCTGCGGCTTTGCCGCAGCCGTTTAAAATGGCGAGCCTAAGGCGAGCGGAACTCCTAAATTGTCCTTTGTAATTTGTCCTTTGTACATCCCGGCAAATTCCAATTTATCTGTTGGCTTTCTCATTATTTCAACTCGTAATCTTTGCTCTTTAATAAGGTCAGCCAATTTTGATGAATATACCTGCCAGCAAAACGGAAACAGCCTCGTGCACCCCGGATATCACATACACACCCGCAAGAGTAATTGTTTTTCAAGCGACCGCCGCAGAAGCGCATCTATCTTCACATGATAAAGAAAGCAAGTCTGATTCTGGTTTTCTACCTTGGAATGCACATCGGCATGTCTACCACAGAGCATTTCTGCAAACACATGCACTCTATTTCCGCACGAGTTCAGCCTTAATGAAGGGGGCCGTGGGTGATTTGGCACGGGAGAGCTGGCGCACAGTGCCCAAGGTGGTGATGATTCCCCGGAGATACTGCATTCAGCCTTACATACGATTTCAAGATGGAAAGCAACGGGCTTTACTATACCTCTTGGTTGCCTTATTTTTTATGCCCATCAGCCAAAACTCCTCGGCTTGATGCCGCAAAGCAGGAGACATATAACGACTCCGCAGCAGAGAAACATCGCGATGCCCCATTTCCAGTTGCAACTCAGGAAGATTGCGGAAATAAGCAGCGTGATACGTTGCAAAGGTATGTCGGCCTACATCCGGCACCCAGCGGGTAAACCCAGCGGCGCGGCGCAGCTCCAGCCAGCGCTTCTGCCAATTGCGCGGCACATAGCAATCCTGCAGCCGCAAGCCGGGCAGCGATCTCAGCGGCACCACTCTGCCGCCACCCGTCTTACTGTTTCGGGCACGGATGATGCCCTGACGCTCCTCCCAGCACACGTCCTCGGGAGAAATGCGCTCCACCTCAGCCGGGCGCACACCGCTGTATAACAACAGGCTCAATGAAAAGCGCATATCCCTGAATCGTCTTGTTGCCGACATTGAGTTCAGTTTCATCACCTCTTCCTGATTCAGCGGAGCAATTGACCGCTCCGAAACTTCCGGATTATCAATACGGTCCACCGGATTGGAATCGCACCAGTCCTGCCGCATGCCATAGGCAAAAATGCTGTGTAGAATTACACGTCCCTTGCGATAGCTGTGGACGCTCCGCCCGAATGCCTTCTGCAGAATCTCCCGGCACTGCGCAGTCGTTATCCCGCGCAGCGGAATCTGCCCTACCCCCTCCACCCGCAGCATGCGCCGCACATAATGCCGCAAATCGCGAGTTGTCGTGGGGCGCCTGTTCGCCCGTGCCTCCACACTCACCCACGCCACCTTTTCAAAACATTCCGTCCGTTCTTCTGCCTGTATCGCAGCAATTCCCGCAGCGATGACACGCCTGACCAGACACATCAATTCCTCCCGCCCCATTCCTGTTGCACGACTCCCCAGTCCTTCCACACACTCCATCGCCAGTCGTGCCGCATCGAGTACCTGCAGCGGCTGCCCTTTCATTAGCTCTTTTATCAATCTTGTATTCATAGCGGTTGGTATGCATTCGAAATGCTTGTTATTCATGCCCCTTTTCTATCAATTAGTTACAACCAGTTAAATAAAATAGAGTTCCCAGTATATAATGCATATTGTCATCATTGAATGTACGCGATATGATTCATTATGTGCTGAATAGTTGTTTAGCCTTGTTATTGAGCTTGACTAAGCATTTCGAATACTGTAGACTTGTCGCGTGATTCTCTCTTCTAAACAGCAGCATTATGCGGTCATTGGGGCTGGCATCAGCGGTCTTTCCGTTGCCCGTATGCTAGGCGAGAAAGGGTGCACTGTCACAATTTTTGAAAAGGAAAATAAGCCCGGTGGGCTAGTGCGTTGCGAGAGAGTGAAGGGTGTGCTTTATCATTGTGTGGGAGGACACGTGTTCAACTCCCGCAATGAAGCCGTGCTCGACTGGTTCTGGCGGCAACTGGATAAGGCAGATTTCGAGCTGGCTACACGCCACGCAGTCGTCTCTCTGGCAGATGGCAGCCGGATAGACTACCCCATTGAGAACCATCTCTACCAGATGTCGGTGGGAATGCGGAATGCTGTGCTGGAAGATCTGCTCCACATCGTGCAGACCGGTTACCCGGAGGATACCAACTTTGCCGATTTTCTGCGCCACCGATTCGGCGAAACGCTTTACCGGGAATACTTTGCCCCCTACAACCGCAAAATCTGGCGCCGTTCCCTGGCAGATGTACCGTTGCACTGGTTGGCGGGCAAGCTGCCCATGCCCACCGTCAAGGAAATTCTGGCTACCAACATCGGCCAGGTGAAGGAGATGCAGATGGTACACAGCACTTTCCACTACCCGCGCAGCGGCGGCTCCCAGTTTGTGGCCGACTCCCTGGCCCGCGGGCTGGACATCCGCTACAATAGTCCGGTGGATACCCTCCAGCGCTGCGGTGATAAATGGAGCATCTGCGGCGAAGAATTCGATGCCGTCATCTTCTGCGGCAACGTGAAAGCCCTGCCTGCCATGCTGCAAGGCGCCGGCATTTCCTTGCCCGGGGTCGAAACGCTGCAATACCACGGCACCACCTCCGTGCTCTGTGAAGTAGAGTCCAACCCCTACAGCTGGATCTACATGCCCAGCGAAGCGCATGAATCCCACCGCATCATCTGCACCGGCAACTTCGCTGCCAGCAACTCCCCTGCAGGCATGAGCACCGCAACCATCGAATTCTCGGAGGAAATGAGCCGGGAGGAGATAGAGGAGCAGCTGCAGCGCATCCCCTTCTCCCCGCGCTACATCACCCACCGCTACACCCCCTGCACCTACCCGGTGCAGGATGGCGAAACCCGCAACATCATCGAGGCAGCCAAAGCAGGCCTCGAACCACACAGCATCTACCTGCTGGGGCGTTTTGCCGAATGGGAATACTACAACATGGACGCCGCCATGGAAGCAGCCATGAAACTCAGTACACGGCTTGACTCATGAACCAGCTGCTCCTAATCATCGGCAAATACAGCAGTGTAGCCAAATTCTTCATCGTCGGCATCACAGCCTCTGCAGTTCATGGAGCCATCTCTTGGATATTCTATTACCACATCTGGGGCGGGCTTACCATTCTTTCGACTCTCATGGGATATGCCGGCGGCTGGGTTGTTTCCTATCTGGGCAACAGGCTCTGGAGCTTCCGCTGGCAGGCCAAGGAAACAACCGTTGCTGCATCCGCTTCCAAATTCATCATCAGCCAGCTTGTGGCAATGTGCGTTCTGCTGAGCAGCACATGGCTGATGCAGCAACTCATCATACTTTACTTCTGGTGGTATATCATCACCAATCATCTGACCTTCACCCCTGAGCTGGAGCAATTCAGTGCCGGTGCCTCCTATCCACCAGCCCTGCTCAGCGGCATGTTCCTGGCAGCCATTGCCTCCTACCTCATGATGCGCAGATTCGTCTTTTCCAAATAAATCCGTCATGCCAAACCCGACCTTTGCCATCTGCATCCCCATGGCCAACGAGGAAGACTCCTTCCGGAGCTTCATCGGTTCCCTTACCCGCGTCATTGATGAATACCCCGGAGCCTCCGTCTACCTGGTAGTGGACAAGGCCTCCACCGATGCCACCCCCGAACTCTGCCGTCAGCTCCAGGAACAGGACAGCCGCTACCACTACGTGTGGGCCCCCGAAAACAAGAACGTCGTGGATGCCTACCTGCGCGGCTTCCGCGAAGCCATGAAAAGCAAGCCGGATTTCATCGTGGAAATGGATGGGGGCGGCTCGCACGATCCACGTGCCCTGCATGCCTTTGTGCGAGCCATGACCGAAGGCAACGAATGCGCCTTTGGCTCGCGCTATATCAACGGCGGCTCCATGGTAGGATCCCCATTCAAGCGGCGTTTCCTCTCCCAATTCGGTTCCTTTGTGGCTCGTCTGGCACTGGGCTGCCCCATGAAGGATGCCACGAGCGGCTACGAGGCTTTCAGCTATGAGGTGATGGAGAAAATCCTGGCCTATCCGCTGCGTTCCAAAGCGCATTTCTACCAGACGGAATTACGCTATCTTCTGCGCTATCGCAACTGGATTGAGGTGCCGATTCACTACACCTCACCCTCACCAAGAGTATCAGCCAAAGCTTTGGCAAATGCCCGTCAATGTCTGATTTACTATACATTTAAACATTGGGTATCCGGTGGCCTTTCACTTTAATTTCATCATGGCCCTCACACAATCCTTTAAAAAGTCCGAACTGTGTATCAGCGCAATATTGTTATGTTATACAGCGTTGACAATTTTGTTTACAACCATAGAAGCTGTTTATCACAGCATCAACAAAGGGAGTTGGCGATTTACTGAATTTCTGATAAATTACCATGGTGGATACGTACGGCGCGGACTTATAGGCGAAATTCTGTATTTTCTGAAACAACGCCTGGACATTGAGCCCATTCTTATCATTTGGATACTTTGTATTCTCAGTTCTCTTGCTGTTTCCTGGATTTTAATCCACCAGTTTCGAAAAGGCAATCTCAGTCTGTGGGTGTTACCCCTTTGCTCCTGCTTATCCGGCGCTGATTTTTTACGCAAAGATTTCACGTGTTATCTTCTCATCGCGGCATGGCTGTACACATACAGCAAAAAAATAAACACACCATTCAAGTTATTGCTCATTAACAGCATCGGCATACTCCTATTCAATATTCACGAAGCCTCATTCTTTATTGTCTTTCCTTTTGCTTTCCTCTGTTTGTTGACGGAGCCCCACACAAAGCGGAGTTACCATTACCTGACCATTCTGATTCAAGGCATTGCTTTTGGAATAGTAATTCTGAACAAAGGAGACACTACCATCGCTCGCAAAATTCAGGATTCATGGGCATTATACTACCCCGACCCCTTTGCTAAAGAATTAATAACAACGATGCAATCAATAGGATGGGAAACTAAAAAAACCATATTAATGCATCTACATGAGAACTTTCTACGATCAAGCTTCGGTATACAAGGCTGGTTCAGCAAACCCATCGTTTGGGCATCCACTTTTTTCATTATTCCTAACCTCCTTTTCAGAAAATATTCATTCACGTACCGAAGAGAATCTGTTGAAGTTAGAAATTTCCTCGCTCTCTTGATAATTCAGTTTGTATCACTCTCTCCCTTGTTTTTCTTCCTGAGCTGCGACCCTGTCCGGATTTTGTCATACTGGACCATATCGACATTCCTTATATACACATTCATTCCTGACAAAATAGGATTCTGCTATCCTGTGTGCTTAAGAAAGATAACCGAGCGCGTCCAGCAGTTCATATTTTTCCGACAAAGTCTTGCGTTGTCAATTGCGGGTATGTTTTTCCTGTGTATATCCTTTTCTAGTACCTATGTGGAAGACGCTTTCTATCGTAGTATCGTGGGAACGTTCTACAGATTTGGCGAGTGTCTGTACAGCCTCTTCTGGGGGTAATAAACTATAATTGTGCCCCGGTGGGGTGCAATTATTGCTCCGGCAATTAAAGAATATTGCTTTGACGTTAACATCGGTAATATTTCAACCATGTGACAGCAATAATGCATGTACTCCCATGGTTTCACATCCATTTTCTACTAAATCTCTCACCTACTTCAAAAGCCATAACAAAAGTGAAGCCATTCCAATCACGCACCAACTCTCAAACTGCCAATGCCGTCGTATCCAGCAGTAGCAGAATTCATTACCTGGATTTACTCCGTGGCATTGCCATTGTGCTAGTCGTAGCTCTTCACACCTACCAGCGTGTACCCGACGCTTTCCAAGGTCGATATTTCCTGGGAATGGGGGTTCCCTTGTTCCTTATCATCAGCGGATCTCTTGTTATTCCCCGGGCCGACAAAATGGGCATCAAGGAGTTTTATGGAAGATATTCCAAAGGCTTATTCAATTCGTCGTTCTTATCCCTATATGCGGCATCATCACCAATGCATTGGTCTGGTACTGCATGGGTGAAAACTTAACGCTGCCGGCAGCTAATGCGATACCATCCAAAAGCGAATACATAAGAGCAGGTTCGTTTCCGATTCTGAGCGCATTTGTCAAAAGCACAATGGAAGCAAATGGAATATTCCCCAATCCATTGACCATGGCACAAAGTCACACGTGGTACCTCTATTTCATAACAGGGCTATATATTGCAGCGCCCTATATATCTCGCATGCTACGTTCCTTATCAACTAAGCAAAGCTACCTGTTGTGCGCGCTTTGCCTCCTTGCCGGTTACCCCGCAGCTCATAGTCTCATACCTATTCTACATGCATTCAACATTAAGTCCTCGCTTTTCTTCATTTTGGGATTCGTGATAATCTGCCGATCTGAATATGATTCATCACCCACCCTTCATAAACTTATCCTCATATTGGGCGCTTCAACCATAGGGTGGGATTATCTATACGGAAAATGCATTGCTTTAGCAACATTGGAACATTTCCGCATACCGTTGGCCTGTGTTGCGCTGACTATTTTCTGTAAAAACTATCTCCACAAAATCAATCATATCTTCATTACCTCGTTAAGCGAATGTTCCTTCGGAATCTATTTGTGGCATTTTGCCTGTTTGTGGTTATGTAGTATCTTTCTTCCAACCGATGAGAGACCGTCGCTCACGATGTTTATACAATTCTTCACAATAAGCCTTGTATTTCCATGGCTTCTGACGCTGGGGCTGCGGCGTCTGCCTTATCTGAAATGGCTCGTGTGCTGATTTCGCCAAACAGATTTTCCGCTTTCCCACCGGGCTTGCAGCTTCCCCTGCAAGCCCGGTTTTTATTTCACCGCTCCAGTTCGGCTTTGATGAAGGGGGCCGTGGGAGAATTGGCCCGGGCGAGCTGGCGCACTGTGCCCTGGGCGACGATGGTGCCGCCGGCAGCACCGGCACCCGGGCCGAGGTCGATGACATAGTCGGCCTCGCAGATGAGCTCGAGATTGTGCTCGATGACCACCACGGTGTTACCCATTTCCACCAGGCGGCGGAGCACCTGAACGAGGAGGCGCACATCATGCGGATGGAGACCGATAGTGGGTTCCTCGATGATATACAAATCCTGTGGCAGAGCTTTGCCCTTGCGGATGGCGTTGAGGGCGGCGCGGCGGCCCTTGATGAGCTCAGCCACCAGCTTGATACGCTGGGCTTCGCCACCGCTCAGCGTGTTGCTGGCCTGGCCCAGGGTGAGGTACCCCAGTCCGGTATCGCAAAGCAGGCGCAGCGGGTCCGCCAGGCGGGGCTGGCTGGCAAAGAATTCGGCGGCTTCCTCCATATCCATGTTGAGCACTTCGGCTATATTCTTCCCCTTGTAGCGCACCTGCAGTGTGCGGGAGTTGTAGCGCGCGCCGCGGCAGGTCTCGCAGGGCACCGTGCAGGGCGGCAGGAAATCCATCTCCTGCCGCTGGTAGCCGGTACCTTTGCAGGCCTCGCAGTGGCCGGCGGCAGTGTTGAACGAGAAACGCCCGGCATCGAAGCCCAGGCGGCGGGCATCGGCACTCTGGGCGAAGAGCGCGCGAATTTCGTTGAATATGCCAATATATGTAGCCGGGGTGCTGCGCGGGGTCTTGCCCAGCGGGCTCTGGTCCACCTGGTACAGAGCACGCACGGAGTCGAGCCCCCTGCTCTGTTTCCATGCAGCGCGTTCCTCGCGGGAGATGCTGCCGCCCAGCGCCTCACGCACGGCGGGTCCGAGAGTTTCGGTAATGAGCGAGGTCTTGCCCGCGCCGCTGGGACCGGTGACCACGGTGAAGCGGGCGCGGGGAATCCGCAGCGTCACATCTTTCAGATTGTGCAGCTTGCAGCCCTCTATCTCCAGCCACTCAGCATCCTTCACGGGAAGGTACTTGCTGCAGAAGGGGTGTTTCTCGCGGCTCAGCAGAGCTCGCCCCGTGACAGAATCCGGGTTGTGCTCCACCGCATCAAATGAGCCCTGAGCCATGATCTGCCCCCCATGAATGCCGGCAGCCGGACCGAGGTCGATGATATGGTCGGCAGCGCGCATGGTATCCTCATCATGCTCCACAACCAGCAGGGTGTTGCCGCGCTTCTTCAGTTCATCCAGCGTGCGCAGCAGGCGTTCGTTATCCTGCGGGTGCAGGCCGATGGTCGGTTCATCCAGCACATAGAGCACGCCGCGCAGCTCTGAGCCCAGCTGGGCCGCCAGGCGGATGCGCTGCGTCTCACCGCCGGAAAGCGTGGTGGCGGCGCGGTCCATCGAGAGATACCCCAGTCCCACGCGCTGAAGGAAACGCAAGCGCGGAGCAATCTCTGCCAGCACGTTGCGGGCAATCTCTGCCTCGCGCCCGTCAAACTTCCAGCTTTCCACCACCGGCAGCGCCTCATCTGCGGACAATCTACCCACTTCGGCAATATTTTTACCAAACAGGGACACCCCCAATGCAAAAGGATTCAGGCGCGAGCCGTGGCACACCGGGCAGAGCACACTTTCCTCCTCTTTGGCGGCAGCGCGCTCCACATCGCGGTCATATTTCAGCTCCACCTCCAGCTGGCTGAGCTTGTCCTCCGGCTTGGCGCCGGCTTTCACCTTGCCCACACGGCCATGCCCCAGGCAGTGCGGACACCACCCGCGCGGCGAGTTGAACGAGAATGTGGAAGGTTCAGGTTCAGCAAAGGATTCGCCGCAAGAGGGACACGTGAGACGAGTACCGATAAGCTGCTCCTGCTTACCTTTCAGTAAGCGGATAAAGCCATCGCCCATTTCCAGCGCGCGGGACACAGTTTCCATAATACCGGCATAATCTGCCTCATCCCCATTCACGCTGATGCGGTTGCCCTGCACACATATTTCTGCCAGCACCACATCCACATCATGATTCGAGTATCGGTCCAGCGGGGTAAAGGCCTCCGGAGCTACGAGCACTCCATCTGCCCGCAGATAAGGGTATTTCTTCTTCTGCGCCCAGCGAGCCAGGTCAGCATAGTGGCCCTTGCGGTTACGCACCACCGGGGCGGCAATCATGAGACTGGCCGGGCGGGCGGCAATCTCCTGCTGCACAAGCTCCTGTATTTCAGCAGATGAGCGACGCCCCACCGGCACACAGCATTTCGGGCAATGAGGCTGCCCGAGCTTAGCATAGAGCAGACGCAGGAACTGCCAGATTTCCGTAACCGTACCCACGGTGGACTTGCAACCGCCGCGGGAGCGGTTCTGCTCAATCGCCACGGTAGGCGGCAGACCGGTCAGGCGGTCGATATCCGGCGTTTCCATCTGCTCAGTAAACTGGCGGGCATAGGGGCTCATCACATCCATGAACCGTTTCTGTCCCTCGGCAAAGATGATGTCAAACGCCAGCGTACTCTTGCCGCTGCCGGAAAGCCCCGTCACCACAGTCATGGCATCACGGGGAATATCCACGTCAATATTCTTGAGCTGGTGGTGGCGCGCGCCCCGCAGCGCAATCACCCCTTCCGGCACACTGGAATCATGGTCCTCTGCAGCCATGAGCGGCAGAGCATCATACTCCATCTGCAGAGCATCCGCCAGGAAATGCGCCGTGTACCCGGCACCGCAGGCGGCCACCTCCTCCGGGGTACCCTGAGCCACCAGTAACCCGCCCCCTGTGCCGCCCTCCGGACCCAGGTCAATCACATGGTCTGCGCATTTGATGAGCTCCATATTATGCTCAATGACCAGCAGCGTATTCCCCTGCTCCACCAGGCGGTCGAACACTCGCAGCAACACCTCTATATCGCTGAAATGCAATCCCGTACCGGGCTCATCCAGAATCAGCAGATGCCCCTTACTCTGCTTTTCCGATGTAAGCGTATCCACCAGGATATGAGCCAGTTTCAGGCGCTGGTTCTCGCCCCCGGAAAGCGTATTGAGCGGCTGGCCCAGCCCCAGATGCCCCAGACCTACATCCACCAGCACCTGAAGACGAGCGGCAATGCGGCGGGCGCGGGCATTTTTCTCGCGGGCAAAGAGGCGCTGCGCATGGGCAATATCCAATGCGAGCATTTCAGCCATATTATAGCCCAGCAGCGTGATGGAAAGAGCCTGCTCCGTGTAGCGGGTGCCGTGACACAGTGCGCAGGGCACATAGATATCTGATAAGAACTGCATCTCCACCTTTTCCTGCCCCAGACCGGCGCAGCGGGGGCAGCGACCTTCTCCGCTATTGAAGGAGAAATACCCGGGCTTGAGTCCACGCGCCTGCGCAGCTGGCTCTGCCACAAAAAGAGCGCGGATATCCTCAAACACGCCGATATACACCGCCGGAGTGCTGCGCGGCGTGCGCACAATGGGGCTCTGGTCTACCAGCACCACATCCTCCACCGAATCCAGCCCGGAGATGAGGCGCACCTGCACCTCATCCTCATCATCCAGATCCTCCGGATGCTGTGTGCCGTACAACACCTGACACGCCAGCGTACTCTTTCCGCTGCCGGAAACACCTGTCAGACAATTATATACGCCGAGCGGAATATCCACAGAGAAATCATGCAGGTTGTGGCACTCTGCCCCCTCGATGCGGATGCAGCCCTTCCCCGTTCGGCGGCGCGGCGGCACGGGGATGCAACGGCTGCCGCTGAGGAACTGCCCCGTGAGGGAACCGGACTTGCGCAGAATGCCCGCGGGGTCGCCGGCATACACCAGCTCACCGCCGGCCGCGCCGCTGCCGGGCCCCATATCCACCAGATAATCAGCCGCACGCATCACCGCTTCCTCGTGCTCCACCACCACCAGGGTATTTCCGCGGTGCGACAGGCGGCGCATGGCCGCAATGAGCCGCGCCGTATCACGCGCATGCAGACCGACGGTCGGCTCATCCAGCACAAACAGAGTTTCGGTAAGAGCAGCCCCCAGACAGGTGGTAAGACTCACGCGCTCAATCTCACCGCCGGAAAGCGAGCGGGTCAGACGATTAGCCGCAATATACCCTAACCCCACTTCACAAAGGTAGGCCACGCGGCTGCGGAATTCCTTCACCGCCTGCTCCAGCGAACGGTCTGCCCCGGTATGGCCCAGTACATGCTCATCCAGCCAGGGGAGCAGCTCATCCATGGGCAGCGACTGCACCTGCGGCACCGTGAGTCCGCCTATGGTGAATGCCAGCGCCTCCGGGCGCAGGCGACCGCCATGGCACTCAGGGCACACGCTGTACACGCGATAGAATGAGAGGAACACACGCACGCTCATCTTGTGCGCATGTTTCTCCATATCATCGAAAATCCCCTTGTAGCCATACCACAGACCGGCATCGTATGCCGCCCATGGGTCCATATCCCCCGCTTCGCCGTAGAACACCCAGTCCCGCTCTTTCTGAGTCAGCTCATTCCACGGCACATCCATGCGCACGGAGTGACTGCGCTTATTCGCCCGAATCAGGTCCTTATAGCAAGCCGAAAGAGTGGCCGAAGACAGCATTTTCAAAGCACCGTCGGCTATCGTCTTATCTGGAATAATGCCCTTGTTGTAATCGTAGGTAATGCTGCGGCCATAGCCCTTGCAGGCCGGGCACGCCCCCAGCGGCGAATTACCGCTGAACAAGCCCGGGCGCGGCTCCTGCAGCGGGTACCAGTCGCTACGAAACTCGCGGGGCTCCGCCCATGCGCCATCTTCACCCTGACGCGATACCCAGGCCACATCCTGCCCAAGATGCAGAGCCGTTTCCAGCGCTTCCATAAGGCGTGCGCGGGAATCAGCCACCAGTTTCACGCGATCCTGCACCACCAGCCAGCGTTCCATGCCCAGGGCAGCCTCCGTGGCCTCCGAAAGGCGCTGTACGCTGCCCCCGGCCAGCACGCGCAGATAGCCCTGAGCTTCCAGAGCCTGTCGCATTTCCTCGAAACTGCCCACAGGGCGCACCGCAAAGCACACCAGAGCCGATTCCCCGGGATACGCGGCAATCAATTCATCCGCCACGCCCTGCGGAGTTGCCGGACGCACCACATTGCCATCTGCATCCCGCCCTACTGCTATGCGGGAAAATATCAGCTTCAGGTACTCATTCATCCCCGTCATGGTACCCACGGTACTGCGTGAATTCTTCACCGAATTCCGCTGTCCCAGCGCAATCGCTGGCGGCACATTCTCCACTGCCTCCACGTCCGGACGGTCCATGCGGTCCATGAACTGGCGCACATAGGGAGAAAAAGTCTCAACATAGCGCCGCTGGCCCTCCGCATACAGAGTGCTCATGGCCAGAGAGGTCTTGCCGCTGCCGCTCGGTCCGGTCACTACCGTGATGCCGCCCAGCGGAATGTCCACATCCACCCCCTTCAGGTTGTGCTCCTTCGCACCCCGAATGTGAATCTCTTTGTCCTCGCCCCGTTTGTTCATGGAATCATTCTAAACTAGCATCCCACCTGACACAAGCCGAAAGTGTGTCCTGACACAGAAATAAAGCATTGTCAGAACGGCTGGGAGATGTCATAATGCGCGCATGTTCTATTCTGCGGAAGCCAGAGAATTCATCAGACGCTGGGGCGATAGTCTCGATGCCGAGGATGACAATGGCCACAACCTGGTGGCCTGGCTGGCAGGATATGGACGCAGCAAGGGTGACCTGGTCAGTCTGGAAAGCGCCATACGCCACGGGTATAAAGCAGATGTGGAGGGCGATGTATGGCAAAGCGCACTGCACGAGGCGGTGGACATGCACCACTGGGCGGCGGTGGATGTATTGCTACGCTTTCCGATTTCCCGGGAACATGTGCTGATGGCGCTGTGCACCCTGCTCTCGCACGCCGAACCGATTGCCGAAACGAAGCACAGGATGCGCGACGAATACCGGTACGGGCTGATTCTCTTTCAACGACTGAATGGTGCCACGCAGGAGGAATGCCGGCGACTGCTCTGCGCGGCATTCAATGGTTCTGCCCTGGCCTGGTTCATCCCCCTCATGAGCATGGGCGTGACGCTTCCGCCGCAGGAAAAATGGGATGGCCGCACAGATGATTTGTGGTGGTACAACGACTGTGCAGATCCGGTGGGAAAAGGCATCTTCACCCAGCTGATGCGCCGATTCTTCCTGGACCGTCTGCCACAGCTCGTTGAACAACACCGCCACCGTTTTCCGGATTTCGAGATACGCGGCGAGCGCCTCTACTTCACCGGGAATCCCGCCGCCAGGCTCCCCCTTCTCTGCACCCGCCGCAGCCGCGAGCGCATGAAGGACATTGAACGCTCCGCGCTCCTGTTTGCGAGGTAAATTCCGATTTGTGGGAATGATGGCTCGCGTCAGCGAGCGGAATTGAGAAACCGCGTCAGCGGGTGTCAGCCAGTAGCCCAGCGTGTAGCCGCGTAGCGGCTTCACCCTGGGCTATCAGCTACCGCCCTCCGGGCTCAAACTTCCGCGGCCTTACGCCCGCCTGACTTCAAAACTTCGTACTTCCCACTTCGTCATTCGTACTTTCACAAACTCCAATTAAGAAGCTTCAATACGTTTTCCGATGCACGAGCTCTCCGTACTTGTCGAAATGGGCATAAATAACGCTGCCATCCGGTTGGTCGAAGCAGATACTCGCAGCAAACGGGCCGGAATGGCGGTGGAATAGGATATTGGCAGACGGATTCCTGCGAATATCAACGCTGGAAACCTGTGTGTTCGGCGGCAATTTGGCCAGACTCAGCGCCTCTGCCACATCCGGCGACTCGCTGCTGAGAAGGCGGTGCAATCTCCAGGTGTTACTCTGGGTAAAACACCAGGCAGCGCCAAGAAGAAGAAGCCCGCATATGCCATGAATGACCAGGCGGGAAAGATGCCGGGGCAGTCGTTTCCGGGGGGCCTGCAGGTGGGGCGGCAGAGGCTGGTCAGCATCCACCATAACAACGGTGCCGCTCACATCGTGAATGCAGACACCATGCGGGGTCTCGTAGATTCCCTGCAACTGGGCACGGCGGTTATAAATCCAGGTTCCCTTTTCGCCGACAAGCTGGAGCGATTCCCGGGCAGAGGCATAATAGCGCCCCGGACGGCTCTGCCCCGGGTACGGGAGGGGGCCACCGGGATTCTTAAGACGGTTGACCCATTTCCAGATGATGATGGCCACAATGGCCATGGTCAGGTAGGAGGCCCTGTAAGAAGCCCCCATCAGCAGCACGCCCCAGAGCAGCAGCATACAGGGGCGCAGCCATGTCCAGCCCCAGGCAGGGCCACTCAGCAAAGCAAAGGCATCCAGGTGCTCGCGGCGCTGTTCCGGAGTGCCACTGAAGCGGAGAGGGCTGGTGCAGGTCAGCTCCGCCGGCGGCGGGGTGAGCGCCGAAGCGGGAGGCGTTTTCCCGGCATGTTCAGTCGCAAAACGAGCGAATTCGGCAATGCGCTCCTCGGGCAGACCTTCGAGCAGGCAGTTGAAGGACTTGCCGTTCTCCAGCTGCATCCAGACAGTGTGGTTCAGTATACGGCGTGCCTCGCGGATATCCCCCCAGGAGAAATAAAGGCATGCCTGCCCCTTGTCACCCTCCATCATCACCCCGCCTTCCGTGAGGGTATAGAAGGTATCTTCGTATGATTTGGTATTTTTCCGGATGTGGCGAAGCTGAAAATACGCCCCGATGGCCGCCGGGAAGGCCATACCAAGCATCACCCACCACATATAGGGCGACAGAAGGGACGATGAGCCGCACACAACGTACGCAAGCAGGGCAAAGAGGCCCCATTTAAAGAAAAAACTGATGAAAACGGTCTTGGAGGTCGTGCTGTTGCCGACGCGGGTGACGTGGTAAACCATGGTGTTGAGAAGATTTTATAAATCAAATACGAGCATGCAGATACCGGCCACTGAAGCAATGACACCCGCCACAGAGGCGATGACAGGCGTCTGCATCGGGCGGATGACGTCAACCAGCATGGCATCGTCAGGGTTATGCGGGTTATACAGCACCACGAAGTCGCTATCGCCGACAACGGGGTCATACGGAGCCCCGCCCTTCACTTCGTAGCTGTTTCCGGCTTCATCGGTGAAACCATAGACACCCGTGTACCTGTTCCCGCGGTGCCTCCGTGTGCTGTGCATATCATCATCCCCGAAGATAATGCGAGGGGCAAGATTCTCCTCGACACGCAACAGCGTGGCATGCGTGCGGATGCCATGCTCGCTGAGCCGCCGCAGCTTCAGAATGGTACGGATTCCGATACAAGCCATTACCACCCCGGTGATGATGGCTGCATAGGGGAGATATTCAAAGGGTAAACGAACACCGTAATTGTGCATATTGCCTACCGGGATGATAACGCAAAGGGCTTTCTGTGTCAATCAATTCATCTCGGTTCTGTTCCGGGACTAAAATCCCGTGCGCCTGTGGCAATACAGCCCCGCGAGCCATTCTACCCCAATTCCTCCTCGAGCGAAAAGGTCTCAACATAGCGGCGCTGTCCCTCGGCGTATAAAGTACTCATCGCCAGCGAGGTCTTACCACTGCCGCTCGGTCCGGTCACTACCGTGATGCCGCCCAGAGGAATATCCACATCCACCCCTTTCAGGTTGTGCTCCTCCGCCCCGCGGATGTGTATATGCCTGTCCTCTCCTCGAGCTTTCATAGAAACATTCTAAACTACCCAACCTCCCTTTTCAAGCAAGATTTGCGACATTGACCGGGAGGAATGAAAATATCATCTTGCGTACTCGTGAAAACTGCATATACTGAAATTAAAAACGCACAGTATGAAAAACATTCTCATCATTTCCGGGCACACCGACACAGTGCATGATTCCGTAGCTAACCGGATTATCATGGAACAACTGGAAACGCAGCTTACCGGGTGCCGCACCGTTTACCTGGACCGCCTCTACCCTGATTTCAACATAGACGCCGCAGCCGAACAGCAGAAACTGCTCTGGGCAGATATCATAGTGCTGCAATTTCCCGTATTCTGGTTTTCCATGCCCTCGCTGCTGCACCGGTGGATGGAGCAGACCTTTCTGCATGGTTTCTCACACGGCAGCCAAGGCAACAAACTACAAGGAAAAACCCTGGTAGTATCCTACACCACCGGAACACCGGCTGATGCTATGAACTGGGACTCATTTTTCACCCCGTTACACGCAACCTGCCAATTCACCGGCATGAAATGGGGCGGCAGCATCGGCACCGGCGGCGTTTCCTACCAGCTCCGCTCCACCCCGGAAAACATGAACGACATCAGACAAAAAGCCTCCCGGCACGCACTCAGGCTCATCGACCATCTGCAGAAGTGCGACTGATTTACCTTCCCTGATATAAAAAAATTCAGATTTCCTTAATTTTCGCTTGACTCAACCGGCGGCCTCATATATACTTGGCGGCGCAACAAGCATCCCGGCGGGATAGCCAAGTGGCCTAAGGCAACGGTTTGCAAAACCGTCATTCGTGGGTTCAAATCCCACTCCCGCCTCTGAAACGCAGCAACAATCCGTTGCTGCGTTTCTCTTTTTACCGCATACCCCTGCACCGCTCACAATTCCGGTGATTTTCCAGTGACTCCTCGCCACAAAATTGCCACACTTGCCGCTTGACCGCCGGGGGCATTTCTGGTAGTTTTAAACGAATGCTCAAAAAACTGCTCAGTTGCCTGTTGCTGGTGTCAACCCTGCTGATAATGGCAGGGTGCAATCGGGAAGACATGGATTGCAAAGTCATCCGCATGGGAGGATTTCCGAATGTGACTCATGTGCAGGCTCTGGTTGCCCGGAACATGACCCGCCACGGCGAGGGGTGGTTTGAGCGCTACCTCCCCGGATACACAGTAGAGTGGTACACATACAATGCAGGTCCCACTGCCATGGAAGCGATATTCGGGCGTACTGTCGATCTGACCTACGCAGGCCCCAGCCCGGCGCTGAACGCTTATGCCGTTTCAGCCGGGCGAGAAGTACGATTACTGGCCGGGGCCGTGAATGGCGGGGCTGCGCTTCTGGTAGCACCGGGCAGCGGTATTTCCTGCGCAGCAGATTTCAAAGGGCGAAGCATAGCCACGCCGCAGCTGGGTAATACACAGGATGTCTCCTGCCGCGCATGGCTCGCCAGAAACGGCTTGAAAACCACACTGGAGGGAGCCGGCGACTGCCGGGTAGCGCCTACGCCTAATTCCATGCAGCTGCAGCTCATGAAACAAGGAGATATTGCGGCTAGCTGGACGGTAGAACCCTGGGTTTCCACTCTGGAGCGCATGGCAGGAGCCCGCATTCTGGTGCAGGAGCCGGATGTAGTCACCACTGTACTTATCGGCCGCGACGCCTGGCTGCGGGCCCATCCTCAGGAGGCCCGGGCCATTATTCAGGCGCACCGTGAGCTCACCCGCTGGATTATTGAGAACCCGGAGGCCGCGCAGGCGCGAGTGATAGAGGAACTTACCCTGCTGACACAGGCACCCACAGACCCCGAACTGGTTCGTAGTGCCTGGAAGCGACTCAAGCTGACCACTGAAATTGACCTGCCAGGGCTGAAGCAATTCGTGACAGATGCCCAGGAAGCAGGACTGCTGGATCGAGTACCGCCTCTGGATGGAATGATTTACCAACCCGACTGATGACACAGGAAAAACTACACCAGGAAATACACCATTTCCCCACAGCGAAACTCAGCATCGAACACGTATGCAAGGATTTTGTAACCAAGCGCGGCACGGTCCGCGCGCTGGACGATGTTTCGCTGACCATCAATGAAGGAGAATTCGTCTGCTTTGTGGGGCCGAGCGGCTGTGGTAAATCCACCCTGCTCAATATCATAGCAGGGCTGGACAAACCGGACAGCGGCATGGCGCTCATCGACGGGACTCCCATTACAGGACCGGGGCGCGACCGCATGGTCATGTTTCAGGAACACGCGCTGTTCCCCTGGCTGGATGTGATAGGAAATGTGATGTTCGGGCTCAAACAGAAACCGAATCTGACCAATAAAGAGCGCCTGGAGGTTGCGAAATACTACTTGTATCTGGTGAAGATGGATCGCTTCGCGCACGCCAACATTCACGAATTAAGCGGCGGCATGCGCCAGCGTGTGGCACTGGCCCGCTCCCTGGCACCCAACCCCAAGATTCTGCTCATGGATGAGCCCTTCTCCGCGCTGGATGCCATGACCCGTGAACAGCTCTACGGCGATATTCAGGACGTATGGCAGAAACGACGCAAAACCATCGTCTTCGTTACTCACAACGTACGCGAAGCGGTGTGCCTCGGCAGCCGGGTGGTGCTTTTCTCTCCGCACCCCGGGCGCGTTCGTGAGGAATATCCCGTCTATCTCGCGCGTCCTCGCAACATCAACAACCATGACCTGGCAGACATTTCCCAGAGCATCACCTCTGCCCTGAAGGGATACACCGCTGCAGAATCTGATTAACCAGCCATGAAACGCGTTATCATCACCGTCCTCTTCTTCCTGCTGCTCATTCTGGTGTGGGCCGCGCTCACGGGCGATCTGGCCGCATTCGGGCTGGATATCAGCCTGTGGTCGCCCTATGTGCTTCCCCCGCCCAGCACCGTAGGGCATTATCTGTGGGATAACACCGTAAACGGTAAAATCCCCCTTTCCATGCTCATCACCCTGAGGCGGTTGCTCATCGGCTATGCCATCGGCATCATCCTGGGGGTGCCTCTGGGTATGCTGTCGGCCCGTTTCCGCAGCGTAAACGACACGCTGGGCATGCTGGCGCTGGGGCTGCAGGCGCTGCCCAGTGTGTGCTGGGTGCCGCTGGCCTGCATCTGGTTCGGGCAGACGGAAGGAGCCCTGCTTTTCGTGGTCATCATGGGCACGCTGTGGAGCGTGCTGCTTTCCACGCAGAATGGCATGAAGAACGTGCCGCCCATTTATGCCCGGGCAGCCCGCACCATGGGCTCCAGCCCGCTGCACACACTGGTATTTGTCACCCTGCCGGCATCCGCCCCCTTTGTAGTGAGCGGCATGAAGCAGGGGTGGGCATTTGCCTGGCGTTCACTCATGGCGGCAGAAATCTATGTCTCCGTGGTTTCCGGGTTTGGTATCGGCCAGTATCTGCACTACGGTCGTGAACTGCAGCGCATGTACCAGGTTATCGGCATCATGTTCATCATCATAGCCGTGGGCCTGCTGGCCGACAAGATTCTGTTCTCCCCGCTCGAATCCTGGCTGCACCGGCGCTGGGGAACCAATAAGGATTGACGATTTACGATTGACAAATGACTATTGAGGCAATGAATGCGGACTGGATTAGTGAGCTCACGGCGTTACTGGGCGATTGCGTATGCACGGATGAAGCCACGCTGCGTGCACATGCCGGGGATAAGTGGCACGCCACCGCGCAGCCGCAGGCCGTGGTGCTTGCCACAAATACCAGCCAGGTGGCTGAGACCATGAAATTTGCCCATGAGCGCGGTATTCCCGTCACTCCCCGGGGTGCCGGCGTGGGCTATGTAGGCGGCTGTGTACCGGTGCGCGGCGGCATTGTCATTTCTGTGGCCCGCATGACCCGGATTCTGGAAGTAAACCCGGCAGACGGAGTAGCCGTGGCAGAAGCAGGAGTACTCACCGCGGATTTACAGGCAGACTGTGCTGCCGTGGGCTGGTTCTACCCGCCGGACCCGGCCTCGCGCAAGGAATCCAGCATAGGCGGCAATATAGCCACCAATGCCGGTGGCCCACGCTGCCTGAAATACGGAGTAACCCGCGCCTATGTACTGGGGCTTACCGTGGTGCTGGCAGATGGCCGTGTGCTGCGCTGCGGCGGCCGGACTCACAAAAACAAGCAAGGCTTCGACCTGGTGGGGCTTTTCTGCGGCAGTGAGGGCATGCTCGGCATCGTGACCGAAGCCACGCTGCGAATCATTCCGGCGCCCCCGGCCCGCGCCGCTCTGCATGCCTCTTTCCCACAATTTGCGCTGGCAGCCGCTGCGGTTCAGAACACCCTGCAGGGCGGGCACCTGCCCTGCGCCATAGAAATCACAGATGCCTTCACCCTGACCGCAGCCCGGAACCACCTGGGCCCCAGCGCCCTGCCAGCCGATGCAAAAGGGCACATCATCATCGAAATCGATGGTCAGGCAGATGCCGTGACCACCGAGCTGGAGGCCATTGCCGGCATTCTGCGCGACACCGGTGCCACCGAAGTGGTCTACGCCCGCACAGAAGAAGCAGTGGAAGCCATCTGGCAATTGCGCCGCGAATTCTCGTACAGTCTGAAAGCCACCGGGCTCACCAAGCTCAACGAAGATATCGTCATTCCCCGCTCCCGACTGGTCGAACTAGTCAGCTTCTGTGAGAACATGCAGCAGGAAACCGGCATTCCCGTGGCGTGTTTCGGCCACAGCGGAGATGGCAATATTCACACCAATATCATGGTGCTCAAAGATGCAGAAGGCAAAGACATACGCGAGCCGGCAGATGCTCTGGTAAACCGGCTTTTTGACTGGGTCATGGAGCATGGTGGCAGCATCACCGGCGAACACGGCATCGGCCTTGCCAAGGCTCCATGGTTCCCCCGGGCCATAGGGGAAACAGCTCTGGATGCTCACCGCGCCATCAAGGCAGCTCTCGATCCGACCGGTATCCTCAATCCCGGGAAAATGGCACTCTGAAAGTGTTTCTGCTCACACCTTGCGCGTAAGGCAATACCAGATAAACCTGGTATTGTGCACCAGGTAGCGTTTGAACAGGCGGCGGGGTTCCTTGCACAAGCGATAAAGCCACTCCAGCCCGTGTGAGCGAATCCAGAGCGGCGCCTGCTGCACCAGCCCGGCATGAAAATTAAAAGCAGCGCCCACCCCGAAGTATAACGCCGGCGGCAATTGCTCGCGGTGCTCGAACAGCCAGCGTTCCTGGCGTGGGCAGCCCAGTCCCACCCACACACAGTGCGCACCACTCTCACGAATAGCGGCCAGCATCCGCTCATCCTCCCCCTCCGGCCACGGTGGCATGGGCGGGCAATAATGCCCTGCCACCTCTGCCCCGGAATAACGCTTGCCGAGATTTTCCTGCAGCAAGGCACAAGCTTCCTCAGTTCCCCCCAGCAGAAAATGTTTCAATCCGGCTTCGCGCCCCTGCTTCCACATCCACTCCATTACGTCCGGGCCGTACAGACGATTTGCCGGTGCGCCCTTACGCCGCATCAGCCACACGATAGGCATACCATCCGGGCAGATGTAATCGAACATACGCAGACCTGCACCATAATCGGCCTCTCCCAGCATGCGAGTGAGCACATGCACATCCGAATGCGCCAGCAGTACCGGCTGCTGAGTTTCCTGCGCCAGCTGCACCCAGTGTGCGCTAGCTTCCTCAAGATGGGAAGCCACATACGGAATTTCAAAAATATCAATCGTGTGGAGAGCGGCCATGGCCGCAGAGGATACAACAGTTTACCACCTGCGTCAATGCTAAAGTTGACCAGATCGCTACTGGCAAATGAGCTCCGGGTCCCCCGCTCTGAAGAAGGATTACAAACGAGAACTGGTACACTGCGCTGCACTACCTGCGCGCAGCATTTTTTAATCCAGCCTGCGCACCTGGGATTTTGTACTGAGCGGCTGCGCTCAACACTGGGCTCAGCAGAGCACGCCGGTGCAGCGGGGACAGGCCTCGATGCGGTGGCCGGGGGCAATTTCAATCATTCTGGGGCGCTCTTTGAGCTCCTCCGTGGGCACCCCCATGCGCTGGCAGAAGCGGCAGCCTTTGACCTGGTGGCGAATAGCCGCGACATGCCCGGGTATGGAGGGCAGATAGGTCTTGCGTGTGTATTCGCGGCGCGGGATGGAAGCCAGGAGAGCTTTCGTATACGCGTGGCAGGGGTTGGCAAAAAGCTCCTCAACCGTGGCACTTTCCACGATGCGACCGGCATACATGACCAGCACGCGGTCGCAATTCTGGGCAATGACGCCCATATCGTGAGTAATAAGGAGCGAGGAGGCGCCTAAGTCCTCACGCAGCTCGCGGAGAAGCGCCAGAATCTGCTGCTGCACGGTCACATCGAGAGCCGTGGTGGGTTCATCGGCTATGATGAGCTCAGGCCGGCAGGCCAGAGCCATGGCAATGACCACGCGCTGCCGCATGCCGCCAGAAAGAGAGCCGGGATACTGGTGGGCACAGACGGCGGCGCTGGGAATGCGCACGCGATTAAGCAGATTGATTGCCTCTACCCAGGCTGCTTCTGCCGTCATGTCTCGGTGCAGCATGAGGGTTTCGGCAATCTGGTCGCCTATGGTATGTACCGGGTTCAGGGCGCTCATGGGTTCCTGAAAAATCATGCCCACGCGGCCACCGCGCAGCTCGCGCAAGCGGCTGAGCGACATGGTTACCACATCATCGCCATCGAAAAGAATCTGTCCCCCGGTGATGCGACCGGTGGGCTGCGGCAACAGGCGCACCAGGCTCATGGCGGTCACACTTTTACCACAGCCGCTTTCGCCCACAATCCCTACGCAGGCGCCACGAGGAATCGTGAAGCTGATATCATCCACAGCAGTGGAAAGGCCGCGTTCTGTTTCGAACGCAACAGAAAGATTCTTCACTTCAAGCAGATTATTGAGGCTCATGATTCGGCAGCAGGTTCTGTAGGCAGGGGAATTTCGATATCGACTTCGGGGAATGATTCGCCGGAGGTCCTCGCCTTGAGCGTTTCCTCTTTCATTTTCTCATCAATCCAGTACAAGTGGCTATCCACGGGGTCATAGTACCGGGGCGGGCAGAAACGGCAGTCTGGTTCATCCGGCCAGCGCACCCAGCGCCACTGGGCAAAACGCCAATATGAAGTGGTCCAACCCGGCACCCAGGCAAGGGTGTTGGAGATAAGCTGCTGGGCATAGTGGTGGGCAGCCACCGCCTCTGACTCTGTGGTGGCCGCGCGGCAGGCCAGAATAGCCCGGTCGAGCAGCGGTGAATTTGTTGCGGTTATATTCGTAGTACCCGGCATGGGGGAGCCATCTGCCTTGTAGGCGTATGAGGAATCAAAGAACGGCGTGGGGTCCGGCAGCGGTGGCGAAAAACCCCAGGAGAATATGGCCGACTGGTATTGTTTGGCTTTTACCCGGGAGTAGAGCACGGTATCATCTATCTGCTCCAGGCGCAGATCCAGGCCACAGCGGGCGGCTTCCTCCCGGAGAATATTCATGCAATTCGTGTACAAGGGGTCGATGCGGCTGCTCATCACCACTTGCAGGCGGGTACCGTCCGGTTTGCAGAGGATGCCATCCTGCCCTTCCTCGGTGTATCCGGCGCGGGCAAAGCATTCGCGGGCTTTTTCCGGGGAGAAGGGCAGCGCGCGGATGGTTTCATCCGTATACTGACCGAAACCGGAAAAATATGACCCCAGTCGGGTAAAATCACCGCGGAAAACCGTATCCAGCACCTGCTGCACGTTCAGCGCATAGTGGAAGCCGCGCCGCATCGTCTTATCGTTAAAGGGCGGCTGCGAGCAGTTCAGGTGGAAGCCGAAACAGTTGCGAGGCCATATATTGCTGAACTGCACTCGCTGAATCAGCCCGCGGTGCACGGGTTCCATCTCCAGCCCCTCGTACCAGAAATCTGCTTCGCGGGCGTTGAATATATCCAGCTGCCCCAGGCGGAACAATTCGCGCATCTTTGTGTTTTCCGACACAAACTGGTACACGATATGATCCACATTGCACGAATAGCGCGTGTAGCGGCGGTTTGCAGCCCACCAGTCAGCCACGCGGGTCAGACTGACCTGCCGACCCATAATCACATCGTACGGGTTCACGGTGTAGCCACCGGTGGTGGGAGCCACACGCCACAGATAGCGGGTAGGGTAATCCGGCCCGAACTCAGCATAAAAGCTGGTGCAGCTCGGGGGAATCGAAGCGTAGAATGGAGCATACGGGCGGGCGGTGGGAAGAGAAACCGCCAGGTAATGGTTGCCATACACCTCTATGCGGGAGAAATTGCCCATGTAGTAGCTGTTGTAGAACGGCTCGGCCGCATAGGGAGAAGTGCGGATGAAAAGCGAAGTGATGAAGTCACGCGTAGTCACGCGGGAGCCATCGGAAAAGCGGGCCGCTTCATCGATATGGAAGTAGACGGTGCGGCCATCAGGGGAAACAGCCCAGCGGTCTGCTACGCCGGGAATCAACTTTCCGGTGCCAGGGTGCAGCCGAATGAGCGGCAGGTCTATATCATCATAGAGATAACGGCGGAACGAGTTGTTGCTGTTCGGGCCGAATACACGGAATGTGCTGGGGAACGAGCGCTGAATCGCCAGGCGGAGTGTGCCGCCTTTCACGGCTTTGGGGCTGCCCAGTTCCGGCTGGTCCTGGCCATCGTGCCACACCAGGTCCTCAGGCAGCTGATTCTCTCGCAGAAACCGCAGGTAATCGCCCTGCCCTTTGCGGCGGCTCAGGCTCACCAGATTCGGCCATACATTCAGGAATCGGATTTTGGCGCGCTGCTGCCGCTGGCTGCCCGGGGCCGAGGTAAGATACTGCACCATGGCATCGGCGCATATCTGCTTGTTCTCCTCCAGCGAAGTATCCACATATTCGCGCACGCGTGCATTCCAGCGTTCCGGGAAGCCGGCAAAGCCCGGAGGCATATGCCAGCGCTTCGTATAGGTCGGCACCGGGTCATTTTCTGCAAAGCCAAGCGGCAGAGTCAGATCGGACGGATGCCGCCACTCCAGGCCCAGCGCAGCGCCATCGTCATCGCACGAGGAGAACAGCAGACACCCCAGCGCAGCCACCGAGCCCAGCAGCAGTGTTCGCAGCAGTTTCTGTATGGATAAGGCCATGTTTCTTATTCGTAATAGGAATGGCGGCGTGGGTCGCTCGCCTCGCGTATGGATTCGCCTATGAAGGTGACTATCAGCAGAGTACCCACCAGCGCCACGAACGCACTGGATACCACCCAGGGCGAGGAGAGTTTCGACAAACCGTCATTCAGCAGACGCCCCCAGCTTGCGTAGGTATCAGGCAAACCGAAGCCCAGATAATCAAGCGAGGCCAGGGAAAGAATGACACCCGCCACACTGAAAGGCACGAGAGTCACCACGATTCCACGCAGGTTCGGCAGAATATGCCGCAGCAGGATATGCCCGGTACCGGCCCCCATCACCTTGGCGGCGGCCACGTATTCACGCGTTTTCTCTTTCATGGTGGCGGTGCGCACCAGGTAGGTCATATGCATCCACCCGAACATGGCCAGCAGACTCAGCACCAGGAAAAGCCCGCGCAGCTGCAGCGGCACGAAATCCGATACAATCATCACCACAAAAAGGAATGGCAACTGCGAAAGGATTTCTATGATACGCTGGGTCACCAGATCAAAGCGCCCGCCGAAATACCCCATGAGCATGCCCATGGTCAGCCCGATGAAATAGATAACGGGTAGATAAAGCAGCGCAGCCTTGATATTCACCTGCAAGCCACCATACAGATAGGCCAGAATATCGGCGCCCTGACTGTTCGTGCCAAGAATATGACCGCCGGTAAATGGAGGCGCCGGGTGGTAATACACCTTGCACTCAGTACCGGTGCGCGTCAGCGACAGGAAATCATCTGCCTGTTTCGGTCCCCGGTAGTGCTCGTGTACCAGCTCACCATTGCGGTAGGTGGCAGAATATACTTCTTTACGGTTCCTCAGCCAGCCCTGAACTGCGCCATCGGCCTTACCTTTGCGGTAGCGCTGGCGCAGATGCATCTGCCCGTCCTTATACAGGCGGCAGGCCAGGCCATTGTACGGCGTATCTCCATCCACATCATACAGAACACCGTCTCTCCACACCAGTGGTTCAGAAGGGAAAGGAGCCGCATCCATGGTCGGGTCATACGGCACCAGCGGCATGATGACCAGATCCGGCCAGCCAGGCTGCCCGGAGCGCTCCTTCAACACCCGGTAATCAGCCTCAGCCTGGGCCTCTGCCCCGGTCAGGCCGAAAGTATTTCCCGGCAACACAGCCCGCGTAAGCGCCGGGCTGTACCAGTGGCCATCATAGGCAACAAAAAGAGCGCGCTTGCCCACCAGGCACTGGTCCATGGCGGCCAGCAGCATGATGATACCGAAAATTATCAGCGACCAGTACCCCCGCTTGATTTTTCTGAACCGTTCCACCTGTTTCGCATACTCCGGCGGCAGCCGCAGACTGGAACTGCGGCGCACCAGCAGATACAAGCCACAGCACAGCAACACGCCCATACAGAGCCACCCGAACCAGTGAACCCGGCCATCCACTGCCAGATACGGCGCTACCCGCTCACTGCAGCTCAACAGCGGCACCTCACGGCTCACCGTAAACGGCCAGGACAACGTGGGCAGAAGCCAGCCATGCAGCTCACCCAGAGCCCCCAGCAGAGAGGCCAGTATAATCAGCAGCGCTATGAGAGTCTTGCTCATGGGTATCAATCAAAACGTACACGCGGGTCCACCAGTGCCACCAGCATATCTGAAAGCAGGTTACCCAGAATAATCAGCACAGATGTGAGCAGCAGTGTGCCCATGATCAGAGAATAATCCTTATCCAGCAATGCCTGGAAACTCAGCATGCCAAAGCCCTGAATATCAAACACGCGCTCAATCAGAATAGAGCCGCCCACCACCGTGCAGATGACACTGCCCAGAGTCGACACGATGGGAATGAACGAATTACGGAACGCGTGCCGCCACACGGCCCGGCGAAATGACACACCCTTGGACACAGCCGTGCGCACATAATCTGCCGCCATATTCTCCATCAGATTATTTTTCATCATCATGGTAGTCACGGCAAAGGTGGACACCACATAACAGGAAAGAGGCAGCACAGTATGCAGCACCAGATCCTTCACCTGATCCTGAAACGGCATCCATTCAAAACCGGGGCTTACCAGCCCGTACAGCGGGAACCACTCCAACCGTGCCCCCAGATACACCAGCAGCACAGCCCCCAGCGCAAAGCCAGGCACCGCATATCCCACAAAAATCAGCACACTCGTCACACTATCGAACCAGCTGCGGTGCATCAGTGCCTTGAACACCCCCAGCGGCACGCTCACCACATAGGTGATTATGGCGCCTAATATCCCGAAATACAGCGAAACAGGCAGACGGTCCATCATCATCCGGGTCACCGGTTCGTTATATTTATACGAAAGCCCCAGATTCCCCTGCAACGCGCCCTGAAAAGCCTGGCGACTCGCAATCGCACGCCAGCGGCGGCATGCCGGAGTAGCAGCCAGCTCGGTTATTTCGCTCTCGCTGGAAATTCCCTGGCGCTCGGCAAGTCGGCGAGCACGGTCCAGCGGAGATTCCAGGCGGACCTCCCAGCCTTCATCCAGCATCCACTCCGGTGCCAGATACTGCGGGGTATCCCCCTCTCGGGTCACTTTCAGAGCAACCGAATTTCCGCTGGCGGAGGCAATGGTAATAACCGCCTCACCGGCATCATCAAATTCCGCCTTGGCTATTTCCGCAGACTGTGGCAACACGCCAAGCCACTGAAGATAAGCCTTCCAGATAGGCTCCTGCAGATTAAACAGCTCCTCCAGGCGTTCCATATCATCATTCCCGAGGCGCGCACCCACCTGCCCCACGGTCTTATCACCCACCAGTGAGCCTATGGCCTGCTCCTGCAGTATCCGCTCCACCGGACCACCCGGCACCATGCGAGTCAGAAAAAACACCAGAAACGTGATGCCAATCAACGTAATCGGCATCATCAGCAGGCGCTTAAATATGTATTGTCGCATGTAACTCCGCACATTCTACTCCTTTCCTCTCCGCCTTGCAAGTTTTCATTCTGACTACATAACAGATTTCAGGAATTTCGGGGCTCTTCGCAATAATTCCGGCGTGAGAGCAACCACACGAAAAAAAGGCTGACTTCCGATTGAAAGTCAGCCTTGATACACGAGAAGAGATTCGAACTCCTGACCAACTGTGTGTAAGACAGCCGCTCTACCACTGAGCTACTCGTGCGTGTGGCCGCAGTTTAACAGAAGCAAAACCGAATAGCAAGTCTAAAATGAAAAAAAGTTCATTTTAGTATGACAGGGGCGGGTAAGGTTTGCGTTTGCTGCGCGCGTGCGTATGTGATAAAATGCGGGCGTGAAGCGTCTTTTCTCCATCATTCTGCTGGTAACCCCTGCCCTGAGTCATGCAGAGGCAGAACAGCGCCCGCATTGGAATGAAGAAGCGCTTTCCCTCTCGCGCAAATGCGCGGAATGCCACCGCAAGGAGTATGATTTGTGGAAAGGCAGCGACCATGCGTGGGCCTGGCGGCAGCCGGCTGCCGCGCTGGATGCAGCGGCTTTTTCGGGCCAGCGTATCAAGGCACACGGCATGGAACTGGAGATGCGGCAGGATGCGCAAGGGAATTACCAGATGCGGGATACAGCCACCGGCAAGGTGTACACAGTCGGCGGTGTGATTGGTCGCGAACCGCTGGTGCAGTATCTGCTCAAATGGAAGGATGGCGGGTTGCAGACACCCAGCGCCGCCTGGGATGTAGAGAAAAAGGAGTGGTTCGATGTGTTCCGGGATGATGCGCTGCAGCAGGAGCGCGGTGGCGCTGAGCGCAAACCAGGCGAGTGGGGGCACTGGACCGGCCGCGGAATGAACTGGGAATCGCAGTGCGCCTGGTGCCACATGAGCGGATTCAGGAAGAACTACGATACCTCAACCGATAGTTTCAAGGCCACCTGGCAGGAGCCGGGCATCACCTGCATTCAGTGCCATAAAGTTTCTCCCACGCCGGATGCGGAGGACGGCTGCCTGGTGGCCCGGACAGACCGCAAGCTCACCCCGCAGCAACACGATGACAACTGCGCCAGCTGCCATGCCCGCCGCGAGGAGCTCACGCCCGGATTCACCGTGGGCGATAAGTTCGATGATCATTTCCGGCTGGAGCTGCCGAAGCTTCCCGGAGTTTTCCATCCGAACGGTCTGCAGCTGGAGGAGGATTACAGCGAGACGAGTTTCCGGCTGCACAAGATGGGACGCACGGGAGTGACCTGTTACGACTGCCACGACCCGCACTCCGGCAGGGTCAATAAGCCTACGGAGAATGATGAGCTGTGTCTGCAGTGTCACGGCACCAACAAGGTAGTCAATGGCGTGCTGGCTCCGCAGGTGGGGCACAATAAGCTCTGCGGCGGCACGGCGATGCCCTGCATCGAATGCCACATGCCGAAAATGACCTACATGGGCCGGGACCCGCGCCGCGACCACGCCCTGCACTGGCCGGACCCGCGCATGAGCATCGAACTGGGAGTACCGAATGCATGCCTGAACTGCCACCAGGACAAAGACCACCAGTGGTGTATGGAGTATCTGGAAAAACGCTATAAAGAGGAGCGTCTGGGTAAATACCGCCAGCGTTTCCGCGCTGCCGGGCACGCTATGCAGGGCAAAGGGAGCGTGCAGGAGCTGCTGGCTGCCTACAAGATGGAAGAGATTCCCGCCTGGAGAGCCACGCTGCTGGGACTGCTGGCACAGTTTCCACTCACGCCTGAGGCGCAAGCCGTGGCTCTGGGCGCCACTCAGGATACCGATGCCCTGGTGCGTGCCGCCGCCGTGGAACTGCTGGGGGGTGATGCCGCCCGCAAGGCTCTGGCCGATAAGACCCGCAGCGTGCGCCACGCAGCTGCCTGGGCGCTATTCCCGAATCTGCCGGCAAACCACCCGGTGATGCAGGAAATTCAGCAAACAGCCACTCACCAGGCCGACCAGCCCACCGGAGCCATGCAGCTGGCCATGCTCGCCAATGCCGCCGGCAAGTCCGGCGAGGCCGAAGCCCAGTACCGCCGCGCCGTAGAGCGCGACCCCGTCAGTGTGGTGGCGCGCATGGACTATGCCGTTTTCCTCGCGCAGCAGCACCGCCCGGTGGATGCGCTGCGGCAGATGCTGACATGTGCCCGTGAGCACCCGCAGAATGCCGAAGTGCAGTACAGGCTGGGGCTCATCCTCATCGAACTGCGGCAATACCGCCCGGCCCTGCGCGCCATGCAGAAAGCATTGCAAATCGACCCGCAGCACCAGGCCGCCGCGCAAGCAGCCCGCCAGTTGCATCCCTATATCCGCTGAACCACTTTCACCACCATATGGAGACTTCACACATTATTCTCACCGTACTCGGCGTCATTGCACTGGCCATTCTCATCTTTGCTCTCATCAAAGGTGTCATCAAAATGATTCTACTGGCAGTGGCCATATCCGGCGCAGTAGCCGCGTGGATTTTTCTGCAGAAAAACGGTTTCACCTACGTCGCCTTTATCACCGATTCACCCCAGCCCTGGATGGTGCAGACGCTGGCGTGGAGCACTGCCATTTTCATTCTGCTCGTCTGCTTTCACGGCATGGTGTGGATTTCCCAGCTCTTCTCCTTTAAGAAGAAGTTCGGTCTGGGCGGGGGTATCACTACCGTGCTCATGAGTCTCATCATGCTCTGGGTAACCATGATGGGTATCTTCTATTATGGAAACGTAAGCCGCATCCGCTACTACCACGAACTGGCAGAAGCCCAGATGCAGCGGCTCTCCAATCCGGCAGCAGAAATGCCGGCCACCCCGTGGTTCACCCGGGTAAGCAGCGCACTGCGCGCTTCCAGAATCACCGGCTGGGTGCAGAGCATAGACCCCATCGATGATCCGGCTCAAACCAACCTGGCCTGTCTGGTGGCCTTCGGCTGCACGCTCGATGAACCCACCTATACCCACTTTTATAACACCCAGCTGGCAAACCGGGGCATTCCGCAGCCATCCCGTCTGCTGGACCTCTTCCGAGACCCGGGGCTCCGCACCATGGTTAAGGAAAAGCGCTATGTCTCCCTGCTGGAAAACGAGCGGCTCAACACGGTGCTGCGCTTCCGCGAAACTTCTGTAAAAATGCGGAATATTCTCTGAGAAAGAAATTCCCTGACAGCTATTGATTGCTACCTGCTCAGGGTACACAGAAAGGCCCGGCACGCAACCGCATGCCAGGCCTTTCCGGTTCAAATAGCAACCGCTGAGTGTTTACTTGTTGAGCAGCTTTTCCAGCAGCGCCTGGGAATTATCTGCCAGCTTGGCGGGGTCATCGAGCATGCCGGCACGCAGCAGAGCCGTGTTGATAAGCTGGTCTGCCAGCAGAGTGGCCAGGGCTTCATCCTGAGTGCGGAGCTCGGCCAGCTTCATCACAATCGGGTTGTGCGGGTTGAAGGCAATCTCCGGGTGGGTCTCGGGAATCTCCTGTCCCATGGCACGGAGATAGGCCTTGATTTCCGGGGAAATATCACCCTCGCCCTGCAGGGCAATGGCCGGAGCGCTGGTCACGCGGTCACTGGTGGTCACTTTGGAGAAGCGCTCCTTGAAAGTATCGCTCACCCAGGTGGTCAGGCCCTCAGCCTCGGCATCATCCAGACCGGGCTGGTCGGGCTGGGCTTCGAGCGGGGGAAGTTCGAGACCGGCGCGGTCAATGGACTTGATTTCCTTCTCCCCGAACTTCATGAGGCTTTCCACCACAAACTGGTCGCCGCCCTCGGTAAAGAAGCCGACCTCGAAACCGCGGGCTTTCAGCGCATCCAGATACGGAGAATTCTCCAGCTGGCTGCGGCTGGCACCGTAGAGCACGTAGATATCCTTCTGGTTTTCCTTCATGCGGGACACATAGTCCTCGAAACTGGTGAGCTTGCCGGGCTCGGTGAAGGTAGACTCGAAGCGCAGCAGCTTGCCCAGGGCATCCTTGTGCTCCCAGCTGGTCACCACGCCTTCCTTGATGTATCGGGAGAAGGTGCGCCAGAACTTCTCGTAAGTCTCGGTCTCATTCTTGGCCACACCTTCCAGATGCTTGATGAAACGCTTGGTGATGATGCCGGCCACCTTACGCAGCAGAGAATTATCCTGCAGCATCTCGCGGGAGATATTGAGCGGCAGGTCTTCGCTATCCACCACACCGGCCAGGAAACGCAGCCACTCCGGCAGCAGTTTCTCAGGCTTGCTGTCGATGAGCACCTTGTGGCAATAGAGCGATACCATAGGCTCACAGCGGCCGAATCCCATGGCCTCCGGGTTTTCCTCCGGTACGAAGAGCACGGAATTGAGCACGATGGGTGCATCGGCGCTGAAGTGCATGTAGCTCAGCGGCTTGCTTTCTGTGTGGGCAATGAACTGGTAGAAGCCCTCGTATTCCTCCGGCTTCACATCTTTCTTGCTCTTCATCCAGATAGCCTGCACGGTGTTCAGGTGCTCACCGTTGAAATCGATGGGGAAGCCCACAAAGTTGCTGTACTTGGAGAGAATGTAACGGGTGTGGTCACCTTTGGCAAAGTTCTTTGCATCGTCCTTCAGGTGAATGAGGATGCTGGTGCCACGCGGTGTATCGGCAGAAGCTGCGCTCAGTTCGTAGCCCTCCTGGCCATCGCTCACCCACTTCACCGGGGCGGCATCCGGCTGCCAGGAGCGGGTGGTCACCTCCACCTTATCCGCTGCCATGAACACGCTGTAGAAGCCCACGCCGAACTGGCCGATGAGGTCCTGAGTACCGCCCTTGCTCTCCTTCATGGCTTCCAGGAATTTCTTGGTGCCGGAGTGCGCAATCGTGCCGAGGAATTCCACCACTTCCTCCTGGGTCATACCAATACCGCTGTCGGCAATGGTGAGCGTGCCGGCTTCCTCATCTGTCGTGATGGTGATGCGAAGCTCACGTTCCGGCTCGTAGATATCGGTCTGCGTCAGCTGCTTCAGGCGCAGCTTCTCCAGCGCATCGGAAGCGTTGGAAACCAGCTCGCGCACAAAAACCTCGCGGTCGCTGTAAAATGCGTGAATCACAATGTCCAGCAGCTGCCGGACCTCCGTCTGGAACTGATGCGTATTTGCCATAGTTACGATAATAATAAAGTTTGCCGCTCATTCTACCGCCACAAATCAAAAGGTCAAGCGGGTAGTGTGGCATGACCTGACCGCAGAAACCACCCGGCAGACCAGGCTGACCGGGTGGCTCCCAACATAACATGCTTGTTCAGATTTCAAAGCCCGTAGCGAGCCGCAGAACCAAGCTGCTCCTCTATGCGCAGCAGTCGATTGTACTTCGCCAGCCGGTCTGCGCGCGAGAGCGACCCGGTCTTGATCTGCCCGGAATTCGTTGCCACCGCCAGATCGGCAATGAAGGAATCCTCGGTTTCTCCGCTGCGGTGAGAAATTACGGCACTGTAGGCATTCGTGGTTGCCAGCCGCACGGCTTCAAAGGTCTCACTGAGAGAGCCTATCTGGTTCAGTTTCACCAGGATGGAGTTTGCCACGCCGCGCTCGATTCCCTTGCGGAGGAAATCCACATTCGTCACGAAGAGGTCATCCCCCACCAGCTGGCAGCGCTTGCCTATAGATTCGGTGAGCAGCTTCCAGCCATCCCAGTCATTTTCCGCGCACCCATCCTCAATAGAGATAATGGGGTAGCGGTCTATCAGCGATTCATAGCAGGAGCAGAGCTCCGCCGCCGTGAGCTTATCACCCGTGCTCTTTCTGAACACGTACAGCCCACTTTCTGCATCGTAGAACTCCGAGCTGGCTACATCCAGCGCCAGCGCAACCTGTCTTCCGGGTTCATAGCCGGCATCTTCAATTGCAGACACTATCACATCCAGTGCTTCCTCTGCGCTATGCAGGTTCGGCGCATAACCACCTTCATCGCCCACGGCTGTGCTCAGGCCCTTCTTCCGCAGCACTGAGCCCAGCGCATGAAACACCTCAGCCCCGCAGCGCAGCGCTTCCCGGAAACTCGGCAGCCCTCGGGGAATGATCATGAACTCCTGAAAATCTATCGGAGCATCCGAATGAGCCCCCGCATTCAGCACATTCATCATCGGAACCGGCAGCACATGCGCATTCGGCCCGCCCAGATAGCGGTACAGCGGCTGACCGGTGGCCCAGGCTGCTGCTCTCGCCACCGCCAGCGACACAGCCAGCACGGCGTTGGCTCCTACCCGGCTCTTGTTCGGAGTACCGTCCACCTCGCGCATGCGGGCATCTATGGCTATCTGCTCCTGCGCATCCATGCCGGCCAGCGCGGCTGCCAGCTCGGTATTGACATATTCCACCGCCTTGAGTACCCCCTTCCCTCTATATCGCTGCGGGTCCGCATCTCTCAGCTCGCAGGCCTCATGCTCACCGGTCGAGGCCCCGCTGGGAACCGATGCATGACCAAATGAGCCACATGCCAGCGTCACCTCTGCCTCCACGGTCGGGTTTCCGCGGGAATCCAGTATCTCCCGTGCTCTTACCTTTGTAATGTTCGTATTCATATTTGTTAGTCTTGTCTAATTTTCTGAACGCAGATTACCACATCAGAAAGCAGAAGGCAAGTCTTTTTCCTATCTTTTTTATAGTTTTTTCAAAAAAGGGGACGCAGAAGAAGGTTGACAAGCACAGACCGCGGGAGTAACATGACCTGCGTAAACCAGCGAATCAAAAGATGAAAGCACTCATTCTCACAACCTTACTGACCTCATCGCTTGCACTGGCCGATATTTCTCTCGGCAGCACCAGTCCGGCAACGCCCGCTCCGGCCGAAGCCACCGCCGCCGAATACATCCAGAGTGTGAACGAAGTCATGAGCACCTTGAAGGAACTGACCGGAGTGCTTGAAGGAGTGACCGACCAGGCCAGCGCCGATGCCGCAGCTCCCCAGGTGGCCGTTATCGCCCCGCGGTTAATCGAACTGCAGAAAAAGTCAGAATCCATGCCCCGCCCCACTCCGGAGGTAGAGAGCCAGGTACGCGCCAGTATCAACGTGCAGGAAGTGCAGCAGATAGTCTCCTCATTCCTGACCTCCTTCATCCGCATCGGCATGAGCAATGCCTATGGCTCGCAGTCTCTTCTGAATACCCTGGGGCCGGTCATGAACTGCATGCCCGACACAAAATAACCCCTCACCATGCGTTGCATTTTACTGCTGATACTGGGTGCTGCCATGTACAGCAGCACCGCAGAAACACGGCAACACCCCCGGCGGGACTCCGCCCGGCACCATGCTGCACATGGGCGGCCGGCTCAGCAGATGCTGAACACGCTGGCTTCCATGGGAAATCTGCTCAACACCGTGCAGAGCAAAGCCACGGCCGATAATGCAGCCCCGGCTTTGCAGGAAATGTATCAACAGTACCAGCTGCAGCGAAACGCAGCAGAGGAACAGCCTATGACGAATGCTGCCCTCAACCACCATCTGGCGCAAATGGATAAAGCCATGAACAATTTCCGACTGGCCTGCGCGCGCCTGATGCAGGAAAAATTCTACGGTTCCGCCCAATTAGGCCGAACCGTAAGAAAAATAGCAAAGGATTTCTGAACCCGGCTCCGGAAGCTTCATTCACCGGCCCTGCTCGCGCAGCCTGGCCTGAATACCGCGCAGGAACACCGTTTCGAGCGAATTGCGCGCGGGGCGGCAGCCCTGCCAGGAATCACCCGCCAGCTGGCGCAGCTTCTCCAGTAATTCCGGCGCAGGATTATTGAGCGTAACCTCCTGGTAGCGGTCATCACAGGTGAGCTCATCCATCGTACCCTCGGCGATGAGACACCCCTGGTAGAGCACGCCCACGCGGTCGCAGATTTCCTGCACCTGCTCCAGCAGGTGAGAGCAGAGAAACACCGTAACCCCCTGCTCTTTGATATTGAGAATAATATCGCGAATCGTGCGGGAGCCGATGGGGTCTACCCCGGCGGTGGGTTCATCCAGCACCAGCAGGCGGGGTTTCTGCACCAGTGCCTGTGCCAGGCCGATACGCTGCAGCATGCCCTTGGAATACCCCCGCAAGCGGCGGTCTTTTGCCTCCGTAAGCCCCACCAGCTCCAGCAGCTCAGCAGTGCGCTCCTTCAGCGCAGCACCGCGCAGCCCGCACAAGCGGCCATAGAAGCGCACGGTTTCCTCACCGGTCAGGAATTTGTAAAAATACGGGTTTTCCGGCAGGAAGCCGATTTCGCGGCGATTGGCCGATGCCGTGGCGGGCTGGCCGAACACACTGCACGAGCCGGCATCCGGCGCAAGCAGCCCGACGAGCAGCTTCATCACCGTGCTCTTGCCGCTGCCGTTCGGGCCGATGAGCCCGTACACTCCCCCCTCGGGAATGCTCAGGCTCACCCCTTTCACGGCATACACGCCCCCCTTGCCCCAGTGGCCGGGGAAACTCTTGTGTACATCGGCTATGGAAACAGCATCCATTATCACTTGGCTCTGGCCATGAGGCGCAGCATATTCTTGCCCATCTCAATACCCTTCTCAAAGATTTCCACGCGCATATTCTCATTCGGCGAGTGGATGCGGGCATCCGGCAGGTCGAGCCCCAGGAAGAGCGCATCCTTGCCCAGCACCTTGGAAACCTCGGCAATAATCGGAATGGAACCGCCCTCGCGCACCAGCACCGGCTTGTTGCCGAAAGTCATCTCCTGCGCCTTCTGGGCAGCCAGACCATAGGCAGAGTTCGGGTCGCTCAGGTAAGCCTCGCCCGTGTGCTGGGCGGTGAACTTCATGCGAACGCTCGGTGGGCACACCTTCTTGAAATGAGCCTCCACCTTGGCCATCACCTGCTCCGGCACCTGGCCGGGCACCAGGCGGCAGCTCATCTTGGCAATGGCATGGGTCGGAATCACCGTCTTGGAACCCTCGCCCTCGTAACCACCGGAAATACCGTTCAGTTCGAACGTGGGGCGGGCATACACACACTCGGCCCCGGTGAAGCCCTTTTCCGTGCGCAGCTCCGGCACACCTGTGAGCTCGGCCAGCTCGGCATTGCTCATGCCGGGCACACGCTTCCAGCTCTCCTTCTCCCAGTCCTGAATCTCCATCACACCATCGTAGAAGCCATCGATGCTCACGTGGTTATCCGCATCATGCGTGGTGGCAAGCATCTCGCAGAGCGTGGTGATGGGATTGGCCACCGCACCGCCGAAAATGCCGGAGTGCAGGTCCATGGCCGGGGCGGAGACCTCCAGCTCAAAGCAGCAGAGGCCCTTCAGACCGTAGGAGAACGAGGGAATATCCACCGCAGCCATGCCGGTATCGCTCACGATGATGACATCGCAGGCCAGCAGCTCCCTGGCATCCGGGCGCTTCATGAAGGCATACAGGCTCTCAGAGCCGCGCTCCTCCTCGCCCTCCAGCAGGTAAATCACATTCAGCGGCAGCGCGCCATCCTCGGCAATCACCTCCTGCGCCGCCAGAATCATGGCCATAATCTCGCCCTTGTCATCGGAAGCACCGCGGGCATACACGCGACCATCGCGAATCTCCGGCTTGAAGGGGTCGCTCTTCCACTCGCTGATGGGGTCCACGGGCATCACATCGTAATGACCATAAATCAGCACCGTGGGCGCGCCCTCCACCTTCGGGCTGTGCGCCACCACAATCGGGTGGATATCCGTCAGGTACTTCTTAGCAGAAAAGCCGATGCTGGTCAGCTTATCCACCAGAAAATCCGCGCAGCGCTCCACATCACCCGCATGCTCTGCCTGGGCAGAAACACTCGGAATGCTCAAAAAGGCAAAAAGGTCATCAATCCGGGACATGCCATCATTATACCCCTGCCCCGCGCGCACGCAAGACTAAACGCTGGCATGCAGGTAATTCTGATTCACAGGCCGGAATCCAGCGGGGTGGATAATCCTCTTCCTTGCTTGAAAAGAAGCATTGTGGTATTGTTCCCGCACTGATTTCCTCCCCCCCCTTCACCAGCCGCACCAATACTCAACACGAACATTCCTCCCCATGGCCGTTGATAATGCCGACGGCCTGGAGCCAGGAATAGGCGGTGGTGGAGCCGAAGAAGCGCATGCCGCGGCGGCGTAGGTCGCGGGAAAGGGAGTCGGAGAGCGGCGAAGTAGTGCGCTTCGTATAAGGCTCGCGCAGCGGGGTGTTGCCGGCAAAGCCCCAGGCATAGGCGGCAAAGCTGCCCTGCTCTGCCTGAATCTGCAGGAAAATGCGGGAGTTGGCTATGGCGGCCTGTATCTTGCCGCGGTGGCGGATGATGCCGGGATTCTGCAGCAGGGCGGCCACCTCAGCCTCGCCGAAAGCGGCCACGGCCTGCGGATTGAAGCCGGCAAAGGCGGCGCGGAAAGCCTCGCGCTTGTTGAGCACGCATTCCCAGGATAGCCCGGCCACGAACATCTCCAGCAGCAGCATTTCGTAGAGGTAGGCATCATCCCGCGAGGGACGCCCCCACTCTTCATCGTGATATTTCACGTAGAGCTGGTTTTTCAGATTCACCCAATGGCAGCGGTGGGTAGTCATAATCAGATACACATATTTAGCACGGAACCCCCGTGCATACAAGCGAAAAGCCGGAGGGAGCGACTGTTCCTGCCGTGGCTGCCGTAGGGAATCGGCCTGAAAACAATGCACCAGCAGAGCATTTTTCTTATGCTGCGCGTCTTTGAACTGGACTTCATGGAGCACTGGGGGTAGGATGCGGGTATGCACGGCACAGCACCGCCTCACATATTATTCATGCAGCTGCAGAAAACCCTGGACGCCATACGCCGCGACAGCGTGAAGGCCATAGATGAAACGAGCAGAAAAAAAATATATGGGCTCACAGAGCGGCAGGAGACAGCGGTCTCGCAATTGAAACAGATGCTGGAATCCACCCCGGGGGGAGTAACGCTCAAGACATATGCCGAGCGCATGCAGATGACGGTGCCGGCTACCTCACAGCTGGTGGATTCCATGGTATCCAAGGGCGTGATGGAACGCAGGATAAACCCGAAAGACCGGCGGGCCATCTGCCTGCGGCTGACGGAGAACGGGCGGAATATCTTCAACGATGTGCATGCGCGGGTTCACGCAGAGATAGACCGGCGGGCAGAAAGGCTCACAAATGAAGAACTGGAAACACTTGCGAGCATCATCGAAAAAATAGCGGAATAACAGCATCAACGGTTCCACATGTGTCCCAAAGATTATGGGAAAATAGTCCTAAACGCCATAAAGGCATAGTGTTCTGTGTGAAAAATCGTAGTGGGGTATCACCCGCCTCACCATCGGCAGCAAGCATTCATTTGTGATTCTATCGGCGTAAGCCGCTAACTTTCAATTTGTCAATTGTAAATTGTCAATCGTAAATCCGCGTGTGCCAAATCTTTGGGACACGTATGCAACGGTTCTGGTTCCACTTTTTTAAAGCTTGACTAATATCCATGGCACGTGTAGTATGATACTCGAACAGTGGAATCACAATTCCGAAACCTCTCAGATTTATTTTTATGCCAAACCAACCGAACCTGCTGGCCATGGTGCGCCAGCACCTGATAAGCCACGGCGAAGCCTACCAGTGGGTCACCATGGGGGCAAACAGTGAGAAAATAGGCCTGGCTTATCTCCCCGTAACGAACACGGAAATCCCCTGCTCTTTCATGTTCACAGAGCTGAAGGAACCGAGCAGCCTGGTGTTCGATGTCAACTTTGCGTACCGCATCTCTCCTGCTGACCGGGCAGAGGTCAGCATGCTGCTGATAACACTCAATGCCAATCTGCCGGAAGGGCAGCTGCTGATTGATATGGAGAGCGGTCTCGTATACTATCGTCTCAAATATGTGGTAACGGATACCAACGTAAGCGAGGACGACATCCGCGCCCAGATCAAGCACATGGAGGATGTCGGCATCAGCATGGCACACACGTATCCCCGCATCATCATGCAGGAATTCCCCCTGTACTAATACAAGCAACATCACTAGAAATATATGTCCATCACAAAACCACTTGAAGGCAAAGTCGGCATTGTCACCGGCGTTGCAAACCACCGCAGCATCGCATTCGGTATCGCCAAAGCCTGGCACGAAGCCGGTGCCAAACTCATTTTCAACTACCAGGGCGAGCGCCTGAAGGACGGCGTCATCAAGCTGGTGCGCGAGCATTTCGGCGAGGACACCCCGGTCTGCGCTCTGGATGTAACGGATGACCAGTCCATTGCCGATTTCTTCACCTTTGTGGGCGAGCACACCGACCATGTAGACATGCTGCTGCATGCCGTTGCCTTTGCCCCGAAAGCCCCCGGCACCCTGGACGGCCACTTCTCCGATATTCCGCGAGATGCCTGGAACCTCTCCCTGCAGGTTTCTGCCTATTCCCTCATTGCGCTTTCCCGCGCAGTGGCACCGTTCATGGTCAATGGCGGCTCCATCACAGCCCTCACCTATTACGCCAGCCAGAAGGTAGTGCCCAACTACAACATGATGGCTGTTTCCAAGGCTGCGCTGGAAACCTGCTGTAAGTATCTGGCATATGATCTGGGCCGCCGCGAAGCCCCCATCCGCGTGAACTGCATCTCTGCAGGTCCGGTGCAGACACTGGCCGCCCGCGGCGTATCCGGCTTCACCGGCATGTTCAAGGTATACGAGGAAAAAGCCCCGCTGCAGCGCTCCTGCACACTGGAGGAACTGGGTGCCACGGCCACCTACCTTGCCAGCGATGGCGCCGCCTCCATGACCGGCCAGGTGCTCTATGTCGACGGCGGTTATGAGATTGTGGGCATGTAATAAACCACAGCATACTGATTTTCCCCCCGCCCGGCAGGTCTGACCTGCCGGGCGATTTTGTTTCAATGGCGGCGCGCAGAAATTTGAGCCCGAAGGGCGGCATATCAATAGCCCGGGGCGTAAGCCCCGGGTATGGAATAAAAAATAACCGGAACCCCGAACGAAGTGAGCGGGTGGCAGAAAGCGCAGCTAAAACACCATGCCAAAGCTTCTGCCACCCACTCCGCTACGCTCCGGGGTTCTGATATGTTTTTCATTTTACCCTGGGTTCCGCTGCTGACGCAGCTCCACCCAGGGCTATTATTGTGTCGCCCTCTCCAAGGGCTCAGAATTCCTCGGGCTTTCAGCCCGGCAACTTCCAATTTATCGAGATGAGGGGGGCTTCTTCGAAAATGTCATTGGTGTTTCTATTGCTTACAAAATCCTTGGGACACATGTGCCCCCCCCACACACGCCGGAAACGAAAGCTTGGCAGCGCGTATGATTTCTGCTAAGATGAGGAAAACGACATGGTAAGCTGGGATACAGTACTGGGACTGATGATACTGAGCTTTGCCCTGCCCTTCATCTTTCTGAGCTCAAAGATGAAGAGTACGCGCCGGCGCGCCAGCGAGGAGCACAGCGAAGCGCGCCAGCTGCGCAGTATGCTCACTGAGCTGGAGGAACATGTGCAGCGTGACCAGGGGCTTTTTCTTGAAGCACTGGGAGTGCCATTTCTGCTGATGAGGCCAAGCGGGCGGGTGGTCATGGCCAACCGCAAGGCCTGCGATTTATTCGGCTTTGATACGCTGACCCACACCAACCTGCTGAGGGTGCTGCCGGAAAGCGAATTGAGACAGGTGCTGCGGCAGGCTGCTGAATCCACCGACAAAGTACGAGCCCTGGTACATGTTCCCGGGCTGACCGGGGAGCGAATCTACCGGGTCACGGCCACCCACCTGGCCACGAGAGAACGCCACATCGGCATCGTGTTTCTGGACATGACCGAAGAACACCGCACGCAGGTCATCCGACGTGATTTTGTGGCCAATGCCTCGCATGAGCTGCGCACCCCGCTCACCCTGATTCTGGGCTATCTGGAAACGCTGCTGGATGAACCGGAATGCGATATGCACCTGCGGCAGAAATCTCTCGGCATCATGAAGCGCCACGCCGACCGCATGGCCCGCCTGGTCTCCGATATGCTCATGCTTTCCCGGGTAGACTCCCCCAGCACCGCCTATCTGAAGCAGGAAGAGTTTGATTTGCACGAACTGGCAGCAGAAGTGGTCCAGCGCCCGGAAATCGCCACTCGAAGAGAAGAAATACAGCTGGATATCGCCCCCGCCCCCTTCCCGATGCGCGGCGACTCCTTCTACTGGGCGCAGGTTCTCTTCAATCTGCTGGAAAATGCACTCAAGAACAACCCGGGGCCGGGCTTGCGAGTGGTTCTGAAGGCACGCCTCAGCGCAGAGGGCACATGCAGCATCTGCGTAGAGGATAACGGCATAGGCGTCGCCCCCGAATCACTTCCTTTCATCTTCAACCGCTTCTACCGAGCCGATGCTACAGGCAAGGTAAAAGGAACCGGGCTGGGGCTGGCCATCGTGAAGCACGCCGTAGAAGCGCATGGCGGCAGCATCTCCGCAGAAAGCACACCGGGGGTGCGCACTTGTTTCACCATCACCTTATCATAAATCATGTTTATCTACAGTGCCATAGCCATTGGCTGCATCCTTTTCATCTACACAGCGTGGCGCATCATATGGCCACTGCCCTTGCGCTGGTGGTGGCGACTGCTGCTCTGCATCCCACTGGCAATGGGTGCGTTCCGATATCCGCTGCTGTACAGCATCTACGGCGGTCATTTTTTCCGTCCGGACTGCCCCGCGTGGGTGGAGCTGGGCTGCACCTGGCTGTTCATAGCGCTGCTGCTACTGCTGGCAGGGCTGATGGTAGCAGAGCTGCTGTTCCTGCTGCCCGGACTCATCTGGAGACACAACCGGAAGCTGCGCAAACTGAAGAGCATGCTGTGCTGTATGACTCTGCCGGTAGCTCTGGGCAGCGCAGCCTGGGGCATGTACAATGCCTTTGCCCTGCCCGAGGTGCGCGAAATCTCTATCCATCTGCCCAAACTCAGAGAAACGGTAAGACTTGCCATGCTTACGGACCTGCACGCAGACCGCTACAAACAAGCTGAGTTTTTCCACGAAGTCGTGAAGCGAACCAATGCCCTGCAGGCAGATGCCATCGTCATCACCGGTGATTTTCAGGATGGTCGCCTGTATAGTCTGGCGCCCGCACTGGCGCCGCTGCGCCATCTGAAATCCCGCTGGGGCACCTACGCCGTGCATGGTAATCATGACTATTTCAGCGAGCACCAGGCCTGGGAACGCTACCTGAGTTCACTTGGCATACGTTTCCTGAACAATGAGCACCTGTTACCCGGCCCGGGGCACCTGGTACTGGCCGGAGTAACCGACCCTGCGGCCAGGCGCGACAACGCCCTCCCCCCCGATCTTTCACAAACCCTTGCCGGAGTCCCGGTCGATAAACCCATCATACTACTGGCGCACCAACCACGGATTGCAGAGAAAGCGGCCGGGCACAGCATAGCACTGCAACTCTCCGGGCACACACACGGCGGGCAGATGCCCGGGCTGAGACAACTGATTGCCTTTTTCAACAAAGGTCTCGTTCAAGGACTTTACCGCCGAGGAAATATGCAGATTTACATTTCCAATGCCACGGCGCTGTGGTCCGGCTTTCCCATCCGCCTGTTCACACCGGCTGAAATCACCCTTATCAACCTGCTTCCGGAACACGAAAATAAGTAAAGCAAGCTAAAGTATCTGCTTGACGCCCTCGCTCCACAAATATAGAATACTAACATCCGTTCGAAAGCTTTATTGACAGTTATGAAAAGAACGCAACTTCTCACCATCGCCATGCTGGTAAGCGCCATGAGCGCCAGCGCCCAGCGGCCGACCCCGATAGCTCCGGCTCCCGTGCTGCCCGAAAAAGCCAAACCGGCAGCAACAACCACGGCAGCGCCCGCATACCAGATCACGACCAGCAAAGACTGGCAGAACCCGGAGGCCCTGCGCAATAAGCTGGGCAAGCAGATTCTGACCAAGCTGAAAGGGACCGATGAAAAATCGGTAAAATCATTCCTTGCCTCGCAGACAAACCGGCTTCTGCTGGCTAACTGGCTGCTGGTCAATAATGATATCCTTTCCGAAAAACAATACGCCGACTATGCAGCCAATCTCGAAAAGCGTATTAACGATATAAAGAAAAATATCGAAAACAAGGAAAAAGAACTGCTTGAACTGGGTGGAAGCGCCGTCGAAAGCACCAGGTATGCCATCGACAAACTGAAAGCTGAGCTCGCAGATCTGCAGGCAGAAGCCAAACAACCCATCCGCCTGGCAGATGTAGTGAAACGCCCGCGAGCCTCCAGGCTCATCAACCTCATTTCCAATGACCTGGGATGGATTGGCGAGGTTGTATACAGCGGCGAATGCATCATGCCCGGCCGCATGCTCAACATGCTGGCCAACATGATGGAACGCTACACCAAAATGCTGCCCAATGAGCGCGTACCCCGAGATATTGCCACTGCCACGGCACTGGAATACGCCCGTTTCGGCTGGACGGTGAACAACGCCTGCGAACGAGCCGAATATTTTGTGCGGAACTGGCGCCAGGACCGCCTGCACCCGATGTTTGACACCATGCCGTTCTGGCAGCGCCGCGTGGTATGCGGCTGGAAGGGTGACCACAGCTCCGGCACCCCGGAAAGCTTCACCTGGGCTCTGAACCAGGTGAACCTGCCGGATGACCGCCACACCGGCAGCTGCTGGCGCTGCGGCTATGTGCTGCATAATGTCTACGGTGACATCATCCACGGTTCTTCCTATTTCCAACCGTTTGAAGGAATGTACCTGGACAACCATCATAAATTCACTCAGGAGGTAGGTGGAGTGTGCGGTGGTCTCTCCCACTTCGGCGCCTCGGCAGCCTGCGCACACGGCATTCCCGGCCTTACCATGGGCGAACCGGCGCACTGCGCATATGTGGTATGGGTTGATGGTAAATGGACTCCGGCCTATTCCGTATCCTGGGACCGTGGACTGCACTGGAGACCATGGCTGGACAACTGGCGCTACTCCTCCCTGCACCTGCATACCGAGATGCAATCACCCGAGCAGAAAGAAGCCTTGCGTCTTTCTAACGCATTCCGTGTGCTGGCACACCTGCACACCACCCATAAAGACACCGCCAAGGCGGTTGAGGCTTTCCTGAAAGCAGAGGCAGCCATGCCCATCAACTACCACGCCTTCCGCGAACATGCCATTCTGCTGGCAGAAACACAGGCCGATACGGCAGCCTGGCTGAAGCTCAACGAAAGCATCTGCAAGCAACTTACCCCCAAATATGCAGAATGCGCCGCCTCTCTGCTTCAATCTCACATCTACGACCCGCTGCTGAAGAGCGGGGCCACCGCAGAACAACTCCGGGCAGCTTTTGCATTGTTCTGGCAATGCACCCAGGAACGCGGTCCGGAGCGCTGGAAAGTTCAGGATATACTCAACAAACAGATTTCCTTGCTCAACTCCAGCCACAAGGGGCATGATCTGGATAACAAATGTGAGCTCTACCGCTCGATGCTTATGGGCAGTCTCTCCAAGCCGGATTACCTGACCTATTCCATCGACAGCGGCAACCAGCTGATGCAAAACATGGATGATGCCGGAAAATCCCGCATTCTCGGCATCATGGCAGAGGGAATCAGCAACGGTGGCGATATGGAGGCAGAAGCCAGAAACAAGGTGATTGCCGATATCATACTGGCAACGGAAAATACACGCGATGCAGAAGCATTCCAGGCCATCAGCAAGCTTATTACCCCGGAAGCCGCCCACTGCAATCGCCCGATTGGTGATTTTGAAGCCTTCCCCGGCAAACTGGTATCAGAAGGCGGCGTGCTCTACGCCTCCTCCACCAGTAGCTGGGATCATCCCGGCACGCATGCCAACGTTCTTACCAAACTGGGTGGTCAGATTCATACCTCTCGCAACAAGGACCCGTGGATTGCAGTGAAACTGCCTAAGCACGCCACTATCAGCGGTGTGGTAATCGCGGCTCACAGCTCAAGCGCAAACTGGCACCGCATGAACGACCAGCAGATTCAGGTCTCAGAAACCGGCAAGGATGACGACTGGCACAACGCAGGCACACCCAGCGGCAAATGCACGCAGCGCCTGATTCGCTTCGACCTGACTGCAGAGAATCCCAAGGCTCTGCATGTGAGAGTCATCCGACCGGGAGCAACCGAAGTCTTCCACATTGATGGTATTTATGTATTCGGCACACCAGCCGCCTGATTCAACCTGAACTTTGCAACGATATGAAAATTGTGTTTTCACTCCTGATGTTCCTGGCCGCAGCCACCACGGCCCTGCCCTCCCAGGCAGCCACAAAAGTGGCAAGCTACGAACAAGCCCAGTCTGCTTTGAATGAAGATGGCTACCTGCTCTTCATTTATGGTGAAGGCTGGGACAAACAAGCAAAATCTGTCACTACAGAGCTTTATAACAACCCCGCTATCATCAAGGCAGCCGGAAAAGCAGCAATGATGCTGGTTCCCCTGCCTGAAAGCATGAATGAAGCTGAGAAAGCGGCCTTCGAAAAAGTCATGGGAAAACTCCAGCTCCCCCATGGACACAGCAAACACTCGTTCCCTGCCATTGTCATGTACAACAAGGCAGGACATCTGGTATCCTCCATCTGGGGTCCACCCATGGTATACCCGGATGCCAGGCGCATTGCCCTCATGATTGAAAAGCGCCGTGCAACCATGCACCAGCAGAACCAATTGCTGGCTAAAGCCGATGCAGCAAAAGGCGAAGAACGTGCGCGACTGCTGCTGGAAGCATGCCGCCTGCCCAACCTGGAGCGCCCCAACCGCGTGCAGCAGCTTATCAAGGAAGCGGATCCCGAGGATAAGTCCGGCTGCCTGGCTGCGCTGAACTTCCACAACAACCCCGTGGGCGATGACATCAATAAAATGCCTATCCTCGAAGCTCTGGCAGAGCTTGATAAGGCTATTTCCAACCCCTTGCACACAATCCAGCAGAAACAGAACGCATGCGCCTTCGCTATCGGTCTGATTCGCCGCCGCATCGGCACCGGCGCGGTTGATGCCATCTGCCATTATGCCCGTATCATGCGCGATCTGGACCCGGAATCTGTGCTGGGGCGCTCGGCGCTCATCGTCATGCGAGACTGGACCACCGGTCTTCAGTACTCAAAAGGCTGGTCAGCGCAGTCCCTGCCCATGCGGAGCACTTCCGGTGAACTGTACGGCAAGCTGCCCATCTCCGAAGCCGGCACCTACGTGGTGCGATTCACCCCGGAGGGCGGCAAAAACCACGCCAAGGTTTCCCGCGTAGAACTGCTGGATGGCGAAACCAGCATCTCTGTGGATGACCGTGATTTCACCCTCACCTCACCCGCCAGCTATTTCGTGACAGCACCCGCTCCCGTGAAGAATCCGCGTATCCGCATCACCTTCGATAATGACGAACACGAACGCGATACCCGCGGCAAGATTACCATCACCAGAAAGTAAGCGTGGCATCACGCTTTTGTCAAAAAAAACGCGCCGGGATTTCCCGGCTCGTTTTTTACTCCGTCATTTGCATAAAGCGACTTGCTGCAACTCAGGGGACGCTAATACCCCCCCCGATTTAGTATGAATTAAACGCTTTATTTTCAATAATTTCCGTTTTTTAAACTCGACAATCTGCACAGATTCAGATAGCATGGTGCCAGTCATCATTTTACCCTGAATTTCTATGAAACTCCATATTCCTGTGCTCTTGTACCGAATGCTCATAGCCATCTGCGCCAGCGCACCCGCCGTAGTATACGCAGCAGGCATGCAGACCCCGGAAAGCATCACTACGCCAGAGGGATACACTACTGTAGATGTCACCACTGCAGAAAGCATGACGACCTATGCCTCAACAGCCGGCAATATCAGCTTCAAAATAGCCGACACAGAAGGAGGGGTACAGTTTGATTCCCTGAGCAGGGAGCTGCAGGCACTTCCCGCAGGGTCCCGCTATATCACCAGCAGCAACGCGAATAATCTCTCTACGCTGAATATCACCAATGCCACTACCCGATTGTTCTCCACCACAGGGGGATACGAATTCCGCATCGAAAATCTGGGGCAGCTGAACATGAGCGGAGCCCAGTCCGTCGGTTACGGAGACAACCGGGGCGGTACCTTCATGCTGGTGGGCGGAACAACCGTGCTGCACAACAACAATTCTCTCTCCTTCACCGGCAATTCGCGTTACTACTCAACCCGTGGTAATGGCGGTGTCTTCTTCGTAGATACCAACGATTCGCTCTCATTCACTCAGAACAACAGCGTCATCTTTAATGCCAACGAAGCCATGGCAGACCGCTCGATTGGAGCCGGTGGCGCCATCTACACCAACCGTGGTGCCCTGGTTAATTTTGAAGATAACGCCAAACTCAGTTTCACCGGCAACAAAGCTTATACCGTTGCCTCAAAGAACGCAGCCTACCAGACCACATACCATTTCAGCGGTGGTGCAATCTACCTCACCGGAACAGAGGATGTATCCAACGCAGAATACAACACCACCACACTCAGCATTTCCGGGAATACAGAAGTTGATTTCACGGGGAATGAAGCCCGCTCTGAGTATGAGAACCATGTAGCCTACAACTGCTTTGGCGGCGCCATCAAGAGCGGAGATGAAACCCTGGTCAGCCTTACCGACAATGGCAAGCTCACCTTTGATTCGAACCTGGCGTGGTCCGAATCACGCTCAGGCGCTACCGGCAGCGGCAGCGGTTCAGGTTCGGTCTACGGCGGCGCTATCAATGTCGGGTTAAAGGCAAATCTGGGCATTTCGGGTAATACGGAAGTAGTGTTCACCAAGAACCAGGCCACCAGCATAGGGGTAAGCTCGAGCAGCTATGCGCGGGGTGGTGCGGTCTATGGCAATAACGAAGCCACGCTTGAATTCTCAGGCAACACAAGTCTGAAATTCATCGAAAATAGCGCCAACACCAGCTCAGGCTCCAGCAGCAGCTATTCTATGGCTCAAGGTGGTGCCGTTTATGTGGGAGAGGGTGGCACCATCATCATGGCAGGCAATGATGAACTGGAGCTGAGAGGCAACAAGGCCACCGTCACAGGCTCCTCATCAAATGCATACGGCGGCGCAATATCCGGAGCAAACATTATTCTCAGCGGCAATGGCTCTGTTTCCATTACCGATAACGTGGCTCAGACGATGGGCGGCAATGCCCAGGGTGGCGCACTGTATGGAGCCGCCATCATCACCAATAACCAACCCGTCAAGGAGGGGGATATCACCATCAGCGGAAATGGCAATGTATTGATAGATAACAATGCCGAAATCGACAGAGCCGGCACCCGGATGCGAGCCATCTTCACAAATGGCAAACTGGAACTGAGCGCTTCGGCGGATAAGGAAATCCGCATCAAAGATACCATCTACGCCAGCGGCAATGTCACCCTGAATGCAGACTACACCGGCAGCGACAACACAACAGTGGCCTCTACGGGCAGTGTTATCCTGGATGGTTCCTCTGCCAGGAGCAATCTTGAAACCCTGCTTGGCCGGGAAGCCAGCACGGAGGAACTCCGGCAGTCCCGCACCAGCATCTTCGGCGCCACGGCTCTGAAAAACGGAACATTGGGCGTGCAGAACGAGGCCTGTCTGATGGCCGAATCCCTGAGCATCGATACCGCAGGGGGCAGGATTTCCCTGGACTCCGGCAAGATGCGTACAGATGCATTCACCACGAATAATAACCAGACCAGCATTGACTTATCAGGTGCCGCATACGCCCTCCTGACCGAGGCCGCTCTGGGCAGCAACACCACACTGGAGTTCAGCCCCGCCGGAGAAGGACAGCATATACGCCTGGCCGGCAACTACTCAGCAGATTCGCTCTCCATCAGTGTAGATGCGGAGGGCCTCACCGAGGGCAGCAGTTACTGCCTGTTTACGCTGGCCGCCGGCAGCAGCATGGAATGGAACGCAGACAAGGTCAGTCTGACCGGCAGTGCTGCGGAAAAGGGCAGTCTGGTATGGAACAATGGGAGTCTCTACCTCAATTACGGCGTAACGGAAGGTGGAGTAACAGAGAGTATTCTTTCAGAAAACGGGCGTATTCTTTCCCAGGAGCACCAGGATGTGAACCAGGCTACGGCCGCTCTGCTCTACACCTCTGAAGGTTCCCAGACATTCACACTGACGGAAGATGTGACACTCTCAGGCCAGAGCATCACCATCAACGGCCTGGTGGGATACTACGAAATCACCTCGGCCGATGCAGACAACCAGGTATCCTTCACTACGAAAAATGTGACCAATGGCGCAATCGGAGGCACAGAAGGCACCTATCGGCTCAATCTTCACCATCTGAAGAGCCTGAACTTCACCGACACCCTGAGTTCTGATAACGCTGGAGCCATCTTCCTTAACAACGGAAGTTCGGGCGAGATTCACAACATCGGCACCGTAAGCTTCACCGGTCACGATGATGACGGGCTGAAATCATCCATGATCAGGGTGAGCGATAAAGCAACTCTGGTCATGAGAAATAATGGCAAGGTGCTCATCAAAGACAGCTTCTGCGCTAATGGCGGTGGTATCTCGGTACTTGGCAATGGTCAGCTTGAACTGGCAGAGAACACTGAAATTGAATTCTCCGGCAACGGGCGCCACATAATCAGCAATAACGGATATCTTGATTACGGTGGAGCCATCCAGACCGGTGCAAACGATTCACTGGTGTATATCCATGACAACGGGAAAGTAACCTTCTCGAACAACTACGCAGCCATGGGCGGGGCTATCTATCTCGGCGCCCCCCAGCTGACCAGCGGCGGCGGCAAAGTGGTGATTGCAGACAACAAACAGGTGCATTTCATCAATAACGGTAAGGAGGAGGAAACATCTGCCGATGGTGGCGCTATTTACATAAAGAAGAATAGCGCACTGGAAATAACCGGCAATAAGGATCTTACCTTCAGAGGCAACGCAGCAGGCAGCAACGGCGGTGCCATTTATGCAGACGCATACTCGACCACGAAGATTCAGGGTAACGAAACGGTGGTATTCGAAGAGAACAAAGCCTACACCGGCACTGCCATTACCGTCCGCAGCGGAGCAGACTTCTCTATGGACAACAATGGAGATGTTGCTATCCGGAACAACAAAATCGTAGAGCGCGCAACCTGGGATAGTGGCGCGGCGATTGTCATCAGCAATGACGGGGGCTCCGATAAAGCGGCTATGAACGTAAGCCTGAGCAATAACGACAGTCTTTCCATCACCGGAAACTATGGTTACGGCATCAGCATGGGCAACTACGGAGGCTCGCTCAAACTTCAGAATAACGGCCACCTGCTGGTGAGCGGCAACTATACGGTGGATAATAATGGAGTCTACACCTTGAAAGGCATGATACTGAGTGGATCAACCGCCGCAAGCGAAGCTACCGCGGTTTCCATTTCGGCAGCGGCCGGCAATACGGTCGAATTCCGCGATTCTGTGCTTGTAAAGAACAATGTCAACCTCTCACTCAACAATGATTACACTGACGCTGAAGGAACAAAGCACAAGCAGACTGGCGATATTCTCTTCACCGGTGCTTACACGGAATCTACGCTCAAATCGCTGAAAGGCGGAGTCGCGGGCACAAGCACTGAAATCTCGGCCTCACGCACTTCTTCCGTAGAGACACTGACCACACTGTACGGTGGGCGTCTCCGTATCGAGGATGGAGCCGTCTTCAAGGGGCATGGTCTGACAGTAGCCGAGGGCTCTGCTGCAACAGTGCTGGTGAAAGATGCCACACTGGACCACACCGGTTACGACCTTACCTTCCACTCCGGCACGACACTGGAAATTCAGGGAGACAGTACCATCAACGGCAACCTCATCATGAAATCCGGTGCAGCACTGGTGGCGGATACCGCCAGCATCAATCTGAGCGGAACTACCCAGCTGGGCGAGAACCTGAGTGTGACTTCCCGCGCAGCGGGTGCGGCCATGGCCAGGCTCTCGGTGAAAAATGATGGCCTGAGCGGCAAAGCAAAAGACGCCGGACTGACAGCAGTCACACTGACCACGGGTAACAAGACCTATTTCATCTCCGATGTATCGCTGAAGAATGTGGAACTTTCCAGCTCGAATGCCACGGTCTACACCCTTACCAATGTAGCGGTGGATTCCAGCAGCTCATTCTCACTCAACGGTGGCAGCGTAGCCATGCACGGCGCAGGCTCCTACGATATCGGCACAGCAACGAGCCTGGCGTCCGGTATCTCTCTGGCCGAGGACTGGACCGGCACCGTCAAACTCACTGGCAGCACATTGGCTAACATGAATATAGACACTCTTGCCAAAGGTGCCAATTCTACAGTTGAATTGTCGGGCGTCAAAGGTTACATGTCCCGGGCAGATAGCCAGGGAGGAGCCAAGACCTATGCAGCCAACCTGATTCTTACCAACCACGGAGAAGCTGCTGCATGGGATATCAACAATGGGTATGACGGCGATTCCCGGACCTTCAGTGGTAAGGTTTCCGGTAAGGGCGATATCGTACGCAGCTCCAGCAAGGGCACCGTCCAGAATATCATCTTCAGCGGTGATACCTCTGAGTGGTCCGGCGCATTCACCCATGATGTTGACCAAGGTGTCTCAAACAATGCCACCATTATCACGAATCTGACATTCAATGGTTCCGCTGAAATCAACGCTGAAATATCCACCAACGGGAAAGGCGAACTCAATGTCACGCTGGATGATGCCAATATCAGGACTCGCAGCAACACAGTCACGGTGAATAAGGACATGACCGTCACATCCCTCACGGTTACAGAAGGCACCAGCGCAAGAATCTTGAAAACGCTTGAGAGCCAGAGCACGAGCCGAATCAAGAGCGGAGCCGCGCTGCACCTGGGCAACGCCATCACCCTGCAGGGGCTGGATGAAAACGATGCCATGCTGACCAGCACCTTGCTTTCTGCTGCCAGCATCACTGGCGGTGAACTGACGAACCTCTCCATCGAGAATACCGGCACTCAGTTCCTCATCAGTGGCAGCGAGCTCGACCATGTGAGCTTTGTTTCCACGGTCGACTCCACACTCTCTCTGACCCAGGTGAATATCGGTGAAAACTGTTCATTCGACGTAGGCGCAGAAGGCCTTATCGCCCTTAGTGGCGCGACTCTGAGCATCACCCTTCCAGAGCAGAACACGGGTGCAGAAGGGCTCCTGCTGCTGGATTGTTCCAACCTTTTCCACTGCTCTGCCGAGGGTGATATGATTATCTCACTCGGCATGACCAGCGAGGAGCTGCTGGCCGCTGGCTACAGCTCTGTGCAGGTGGACTTCGGCAGCGATGTGGATTATTCTCAGCTGAATCTTTCCCTGGATGGCATGTCCTATGTGGGCAGCAGAGATGGCCTTGCCACTTTCACGGTGGTGCCGGAGCCGGCCACTGCTACGCTGAGTCTCCTGGCTCTGACTGCCATGCTGGCGCGGCGCCGCAGAAGCAGACACTAAGCGTGGCGTGACACGTTGATAATTAAACCGCGCATGGGCAGAGAATCCCATGCGCGGTTCTTGTTGCTGTTACGTTATTACGACTAAAATCCTTATTTTCCCAGAGCGGCACTCCAGGTCTCGGCTTTGAATCCGGGAATCACCTTCCCTTCTGCGGTGACCAGAATCGGGCGTTTCACCAGCAAGCCATCCGAGGCCAGCAGTGCCAGCTGCTCTTCCTCACTCATGGTCTTAAGCTTCTCTGCCAGATTCATCTCGCGGTATTTCACTCCGCAGGTGTTGAAAAACTTCTTCAGCGGCACGCCGCTCGCCTGCCACCACGAGCGCAGCTCCTCTGCCCCGGGATTCTGCTCTGCTATATGGCGGTCGGCAAATTCCACCCCCTGCTCGCTCAGCCACTTCTTTGCCTTTTTGCATGTCGTGCACTTCGGATACTCGATAAATGTCGTGTTCATGGCCACACTTTAGAATAATTCTATTTTAATTGCAAGCAAAAAAGTAGGGATTGACAAAATTTTTTCCATTTTTCAAAAAAGGGATGATATTTTCCTTGCCAGATGGGAAAAGGTGTGTATAATCCCTGCACCATGACCCGCAAAGGTGGTATCAACAAGACACGTAAGGCCGTGGCCAAGCGTTTCAAGGTGACCGGCACGGGCAAGGTTCTGCGTCGCAAGCAGGGTAAGCGTCACATTCTCCAGAAGAAGTC
>JAZLDD010000018.1:0-80066 GCA_045614585.1 Akkermansia sp. | reverse complement strand
CCGCGTTCGAGAAATGTTTTGAGCTTGGGAGTCATGGCTTATGGTTTTGTGCGGGAAGTAAGCAAGGCGAGATGAGGCAGAGTGCCTTTTGGTGTATTTTACATGGCGCCTGTTGTCTTGTCAATTATATATTGACCGGTGCGCATGGCTTTCCGGGTAAATGAGCCCTGCGGTGAAATAATATGCCCCCTGAATGGCGCAAGAGCGCCTCGCGGCATGCTCTACAGCACCAGAGCCATGATGAGCATGCCGGTGGCTACGCCATAGATGCTCAGGTGGTGGTGCCCCCAGCGTTCGGCCATGGGCAGCAGCTCGTCAAAAGAGATATAGACCATGATGCCTGCCACCACGGCAAAGAGAACTGCCAGCAGGGCCGGGCTCAGGAAAGGGAGAAGAATGAGCATGCCCACAATTGCTCCCAGCGGTTCAGCCAGTCCGGAGAGCAGCGCCCAGCCAAAGGCTTTGCGACGGTTGCCAGTGCCGTAAAGCAGGGGGAGAGCTACGGCTATACCTTCAGGTATATTATGAATGGCTACCGCCAGGGCCACAGAGGTGGCTATGCCGGTGTTGTCAAAGGCGGCGGCTACGGTGGCTATGCCTTCCGGAAAATTGTGTATGGCAATTGCGAGCGTGAAAAGCAGGGCTGAGCGGCGGAGCTTTGCATTCCCTGCAAATTCTCCCGTCGATTTAACGGCATCGAGACTGCCCGGTGCCGGAATCTCATGCGGGTTCTCATCTTCCGGTATCAGCCGGTCTATCAGGCATGCCATTGCCATGCCGCCAAAAAATGCCAGTGTAGTGATCCACTTTGAGCCGCTTATAAGCATTTCCGAGGCTGCCGGCATGAGCTCCATGAATGAAATGTAGACCATGACACCCGCACTGGCACCCAGAGCAAAAGTCAGGAGCCGGGTATCGGTGCGCTTGACAAAAAGCGCCAGCGCAGCTCCGATGCCGGTGCTTAATCCCGCCAGCAGCGAGAGAAGTCCGCCCTGCAGCAGTTGGTTCTGTATGCCAGTGAGCATGCCGCAAGTTTATCTTTTTTTTCAGGCAATGTCAACGATAATGCCCTTTGCCTCTCTCTCTGGGGTATAGAGTATTGCGACTCATTGTGATTGACTTTTGCTGGAGCATAGTCTATGATTGCGACATGGAAACTCGTGTGATTGAGGTTGATCCGTTGGACGATTGCCGTAGTATATACAAGGAAGCCGCTGCAGTGCTGGCAGAGGGTGGATTAGTGGCAATACCCACTGAGACGGTGTATGGTCTGGGGGCAGATGCCTTTAACCCGGATGCCGTGGCCAAGGTGTTTGAGGTAAAGGGGCGGCCGAGTTTCGACCCGCTTATCTGCCATTTGCCCAATGGTAAGGCCTTGAAGGATATCACGGAAATTCCAGCTGAGCTGCAGCCGCTCGTGGATAAGCTGGTGAAAGAGTTCTGGCCGGGACCGATGACTCTGGTGCTGCCGAGAAAAGAATGTGTGCCGGATATCGTCACCAGTGGTCTGCCCACGGTAGCTTGCCGTGTGACCAGCCATGAGGTGATGCGGGCTGTTTCCCGTGCCCTTGGGCACCCCATCGCTGCACCGAGCGCAAATCGGTTCGGTCATATTTCACCCACAAGTGCTCCGGCTGTTCTCAAGGAACTCGGTGGCTCGATTCCGATGGTGCTTGATGCCGGCGCTTGTTCCGAGGGCCTTGAGAGCACCATTCTGCAGCCTTGTCTGGATGAAAAGGGAAATCCTGCGGTGCGCGTGCTGCGCGAAGGCCCGGTTACCCGCGAGAAGCTTCGAAAAATCTGCAAGGTAGTAAAACCCGGTAAGGGAAGCGATATTGAGGCTGCCACGCCGAATGCGCCCGGCATGCTCAAGAGCCACTATGCCCCCACCAAGCCGCTGCTGCTGCATGACCCCAAGGTCGAATTTATCCCGCAGGAAGGGGTGCGCTATGGCTTGATTTCCTACCAGGGGGATTCGCCGCTGGCTGAGCAGGATTGCTGGGAGGAAATCATGCCTCTTTCTCCTGGCAGCGGGCGCCTGGCCGAAGCTGCGGTGCGCCTTTTCGCCGTGATGCGCGCCATGGATGAATGCGAGTCAGTCGATGTGATTGTGGCCGAGGAGTTGCCGAAAATCGGACTGGGTATGGCCATGATGGATCGCTTGAACCGGGCAGCAGCCCAGCGTGGTGAATAAAACTTTATGAAGCTCAACTTGCAGAAATGGACCGTAGGTCTTGTATTGCGGGTGGTGCATGCGGCTCTGGTCGAGCTTTATGCCCTCGATTCGCGGGTGCGTGAGGAATTTGACAGGATGCCCGAGGGTATGAGCTATGCTCTACAGACTGGGTATCAGGCTCCTGTCCTTTATGTGCGCTGGGAGAAGGGGAAACTGCATAACCTGGCGCATCTAGAGAAACCCGTCTGCGCGCTGCGCCTCAAATCGACCGGTATTGCTTTCCGTATGTTCACTGGGCAGATGGGGCTCGCTCAGGCATATGCCCAGCATGCTTTCAGTATGCAGGGCGAGATTGCGGATGTGATGCGGCTTGCCCGCCTGGTGAACCTGGTGGAGGGGTACCTCTTCCCGAAGTTTATCACAAAACATATTTTAACCGACATACCGGACTTGCAGGTGAACCCGCTGCGGGTGTATGGACGCATTCTCTGCGGGTTCCTCACTGGTCGCTATAATTGATTATGAATAAGTATTTTGAATTTCACAATTCGGTAAAGCTTCTTTGCGGTGAATCTGCGCTGGAGCGCCTGGCAAATGAACTGGAGCATCTGGGCGCCAGGGCACCTATGCTGCTTTCCGATGCTGTGCTGGCCAGAATAGGCACCATGCAGATGGTGGTGGATGCCATGATGGCAGAGGGCTGCACACCGGCCTGCACATTTACGGATATTCCGGTGGATTCATCCCTCAAGGTGGTGAATGATATAGCCGCCCTGTACCGCAGCAGTGGCTGCGATGCACTGGTGGCAGTGGGGGGCGGGTCGGTCATTGATACCGCCAAAGGGGTGCGCCTGGTGCTTTCTCAGGAGGCGGATGATATCCTCGCCATCGGCGGGGTGGATAATCTGGTGCGCGGCAAGTATATTCCCTTTGTGGTGGTGCCCACAACCGCTGGCACCGGGTCTGAGTGCACCGGCGTGGCTGTGATTCGCAACGATGAAAACGGGGTGAAAATGGAGTTTCTTTCTCCCTTTGTGCAGCCGGATGCCGCCGTGATAGACCCCCGCATGACGGCAGGTCTGCCGCCCAAGGCCACCGCCAGCACCGGGTTCGATGCCATGGTGCACGCCATCGAGGCCTGCACCTGTCTGCAGGCAAACCCGATGAGCACCGCCTACGGTACGGCTGCTATCCGCATGATTTGTGAGAACTTGGAGGAAGCCACCCGCAATGGGTCCAACAAGAAAGCCCGATATGCCATGGCCGTGGCTTCCACTATGGCCGGCATTGCATTCTCGAACAGCATGGTCGGAGCTGTGCATGCCATCGGGCATGCGCTGGGCGGTGTGTGCCATGTGCCGCATGCCGTGGCCATGACCATTCTGCTGCCGCATGTCATGCGGTACAACCTGGGGCATTCTGCCGCTGCCTATGCCGAGCTTCTTCCCTGGCTGGTGGGTATGGATGCCGCCATGAATACACAGGCAGATATGAGGGCCTCTGCTGCCATTGAGGCCGTGGAAAAACTTGCCCGCCGTCTGAACGATATCTGCGGATTACCGCTCACGCTGAGAGATGCCGGGGTCGATAAGGCAGATTTTGCCCGCGTGGCAGAGGTTGCCGTGAATGATGGCGCGCTCATTGTGAATCCCCGTGCTGCCAGTGTAGAACAAGTTATAGAAATCCTCAACGAGGCTTATTGATATGCACCAGATTGTTGAAAATCAGCGTAAATTCTTCCTTACCCATGTCACCCGGGATGTGGAATTCCGCATCCGCGCTCTCAAAAAGCTGCAGAAAACAATCCGCGAGTGGGAGCCGCGCATAGCTGAAGCTCTGCACGCAGACCTGGGAAAGAGCGCCACAGAAAGCTATATGTGCGAAATCGGGCTCGTGCTGGGCAGCCTGCGCGATACCCTCAGGCATATCCGTAAATGGAGTGCTCCGCGCCGTGTATCGGCCTCTCTCGCGCATTTCCCCAGCTCTTGCCGGGTAGAAGCAGACCCATATGGCGTGGCGCTCATCATGAGCCCCTGGAACTACCCGGTCCTTCTGTTCCTGGATCCGCTCATTGCGGCGCTTTCTGCCGGAAACTGCTGCGTGGTGAAACCCTCTTCCACCACCCCCGCCACCTCATCGGTGCTGGCAGAAATGCTCAGCAGCATCTTCCCGCCGGAATATGTCAAGGTCGTCCTCGGCACTCACGAGGATTCCAACGCTCTGCTGGAGGAAAAATTCGACTATATCTTCTTCACCGGCAGCCCCGGCATTGGTCGCCATGTCATGGATGCCGCCGCACGCAACCTCACCCCCGTTACCTTGGAACTGGGTGGCAAAAGCCCCTGTATCGTGGACTCTACTGCCAATATCAAAGTGGCTGCCCGCCGCATAGCCTTCGGCAAAATACTCAATGCCGGGCAAACCTGCGTCGCGCCCGATTATCTGCTGATTCATCGCAGCTGCAAGGAACTCTTCGTAACCGAGTTCCGCGAGGCAGTCGCAGAAATGCTCGGGGAACACCCCGTGCAGAATGAAAATCTTACCCACATCATCAGTAAGCGCCACTTTGCTCGCCTCATGGGGCTTATGGATGATGCCACTCCCATAGTCGGCGGGCAGGGAATTGAAGAAACCCTGCGTATTGAACCCACCTTGCTCGATAGCGTGACCCCGGATTCCGCCTGCATGCAGCAGGAAATCTTCGGTCCCATTCTGCCCATGCTCTGCTGGGATAAGTGGGAGGATGTCGAAGCCTTTGTCCTTTCCCGCCCGCGGCCCCTGGCTTCCTACCTCTTCACCACCGATAAAGGAACCGAGCAGCGATTTACCGAGCACCTGTCCTTTGGCGGCGGCTGCGTAAACGATACCATCATCCACCTCGCCGTTCATGGCATTCCCTTCGGTGGTATTGGCGATAGTGGCATGGGCGCCTACCACGGCAAGACCGGTTTTGATACCTTTACCCACTTCAAATCCATTCTTAAAAAAGCCAACTGGCTTGACCTTCCTTTCCGCTACCAGCCGTACAATAAACTTAAAAACAGCCTGCTGCGCCTCTTCCTGCGATGACATGTCCCCCACCTGCATTCACCCCTGAGGAACAAACGCGCCTGGCCTCAGTGCTCCGCCCAGGTGAAGAACCGCTCTGGCTGGGGAAAAGCGCCGTCGTGGGCGGTGCTGCCTCCGGCAGGGGCTCATTTCTCATCCGCTTGTTCCGCAGAGCACCACAGTTTACCTCTGCCAGCACCCTCTATGCCATCACCCCCGGCCGCGTACTCGCCATAGCACCGGATGGCAGCTGCTGCGAGTGGTTTCTCATGCTCGGCATGATTCAGCAGGTCGATGAGCACGCAGACGGTTCCGGCAGCATCATCTTTGATTATGAGGAAGATGCCGGCAGCAACATCCCTCGCGGCATTATCGGCATCCCGGCCGTAGCCCAGGTGCGCAACCTTCTGGCAGATGCCATCGATGCCGCCTATAACGCTTCACCCTGGTCGGTTTAAAATCCCGTTTTTGTCTGCATGACAAAAACAATAGCATTTTTCGCTTGCTTCTCTCCTGCCTCTTCTGTACACTCTCGGCGGGGCTGTAGCTCAGCGGTTAGAGCAGAGGACTCATAATCCTTTGGTCGTGGGTTCGAACCCCACCGGCCCTAGCACAAAAAAAGCGCACCATTTCGGTGCGCTTTTTTTGTGCTTACGCTCAGGCGGGGCGAGAACGAAGTTGGAAAGCGGGCGACGGCCCCGTCTGGGCGCTCGCACAGCGAGCGGTAAGCCCGCTTGGACAAACCGCAACGCGGTTTGCCCCGTCAGGGGTGAGGGCGCGTGAGGCGAGCCCGAATCAACCCCGCCGGGGCTGCGGTGGCACAATGTTGCTCCTTGTTTCGTATAGCTTCGAACTCGCACCGATTCGTCTTCGCCTTACGGGCTACGCCGAGACGAGGAGGGCAGACACCTCTGCGAGGGAACCGCTTGCTTGCAAGCGGCTTGGGGAACGGGTAGAATCCTATAAAGTATGAAAAAGTCGCAAGTCCTCGATAAACAAATAATACCACCCATAAAAAGCTTGTACACACCCCAAAAATCCACATTTCACAAAATCTGACGCAGCGAAAAAACTTGTTTTCTCGACCTATAGTGATATACTGCGTGAAGTTATGAGTGTAAAGTTATTAAAAGTGTCATTGGCTGCCTCATTAATAGCTTTGGCAGGTGTTTCCTGGTATGCTTTCACTAAGGAGGATGCGAGTGGTGAGAACAGATCCGACATAGCAAGTGAGGCATCTGTAAAAACTTCCGATTTATGGGCTAAAGCAAAAGAAGGTGATACCACAGCCTTTGCTGCATTGAAAGCTAGAGCTGAAGCTGGAGATGCCGAGTCGCAACGCTATTTGGGGTACTGCTATGTAGCCGGGAAAGGCGTCAGTCAATCCTATGAGGAAGCAGTCAAGTGGTATCGAAAGGCTGCAGAGCAAGGAAATGCCGAGTCGCAATTCAATTTGGGGTACTGCTATTTTGCCGGGTACGGCGTCAGTCAATCCTATGAGGAAGCAGTCAAGTGGTTTCGAAAGGCTGCTGAGCAAGGGGATGCAGATGCGCAACTCTATTTGGGGGGCTGCTATTTTGTCGGGAAAGGCGTCAGTCAATCCTATGAGGAAGCAGTCAAGTGGTATCGAAAGGCTGCAGAGCAAGGAAATGCCGAGTCGCAACTCGCTTTGGGGGGCTGCTATGTAGACGGGAAAGGCGTCAGTCAATCCGATGAGGAAGCAGTCAAGTGGTATAGAAAGGCTGCAGAGCAAGGAAATGCCGAGTCGCAACTCTATTTGGGGGTCTGCTATTTAGCCGGGAAAGGCGTCAGTCAATCCTATGAGGAAGCAGTCAAGTGGTATCGAAAGGCTGCAGAGCAAGGGTATGCAGATGCGCAAATGTCTTTAGGCCGCTGCTATTTTGTCGGAGAAGGCGTCAGTCAATCCTATGAGGAAGCAGTCAAGTGGTTTCGAAAGGCTGCAGAGCAAGGAAATGCCGAGTCGCCATTCTATTTGGGGTGCTACTATTATGCCGGGAAAGGAGTCAGTCAATCCTATGAGGAAGCAGTCAAGTGGTATAGAAAGGCTGCAGAGCAAGGGTATGCAGATGCGCAAATGTCTTTAGGCCGCTGCTATTTTGTCGGAGAAGGCGTCAGTCAATCCTATGAGGAAGCAGTCAAGTGGGGCCGAAAGGCGGCAGAGCAAGGAAATGAATTAGCCTTGAAGTTTCTATCGTCTTGTCCTTGCGAAACTGCACATTTGCTTAATGTTGCGTACGAAGCAAGCTACAACGAGCTTGTGAAATCTCAACAAAACAAAGAGAAATATTTATGTCGATTAGGTAAGGTAAACACTGCTTTGCAGGCTTGGGCTAATCTCTACAATCATCTCTCGAACTGCTCGTCGTGTGGCTTAGAGTACAAGTCTGCTCAAATGCAATATATCTCTCAGACGAAGTCTCAATTAGATGCAATGCATACTAATCTGGAGAATGCTGTTAGCAGAGGCCTAAATGGCGATAACGATTCGGAAGATGCCCTCATAAAAATATTTGAGGCCTTAAATGGGATGACAAAACCTTTACAAAATTTGCCTCCCATCCAAATTAATTTCTAAGGATGGTCGGCCATTTTTATCTAATAGCCTCTGTCAGTATATCTTACTGACAGAGGCATATTACATCTATGTGGTTGAAATATTATGATGAAGAAAGCCCAATTTCTTTCTTTTACCTTTTATTTTATTTCGTGCGCACTATCGCGGGCTGTAATCGAAATAGATATAGAGAAAGTGTTCGCAGGATGTGGAAAGGTATTTTGATTTTGGGTGATAAAATGTACAAAACAGCGGGTTGCCGTACCCCTCTCAAAGGGGGGGGATCTTGATAACTTAGGGATATAACTTGCTCTTATTTCACGCAATCTATTAAATATAAGGCAGTAAACACTTATAAAAAGCAGGGGCTTTCGATTTCTGTGCGTTAAGGGGGTAAAATTAAAGCTGCTTTGTAACAGGTACAATATCATTTAGTTACGAAGTGCCGTACCCTTCTCAAAGGCTATTATAGGAGCGGTCGTAACCAATTCAAAAAGGTAACGACCGCTCCTTTTTTGTGTCTGAATTTCAGGGGGCAAGCCCAACTTTTTGCGCTTGACCCGAATTAGCGAAGAACCTGGCTTTCGGGTGGGAAAGCGCCGTTTTGGTGTGCAGAAAGAGCCGCTTGTCCTGTTTTCAATAACGGGGAATAGCGCAATAAGCTGCTGCAGTGTGGTTGCGGATGAATGCTCAGCGAGCTTTGAAGGTGACTACCTGTCGCTCGGGCAGCACCAGGGGGGCCTTGCTGCCGGGGCAGAGCAGGCGGCGTGGGGCGCGAGTCTGCACGCGGAAGGTTCCGAAACCGGCCAGTCGGATTTCACCATCCTGGCGCAAACCGTCCTTCATGGCCTGGAGCACCGCATCCAGTGCCAGCTGGGCGGCCATGGGGGTGGCGGTGCCGCCGAGCTGGTGGCGCACCAGTTCCTGCAGGTCGTGGCGGTTCATGGGTTAATCCCGGTTGTTGTTCATGCGGCCCAGAAGGATGAACGCGTAGTAAAGCAGCATGGCGAGCGAGGAAAGCGCTGCGGCCACGTAGGTCATGGCGGCCCAGCGCAGGGCATTGCCGGCCTGGCCGTGCATGGCGCGGTCTGCCAGGCCGCTGCTGCTCAGCCATGCCAGGGCACGGCGCGAGGCGTCAAACTCGACCGGGAGGGTGACCAGGGCAAACAGGGTGGTGGTGGCGTAGAGGGCAAGACCAATCCACGCTATGGTGGTGCCGCTGCCCATGGCCTGCAGTCCAAGCCCGACCATGAGCACTATCTGCCCCAGGCGGGAGCCGATGTTCACCATGGGGACCAGTGATGAGCGCAGCCCCAGCCAGGGGTAGGCCCGGGCATGCTGCACAGCATGGCCGCATTCGTGGGCAGCCACCGCCATGGCGGCCACGCTGGCTTCGTTATACACGCTTTCGCTCAGGTTTACGGTGCGGTCCATGGGGTTGTAATGGTCCGTCAGGCGCCCCGGGGTGGAAATGACCTGAATGTTTCCCAGACCGTGCTGTGCGAGCATGCGGCGGGCGGTTTCTGCGCCGGTGAGAGGTGCGGGTTCCTGGGAATACTGGGTAAAGGCGTTCTTGAGGCCCATCTGCACAGCGCCGCCGATAAGGGCTGCTATGAGTACAAGAATGAGACCGACCATGGTGGCGCCGCTGTACATGCCCATGGTGGCGGGGGTGCCGTAGAAAAAATCATTGGTGCCGCCGTAGTAGTAGCTGGCTTGTGCGAGGATAGTGGTGAATGGTATCATTGTATTCTTTCAGCTCAGATGCAGTGAAACGGTTATTTGTTCAAAAATTGGCGTTCTCTATATTTTGCTGCAGGTGCGTAAGCCCGATTCTGCGGATGGGGCTGAGCGCAAAGAGCTGCTGGAAGCCGGGCTCATCCAGTGCGGCAAGGCTCTGCGCGGTGAGGGTGCGGAGCCGGGCCGGCATGAGCAGGTGCGGGTCGATGCGCTGCGGGGGAGCGGTGTTATTCCAGGGGCAGGCTTCCTGGCAGGCGTCGCAGCCATACAGGTGCGGACCGAGTTTTGCTGCTATTTCCTGCGGCATGGAATCTTTTGCTTCAATGGTCCAGTAGGATAAGCAGCGGCGGGCGTCGCAACAGCCGTTATTCAGTGCCGCCGTGGGGCAGGCCTGCTCGCAGCGGTGGCAGTTGCCGCAGTGGTTGCGCATCGGTTGATCCACCGGCAGCTCCAGCGTGGTCAGTATACAGGATAGAAAGCAATAGGAACCACCCTTCGGGCGAATCAGCAACCCGTTGCGGCCAATCCAGCCCAGTCCGGCCTGTGCTGCGAAAAAACGCTCGCTCACGGGGCCGCTGTCAGAGAAACACCGCTGGGTGCCACCGTAGAATTGCAGGGTTTCGTCCAGGTCTGCCAGCTTTCCTGCGAGCAGTTTGTGGTAATCGTCTCCCTGGGCGTAGTGCGCCACGGCTCCTGCTGCGGTCCGGGTGCTGCAGCGGGGGTATTCATAGGTGAGCATGATGATGCGCTGTACCCCGGGCAGAACCAGGTCCGGATTCATGCGGGCGGGCAGGTGGCGCAGCAGCCATTCCATGCCGGCGTGTTTTCCTTCGGCAATGAATTGCTCCAGATGGCTGCTCTGCGTGGCGTGGGCATCAGCTACGCCGATGGCAGAAAATCCCAGCGCGGAGGCGGCATAGTTCAGGGCCTGGCGTATGGGGTGCATGGGTCAGGTGTCGTTCAGGTCAGGGTTTGACAACAGCCAGCCCTGAAGGCGCTCCTTTGTGTATTCGGAGACGGGCAGGGCGTTGATGATGTGCAGGGTGGCGTTATCTACCCTGACTCGGGGCGGGGTGGAGCTGATATTCTGCGCACGCACTCCTTCCTTGAAAGCCAGGCGCTGCATGTTGGCAGAAGCTTCGCGATTGCCGAGATTGGCTGCTTTTCTGTAGAGTCTCAGGGCATTTTCCGGACTGCGGGGGGTGGGATAGCCCTGCTCAAACATGGCGCCCAGGTTGTTCAGGCACCGTGCATCATCCAGCCGGGCGCCCATGCGGAATAGTTCAAAAGCCATGCGGGCATTTCTCGGCATGCCGATACCCTGCGCGCACATGTGGCCCATGTAGAAGAAGAGATGCGGAGTACCCGGGTTTTCTCTTGCCTGGCTGTGCAGCAGCTGCCAGGCCCGGCGGGCATCCTGCTTTATGCCGGTGCCGGTCATGAGCATGCGTGCCAGTTCCACCTTGGCTTCCGGCATTCCGCGGCGCGCGGCGCGGTTCATCCATTCGCAGGCTTCTTTTTTGTTGACCTCGCAGCCGTTGCCATTTTCCTGATAGAGGGCAAGACGGAACATGGCTTCCGTGCGTATATTGCTGTTTCCGGGGACCTGGTGGTCGAGCCGGGCAGATTCGGCCAGTTGCCTGGCTAATCGGTTGGCTTTCTGAGGATTGGCGGCCAGCCCCTTGAATTTTCCCTCGTATACATCCAGAAGCAGTCTTGCAGCTTCCGGGTGGTTTTCTCTTGTGCAGGTTTCCAGCAGCATGGGCACCGTTTCCACGTTCTGGATGGAGCGGTCTTCCAGCATGGCCTTGGCCTGCACATACATGCTCTCTACATCCCACTGGCTGAGCGTTTCGCTCAGCAGTTTGTTCTGCCGCCCCTTGCCACACAGGGGCAGGGCCAGCAGTAAGGCAAGCGTGATGTAGCGGTTTTGCATGTACCTTGTATAGCATGTATGCCATGTTTTGTCCATGTTTTTCCGCCTTTCTTCAGTTTTATGCTTGACTTTGACCAGGCTTGCTTGTAATATCTGCTCGCCGTCATGTGCGGTACAAGTGCGAGCGTAGCTCAGCGGTAGAGCAGCGGACTTTTAATCCGTTGGTCGAGGGTTCAAATCCCTCCGCTCGTACTCCATGTCCCCATCGTCTAGGGGTTAGGACATATGATTCTCAGTCATAGAACCGCGGTTCGAATCCGCGTGGGGATGCTAGGAAAACCCGGAGTCACAACTCCGGGTTTTCTGTTTTTTCACCGCTACGCGCGCGGCTCCGGTATGCAGAGCAGGCTTGCAGCGTGAACTGCAAGCCTGCTTTGAAATGAAACTATGTTGTTTCGGCAGATCAGCGTTTGGCTGTATTGCGGTGGCGGCTCTGCTCCTGCAGGGCGGCGTACATCTGCCGGCAGTGTGAGTAGGCCCGCCGGTCTGCAAGCTTTTCCATGCTCAGGCGGGAGGAGCCCCACTCGATAACTTCGATTTCCACCACGCGGCGCCCCCACTGGCGCATGAGTGCTTTGCTCGGCTGGTAGATATCGATTGTTGCGGTGCCTACGAGTGCGCTGCCGTAGTCATCGATGACATAGATATACGGCTGGCCCTTGATTTTGAACTTGGTTCCCAGCGGGTAGACGGACCAGTCTGCTGCAGCGCTGCGCACGCGGCTGCCGTACTTCAGGTAGGTTCCGATGGCGTTTTTTGGCCCATAGCCCACGTGGTCGCTTTCTGAATGCGTGTAGGCGGTGGTGCGCACTACCCGGTTGAGCTGCCGGGGATGATAGAACGGGAATGAGTGCTTGTCCCGGCCCAGATTGGGCAGACGGCGATCCGGCATGGCGGAGCGGCGGGGCGGAGCCGGGGAAACAAAATCCCGGCTGGTGGCGTCAGGGTTATAGGCGGCCTGCGCCTCGGGCATCCCGGTGAGGGCTGCCAAAGTCAGAGCAGCCAGCTTGAGTGCCTTTGTGAAGATGTTTTGCATGAAATTTGTGGTGAAGGTGATACGTGACTCTGAGTGCCCGCTGTGCAGGTGCCAGCGGTATGTGCGGGGGATACTAGCACACAAACAGGTGTTTTGACAAGCGTTTTATGAGTAAGCGGGGGTAAGTGGTGTCAAGACTGTTTCGTTTTTTATGCCCGTAAATGATAAAAATATGACGTGTTTCGGGTATCGCGCTCGCGCGCGCGACCCTTGTGCCGGGCTGAAATGCCTGTTTTTGTGCGCGAATCAGCGGTTTTGTTTAAGAAAAGTTAAATTTAGAGCCGACATGGAGCAAATGAGGTGAGCCGGCAGGGGCTGACACGAGAAAAATCGTGTGAAAATTAGTTAAAATTTCCTGAATTTTTGTCTTTGCATCAATTTGCGCGGGCGCATGCGAGAGCAAGCTGGAAGGCGCGGATGGTGCTGGCCGGATTGGCGATGCCTTTGCCAGCGATGCTGAAAGCGGTGCCGTGGTCAGGGCTGGTGCGGAAGCGGGGAAGCCCGAGGGTGACATTGACAGCGTTGTCGAAATCGAGAAGCTTGAGGGGGATGAGAGCCTGGTCGTGGTAAGGGGCAAGGATGGCGTCAAACTGGCCCATGGCCGCATCCCGGTATACGCAGTCAGGAACGCAGGGCCCTGTAAAGGAAGCCCAGGGAAGTTTTGCTTGCAGATGCGCAACGGCTGGGGCGATGATAGATTGTTCCTCATTGCCGAAAGCTCCGTTTTCTCCATTGTGGGGGTTAAGCCCCGCCACCGCTATGCGCGGGGATGTTTTGCCACTGCGGCGCATGAAATCGGCCAGAAGGGAGCCGATGCGAACCAGTTCCTCTGTGTTGAGCAATCGCGGCACATCGGCCAGGGCTGTGTGAATAGTGCCGAGCGCAACGGTGAGCCTCTTGCCGGTGAGGCACATGGCGAAGTCCGGGGTATTCAGCCTGTCTGCAAAAAATTCGGTCTGCCCGGGAAATTGGAATCCGACACTGTGCAGACCTTCTTTGGACACCGGGGCGGTGACGACGGCATCGATTCTACCTTCTTTCAGAGCCGCGGCAGCCGCTTCCAGGTGTTCGAATGCGGCATAGGCTGTTTCGCGGGTGGGGCACCCGGGGGTGGCCTCTATGGCTGTGCCCATGGGGAGAAAATCTGCCTCCTCACCGTGCATGGCAGCGAGAGCCGCCTGTATGATTTCCGGCCCGATTCCAGCCTGGTCTCCCAGGGTATAGCCGATGACTGGTCGCTGGCATGGACTACATTTCATGGCGCGGAGGGAATCAGACCTCTTCTGCTACATCATCATCCACCAGTCCGGGTACGGCCCCGGCCGGTGCCTGATTGTTCTGCCCGGGAGAGGTCGGAGCAGGGGGAGCCTCAGCCGGTTTCTGCGGTTCCTTTATCTGAGGCCTGTATGAGCGAGCGGTGTTGATATACTGAGCGTTGGTATCTCTGGGCTCAAACTGCAATTCAGAATTGACCGAGGTGTGGTACACTGCCGTAATCACCAGAGCCAGGATTACGGGAACCAACAGCAGACTGCCCAGACATGTCTTCATACGATGAGGCTATTCTACCCACAGGCATGCGGAATTGCAAGCATCAAAAGGCGCATGGCGTAATATGTATACCACGGACACGTAGCCGGACTACTTCCGGAATATGATGCAGAAGCGTATAAAATAAGCCCGATATCAGGGCGAAACAGAACAAAAGTTGTCATTTTCTCAGAAAAGGCTTGCTAAGAGAAGAAATTAGCTGTATCCTTTGCCCCGCGCGGGTTTATTAAAAATCCGGTCGTTGGTCCTCCCTTTCCGTAGGAAGCAGAGCCCGCATGGAGGGAAACCCGACCACAAAAAAACACCATTATGTCTGACGAAATCATTCAGGAGCAGGGGCCCATCAAGCTGGCCCATTTCGAGATTCCGAACACGCTTAAGCGCGTTGTTGACCCGGAGGATGCCAATCACGTAACCTTCATTGCCGAGCCCATCGAGACCGGCTTTGGTCATACTCTTGGTAACTCTCTTCGCCGCGTGCTGCTCAGCTCCCTGGAGGGTGCTGCCATTACCAGCGTGCGTATCGCCGGTGCCCAGCATGAGTTCACTTCTCTTCCCGGTGTGGTGGAGGATGTGACCGAAATCATCCTTAACCTCAAGAAGGTCAAGTTCAAGCACTATGGCAAAGAACCCCGTACCCTCTCCCTTCGCGTCACGAAGCAGGGTGTGGTGACTGCCGGTGATATCCAGGAAGACCACATCTATTCTGTGGTGAACAAGGACCAGGTTATCTGCCACCTTGACCAGAGCACCATCTTTGACTGCGACTTCGAGGTGAACGTGGGCCGTGGCTTCCACACCGCTGATGATAACAACGATAAGGACCGCCCCATCGGCGTGATTCCGATTGACTCCATTTTCTCCCCGGTAACCCGCGTGAAGTACTCTGTGGACAACGCCCGCGTGGGTCAGATGACCGAGTTCGACAAGCTCGTGCTCGATATCTGGACCGACGGCCGCGTGAGCCCCGCCGATGCCATGCTGCAGGCCGCCAGCATCATGCGTCACCACCTCGACGTGTTCGTGGACTCTGACAGCCGTCGCGTAGAGTTCGACAAGGCCAGCGGTGGCGAGCAGGATGCCAACACGGCTCAGCTTCGCAAGCTGCTCAACATGAGCGTGAATGAAATCGAGCTCTCCGTGCGTGCCGCCAACTGCCTGAACAACGCCAACATCACCACCGTTGGTCAGCTGGCTATGAAGACTGAGAGCGAAATGCTCAAGTACCGCAACTTCGGTAAGAAGTCCCTCAACGAGATTAAGGACAAGCTCGTGCAGCACGGCCTTTCCCTCGGTATGCAGTTCGATGCCAAGCTCCTTGCTTCTCCGGCTCCGGCTTCCCGCCTCCGCGAGAGCAATGACGAGACCCGCGCTACCGACCTGCAGGCTCTCATCTCCCACAACATCGACGCCTTCGGTGACGACGACGACGAGTAAAGATTCCAAAATAACAATATTAACACATAAAAACACATTAAAAGACTATGAGACACGGCGTAAAGAAAGCCAAGCTTCAGCGTAATGCTTCCCACCGCAAGGCCCTGCTTGCCAACCAGGCTTGCAGCCTTATCAGCCACGGCCGCATCACCACCACTCTGGCCAAGGCCAAGGCCCTTCGTCCCTACGTGGAGAAGCTCATCACCCTCGGTAAGAACGGTTCCCTGCACGCTCGCCGTCAGGCCCTTGCCACTCTGCCCCAGCCCAAGGTTGTGGCCAAGCTCTTCAGCGTGGTTGCTGAGGCTACCAAGGATCGCCAGGGCGGTTACACCCGCATCGTGAAGCTCGGCCAGCGTATGACCGACAGCGCCCCCATGGCTCTGATCGAAATCATCGACCTGCCCCAGCTTACCGCTCCCGTGGCTCCCACCACCACCACGGCTACCGGTTCTACCTCCGAGGAGGCCTGAGCCACTGGTGAGCTGGCAAAAGCTTAATCAACATGACCGCCGCAGTTGCCTACGCAGCTACGGCGGTTTATCTTTCATCTGCTCTTCCATGCCTGCCCACATGTGTCCCAAAGATTATGGGAAAATAGTCCTAAACGCCATAAAGGCATAGTGTTCTTTGTGAAAAATCGTAGTGGGGTATCACCCGCCTCACCATCGGCAGTAAGCATTCATTTGTGATTCTATCGGCGTAAGTCGCTAACTTCCAATTCGTCAATTGTAAATTGTCAATCGTAAATCCACGTGTGCTTAATCTTTGGGACACGTATGATGCCTGCCTGCTGTTGTTAGAATTGCATTTCATTGGAAGATGTATTATAGTTCTCCGTGTTATGAAGGCCAGAGATAAAATTCTCGTTTGTTCGCTCTGCAATGCGCTTGGTCTGTTCCTGCCTACCGGGATTCCATGTCTGCCTTCTTTTATCTGCTGGCTGTTCATGCGGAATGATGCGGATGCCGAGGTGGCGGATTATGCACGCCGCCGTCTGAATACGTCCATTTCGTGGACAATCTGGTTCTACGCTTCATTGTTTGTGTGTGGGCTTCATGTCTTTTTGATGCTATTAGGGTTCATGAGCATATTCGTTCTGGGTGTCTGGTGGGTGGTTGCATGTATAAAAGATCTTATCCGTGTCAGCTCCGGGGATTCGAGTTACCGATTCGGGCTGACTATTGAGTTTATACGCCCCCGAAAGTCCGGTGGTGGTGAATGCTGAACAAAATTCAATACCGATGAAAAACGTTCTTGTCTGGATGCGAGGAATGCGGGGGTGCACTTGGTTTCGTGCTATCGGGATAATGACCATCGCTATGCTGCTCAGCCCGGTGATGGCTGCAGATGATTGGCAGACGGACCTGCCCGCTGCGTGTCGGCAGGCAGAGAAGGAGAACAAGCTGGTGCTTATAGACTTTACCGGCTCCGACTGGTGCAGTGCTTGTGTGCGCTTGCGCCGCTCGGTGCTGGACTCCGCGGCCTTCCGCGAATTTGCTGCCACCCGCTTTGTGTTGATGGAGGTGGATTTGCCGCACCGGAAGAGTTTTGACCAGACTCTGCTGCGCCGCAATGAGGAGATTGCGAGGCGCTATGGAGTGGGGGGATTTCCCACGCTGATGGTCATCAACCCGCAGGGGGAAGTGATGGGCGGCTTTCAGAATGGCGATGTGACGGTGGCTGAAGCCTGCAATCTGCTGGAGGAAGCTTGCGAGGCTGCTGAGTTGTTCCGGCAGGCTGCAGGGCAGGTGGGGGAAGAGCGTGCCCGCACTTTGTTCCGTATTTTCCAGCGCTTCCCGGAAAGCAAGTCGTTTGCCGTGCCACGGGAGGAGTTGATGCAGGCTGTGCTGGAGGCCGATGCGGTTGATGTGACGGGAATGCGAGCTTTGGTGGCGGCTAAGGAACAGGCCAGCCTGTTCCTGGCGCAGCGGGAGACTGTGCCGCACGCCAGTCCGCAGATGGGGCGCCTGCTGGATCTGCAGCTGGCCGAGGCTCTGCCGGAAAACCGCACTGAGGTGATGATGGCCCGCTGCCAGCACGCTCTTGCCATGGCTGATTCAGTGGAGGCGGTGGAGTCCTCGCGCCTCATGTTTGAGGAGCTCCTGCCGCTACTGCCGGGGCCGGAGGCTACTGAGCTGCAGCGTTTCCTGGATACCTATTTCCGCGACCCCGCCGCACTTCTACAGAGGCTACGCTCCAGCCGCCCACGGTAAAATGACTGCAGGGTGTGGTGACCGGCATACGAGTCCCCAAAGATTTGGCATACGTGGATTTACGATTGATAATTTACGATTGCTGAATTGAAAGTTAGCGGCTTACGCCGATAGAACGACGAATGAATGCTTGCTGCCGATGGTGTGGCAGGTGATGCCCCACTACGATTTTTCACACAGAACGCTATGCTTTTATGTCGTTCAGGGCTATTTTCCCATAATCTTCGGGATACATGTGGGTGACCGGGGGATGAGTCGTTCCAACTCTCTTTCAGCGTTGCTGATTGCCAGAACTCCGTCACCACCAGCATAAGGGAACCTGTGTTTTGTCTCAATTCCGGAAAGTGGAATGCAGAATGAATAATGCTGCCCGCCTTGGAATTACCAGGGCGGGCAGGAGATACTGCGTTCTGCTTCAAATCATTTCCGACGACGTCGGGCGGCGAGAGCAGCCAGTGCCATCCGTCTTCGGCTACGCCTACGCCGAGACAAGACAAGCAAGCAGGCTTGGCACGCCGAAGCAACACCTCGCCAGCTTTTCTCTGGGCTTATGCCTTGCGACGACGGCGGGCGCAGAGCATCATAAGCGCGGCCAATCCAAGTGTTGCGGAGGCGGGCTCGGGTACGTTCAGGCCGGTGATGGTGATGACCAGACTGCCCACATTGCTGCCGTTGCCGGCACCGTAGCTCACAGTGGGGGCGGAGGCTGCGCTCTGAGCAGCGCCTTCGCCTTCATTCAGAGTAGCGCTTTGTACCACCGCAGACGCGGCGTTATTCAGCAGTTCACCCAGCCAGCCGCCAAACTGAATACCGTAGGCGCTGGCAAGGCCTTCCAGACTACCTTCGGCAAATGCCGTCTCTGTCTGGAATCCGCTCAGCACGAAAGTCAGATCATAGCTCCCATAGTGTCCGCTCGCAGAGGCAGAGGGGTCTGCCACCAGGGTAAGCGTAGCGTTGCCTTTTGAAATGCTGGATACACCCATGGTGTAGGTCATGGTGCGGGCATTGAAGTCTACGGCTGTACCACCTGCACTCACAGACGGAGCCACGTCCATCGTGAACTTACCCTGGGCCAGCGCCAGATTGGTAGCGCTCACATTGCTCAGGTATACCTTGGTATCCTTTGTGCCGGCGGTCAACGTGGTGTTCGTCAGCGTCATTTCTTCAATGGTGAAGCTCGCATCCCGCCCCAGCTCGTGAATAATCACATTCGCACTGCTCATGCTGCCTTTGCTGCCATCTGCAGCAGCAGAGCTGATACCTGAGCTGCTCATCTTCACCTTGTTCATGGTGCCGCTGCTGATGGTAGCTTTATCTGCCAGGTTCAGTTCTTTTCCTGCGGCCAGTGTGGTGGCGCCTGAAACCGTGACCCCTGAATTGAAGGTAGCGTTGTTCAAGATATCCAGCTTATCGACGATAACTTCTCCGTTTATGGTGTAATCGGTTTCTGTTTCGTTTGCGATGCCAATCTGCATGCTCAATTTATGAGCAGAGCTGTTTCCGTCATTTTTCACGCTGGCATTGATAGTCGTTGCCGAATCAGAGAAAATGACCAGCGCTGAACCTGTATTGCCGCTTTCGCTGACTTTATTTGAATTTTTGAAAGCGCCGCTCCAATTGCTGATATCACCTGTAAACTGATAAGTTGCCGTTCTATCTGTAGCTCCGTTCCACCCCCGGTAACTAATATCACCAGTTCCGCTGACGGTTCCGGAAATGACTGCTTTTCTATAACCCGGAGTGCTATCTCCATTACCATTGGTGATAATCATGGCTGCTGTGCCGTCTGCAGCATTGGTCAGCTTGATATTTGCGGTGATACCGTTTGTAATACCATTTGTATTGGAACCATTATTATCGCCTGTATTGATGTAACCATTCACTCCGGTCAATTCCACTGTGCTCTTGCCATCTACATCAAGATCATTGACGGTGTCGCCTATGTCCAAAGAACTCTTATTGGCATCGTTGCCGCCGGAAACATTGGATAATTTCACCGTGCCGGTCCAGCCGTTTTCTGCAGCTGAGCTTAATACCACTGTTCCCAGATCGGTGTTGCCACTGCCAATATCATATGTACCGCTGCCGCTGAGGGTGACAGAACCCGTGGTTACACGGTTCAGTGAGGCTTGCTCGCCCAGTTGAATGGCATTGTTCCCGCCGGAAGTGAGCGAGCTGATGGCACCACTGCTGAATGAAAGATCGGTTCCGGCTGTCATATTCACTGTGCCACCGGCGATATCTATATTGCCAACTGTGGTGTTTGCCTCAACGTAGAAGGTAAATGATGTCAGCCCGCTTTCCGCATACAGAGAATTAAACTTGATGTCGGTGTTTTCTTCAGAGCCTGTGTGGATGGTTACAGTTAAATTCTGGATACCCTTGTTCACTGCTATATCGCCCCCAAAGCCTGCAAGGCTGTTTACATTCAGCGTTTTTTGTAAGCTGCCATCAGTAGCTCCGGTAACGATGAGTCTTCCTTCGCCGGTGAGCTTCCGGATATCGAATGCTGAATCCTGCCAGCGGCTTGTGAACTGCATTTCTGCTCCCTTGCTCACCGATATTTCGCCAATCTGTAGCTCTGCACCATTCGAATCTTCCAGGTGGAATGAACCAGTGCCTGCAAGGACGCTTATTTTCTGAAAATCATTGGTGTCATTGCTGGTTCCGTCATTATTGCACCAGAACCAGACCCGGCCACCATTAGCCAATTGAATTTCCGGAAGAGCAGAGGTGTTAAAAGTGCTGCTATCGCCTGTACCGAATTTCAATGTACCTGCGGTGTTAACCTGGAACTTTGTAGCGCCGTCAGATACCGTTCCATCGTATGTCCATTCGTCATTGACATAGAACACACCGTTGCTGTCTGTGTTGTCGTATGTAACTCTGCCATCCGTCATGCTGTAGTCAGAGTTGGCTATGATGGTGGCCTTGCCATCGTAGCTGCCGTCATCGAAAACCTGCAGTGTTTGCGTGCCTTTCAGGAAACCGTGCTGGGCATTAGTGTTATTCCCATCGGCTCCTGTATAGAGGATTCCATTGAAGTTCGTTAAGGTTCCATCGTTGATAATGATGTTGATATTTCCGTTGCCTGTAATGCTGCCTGAGCCCGATACAAAACCTCCAAGATTGAGCGTTGCTCCTTCGTTTACAGTCAGAGAACCATTATTATCCAGAGCCCCGTATATGTTGAGTGTAGCTCCGTTGTTTACATTGATAGTGCCATTGTTTGTGACTGCGTCCTTTATAACAAACGTTCCGCTGGCTCCGGTAGCTGCGCCAAGGTTCCAGGTAGCGTTAGCTGCAATTTCAACCCCGTGATTTGATGCTAATGTGACGACAGATGAATTGTTAATATACCAATTCTGGGTTCCTTTGAGCGTTACGCCTTTGGTTGAATTGCTGCCGTTATGTATTGTGTTGTCTAAGGTAAAGCTGCTACCGAAGTAGGAATTGCAGCTCATGCCGTCTGTGCCAATGGTGATGTCTCGCCTGGCAGAGTTCAAGGCGCTTATAGCTACAGGAATCTCTAAATTGTCATCGACTATGATACCGCCCAGTGAGAGTTCCTGAAATTTATAGCCGTAATTGATACCGCTTGTAGAGAGACGCAAGGTGTTGTACTCGTCCTGGTGAAACAAGCCTCCCCAGCCACTGTTGGCATCAATTTGCGCATCAGCCAGCTCCCATGAAAGCTTCTCGCTATTCAGGGTTGTTTCCGTTACGTATTGCGAGAGCGTGTTGTTGTTGCTGGTGTTGCCCAGTGTATAGATCTTTCCGGAATAAGAAAGATCGAAAGCGGAAGAAACAGTGGTTTCCGCTGCCAGTGTCTGAAACGTGGCAAAAATCGTCAGTAGCGCGGTGAACAGAGGCTTGGGCAGGTGTAATTTCATGTCCGGTTCTTGTTTTGTTCTGAGTTTCTTGCGTGCTCTATACAGGAGCAATCCCGTGCGCGGGAATTATACCTTATTTCGGATGCGATGTACAGCCAAATTATCTTGAAAAAACGTAGTGCCAAAATATTTGAGAAGCCATTATTAAAGATAACTTAAATAACACTTGACTAAACACCGGTGTTGTGGTATTTAGTCGGCATGCGAATCGTAATGATGGCAACTGGGGATATAGCGATACCCTCATTTCAGACACTAGCCGAGCGAGGTGAAGTGGTAGCGTTGATTACCCAACCGGATCGCCCTGTGGGGCGGCATATGGAACTGACCCCTCCGCGTGTGAAAGTGGTGGCTCAGGAGATGGGGGTACCTGTTTTTCAGCCGGAAAAGATGAGAGATGCCGCAGCCGTGGAGCAGCTCCGGGCATATGCTCCGGATATCGTCGTGGTGATGGCATATGGTCAGATACTTTCGCAGGAGGTCATCGATGTGCCGGCGATAGCGTGCATCAACGCGCATGCGTCTCTGCTGCCGCGCCACCGTGGCGCCGCATGCATACAGGCAGCCATCGAAGCCGGTGATGACGAGACCGGAATCACCATCATGCATGTGGTGAAGAAACTGGATGCCGGTGATATTATATGCAAGGTAACCATCCCTCTGAGAGGTACCGAGACCGCAGAGAGCCTGCACGATGATCTGGCCCGGCTCGCGCCGGAGGCACTGCTGGAAGCTATAGATGCCCTGGCAGACGGAGTGGATACGAGGGAAGAGCAGGATGAGAACCTGATGACTTATGCGCCCAAACTGTTGCGCGTACATGGCCAGATAGACTGGAGCCAGCCCGCACTTCAGGTGGCGCGCAAGATTCGCGCCTACCATTCCTGGCCGGGCACGTATACAATCTATCCATCGGTTCATAGCGGGCAGGATAAGACGCTCAAGATTTATCCGCCGGTGGATATGTTCCTCAATATCCGCAAACCGGCAGATGCAGTGCCGGGTATGGTGCTGGAAGCCGGACCTGAGGGTATGCTGATATCCTGCGGCGGCCGCCGAGGCGGGGCCATCCGGATTACGACCATGCAGCCGAGCGGCGCACGCAAGATGAACGCCGAAAGCTTTTTTGCCGGTCACAAGATTATGCCCGGCACGATATTAGGACTTCCCTCAACCCCGATAGTATAAAATACCATGCCCCCGAGACAGAGAGCAGAGAATAAGAAAATGCTGGGACTGTATGTAGACAGTGACCTGGTGGCAAAGTTTCAGCAGGCCTGTGCCTACTACGGGCAGACGATGACATCTGCCGTGACGCTTTTCATAGAAGAGACTGTTCAGGAGTACGAAGAGCTGCTTGCTGAGCAGAAAGAAAACGAGCGCTGAAGCAGCTGCTGTCAAAAAGCGCAATGCTCCTCATCGGTGCATTGCGCTTTTTTTGTGAAATGAAATAAATGTCTTGTTTATTCCTGCTCGGCGGCGAAGCTGGGTCTGCTGGTCACGAAGAGGAAGATGAATCCGACAAGCAGAGACATGCATCCGTACAGGACGAAGGCATTCACGCCAGCGGGGTCATCTACAAGCGATGAGAGGAACACCACCAGCAGGTTACCCAAGGTGCTGGTGAGCAGCCATAAGCTGGAAACGATGCTCTTCAGATTTTTACCCGCAGCGGTGTAAGCATACTCCAGACCGGTGGTGCTCACCAGAATTTCGGAGATGGTGAGCAGGAAATAGGGAATACACTGCCAGAGGATGCTCATCTGAACGCCGGTGTCAATACGCAGCTGTAGTGCGGCCACTGCGCCGTATGCAATACCGGCAAGAAGAATGCCTGCGCCCATACGCTTGAGCGGGGCGCCCCAGCGGCCTATGTACGGGTATACAAACATGGTGACCAGTGGAACAAAAATCATGATGAGCAGAGGATTGAAGCTCTGCATTTCTTCTGCACCGAAACTGAATTTGATGTTTCCCCAGCTTAAATCGATGCTTTGCATCTCTTTACCCTGAAGCACCCAGGTGGAGGCAGTCTGGTCGTAAAGACTCCAGAAAGGAATAATCATGAGGAAAACGATGAGCACGCGTGCCAGATTGCGAATCCCGCGTTGTTCATTTTCACTGAAACGGGCGTTTGTTTCTTCCTTGCTGTTGAAAATCATGCTGCCAGCTAGTCCCAGGAATCCGTTCATGCCAAGGGATGCCGCAAGTTTGAAGCCAGACAGTGCCAACGCAATAATGAAGAGCAGGAGAGAAATCACCCCGCAGAGTGCCGCGCCAGTTTCACCGGCACCACTCAGAGTAGCCAGCTGCGCACCTCCGCTGTGAGCCCAGATGCCCAGTAGCACCACGATGGGGGCAATGACTACGAAGGCTGCAATGCTGATGGCTGTGCTGGTGGCCTTGGCCACAGCCGCACACCCGAATCGCTCGCAGGCACGCGCTGCTCCCTGAAAGATACGAGAGCAGAGAGCATGCAGGAACTCCGGCTGTGTAGGAGATACATGAGTGTATTTTTTGCGGCCGAGCCAGAAGATAAGTGTGGCCAGAGCCATGAAGATGCCGGGGATACCGAATGCCCAGCTGTAGCCCCAGTTCTGGCGCACCCAGGGAATGACCAGGAACGAAAAGAATGAACCGAGGTTGATCGACCAGTAAAACGCTGCGTACAGTCGGGTCATGGTGGGCCCGTTTTTCTCTTCTGCCGGCACCTGGTCACCCACGAAGGCCGATACGCAAGGCTTGATGCCTCCTGAACCTATGGCTATGATAGTAAGGCCGGTAAAGAGAATCCACTTGCGGGTTTCAGTGTCGCCGGCGAAATCTGCCATGGCCAGAATGGCGTTACCCAGGCAGTAGATCAGAGAAATGGAAATAATTGTACGGTAGCGGCCCAGAAAACGGTCTGCAAGCCAGGCCCCTAGCAGCGGGAGCAGGTACGTGCAGGCAATGAAGAGGTGAACCACCTCGGTTGCTTCATTTTTAGACATGAGAAGCACCCCCGTCATATAGGCGACGAGGATGCTTCGCATACCGTAGAAACTGAATCGTTCGCAGGCCTCATTGCCTACGATGTATTTGGATTGAGCAGGCAGTGCCATGACGAATCTCTGTTTCTATATATTTATTGGTTGTTGAGCTTGATATGTTCAGAGAGTCGCACGTTGTAGCGGGTATAGGCATCATGCAACCAGTCGATAAGCACATTGCCACGGAGGCGTGCATTCAGAGAGGGGATATGCATGAATGATTTCATGGCTGCATACTGGGGGCTTGTTTCCACAGTGCGTCCCGTAACACCGGTGATGCGGGCGCCGCCATTCAGGGTGACCATGGGAGCAAGCTTACCGCTGGGTACGCTGATGAGAGCCTGCACTTCAAGCCCCATGGGCAGTCCCTTGTGGAACGCACCGAGACCAACAGGCCCGAAATCCTCAACGATGGCGCCTGCCTCTGCAGCTTTGGCAAAGGCTGCATCAATACCGCTTTCGTTACATGCTTTGGTCATCTCTTCGTACAACTTGGCAGAAGAATCTGCCAGAGCGTTTGTGGCGCGCTCCGCCTGCAAATCTGCAGCAGCCTTTTCCTTAGCCTGCTCATATGCCAGAACACTGGGCTTTTCGATGGCTTCTACGCGCAGGAATGCAATCTTGCCATCGCTGGTGGGGAAGTAACCGCGCACCTGGCGGATGGTGGGCAGCTCATCATCCGTACCTGCTGTGCGAGCTGCCTCAAACTCTGCAACAGAGGGAGCAGTTTCAACTTCGTTGAACGCAATATCGGCGAGCGTGGTCGTGTTGCCATTGTGCTCAACCTGTATTTTCATGGCTTCAGGTGCATCACTGAAAGCACAGAGCGGGAAGGTGGTGTGGCTCTTGTTTTCTGCCGTGAGGTAGGTAAAGGGTTCGTTTTCCGGGTTCTCTGCAGCCGCGGCGAGTTTGGCATCGAAGCCTTTACCATTGGCTTGAGATAAATCCTGCATCAGCACATCGGCGCTGGCCATGAGTGCATCCAGGCTGGAGCCTTCGCCCGGGGTAAGGGTATAGATGGAGATGATGCGGCGCTCTGCGCTCTTGTAGTTATCCTTGTGCTGCTCCCAGTAGGCCTTGATTTCTTCTTCCGTAGCTGCTGCGGGGGCAGGGAGGCGGTCTTTTGCCAGCCAGGCGGTCTTGCCGCGCATCTGCTGGTTCATCACATCCACCAGGTCGCTGGAGTTTTTGTTCTGCTGCTGCAGACCTTCAGTCATGAGGTTGCCCACAGCTTCCCACAGCATCATGTCTGCAATGACACTGCGGAAAGCCTTTTCCTGCTGATTATTGGCGGCGCCGTTGCGGAACCCGGTGAGGCGCTGGTATAATTCCTGGTCAAAGCTTCCATCTGCTTTTTTGAATACAGGCATGGCCTGAAGGTAGGTGTCAATCTGCTCCTTGGAGGGATAAATGCCTAATTCTTCGCCCTGAGCCTGGATAACTGCGCGGTTGACGGCTGTGTTTACGGCGCTGTCATCTGCAAAACCATAGCTCCAGCTCTGGTACATGTTGCCAAGGAACTGCACGAAACGGTCATATTCGGGGTGCTGGGTGGTCCAGGCCTGCAATGCTGCCATTTCTGTTTCGTCCAGTTCTTCGTCCTGGTTTTTATCGAACATGTTGCGAAGCTTGCTGCTGGTTGTGGAGTGCAGCGACTGGACATAGCTCTGACCATTTTCACCCAGATTTGCTGTTTCCGGGTATGAATAACCAGTGCCATTGACCTGAATATAGAAGTCCTTGACAAACATGCTGCCGCGGTCACCGTAGTCCATCATCAACAGACCGAGACCAACGCCGGCCACAACGATGAGTACGAGAAGCGAATTTTTGCGGATGAATTCGAGTGCGCTCATGATGAAAACGTGCTAATGCGGCTATTCTACGCTTTTCCTGCCCCGTTGCAAGCCAGAAAAGTTCTCCGCTGTGTCAGTATGCCGGAATCTGAGGAGTAGGCCAGCTGCTTACTTCTCTTGTTCCCTGATGAAAGCAATTTCTTTTTTCAGGATAGTGCCCACGCGGTGTTTGGCCAGGTAGACCTGAGCCATGCTGACGCCGAGTTTGCGGCGTACATCCGTGGCGCTCATGCCTTGCAGCACGTTGTAATCAAATATCTGGAACTGGCGGGGGGAAACGCGCATCTTGACTCGCTCCAAAGCGGCTTTCATGATGTTCTGCTGCCACTCGCGTTCCCAGATTTCCGAGAAATTATTGCTGGAGGTGTCCGGTACATTCTCCACGGGCTCACGCTGGGGCGCCGATTCAGCAGAAGATGCGGGGGGAAGGGGGGATTTGCCGCGCTGGCGGAATTGGTCATTGATTCGCCAGCGGGTCACATTCCACAGCCACATCTTGAATGAACCGCGTTCCGGGTCATAGGAATTCTTGAGGCTTTGTTTGGCTATGGTCAGCACCGTTTCCTGCACTACATCCCATGCTTCATCTTCTCTCAATCCGGCTTTCAACGCAACGGAGTAGATGAGTCTCCAGTAGGTGCGGTAGAATTCATCCCAGCTGCGCTGGTCTTTCCAGTCTCCCAAGCGCATGATGAGACTGCGCCGCGTGCTGGCAGCGAGCTTTTCCAGCTCGTTGTCGCTCGGACTTGTCATGGAATCTTCCGTTTGCACCTGCGAGCCATAGTATCAGAAATAAATAAGAACGCAAGCAGGAAATACAAACCGCTCCACAGGCAGGCCTGCGGAGCGGTGGAAGTCTGATTTTTCCCGTTCTCTGTTTAGAAAGATTCAGCTGCAGGAATAGCGGCGGAATCAGCCGGAGCAGGGGCGGGTGCTGCTTCAGCCGGAGCGGGATCAGCAGCTGCTTCTGCGGGAACGGGCAGTTCCTCTGCAGCCGGTTCCTCAGCGGTATCAGCCTCATCAGGCTGAATTTCAAGGCCCTGCTGCTGGAGCTGCTGCAGGATTTCAGGCGGAAGCTGCTGCAGAGACTGGGCGTCCATCTGCGGAGCGGGAGCCTTGGAAATGGAGTTGAGGGTGATGGTGAAAATCAGCGTGGAGTTGTTGCCGATGGGAGCCGGACCCTGAGCGCCATATGCCAGCTCTGCCGGGATGCAGACTTCCCATGTGGAGCCCACGGGCATGCTCTTGAGAGCTTCGGAGAATCCGGGAACCACGCGGTCAATAGGCATATCAATGGGCGTGGCACTCTTGTCAAATACAGTGCCGTTAATCAGCTTGCCTTCGTACATCACGTTGCAGATAGCACCGGCGCCGTCTGTTTCAGGGTTGTACTTGGGCCCATTGCCGGCTGTGATGACACGGTAGAGCAGACCGCTGTCGGTCTTGGTTACCCCATCTGCCTTGGCGAATTCTTCCTGATATGCCTTGCCGGCGGCAAGGTTGGCTTCGGCTTTGACCTGTTCGCGCTTCTGCATGGTCATGACAAAGGCGTTCATTCCGGCCTCGATTGCAGCCTGGTCCATGGAGGGCTGCTGGCCGGTGATGCTGTCTTCCAGGGCTTTGAAGAAAGTATCCTGGTCAAAGTCATCAATGGTGAGAGTCGTAGCGCCTGCAGAAACTTCCTGACCGAAGCGGTAGCCGATGAAATATGAGAATGCCTTCTTTGCTTCATCTTCAGAGATGTCCATGTTGAGAACAGGTGCTGCTGCCTCTGCTGTGGCCACTGCCTCGGCAGGAGCCGGGGTGGTCACGGGAATTTCCTGATTGCTCTGGGAGAAACAATAGGTGGTCGTGGCTCCTACAATAGCCAGCCCCGCCAGAATCATAATGTACGTCTTTTTCATATTGGTGATGTACTGTTGTCGACTATGTGTCTACTATGAATACGAGATAAAGTCAAGATTCTTGCGTGTCCTCATGAAATTGTTGGGCTTCAATCATGATTCTATCCTGCAGAACGCTTTTCTAGCTCGGTTAACTTCTCAATATGATGCGCTGCCGACTGCGGGCGAATTGCGGCTCTGCGCTCAGGCTGCTACACATTTTTCTTGCCTTAGAGAGCAGAATGTGATTGAATGAGCACCGCAACGCGCTACAGTGGCGGAATGGTAGACGCAGGAGACTTAAAATCTCCCGGTAGGTAATACCGTACGGGTTCGAGTCCCGTCTGTAGTAGCTCAAAAAGAAAAACAGGTTACGCGCTCACGTGGTGCGTAACCTCTTTTATTTTGCCTCCGCCGCATAGATGACGGTGGGGTTGATCCGGGGAATGACATTGATGCTTCGCGCGCGGCGCTGTGTGGCGCGGCAGTGTTCAAGAATCATGGCAAGGCGTTCCATTTGCCCTTTGATGTCGTATACCTGCATGAGTACTTCTGCGCCGCCATCCAGCGTGGCAATGATTTTCCAGTCCTTGGGACGGAAAATTTCACGAATGGCAGGTATTTCAATGAGGCTGTAGTGGTTTGCCGCCGCCACGAGTTCCACTATGGGGCGGCGCTTGGCTTCGTCTACCACGGCACCGGCTGAGAATTCGGCAACATCGCCCGGCTGCAGATACCATACCGGTACTCCCATGAAATTCCGGTGGTATTCCGGCATGACCGGGAAGAGGTGCCCGGCGGGGTCCATGAAGAACCGGACCCGGTTGCCTGTGTCTGCACCGCTTTCCTGCTCAACATAAACCACGGGAATCCGCTCGTTGATTTCGATGTGCAGGGTATCCGGCAGTTCGGCATGGATATGGGCCGACTCTATGCAAAGGTTTTCTTCCAGCTTTTTTTTCAATGCTCCGGTATCGAGTGCTGCCATGTTGATGGAGCCTTCGATGCCAAGAATCTGCATGGCCTGTTCCTTGCTGATGAGTTTCTGCCGGGCATCAAAACTCACTTTGTCTATACTGAGGCTGTATGCTTTCTCAACAGCAGTCATGCCGCCCCAGATGAGGGCGGCTGCTATCGGAATGAGTATGAGAAGCCAGAGCCCCCACTTGCGGAGACGTCGCAGCCCGCGGCGCAGGGCCACAATGCTGAAGAAACGGTGCTTGATGGAAAGTGCTGCTTCCAGCACTTTCACGTTTGCCTTAGACAAATGCTCGCTGTTGTAATGGGAGCGATATTGGTTCCGTTTCTTCATGAAGTATCCGCGGGCTGGTGGTGGTTCAGCCGCGCGGCTGGTTCAGTGATACTTCTGCAATGCGGGTGCAGAGCTCACCGTATGAGATGCCGGCTGCCTTGGCTGCCTTGGGGAAGAGCGAGGCGCTGGTCATGCCGGGAATGGTGTTGATTTCCAGCACATAGGGCTTTCCGTCATCTGTAAGCAGTACATCGACCCGGCCGTATACTTCTACATTCAGCGCTTTGTAGGCTGCTACGGCTGCAGCTTGCACAGCCTGAGTTTCTTCTGCGCTGATATCGGCCGGGCAGATATAGTCGGAACCGACCCCACCGTACAGGGATGGGTATTTGTTGTTCATGTCGTAGAAGCCGCTGCGGGGGCATATGTGCACCACGGGCAGAGCTTCGCCATTGAAAATGGCCACAGTGAGTTCTTTGCCCTTGATGTATTCTTCTACAAGAATTTCCTTTCCGTATTTAGAGGCATCGGCCACTGCGGGTGCCAGATCCTCTGCTTTGGTTACGATATGAACCCCCACTGAGGAGCCTTCGCACGGCGGCTTGATGACGCAGGGTACAGGCAGGGCGGGCATTTGCCCGGCCTCGATGGTTTCGCTGAGCGGGGTGGGCACATTGCCGGCAATGAAGAATTTCTTGGTGAGAACTTTATCAAAGCAGTTCCGGCTGGTCTGAGAGCCTGCGCCGGTGTAAGGAATACCAAGCGCTTCAAGGTATGTCTGCAGACCGCCATCTTCGCCGTAGGTGCCGTGAATCATGTTGTAGCACAGCTCCGTGCCTTCTGGTATAACCGGGCGTTCGCTATCAACAATGACGGGGGTCACGTGGGTGAATCCTTCGTTGCGCAGGGCTTCAAGTACCCCGTTGCCGGAGGCCAGGGATACCTCTCTCTCTGAACCGGGGCCACCCATGAGCAGGGCAATCTTTGTGTCCTTTTTAAGTTCTTTCATGGTAAAGAGTATTTAGAATTGGGGTTCACGGTCGCCGATGACCTGTACTTCTTCGTGCAGGGTGATACCGCGTTCTTTTTTTGCAACGCGTTCGATGTGATCGATGAGCTCGGTAACATCGGTCGCTTTAGCATTGCCGGTGTTGATGATGAAATTTCCATGCTTGGTGGAAATCTGAGCTCCGCCGATGCTGAACCCCTTGAGCCCGAGCTCATCGATGAGCTTGCCTGCGGGAATTTCCTCAGGGTTGCGGAAGGTGCAGCCTGCGCTGGGTTCCATGGGCTGGCTGTTCTTGCGGCGGCTGCGGTATTCCTCCATGGCTTTTTCGATTTCGGCTTTATCTCCCGGTGTGCCGCAGAAGGTGGCTTCTACTACCATGTTGTGCTCAAAATCGGGGATACTGCGGTAGCGGGCCGGCTCCATATCATCCTTCTTGAAGCTGATGACATCACCATCTTCATCAAGAGCGGTGGCAGAGCAGAACACCTGCCACATATCACCGCCCATGCAACCGGCGTTCATGCGCAGACTGCCGCCTACGCAACCGGGGATGCCGTCCATCCATTCAAATCCAGATATGCCGTTCTTTGCGGCAAAGGCTGCAAGCTTCTTGAGCTTGACCCCGGCGCCGGCCACGATGGTGGTGGCGTTGAGCAGCTCGAGCTTGTCAAACTCTCCACCATCAGGGTGCACCACGGCACCGCGGATCCCGCCTTCGCGCACGACGAGATTTGAGCCTCGCCCGACGACATGCACGGGGATGTTGCGCTCCTTGAAGAAGTTCACGACTTCCTGCATGCTCTGCACGGTGGACGGTTCAACCCAGTATTGAGCCACGCCGCCTACACCCAGTGTGGTGTGTTTCCGCATGGGTTCATACAGACGGGCAGGGATGTCTTTTCCGCATTCTGCCTGCATTTCTGTGAGTATGCGCAAATCCTTGGCTATTTTGGCACCGGCTTCGTGTACATTTCCTGCGCCCAGGGTAAGGAACAAGTCCCCGGGTTTAAGCTGGTTGCCTACCACGTGGTGGGCCAGAGGCATCGTGGGCAGGAAGGTGGCATCTGCCGGTCCATGCTCGAGCACTGCATCTACAATCGTTTGCCCGGATATACCCGGAATGGGCAACTCGCTGGCTGGGTATACATCTGCTACGAAAAGTTTATCTATGTTCTGCAGCACACGACCGAAATCGTCGCGCAGAAGCTGGGTGCGGGTGTAGCGGTGCGGCTGGAAGAAGATAACCAGACGCTCCGGGTTCAGACTTTTAGCCGTCTGTACCGTGGCTTCAATTTCGGTGGGATGGTGACCGTAGTCATCTACTATCCGGTAATCCTTGGAAAGGTATTTGGTCTCGAAACGACGGCGAGCACCTGCGAAGGAGGCAAGCCCTCGGGCCACGCTGGCGAAATCGGCTCCCATTTCCAGGGCTGCTGCAGTGGCTGCAAGCGAGTTGAGTACATTGTGCCGGCCCGGGATACCCAGTTCAACGCGGCCGAGCTTGCTGCCTTTGTGATTGATGGTGTAGAGCGTGCGACCACGCTTGACGGTTACATCGGTAGCGGTGTAGTCTGCATCCTGCCAACCGTAAGAGACGCTGTTCGGGTACTGGCTGCAGACATCGGATGCGCCGGCATCGCTCTTGCAGTAGAATATGGTACCGCGGGTCTGGCGGCAGAGAGTGTGGAAGACTTCTTTGATGTGGTCAAGATCGCGATAGAAGTCAAGGTGCTCTGCTTCAATGTTGAGCACGATGCTGTGCTCGGGAATATAGTTTACCAGCGTGCCGTCGGATTCATCGCCTTCAGCGATGAGATAGTCGCTGTCGGCGTTCCAGTGAGCGTTGGCTCCCAGCACTGGGATTTCTGCGCCTACGTAGTGGCAGGGGCGCAGACGCGATTCCCGGAGCAGGTGCGCCGTGAGTGCTGAGGTCGTGGTTTTACCATGGGTGCCCGCCACAACGACGCCTTTCTTGTTATTCAGGATAGCTGCCAGACATTCAGCCCGGCGGAGACAGAGACTACCCAGTTTGCGGGCCGCAGCCAGGGCAACATTGTCCTCGCGGATGGCACTTGAGTAGATGACGATTTCGGCATCAGCCACGGCATCTGCGGTATGCGGGCAGGCAAATTTGAGTCCACTTTGTTGAAGCCGCTCAGTTTCCTCGCTGGTAACGCGGTCACAACCGCTTACCCGGTGTCCCATTTCCAGAAGCATGCGTGCAATGCCGCTCATGCCGGCACCGGCCACGCCAATAAGATGAATACGCACCGGGTTGTCCCGGTCCAGAAGCCTTTTGCGTAATTGCTCAATCATAACAGCTCCGCTTATTATATACCATTCAGCGCTACAAGCAAGGCAAATATCAAGTAGCGAATTAGAAATCACCCGTGACCGGAAATTGTGGATGTAGCTTTCGTTTTGTTATCCAATCTGCTTTCTCTCTGCGGTGTTTTACTGCAGAAATTACCCTGAATGCTGAAGCGGTATTTGCTGCCTGATACCCTGCGAGCTTTAGTGCTGCTGGTCAGGTTTGCATGGCACGGGCTGCGGGGCTATGAGCCAAAGGTGACGATGACTGTGCCGGCTGCGCTTTCCGGGCCGGTCCAGGCGATTTTTTCAGGTGTATCCGGTGTGGCAGCCTGCTGTAGCTTGCGCTGGAACTGCGTGGGACTGCCATATGTGGTGAGATAGCCTTCAAACTGAGTCTCTCCGCGGCGGTACGCCTCCATGGCCGCGCGCCAGAACGCATCGAAATGAGAGAAATAGGTGCCTTTTGAGCGATAATACAAAGCCGGTATCTTGCCGGATTCGGGGTAGGCGCGGCGTGACCATGCATGAGTGGTGGCGATTTCTGCATCGGTCTTGCAGAAATAAGCATGCGACAGCACCTGCTTCTGCCCGGCAGCAATCACGGGGTCGTCCCATGTGGCATCGACATGGTACCAATCTCCGCCGATTCGGACAAGATTCCATGCATGTGGTCCGCCATCTGCGGAGCCGGTGACCATACGGGACGGTATGCCGGCTATCTCCAGCAGTACGCACATGGTTGCGCTGTAAGCCTCGCAGCTACCTTGTCCGTTGAACAGGATGTCCGCGATATTACTGCCACCGCCGGCATCGTAGCGGGAATGTTGAACCAGGAAATCGTGCAGGATACAGAGCTTCTCTATATCGCTCATGCCCGGGGACAGCAGGTCATGTGCCGTTTGCTCCAGAACCGCCAATAGCTGCTGCTCGTCCTGACTCAGGGTGGAGCGGAATGCTGCATTGCGCAGCCCTGCGCGCAGTCGCACATAGTCGCGGTATTCCAGAGTCAGCGAAACCTGGCCGGTTTCCAGAAATGCGGTTGTGCAGCGGCGGGCGTACTCTCCCCAGACCGTTTCGCTGATAAGCTGGCGCCACTGGTTTCTGAGCTGTCCGTCCAGTCGGAAATTGATGGGATTCTGAGCCTTTGCCACCCAGCTGCCAAACAGTGATTCCAGCTCAGCCTGCGTATGCACTATGGGCTCCGGCTGGTTCTGAATCCGGGCTTTTTCCGGCAGTGGTACACTGGTCACCACAGCGGGGGCACACTGCACCAGCAGCATTCCCGGAATCAGAAACAGCAGGGTTTTGCTCAGCATGTGCGGCAGACGGATTACACGTCCTCGTCGTCACCCAGCAGCTCGGTCATCAGCCCATTGGGCGAAGCGTGCATGGATTCGCGAGTGCTCATGTTCTTGAGCTCCAGCTCGGGATATTCGGAGCCGATGATGACGGCGTAGCGCGCACCGATTTTTTCAGCGCGCTTGAGCTGGTTGCCCATCTTGGCCGGGGCCAGCGGTAAATCGACGCGTAAGCCTGCATCGCGCAGGGCTGAGGCCAGCGCCAGCATCTGCGGGCGCTTTTCCGGAGCTGCCAGCACCATGCACACATCAATGTTGCTTGCTTTCAGTGCAGCATCGCGCAAGGCTTTTGCCGCCGGACATGCTTCAATCAGGTGAGCAATCACAGCATCACCCATGGCAAAACCGGTTGCCGGCATATCCACGGCGCCATTGGAGAGGGTGGAAACCAGACCATTGTAACGGCCGCCACCTGCCACGGCTCGCAGCGTGTGTCCTTTGTCAAAAATCTCAAACACCAGACCGGTGTAGTATGCCAGACCGCGTACCACGGAAAGATCAAGCTTCACGTAGGCGTCCAGCCCACGGGCCTGCAGCTCTGCCAGCACCGCATCATAGCGGGGGGAGCAGCCTGCGGGTGGATTGGCTATGAAGTTCACCAGCTCCTCGCGCTTCATGCCGAATGCGTCCAGTTTCTCCTGGCAGTATTCAGGGCGGTCTCGTTCAAACTTATCGATGATAGCCAGGAAATCCGGTATCCGTTCCTCGGCCACACCGTTGTCTGCAGCGTATTTCAGCCACACCTCGCGGTCTGAGATGCGCACCACGAAATCATCTGCCGTGAACCCGAACTCGCGCATGCAGTCGATGGAAAGAGCAATCAGCTCGGCATCCGAGCCTTCGCCGGCCTCACCCAGAATATCGGCGTTGAATTGCACAAATTCACGCAAGCGGCCCTTCTGTGGTTTTTCATAGCGGAAGCAGGAACCAATCTCAAACCACTTGAGCGGCTTTGTGTATTCGCGCTGATATGCTGCAGCAATGCGGCCCAACGAGGCGGTCAGCTCCGGACGCACGGTAATATCGCGCTCACCCTGGTCCTTGAAGCGGAACAGCTGAGTGGGAAGCTCGCCGCCGGATTTCTTCAGGTACAGTTCAGTGGATTCAATCGTGGGGGCTTCCCATTCCACAAAACCATAACGATGCGCCACACGCCGCCACGTGTTGAACAGATAGTTGCGGAATGCGCATTCCTGCGGTGCGAAATCGCGGAATCCGGGCAGCGGTTGGAATCGTGCGTCAGGCATAATGAGATTTAAGGGTTGATATGTGTTACGCATCCATTATACCCGAATCCCGGCACTTGGCAAGCGCGGAGATTGTATGTTCAGTGGTTGGGGCCTCGGGTATCCGAGTCTGTCCGTAGTAAAAAAGTTCAGAAGGGAAAGAAAATGGTTTGTTCTCCAGGCCGGTGCGAATGTTACAACGCAGGGGAGAGAAGCTTGCAGCAATTTGCCAGCAGCCGGATATAGAGCGGGGCTTTATACCAGTGCGCCGGTGTAATCTGAGTGGCTTGCTTCATGTCCTGCTGCAGCATTTCGGCTACAGCCGCCGCCGCAGCAGTGTCTTCCATCAGCAGGGTGAGCTCAAAGTTGAGCCGCAGAGATCGCTCATCCAGATTTGCGGTGCCAATGCTGCATATCCCATTATCCACCACGCAGACCTTTTCATGCAGGAACCCGGGGTTGTAGGCAAGCATCTGTACCCCGGCTGCCAGTATAGGGGGAATAAATGTATACATGGCGAGCTGGGCGGCGGTGTTGTCTCCTCGCCGGGGAATGAGAATGCGCACGTCCACGCCTCGCATGGCGGCGGCACAAAGGGCATCGCGCACCGCTTCGGTTGGCACGAAATACGGGCTTGCCAGCCAGATTCGCTCCCGGGCGGAAGCTGCCATTTCGAGCAGGGTGAGTTGCCAGTTATTCAGTGGGCCGTTTTCCGGGCCGCTGGGTACAAGCTGGCATGTCGTCTGCCCCACGGCTTCGGGTTTTTCTGCCAGCCGGGTGATATCCTGCCCGGTGGCTCGTTTCCAGTCATCAGCAAAGCTGAGCAGGCATTGAATGACGATGGGGCCTTTCAGGAGAACGAACGTATCTCTCCAGTACGGGCGGTGTTGTTCTCTGGTATATTCCAATCCTATGTTGAGGCTGCCCAGGTATGCCAGCTTGCTATCAACGACAACCAATTTGCGGTGGTTGCGATAGTTGATTCGCAGAATGGAACTGAGCCAGAAGCGTCTGCCGTTGATGGAGTTGACCTGTACCCCGGCCCGCCGCAGACTTTTCAGGTAGCCAGCGGGCAGTTTGCGGGAACCGACTTCATCGTATATAACAAAAACCTGCACTCCGGCCCGTGCCCGTTCTTCAAGTATCTGCCGCAGAGTTGTTCCAACCCGGTCGTTGCGTATGATGAAGAATTCCAACAGAATTGAGTGCCGGGCTTCTCGTATGGATTGAAGCATGTTCTGGTATGTTTCATTACCATCCTGGAGAATTTGCATGGCGTTGCCGGTGCAGGGGGCATAGCCCGTGCATCTTCTCAGCGTCCGGCTTAGTGTTGAGGCCCCGGCCTGCCATGCCGCGTGTGTTTTCAGAAATGCCTGGATACTTTCTTTTCCATGGCGGCTGGTGGTGTGGCGGTGGATTCGCTTGGCTCCCAAAAGCAGATAAAAGGGAATGGTGGCCACAGGGGCAAGCAAAAGCCCGAGCATCCAGGCGATAGTGCCCTGGGCGGAGTGCGGACGGCTCAGCGCGTGCAGAGCCATAGCTGCTCCTGCTATGTGCAGTCCGCTCAGTATAATGCCCAGTAACTGGGAATCCTCGTTCATTCAGGCCTTACTTTTCTTTCTGCTGTGGTTCAGAACTGAGGCTGCTGTCTTCTCCCTTGAGCTTTTTGCTCAGGCCGAATTCCCACTGCGGCGCGAGTACATCACCGTATATATTGATATCGATGAGATAATCAGAAAGAATGGTGATGGGGGATATCAGAGCTGTCGGTACGCTGGAAATCTTGGGCCACAAATCACCGTTGATGGTGAGAGTATTTAAATCAAGGTCGAGCTGCACGCCGACATTCAGGTTGTATCCTTTTGCCTTCATGTCCCGGGTTATGAGATGCCCGTTCTTGATATCAAACCGGGAGAAGGCTTCATCGATGCCATAGCGGAGGAAATGGTTGGCAAAGGGGAGAGCGTAGGCAGAGGTCTGCATGGTGTCGATGACCATGCTGCCGGAATTGAAAATGCCGCTGATCAGTTTATCAATCCAGCTGGGGGGGGCTTCTTCTTCCTGCGGTATCACGCTTCGTTGCAGCTTTGCCAGATTACCCGGCATGTCTGAAAGCAGCGCGCCTACGGGACGGAACAAGCCGAGCTGCATCAGCATGCCATCCTGAAGGTGAACCTGCCCGTAGGCCCGGAGTGCATCGAGCTCAGGCTTTTCTGCCTGGAATCGGATGAATCCGTTGCAGGTGGCGGTGGTGAAGTCTTCGCCGTATGATGCTACGATTTCCTTGAGATTCAGATTGCTGGCGACTATGTAACCATCCAGTGTGGTATGCTTGCCCGCAAATCCGATACGTAAAGAGCCATCAATGACGCCGCCCCAGCTTTGGGCATTCATGCGGTCCAGATAGACATCCACATCGCTTATGTTGATAAACCCGCTGAAATTGTGGAACGGAATCGTGGTGCCGAGGAAACGGAAGCCTGCACCGGTACGGGCTTCTGCGCGGATGAGACCCTGCATGGGAACATCGCAGTTCCGGGAGAGCGGGAAAATGCAGTAATCTGTGGCAACGGAGGCCTGGTCATGCAGAATGACATCTTCCAGGAAATGCTGAATAGGAGCATAGAACATGCCGATGGCGTAAGCCGGGTAGCAGGTGCCTTTGAGGTTGTGCAGTGAGATGGTGTTGTTTTCGATGTTGAACCGCACCGCTTCACCCGTAATTCTGCCTGTTGCGGCCCCGTCTTTAATGCCCATGCGTTTGAGCCAGGGTCTGTTATCATAAGTCAGTTCAGGCTGATTCAGGTTGATTCGTATTCTTTCCGGAAGGGGGGTGCCATTTTCGCTGACACAGTCCAACTGCACCAGTACCTCCACTCCGCACTTACCTTCCTTAATCCGGGAATAAGGATTAGGACTCAGGTCTGTTCGCAGATATTCTTCGCCGGTCGGGTTGCCCTGGGCATCTTCCTTATCGCGTATGGCGCCCAGCAGGAATTCCTGGTTGTATAGCTCGACATCACAAAGCGCATGCACGTATATGCCTTTGTCATACCGTATGGTGGCATCAATATTGTTAATCGTGTTGCGCGTGGTCCTGGGCGTGCATCGGAAATCTCGCATGATCCAATGGGCATCAACATTGTCGATGAGCTCGTTGATGGTGCCTACCGGAATGGTGTTGCGGCCAGTGATTCTGCAATCAGAGAGCGGATTGCCAGTAACGTGCACACTCATTTCTCCAAGTTCGTGTAGCACTTTTACATCGGCCTTGTAGTTCATTTCTCCATTGTCCGCGGTTGAGAAATCGCCTGTAATATCGAGAGCCAGCGGTATTTCCTTTCCCTTGAGTACATGTACATTGTTGCACACTCTGCGCAGCTCCGGTATCTGAAGCCCGAAGTGGCAATCTTTCAATGTGTTGGTTGCGGTGTCGAAGCTGGCGCTGCCTTCAGCGTCCAATATGCCGGGCAATTTCAATTCCTTCAGGGGTTCGCCACCCCATAAAGGGTTGAGCCTGGCCAGCGGAAGATGCATTCTGATATTCTGCAGAAGGAGTAAGGTGTCCTGTTGTAGTGCAACATCGCTTTGGACGATGACTTCTTCATCTGCCAACTTGCTGCTTAAATCAATGTGCACTGCGTTTTCTGCAATGTTGCAGAGTGAAAGCTGCGTGCCAGTGGCACAGATGTCTGCCCCATGGCTGATTTTCTCAACTTGAAGTTGCAGCCCGGTTTTTTTCTGCATGTTTTTCCATGCGTCGGCCAGGCAAAGCCCTTCGGGTATATCGAGTTTTAAATCAATATTTTCTGCCGTTGTATCGCCGTGAGAGAATGTGTCTGAATTCAGAGCCGCCGTCACTGCGGCAGAGCGGAGACTGCTGGTTACATCTGCAGTATTGACGAATAAATCAGATAATTTTGCAGTGGCTCTCAGGGTGCAGAGGCGGGTTTCACCCATACTTGCTCCCGTTGTGCTGAAACTGAAGTCAGCGTCCTGAATCTCCAATTCCCGGTATTCATCCGCAAGATTCAGGTCATGTAGTTTCAGATTTACCAGGACATTTTCAGCTTCTACGGATTGGGGCGCATAGGCGCCGTGACCAATCAGCGCATCGATTTCGAGCTCTTTCGCGGAGATATCCTGCCCGCTGTAGTCCAGGCCTTTCAGGTGAAGAGTAAAAGCGGGAGTGTCTATTTTGGCTCCCTGAAATGTTGCTCCGGCTGTGTTGAACTGAATATCACAGCTGTGAAGGGTGGGAATCAGATCTTCAAGACGGCTTTTACCAGGTTCAAAGGCGGGTATTGACATGTTGCCCTTGAAACGCAAAGCAAGATTCTGCGGGAAATCCAGCCCCTCAGGGAGAGAAATGGTGCTGTCTCCTGAGAAATCTCTTGCGAGGTTGAGGATTGTTTCGTCAGACAGGGAAATGTCTGCTTCTGCATGCCCGGATGCATCTTCGGTGCGTGCAGAGGCGGTGATATGGCCATCCGGCAGCTCCAGATTAAGCCGGTCGATATTGTACCGGCCATCCTGCATATAGAATGACAGCAGGAGTGAATTAACGGCGGTGCTGCCAAGCATCAGGTTTCGGTGTTCGATTTTGCCCCGCAGACTCACATGGTTTAATGCAAAGTCTTCAGTCAGCCGAGCGCTGCCGCTCAGTTCAATGGTCGGGGTTGTATTGGAAACTGATTGAATTTTGTTTACAATGTTATCTGTGTCTTCGCCCAGATAGTTGGAAATGATTCTGATAACTGGTGCTGTACTCTTTGTTGAAAACTCCAGCTCCCGGTCCTCGCAGTCGTATCCCCCTTGAAGAGTCACTGTTGTGTCGGGGTCCAGTGTTCTGAAATTCAGCCGGTCAATGGTCAGGACCTGGTTTTCGAATGCTGCTTCCAGATGGGCATCGCGGAAGCGCAGATGCCCGATATCGTAATCCGGGATATCGGCTGTTAATTTGACTTTCCAGTCCTTCCCTTGTATGAGAGAAAGATTGAGAACGGGGAAACGTTTCTCGTTCCATTCCTGCTGTTCAATCTGGGTAAGAAACTTTTCTATATAGGGATGAGCTGCAGCGGGAATTTCAAAGGATCGCAGTTCGGGTGTCTGGTGCTCATCCTCCGGGGAAATAGCCGCGAAATCTGCCGTTGCCTGTTCTGGATTCGAGAGATGAATGGTCGTCTCCAGACCGATATGATGACACCTGGCTTTCAGGGTTGTATTGATTGCTTTTCCATTTCGAAGAAAAAGGGTGTATACATCAATATCCTCCAATTTTAATGCCTTATCCGCATTCAGCGGCATATTGAAACCGCCGCCTGTCAGACGGATGTTGACCGGACGAAATTGACCGGTCAGCATACGCCCGAGGCTGTATGCAATTTGAACCTTTCTGAGTTTTAACACGGCAGGTTGTGCATCCTGCTGCGGGATGCTTACTTGCACGTCTTCTGCTTTTATGGCAAAACCGGAGCTGGGTGAGAGCCTGATTTTAGAAATATGGAGTTGAATGCCGGCCTTGGCGGCCTCTTCCTCTATAGCACGCAATGCACAGCCGGGAATCCCGACTGTGCAAAGCCATGAAATAATAGCTATTACCAGCAGGATACATGCCAGACACAGGCTTGGAAGAAAATTACCTACGCGTCTGATGGTGAGCTTGCCGGCCATAGGGGTATAGTGTGGAAAATCAGATTTCCGGGTCGAACTCGCCTTCCGGCAGGGGAGGAGCCTTCGGCAGGTTCATTTCTATGTCGTCCAGAAGATTGACGAGATTGACACCGCGCTGAGCAGAATTATCGTGTTTGAACGTCAGCCTGGGCGTGTTGCGCAGCACCACGCGCTTGCTCACAGCTTTCTGAATCTCGCCGCGTTTGCGGCTGAGTTTCTCGATAACCTGTGCCGGGGCCATGCGACCCACAACACCTACCCACACGCGGCCTTCCTTAAGATCTTCTGTAATCTCGACATCCAGAATTGAGACGATGGTTCCGGGCCATTCGAACTCCTTCTGAATGAAGGTCCCGATTTCCCGCTTCATCAACTCATTCACTTTGTCTAGACGCCGTGTAGCCATGATTCTTTACAATGTCTGTTTGATTTTCTCCAGAGAGTAGCATTCGATGATATCGCCCACTTCGTAGTCATTGTAGTCTGCCAGGCGGATACCGCATTCCAGACCAGCCTTGACTTCTTCCACTTCGTCCTGGAAGCGGCGCAGTGTAGACATTTTGCCGTCGAATACCACCTGACCATCACGCAGCACGCGGGCTTCGGCAGAGCGATTCATCTTGCCATCGCTTACATAAGAACCGGCAGCCTTGCCCTTGTTCAACTTGAAGACCTGCTTGATTTCGGCATGGCCGAGCACGGTTTCGCGTGTTTCGGGTTCCAGCAGACCAAGCATAGCGTCCTTTACCTGGTCAATCAGCTCGTATACGATGGAGTAAATCTTCACCTGTACCCCTTCACGTTTCACGGCCTTTACAGCGTTGCTTTCGACCTTGACATTGAAACCGAGGATAACGGCATCTGATGATGAGGCAAGCAGAACATCGCTTTCGGAGATAGGACCGGCTGCAGCGCCGATAAACTGGCACTCAACCTTCTCGCTCTCAATATCCATGATGGCCTTCTTGATGGCTTCTACAGAGCCCTGCACATCACCCTTCAGGTAGAGTTTGAGCACTGCCTTCTGGGCGCCGTCACCCATCATGGCGAGGATGTCTTCCATGCGGGAACGACGGGGGGCGGTGAGGCGCTGCTGGCGAAGTTCCTCAAGGCGCTCGTCGGAAAGTTTGCGGGCTGCGCGGTCATTTTCCATCTCCACGAGCTCATCGCCCACGTTCGGGGTTTCGAGGAAGCCTGAAACTTCGGCAGGCATGCCGGGCGTGGCTTTCTTGATGCGCTGACCTTTATCATCCAGCATGGTTTTAATTTTGCCGGAGTAGGGACCGCATATGAAAGGCATGCCTACTTTGAGAGTGCCGCTCTGAACGATGACTGTGGCAGAGCTGCCTTTGCCTTGTTCCATGCGCGCTTCAATGATGGAGGCGCGGCAGTTGGCCTTGGGATTTGCCTTCAGTTCCAGCACTTCTGCCTGCAGGCAGAGGAGGTCCAGCAGATCATCAATGCCGGCACCAGTGTGGGCAGATACATCCACACACTCGATTTCACCACCGAAATCCGTGGGCATCAGGTCATTTTCCATCAGCTGTGTACGCACTCTCACCGGATCGGCTGCGGGTAAATCGCACTTGTTCACGGCTACGATGATGGTCTTGCCGGCAGCCTTGGCATGCATGATGGCTTCCTTGGTCTGGGGCATGATGCCATCATTTGCCGCCACGACCAGTACCACAATGTCGGTCACGTCTGCGCCGCGGGCGCGCATCTCAGTAAAGATGGCGTGGCCGGGGGTGTCAATGAAGGTCAGCGTGTTATCGCCGTGCTTTACTGTGTAAGCGCCGATGTGCTGGGTGATGCCACCAGCTTCACCGGCTGTTACCTTGGTGCGGCGGATATAGTCGAGAAGGGAGGTTTTACCGTGGTCTACGTGCCCCATCACGGTAATGATAGGGGTGCGGACCTTGAGGGCGTCTTCAGGTTCTTCCTCAACGGCCACGGCCTCAGGCTCCTTGATTTCTTCTACGGGAGCCTTTACACCGGCTCCTTTTTCGCGGCGCACTCGCTCGTATGTAAATCCGTGTTTTTCACAGAGTGCTGCCACCTGGTCGCTGTCCAGCGTTGTACCAGGGTTGGCAAATACCCCCATAGGCAGAAGCTCTGCAATCAATTTGAAGGGTTTCATGCCCATCTGGGTAGCAAGATCTGCCACGGATATCGGAGCTTTGATATTCATGACCTTGCCAGCATCCTCTGCTGCAGCCGGGGTAACAGTGGCTGCGGGCTCTTGCTTAGGCGCAGGAGCGGGAGCGGGAGCAGGAGCTGGAGCTGGGGCCGGAGCCGGCTTGGGGGCCTCTGCAGCTTTGCGCGTGTTCTTGCGGGGAGAGAGCAGATCGAGAGCCGCTTTTTTAGGAGCGCTTTCCTTGGGTGCAGAGCTCTTAGGAGCTGCTGCTTTAGGCGCTTCGCTTTTCTTTTTCTTGCTGCCGCCGATTAAATCGAGCACGGGGCCTTTTTTGTCATCATTATTTGCCATGTGTCAAAAACTTGTGGGTTATGGGTATTTAAGTTCAGCAGCTGGCTTTTGCTTTGCTCATGATGTCACGAGCTTCATCTTCAGAAATATTCAGAGCTTCAACGAGGCTTTCCTCATCTGCATATTCTGCTATGCCTTCCACCGTTGTGAAACCTGCTGCCACCATGGCTGCTGCCATGGAGTTGGAAATGCCGAGGACTGTAGCCAGTTCGCTGGCTCCTTCGTTTGCCAGACTCTTGGCCTGAGCTTTTTCGTCGTATGCCTCTACGCGAACATCCCAGCGTGCATCAGGAGATGAGATGAGACGAGCGGTCAGACGCACGTTCTGCCCCTTGCGGCCCTTGGCTTTTGCTGCGGCTTTGTCATCTTCGACCACAACGGTCACCACATGGGCATCCTTATCTACATTCACTTTGATGGGCTCTATGGGAGCCAGGGATTCTGTGACCATGGCTGCCTTATCATCGGTATACTCCAGAATATCAACTTTCTCGTGGTTAAGCTCGTTTACCACGTTCTTGACGCGGGCACCACGCATGCCGACACAGGCACCGATGGGGTCCACGTTCGGGTCGTTGCTGCGTACCACCATCTTGGTGCGGTAGCCGGCTTCGCGGACAATGCTCAGGATATCGACGGTACCATCTGCAATTTCCTGAACTTCGTTTTCGAAGAGACGGCGCACGAGGTTGGGATGGCTGCGGGAAAGAATGAGCTCATTGCCACGAACCCCGTCGCGGACCTCCACCACGTAGAAGCGCATTTTGTCGCCGTTGTTGTATTCCTCTCCGGGAATGCGCTGTCGCAGGGGTACCAGACCTTCAAACTTTTCTACTTCCACAATCACATCACCCTTGTCGTAACGCTTGACTGTGCCGGTGATGACCTCGCCGGCGCGGTCGCGGAAGGCTTCTGCAAGCATCTCCTGCTCAGCCTTGCGGATGCGCTGCTGCATGGTCTGACGAGCAGTCTGGACGGCGATACGCCCGAAGTCCTTGGGGGTGATGTTTACGCTGATAGTGTCACCGACGATGTATTCTTTGCCGGTCTTGGCTCCTGCAGCCTGAGCTACGCTGAGCTTTACTTCATTAAAGGCATCGCTCAGCAGTTCATCTTCCACAACAGTCATTTCTGCTTTGATTTTGACGGTGCCTTTCTGAGGGTTGACTACGGCGCGGATATTGTTGATGCGGTCTGCACCGGGCACCATCTTGTAGTAGGCGGTGATGAAAGATGCCTCAAGAGCCTGAATTACACGCTCGCGGGTCAGTTCTTTTTCGCGGACGTAGAAATCAATCAGGGCGGAAATGTCAGTGGTGGCCATGGTCTTTTGTTGTGTTGATTGTGATTTATAAGTTGATTGTGAGCCGTATACAAAAAAAGAGCGGGTCTCAGACCCGCCCCAATCTCATAACGGACCGGAACTTGTACGCGCGTATTATACTCATGGCGTGGCGCGGTGTCAAGCACTTTGTCTATATATGCCACGTTTGAAATACTTGACATGCGAAGATAATTGCGATAAGGTAGCGCGCGTTATGGCAGGTCTCATCATAGCGCCGAAGGCGCGCATCTTCCACGGGCACGACTGGGTGTATGGCACTGAGGTTCGCACAGTATTCGGGAATCCTCAACCCGGTGATGTTGTTTTACTCAAGGATCAGCGGGACCGCTATCTGGGCTCTGCCATGTATAACCCTCATTCTCAGATTGTGGCTCGCCGGTTCTCCCGCCGCAAGCAGGACCTGGACCGCGATTTCTTTGCCCGCCGCATTTCCCAGGCTGCCACTCTGCGTGAGCGCTGGCTGCCTGGTGAGGAGATGATGCGCCTGGTGTGGAGCGAGAGCGATGGTCTGCCTGGTCTCATTGTCGATCGTTATGCCGATGTGCTTGTGGTGCAGACGCTTACCATGGCCATGTACCAGCGTCTGGGCCTTATCAAGGATATTCTGGGTGATTTGTTCAACCCGCGCAGCATCATTGTGCGCAATGATTCCCCCATGCTGGTGGCAGAGGGTATTGAGCAGGAGACATATGTGGCTCATGGTGAGCAGCCGGAGCCTTTCGTGGCCACGGGGCGCGGTATCAAGTTCATGATTGACCTGGCCACCGGTCAGAAAACAGGCCTTTATCTCGACCAGCTGCAGAATTACCAGGAGGTGGCTCAGCTGGCACGCGGCCGCCGTGTGCTGGATTGCTTCTGCAATCAGGGCGGTTTTGCTCTTGCCTGCGCCAAGGCTGGTGCCGCCAGCGTAACGGCCGTGGATATTTCTGAGGATGCTATCGCCTCTGTGCGGCAAAATGCAGAGTTGAACGGGGTGCAGATTGAGGCCATTGCAGAGAACGCCTTTGATTTCCTGAAGCGCGAGAGCGACAAGGTGCGCAACGGTGCCGACCCGAAGTGGGATCTCATCATTCTGGACCCGCCCAGCTTCACCCGCAATAAGAAGAGCCTGAACGGAGCTCTGCGAGGTTACAAGGAAATCCACCTGCGGGCCATGCAGATGCTGCCGGTTGGTGGCGTGCTGTCCACATTCAGTTGTTCGCATCATATCACCTCTAATCTGTTCCGCCAGACTATCTGCGATGCCGCAGTTGATGGACACTGTACCTTGCGCCAGACTCATGTGCATGGGCAGAGCCCGGATCACCCGGTACTGCTGAATATTCCTGAGACGGAGTACCTGAAAGGGTTCTCATTTGAAATGGTGCCCGGACGCTAAGGAAAATCTTGCAAAAATCGGTCATTGTGCTAGTCTTGAGACCAGATGATTCGGTTTTGTTCACATCTCTGCGTCATGGGGTTGGTGGTTGCCATCGGGCCGCTGACCGCCCAGCCCGTCTTGTCTGCTTCCGAGCCAGCTGAGTCGGCTCCGGCAGTCCGTTCTCAGTCTCGGGTCGCAGTGCTGGGGTATAGTACCTTCGCTTCGGCTGAAGGAATGCGGGGGATTACTCCTGTCACATTTCGTGCGCAGATGTCATATTTGAAGGAACAGGGAATAACACCCGTTTCTCTTCAGCAGTTCATAGATTGGAAACAGGGGCGCAGGGCTATTCCTGAGCATTGTGTGCTGATTACGTTGGAGGAGGCAGATGCTTCTGCATATGCGGTAGCCTTTCCCATTTTGAAAGAGTTTGGTTTTCCCTGTGTCGTCTTTGTTGATGGCCGCGCCTTCAGTGAGACTTCCGGCATGCTGGGGCTGGGGAAACTACAGGAAATGCAACAAGCCGGAGCCAGTATCGGCTGCCGAAGCATGACCCGGCCTCAGGTCTGCGACTGGGTTTATGCAGATTCTGCCGGCCCGGATGCTTCGCAGAAAATGGCGGAACGAGAACTGGGACTGCCGGCTCAGCGGATAATTTCCAATTTCGGTTCATGTGAGGCTTTCTCTTATCCTCGCGGTTATGCGGATAAGGGAATGGTGGAAAATCTGGCGGTTTATGGATACAAAGTGGCATTTGGTCTGCACGAGGGAAAAGTAGACCAGGATACGCCCTCATTTATGCTGAATCGCTACATGGTGAGCGATATGCCCTCATTTGCCCGAGCTGTTAATTTTGACCCGGCAGTGGCAGATTCTGTTGTTCTGCAGCAGGTGCGGGCCAGTGTTACCGGGCAGCAACCGCTTTCCTCTCCAGTCATTGTAGATTCTCCGGAGATTGCCCATGCTGCATTTCCCTCTTTTCGTGAAAATCTGAATATTGAGCAGCCTCCGTTACCACCTGCAGTCGACCCGTTACCTGGGCAGTCTGCGGGGCTTCCTGAGCAGGAGCCGGCGCCTATACCTTCGCCCGTTGCAGATATAGAATCGATAGCGGAAATCAAAGATCCGGTGCTTGAGCCGCGCCCTGTGCATTCCGGACCAGCTGCGGGCAAGTTGATAAAGCTCACTCCCGAGTCTGATTGGACCACGCAGGATTTTGTGCAGCCCCTCGTTCCGCGGGAGCAGACCCGCGTGGCCGTGCTGGGGTATCATAATTTCAGCAATACAAAGCCGGTGAGCGATATGCGTATGCGTACATCAGATTTCTGCCAGCAGATGCAGTATATTCAGGATGCCGGATTGACTGTTATCACCATGCAGGATTTTCAGGAATGGCTGCTGGGCGAGCGTTGTCTGCCGGAACGCTGTGTGCTTATAACGATAGATGATGGCTGGCGCAGTGTATATACAGATGCTTTCCCCGTACTCAAGGCCTATGGATACCCGTTCACCTTGTTCCTGTATACCTCGTATCTCAGTGGTAAGGGACAGTCCATGACTCCTGCCATGATTCAGGAAATGCAGGCTGCCGGAGCAACGGTGGGGTGCCATTCGGCCAGCCATCTTTACCCCAGTCAGTGGAAAAGATACGCCGAAGATTCGCCGGAGTATGCGGCGCAGCTGGAGCAGGAAATCCCGGAAGCGGTTGATAAGCTGAAGACTCTTTTTGGTAACTGCAGTACATATTGTTACCCGGGGGGGTATCATACGCCGGCCATGGAAACGGCGTTGAGTAATCACGGTGTGCAGCTGGCATTTACTGTGATGGAGAAGAAAGTCACCACAATAGAGCAGCCCTTCCAGGTGCATCGGTACATGGTTTTTGGTACTGACCCTCGTATTTTCCGGCGCGCAGTTAATTTTGATGATGTGCCAGGTATCAGGCCGACGGCTCAGGGAATCACTGAGGCTCGTGAGCGGGCCAGAATCTTTTTCCCAAAGGCATTTGAAGTACCGTCCTCTGAAGCTGCGTCGGCAGTGTCGCAGCCGGTTCCGGCCGATACTATATCTGCGCCGGTGGTCTCACCGCCTTCAAAAGCCGAACTCGAGTCTATTCCGGAACCTCTGTATACCACTCCGCCAGCGTCCTGAAATTACGATTCATCTCCGGGATGAACATGATTTTGGGTGGACAATTTATGAGCTGCTGGTTATAATGGCATGTCTTCATGTTGAAACGGTGTTACAGAGTTCAGGAAAGTCAGGTGCGCTACTGGGCGCAGCAGGCTGTGGAACTCTGTTCAGATATTGATGATGAATCGCTTGAGCCTGTTGCCGCTTCGGTTCTGGAGTCTATTGAGAAGATGAGCCAGGATCGCCGCATTGTGGTGATTGGGGCCTCTGGTTGCGGAAAATCGACCCTGATTGCCGGTATGGTGGGTGCTCCAGTCATGGCCCGGGTGCCGTTTGCTCATCCATATCTGCGCTGGCGCTACATGAATAACGATGGCGATGCCTCGTTTTGCCGATTTCTGCCGGAGCCCAATCTGGCAGGTCTGGAGCTGATTGATACCAGCGGTTGCGAAAATGCTGAGGCTGCTGAGTCTGTAGCCCGGTTGCTACCCGGTTCAGATGCTGTTATTGCGGTGGTGGATGCGCGGAATTTGCAGAATTCGCCAATCTGGGATATGCTGGCGCCGCTTCCGGGCGAGGGCGGTCCTTCCTGCATGCTGGTGATTACCTATGCTGATACGCTGGGCGCAGCTCAAACCATTACCCTGAGCGAGACCGTGCGCAATATTTGCCGCGAGCGCGTGGGAAGGGCTCTCCCGGTATACCAGCTGAACCCGACTCTTGCGACTCAGGCAGATGAATTCGGTTCCAGGGTGCAGGAGACAATGGAAAATGCCAGCGGTGGTTTGCGTGCAGCGATTCGCACCGTGATGAAGAATGCTTCAGATCTGCTCTACAAGCAGGGCAGTGTTCTCAAGGCGCGTGATGCCGTGGCTCGTACAGACAGCGGCTTCCTTCAGAGTATTGAGCAGGAAATAGATAATTTCCTGGCACGCCAGATGCAGGGGGTCCGCAATTGTGTGTTGAATTATGCTGCGGCTGCTCAGCGCAGCATGCCCCGGCTCGTGCAGCATCTGCGGCGCAGCTTAGGCTGGTGCCTTTCATCTGTGGTGCTCATCCGCCTGGAAGGTTACGCCGCTGCCGCGGAAAACCTGTACTATAACCTGGTGCTGGACGATGTAACCTTGCAGCAGCAGGAACTCGATAAGCAATTTGTGCATTCCTGTGCCGGGCACTGGCGCAGCGTGCGGCCGCGCATGAAGCAGACGCTCCAGTGCGAAATCGGTGAATTCCCGGCTGAAGCGCTTGAAACGGAGCTTGAGCAGCTGCGCGGGCGTCTGCAGGGGGCTCTCCATGAACCATTCCGCTACTTGAAAATACGCAGCCATTTTGCCGCGCTGTTCAAATGCCAGGTGGATTGGATGCGCTTCTTTACTTCCTGCATGTGCCTTTCGCTCGTGATTGCCGGGGTGCTGGGCTTCTTTGCGCTGGACAGTCTGGCATTGATTTTCCTTGGCGTTGCGGCTGCTTTCTGGGGCATGGGCACCCTGATTCACGTACTGGTGGTTCGCAAGATATGCCAGTTGGTAAGAAAGGAGGCTGAGCCTCTGCGCGAAGCCTTTTCCGGATATATGGTTCAGTTGGTGCAGGATATGATTGTATCCCGCGTGTCGGCTTATCGTCGTTTATATACAGACCCGCGCAAGCGCGTGGCTGAATATGAGACTTCTCTGGCACCTCTTCAGCAGAGGCAGAGCGAAATCTTCCGCCAGTTGCGTTCATCTGCGCCGCACGTTTAAAGCCTCATGCAGTACGACCTTTTCACCCCGCATGGCGAAAGCCCCCGCACGCCGGAGCCCGAGCAGCAGCTTATGCCGCTTGCTGCGCGTATGCGCCCGGAATCGCTGGAGGATGTGGCCGGTCAGAAACATCTTCTGGCCGAGGGTAAATTGCTTCGCCGTGCTATCGAGACTGATCGTTTTTCTTCGCTCATTTTCTATGGACCTCCAGGTGTAGGCAAAACCACGCTGGCCTATGTCATAGCCCGCTGCACAAGCGCCTTTTTTGTGATGCTCAACGGCGTGGAGTCCAACGTGAGCGAAATCCGTGCCAAAATTGAGGAGGCCCGCACGCGCATGGCCATTCACGGTCAGAAGACCATTCTCTTTGTGGATGAGCTGCACCGTTTCAACAAAGCCCAGCAGGATGTGCTGCTTCCTCATCTGGAGCGCGGAACCGTTCGCTTTATCGGAGCTACTACGGAAAATCCTTATTTCGCCATCAATTCGGCCATGCTCAGCCGCTCGCAGATATTCCCGCTGGAGCCCGTGCCGGATTCTGAGATTGTGGCGCTGCTGCGACGAGCCGCGGCAGATGAGGAGAGAGGACTTGGCAAGTTGCCACTTGTGCTGGAGGATGAGGCACTCAGTCACATCGCTCTCAAGGCTGATGGCGATGCCCGCAAGGCGCTCACCGCGCTGGAGGTGGCCGCATTGTCCACTGCTCCGGATAGTGGAGGTGTGATTCATGTGACCCTGGCAGTAGCCGAGGAATCCATCCAGAAAAAAGCGGTGAAATACGACCGCGCAGGCGATGGCCACTATGATACCATATCCGCATTCATCAAATCCATGCGAGGCAGCGACCCGGATGCTGCGCTGTATTGGCTGGCATTCATGCTGAACGCAGGGGAGGATATCCGCTTCATTGCACGTCGCCTGGTCATCTGCGCCAGTGAGGACGTGGGCCTGGCGGATTCCAATGCGCTACGTGTGGCGCTGGATGCCGCCCGCGCTGCGGAAATGCTTGGCATGCCGGAGGCTCGTATCCCTCTGGCGCATGCCACGGTGTACATTGCCACCGCGCCCAAGAGCAACTCTGCCTATGCCGGTGTGAATGCCGCTCTGCAGGATGTGAAGGAAGGCCGCACCCTCGCGGTGCCCGACCACCTGGCCACCCCCACCCGCAAGAAACTGGCAAAGCTCCGCGGGGTATCCGAGGAAAATACCCAGTACAAATACGCTCACGATTTTGACAATAACTTTGTACCCCAGGCCTATCTGCCAGAGGGCCGTGTGTATTACCACCCCACAACCAATGGCATGGAGCTCCGCATCTCCGAGCGCATGGAATACCACCGCCAGCGGCGCGAGCAGGGGCATTGAGCCATAGTTCCTGTTTCCGCCGCGGTATCGGATATCGTTACCTATACCCGATACCAATTTTCATGTCAGCTTACCTCGGGAAACACCCCCTGCGCAGCGTCAGGTATCGATAAATATTTCCTTTTAGGGAATATCTCTTTCTGATTTCCGAGGCAATGAGAAAATGTCAGAAATAAAATCAAAAAGGCAGAAAATAGTATTGCACATTGAGAGTTTTATGATAGAATCCGCTCCGCCTTCTCGTATAGGGGCGTGACTCTTGACTTACAACCTGAGCTTTATCAGCATGAAACACCTGTATTTAGCAACGATTTGTCTTTGGCTTGGCCTCGTGTCCGGAATTTCCAGGGCTGATTCTGTTGTGTATTGGAATACGGAAGCGGCTGAGGAGAGGGTGGCAACTAGCGGGCTGAATTTTACCTTGCAGGCTGACGCCTGGCTGCCGCTGGATGAGAATGATGAAGATGGCCTGTGGATAACACCGTACCACGCCGATTTTTATACTGATTCAGAGGACGCCGAGTTTCCGGAAATTCAGAAGCTGGAGCTTTTTGAGCTTTTGGGCTACGGTGGGGCTGTGGTTGCTCAGCTGCAGACGGGGCAGGTCTGGGGTGTGGTGACAGATGACGCCGGCTCTGTACTGGGGGCTGCAGCTGCTTCTGTCTTGAGTATTCCGGGAGAAATTACCCCTCTTACCTTTGATTTCTCCGAAAGCATGGTTGTGCTGCAGACAGGGGTAAGCTACAAGCTGCATTTTGTCTGCAGCGATTCTCCTCTGGATGAACAGGGAATCTCTGTCGGCGGTACATTCACCGGCGAGGGAGATGAAATATACTTGCATCTCTCCCAGATTGTGGAAGAGGAAGATGACTATAAATTTGCCTTTAACACCAACGCCAATCTTAATTATATCGGCTCTGCAGAGTCGATTGCACCTGCTGTTGTGATTTCTACCATAGCAACAGATGTGCCTGAGCCCGTTACCAGCACTTTGTCACTGCTGGCTCTTTGCGGTATGCTTACCCGCCGCCGTCGCCGTTGAATGCGACTATGGGGCTCGCTTTACCGTTCTGTCCAGGTGAATCGGTAGCTTGGCGCCTTACCGTGAAGCTGCGCTGGAGTGTGCCGTGAGGAATCCGGCTTTGCTGTACAAAAAATGCCCGCATTCGGAAGAATGCGGGCTTTGAATTAAAGGAATGCAGGGGCTTTAATAGTGACCACCGCGGGGGCCGTTGTGCCACTTCCAGGCGGTCTCCACAATATCCTTCACGTTCTGGTACTTGGGAATCCAGCCGAGGATTTCGGCAGCCTTGCGGGAGTCTGCAATCAGGCGGGCCGGGTCGCCTTCGCGGCGGGGACCATAAGTCACAGGGGCTTTCATGCCGGTCACTTCCTCAGCGGCTTCGATAATCTGCTTCACGGAGAAGCCGTTGCCGGTGCCGAGGTTGAACCAGTTGGTTTCGCCGCCCTTCATCAGGTAATCCAGTGCGCGCAGGTGTGCATCGGCCAGGTCATCCACGTGGATGTAGTCGCGGATGCAGGTGCCGTCCGGGGTGTCGTAGTCGGTGCCGAATACGGTGATGCCGGGGCGCCCACCCTTGATGGCCTGCAGAATCACGGGAATGAGGTGAGACTCGGGCTCGTGGTCTTCGCCGATAGCGCCGTCTACAGAGGAACCGGAGGCGTGGAAGTAGCGCAGGAATACGCTCTTGAGCCCGTAGGCGCGGTCGCAGTCTTTGCAGACTTTTTCAAGCATGTATTTGGAGCCACCATAGGGGTTGATGGGGTCCTGCTTCTCGGTTTCAGGAATCGGCACCTGGGTGGGTACACCGTAGGTGGCGCAGGTGGAGGAGAACACGAAACGCTTGCAACCTGCCAGAATCATGGCGCGGAGCAGCACCAGGGGCTTGGCGATGTTGTTCTCGTAATATTTCAGCGGGTCGGTCACAGACTCACCCACCTGGATGAATGCGGCAAAGTGCACCACGGCGTCGAACTTACCGTTCACCAGCAGCGGGTATACCACGGCAGGATCGCCCAAATCACCTTTGACCAGCGTTACTTCCTTATCTACGATGGCAGCCTGGTGACCATACACCATGCTGTCGAGCACTGTCACATCTGCACCGCTCTTCACGAGCTGGCGGACTGTGTGGGAACCAATATAACCGGCACCGCCGGTAACGAGTACTTTCATGATAATCTGCGGGGGTTAGATTTAAAGCATGGATGCCAGCAGAGACTCCAGCTTGCGGATGTCTGCTGAGAATTTGCGGATGCCTTCGGCGGTCTTTTCGGTGGCCATGGCATCTTCGTTGAAGAGGAAACGGAAGTTCTTCTCGTCTGCCGGAATGCGTTCGATATCGCTGGCTGCAGCAGTCTCGGGCGAAAGCAGGGGGGTGACCTCTGCATCATTGGCTGCAAGTTCTGCCAGCAGATTCGGCGAAATGGTCAGCAGGTCGCAGCCGGCAAGCGCAAGGATTTCACCGGTGTTGCGGAAGCTTGCTCCCATAATCTGCACCGGGTAACCGAACTTCTTGTAGTAGTTGTAGATGGTGCGTACGGAGATGACGCCCGGGTCGGTCTCTGCGGTGTACTTCTCGCCGGTGGCGGCTACGTACCAGTCCAGGATTCGGCCTACGAAGGGAGAAATGAGGCGCACTCCAGCCTCGGCACAGGCCACAGCCTGCACCAGGCTGAACAGCAGCGTGAGGTTGCAGTGAATGCCTTCCTGCTCCAGCTGGCGGGCAGCCTGAATGCCTTCCCATGTGGCGGCTATCTTGATGAGCACGCGCTCACGGGGAATGCCGGCGGCTTCATACAGGGCCATGATTTCGCGGGCCTTCTGCACGGTGGCTTCGGTATCGAAGGAAAGGCGGGCGTCTACCTCGCTGGATACGCGGCCGGGTACACGCTTCAGAATCTCCAGACCAAAGGCCACGATAACACGGTCCATCAGTTCGCCAATCTTGTCTGCCGGATTTGCAGTTGTTGCCTTGAAATCGGCCACAACTGCATCCAGAATCGGCCGGTATTCCGGCTTGGCTGCCGCTGCGAGAATAAGTGAGGGATTTGTGGTGGCATCTTGCGGTGCGAATTCCTCCATCTGGCGGAAATCGCCCGTATCTGCCACTACCGTTGTAAATTTTTTCAGTTGTTCAAGCTGTGTTGCCATAATATTGCTAGGTTATACTAGCATTTTTTACGGGCTACTGCAAGCAGCAATCGAGGCCGCATTCAAAAAAATGTCTTGTTGCAGTCTGTTAAATCTGTTTTTGCATGAAGGGGGAGAGAATCTTATTCCGGATAACGAAGGGGGAAGGGTTCCAGTCCGCTGGCAATAGGTGATTGAGTTCCGTTCAGATAGCAGAATACCTTGTAGGCGAGAAGGGCTCTCATGTTGCTGTATTCTGGTTTTGCGGAAATGAGGTAGCTCATGAGAATCCATGCCGGGGTCATTCCGTTGCGATATTGCGCGGCCTGAATGTGGAAATTCCTGATTCCTGAGTTGTAGACAGCCTGAAGTTCGGAGCGGGAAAAAATATTGCCGGGGGCGGATAGCGTGGCGGCAAGTAGTTCCTGTCGGCGTACTTTGAAGTCGAAATCGTAGGGGCGCACTCGCATCTGGGCAAGTAGCAGGAGTATATCCCGGTGGATGGATTGACTGCCCTGGCGGCAGAGGTCATTTACGACTAAGGAGCAGCGCTCCGGATGCCGGATGTGGGTCAGAATGCGAGGGGCGCGACCGCTGGCCGGGTAGAGTTGCACCCTGTCATATACATCAAGCAATCGGTTGTAGAAATCTGCATCCGGCTCAGCTGCTTCACAGACGGCTCGATTCATGTGGGCCGTGATGCTGATTCCGGGGAAATTCCGGCGCAGCGTTGCGGCGATTCTGTCGTCTGCCACTGCTACGGAGTTTCTGCCAGTGGGGTTGTGGTGCAGTAATTCGCTTACCAGGAATAGCCCATAATTATCTTCCAACGCATTCTTTGCCACATACGGATTATCGAAACTCAGACAGATTGCCTGATTAAGTCTGCTGGCTTTTTCCAGCATCTGCACGTATGCGGTGGGCGAGGTCAGGGGGCGCTGGGTTGCCCAGTCTATGCTCCAGGCACAGGCCGGTGTGGCGTGCAAATGGGATAACTTACGGATGCCGGACAGCTCCTTTGATATGCCTTCGCAGAGCTGCAGCATGGTGCTGCCGTGCAGGAGCCCGCCACCTACGCTCCATGTTGCCAGGGGTAGATAATCCTGCGTAAGATAATCAGTATTCATATTTCGGGGTAATTGGGGTGAAGCTTTCCAGAAACGCTGTGCCCAGGCTCAGCCAGAGCGTGTCATTTTCATCTTCTTCCGGCATCATGAAGCGCAGCAGGTCGTATATGAGAGGCATGGCGTTCGGGTGGGCTCTCCCCTGAAGCTTGAATTTCCGGAATCCCATATCGTACAGGGTTTGGATTTCCGGCGTTGTCAGCGCAGAGACTCCGACTTGCGGGTCGGTCAGCATGGCTGTCAGATTCCGGCACCCATTGCGCTCAAGTGCCGTGTAGAATTTAGTGGTATCATAGCCATCTATATTGAAAGCCTGTTCTGCCATGGTGTTGTAGTGGAATGCACGCATGGGGCAGTTCCGCATGCAGTATTCATTCAGAATGAGCTCGTATCTGTTTTTGTCTTCCAGTTGTTCCAGCAGGGAATAGTTGAATACATCATCCGGATGAATCATGACCTTGTCGTATTGCTCGGCCAGCCGGAGGTAGGAATCAAGCTTTCCTTTGCCTGCATCGCAGGTGATGCGCAGGATAGATGAAACCGTGCCTAATTGCGGGTAGTTTGACTTTACGTGTGAGTACAGGGCATCAGACCCGATGATGACTGCGTGGCGTGTGATTTCTGAGCTGTGCTCGTTAAAGAAGCGCAGCAATCTGTTGCCAAGCATGTTCTTCATGTCAGATTCCTGCAATTTCACATTGGTGAACGTCAGGTCCACGGGTATGTTTCTTTTGACGTACTCCGCAGCGGCAGTGTTGATTTCATGGTCCGTCCTCTGGAGCATGCTCAGCACTCTTCCACAGTTCCAATGGAACAGGGGAGAACCGTGTACTACGGCAAAAGGCGCATAGCCCAGTTGCTTTTTGCAGAAATCATAAAAGCGGAGCAGAACGGCATCTTTCGCAAATGCCCCGGAAACATCCCATTCTGCCTCTGGCCATCGCAATCTACTGCGTGCATTCATCATTGACTGAGACTTTATCACCCTCGCAGCATGCCGTCAAGTCTCTGCTATTGCATTTTAGCAGGAGGCTTACTCTTCGTAAGTGACCATGATTCGCGCGACTGCGGGGAGGCGTTCTGCTAGTTTTTTGTTGAGTTTTGTAAGCCGGGCGTGGCTTTCTTCTACGGTGAGGCCGGTCTCTTTGGGTATGAAGATAAGGCAGAGTCGTTCCGTGCCGCGGGAATAGCAGCAGATGCGGGTGGGCAGGGGGGCTCCGCGTTGTATCATGGCATCGCGCACCTGGCTCTCCCAGTCTGCCGGGATGTCTTCGCGACTACTGGGCAGACGCCGCAAATCCGGTTCAACGTGCAGCGCAACAATATCTGCTCTAAGGTTTCTCAGGACCTCCTTGCGAAAGGCTTCAATAGGAATCTGCCAGGATTCCAGCGTGGCGCCGGATGGCAGCTCCAGATCAACGGCTATGATAAATTGATCGTCATCTGTGTGATGCAGTACAAGCCCATGTACACCGAACCGGTGGGTGAGAGCCAGACGACGGATGATGAATTCCGGGGTTTCCGGCAGACTTTCGGCGGGTTGCATGTGCACCATGGTTTCTGCTCCATCCAGCACGGAGGCTACGAGAGCCTCGATGGCATCGGCTATTTCATGGGCTGTGTCCACGTGCAGGCTGTGGGGTACCTGCACGGCCATATCTACATAGTACCGCGAACCGGATTCCCGCACGCGAAGGCGGGCCATGGGGTAGGTGGGCATGCGCTCGGCCATGGCCGATTTTACTTTGGCTGCAGCTTCCGCGTCTGATTTATCCATGAGGTTGCCGATGGCTTCCATGCCCAGCTCTTTGCATACATGCAGGATGAGCCCGGCCACCCCCAGCGATGCGAACACATCGGCCCGCATGAGAAACCAGTGCAGCCAGCTTCCCTGCAGGGTCATATCTGCCACCGCGGAGCCGGTGATGCCGAGTAACACAGCAGCGCTGCTCCATATATCTGTGGTGAAGTGGGCGGCATCGGCCTCCAGCGCGGCGCTGCGCGTTTCTCTGGCTACGCGCTTGAGCATGCGGGCCCGGTTTGCATCCACTATGATTGAGATAATGATGACCGCGAACGCCCAGTATGAAAAAGTGACTTCCAGTGCGGCCGGGTCATCGCTGCTCAGACGTTCTACGGCTTCGATGATAACCCAGGCAGCGGTAGCCAGCAGCAGCAGTGTCTCTGCCAGCGCCATCAGGTTTTCTATTTTTCCATGCCCGTATGGGTGGTCCTCATCTGCCGGTCGGGCTGCCACTTTGACGGCATACACGGTGCCGCCGGCGGCTACCAGGTCCAGCGCACTGTGCAGCGCTTCTGAAAGTATGCCCAGTGATCCGGTGATGATGCCCACTATCATCTTTGAGGCTGCAAGTGCAGCGCTCCAGATAACAGATGACCACGCTGCTACGCTTTTCCTGGTGTCTGCGTCCATGGTTCATGACTTTACCCCCTTTATGCCTGTTAGTCAAGCTTGGAATGATTCCAGATATAAAAACGGGCGAGAACGCGCGGATTTTCGGCATGAGACGGGATTAAGCTTGTAAAGTGAGTGGAAATATGGCAAATTGAGTGGGAATTAAATCATACGTTTTATCATGTCTGATTGCAGGATGAAAAGCATAGAAGGCGGCGTGACTGCCGCGAAGGGATATGTGGCAAATGCACTGAGCTGCGGAATCAAGAAGCCTGAGGCAACGCGTCTGGACCTGGCTCTTGTGTATTCCGAATTGCCGGCCACTTCATCCGGAACCTTTACTACCAACCGTGTGCGGGCGGCATGCGTGCGTGTGAGCGAGCATCACCTGAGCCGCGGAAATATACGAGCCATAGTGGCCAATAGCGGTAATGCCAATGCATGCACCGGCGTGCGCGGTGTAGAGGATGCGCGCACTGAGTGCCGCGTGGTGGCAGAGCAGCTGGGGCTTTCTCCCAGTGAGGTTGCCGTCTGCTCAACCGGTGTTATCGGTCTGCCGATGCCGATGATGCGTATCACCCCGCGTCTGCCGGAGCTCTGCACCAATCTTTCTGCCGCCAATGGCCACAATGTGGCTTCTGCCATCATCACCAGCGATACACGCGAGAAAGAAGTGGCGGTTGAAATCTGCATAGGAGGTAAGCCGGTTCGTATCGGTTCCTGCTGCAAGGGCGCTGGCATGATTTCGCCCTGCATGGCCACCATGATCTGCCTTATCTGCACAGATGCCGGTGTATCTCGCGAAGATCTCGATTCCATTGTGCGTACCGGGGTGGAGCATTCCTTTAACCGCATCACCATCGATGGTGATATGAGCACGAATGACACGACTCTGGTTATGGCCAATGGTGCCTCCGGTGTGCAGCTGGCCCCCGGTGCAGAAGGTTGGGAGGCTTTTGTGGAGGCTTTGCACTATGTGATGCTGGAACAGGCAAAGCGCATTGTGCAGGATGGTGAGCGCGTGACCAAGTTTGTGACCGTGAAGGTCGAGGGTGCCCCCTCGCAGGAGGAAGCCCGCAAGGTGGCAGAAGGTGTGGCAAAATCCAACCTGGTGAAGAGCTCCTGGAATGGCGGAGACCCGAACTGGGGGCGCATTATTCATGCTGTAGGCTATTCCGGTTCCCGCGTGGTGGAAGAAAAGGTGGATATCGACATTGCCGGCCTTCCTGCATGCCGTGGAGGCGAGCAGACCGATACGCCCAGTGATACTTTGCGTGAGCTGGTTCAGGCTCGTGAGTTTGAAATTCGTATCGACCTGAATCTGGGAAATGAGGAATATGTGGTATACACTACGGACCTTTCTCCGGAATATGTGGATTTCAACCGCTCTGAATACGCCTACTGGAACCAGGCGAAACGCGATGGCCTGACCCGCTGATTATTCCCCCACTCACACAGTCATGAAAAGAATCCTCCATTTGCTTTTGTTGGTGCTGTTTGCAGGTAGCTCCATGCTTGCACCCGGGGCTGATGATGAGGCGCAGCTGCGGCGTGGGGGTAAAAAGGCGAAGGAAAAGGTCCGGAATGTTTATAAGGCCGCCAGTCGCAAGAAAAAAGAGCTGCGCGACATGGGGGTGAAGAATGTCCGGGTGAAGACTCCCGGCGACTGGCCTCGCAAGGTCTCTGTTCCAAAGGATACGGAGGTGACCGAGGCTGCTGCCGGCGAGCATGGGTTTGTATATGCATCCAACAACTTTGCTTACATATCTCCCAGTAAGTTACAGCCCGAAGCTCAGAAGACAGTAGCCCGCTTGTGCGAATGCGCATATGCCGCCAGTAAAGCCATAGGCGAGGTGTTGCCTGTGCAGCGGACAAATTCCGAACGCGGCGATAAAAAGTTCATTGTGCAGTTGCAGCCGTCTATGGATGCCTATTTTGCCGCTGGTGGCCCCCGTAATTCTGCGGGTGTATTCATGGGGGCACTGCACAAGACCGGCGGTCCTCTCAAAGAAGAGGATATTGCGATGGATCAGGTCATGATTCCTTTCCCTTCGCTGGGAATCGGCCCGGATGGTATGGTGGAGCGTGAGGATATTGATACACACGCACTTGTACACGAGCTTACGCATCAGCAGTTCCTGTTGAATAATCTGCCTATCTGGGCGAATGAAGGCTGGGCTGAGTATGTGGGCTATGTCCCCTACATTGGTGAGGACCTGGATTTTGAACGTGGCTTTTCCTTAATCCTTCATGCGGCCAGACAAAGGTCCGGGCAGAATGCTCTGGTTTTTGACTTCTCCCTTGAGGACTTTTTCACCATGAGCCAGGAAACGATGTATGGCTATATGCCTCAGGGTAAGGACACTTATATGCTGTCCGTGATGACCGTTGCGTTCTTTGTTCACCTTGATGGTAAGAAGGGGGTGGATGCCATGAAAGCTTATCTGCAGGCCTTGCTGGATGGTGCCTCTCATGAAGAGGCGGCTCAGGAGCTGATTAAGCCCCACCGCACGGCGGCTCGCCTCCAGCAGGATTTTGTGAGGGCCTGGAAGAGTAAGAAGGTAAAAGTCGTTTTCCCGAAAAAGTAATACCTTCGCAGATAGGTATCTCGCCTGTATATCATTCCGACAAGCGCTTTCGGTGCTTGTCGGATTTTGTGTTATGTTGTTGTAGCAGAATAGTTTGCATGTCTTATTCTGTTGTTTTTTATTATTTTCTTACTTGCTGATTGGGAGCTGTATAAGTGGTTTGTTTTTAGACTGTTATGACGGTAAGCGGAAATTAGTAGGTTTATGCAGATGAATCAGGTAGAAGCTTCTGTCTGATACATGAACACAAAGCAGAAACGCATAGCATGGTTGCTGGCCGTATCATTTCCTGTTGGTTTAGGGAGCGGCGTGCTTCCTCGACCTTTGGTTATAGAGCATAAGAATACATGCTCGGACTCATGTCCTCAGCAGGAAATCCGGAATTCTCGACCGGCCGAATTTTCTTTTTTCGCTTTTCCTGAGATAAAAGATGTGGTAGTATTCCCTGCGTATGGCAGATGAACGGTTGAGTATAGGTGTGGATATGGGGGGAACCTCCATAAAATTTGCAGTAGTGCGCGGGACAGAATTGATAGCCCGGGCAGAACCCGTGCAAACTCAGGATTTTGTGGCGCCGGATGCAATTTTTGCAGAAGTCGGCAAGCGGCTTAAAGAGCTTATCGCTCAGTATCCTGAGGTAAAAGCCGTGGGAATGGGAATTCCCGGCTTTGTGGACCATGACCGAGGCATTGCCGATTCTCTGACCAATGTTCCCGGCTGGTATGATGTGCCCGTGCGCGATATGCTGGAGGAAATGACGGGCCTGCCTGCGGCTGTGGATAACGATGCCAACTGCATGGCATACGCAGAATGGAAGCTGGGCGCGGGCAAGGGGCTCAATGACCTGGTGTGTCTCACACTGGGCACGGGTGTGGGCTCTGGTATTGTGGCCAATGGCCAGATGCTTCGCGGTTCGCTTGGTGCCGCCGGTGAACTGGGTCACCTGAGCATTGATTACCAAGGTCGTAAGGGTTATTACCAGAACCATGGGGCGTTGGAAAACTACATCGGCCACCCTCGCATTCAGGAAGATGCCGCCGCTGCCTACGCTGCCGCCGGTCAGGAAAAATCATTTGACGAATGCGCCCCCTATCCGCTGGAACTCGCCGCCAAGGCCGGGGACCCCGTAGCCCTTGCCATGTGGGATGATATCGCCCGCAAGCTTGCCACCGGGCTGCTCTCCTGCCACTACATTCTGAATCCTGCCGCATTCATCATCGGCGGTGGGGTGGCCAAGGCTGGCGATTTGCTCTTCGAACCGCTGCACCGCTACCTGAAAGCTCAGACTTACGGCCCGCACTACGCGAAGCTTCGCATCCTGCCCGCCCAGTTCGGCAATGAGGCCGGTATCATCGGAGCTGCTGTAATGGCACTGGAAGAGGCTGAAGCGCGAGCCAAGGCATGAGCTCTGAGCCCGCAGTTAAAGGCGAATTAAGACTCTGCGCCCGCCTCGGATTGGAGGGTGCAGAGGCGGAATCGTTGCTCGCCGCTATGCGCGCCGGGCAGAGTTCACGCGGCGCCGTCGTGCTCACCGCCCGGGCTCCGCAGGGGTATCTTCCTCCATTCTCCTGTGTGGAACTGGCAGCCCCCTGGCTGCCACCGCGGGTCTATGTGCCGGAAGAGGGAATAAAGCCCACGGCATATGAGGATTACGCGCAGGGGCTGTATTATTCGCTCGACCTCTCCTCCTGCTGGGAATCAGCCTGCCTGGCTGTGGTGGCACCGCCCTCAAGCTCTCTGGATATGTGCGCAGCCCCGGGGGGTAAAACCATGCTCATGGCGGCGCGTTTTGGAGCAGAGAACCACACCGCCAACGAGGTCCACCCCGGCCGCCGCGGTATTCTGCGCCAGAATCTGGAGCAATGCGGCATGCCTCAGGTGCGTGTGACCGGGAACCGCCCGGATCAGTGGGCGCGCAGCGGCGAGACCTTTGATTTGCTCCTGGTGGATGCTCCATGCAGCGGGCAGTCGCTCCTCTGCAAAGGAATCAGGAACCCCGGCTGCCTGAGTTCATCCATGGTGAATGGCAATGCCAAGCGCCAGAAGGGAATCATGCTCTCTGCCGTGCAGTGCGTGACCCCCGGTGGGCATATTGTGTATACCACCTGCACCTACGACCCCGAGGAAAATGAAAAGGTCATGGCCTACATTCTGAAGCGTCATCAGGACTGGAAGGCGGTTGAAGTGCCTCTGCTTGCCCCCTTCCGCTCCCGCCTGACAGATTTTCCGGCATACCGGCTGCTGCCCGGCCACGGTTTCGGGGCAGGGGGATTCTGCTGTTTGTTGCAAAAATCTAAATAAAAGCTTCAACGAAATGCGCTGAACTAGTATCAGATACAATAAGACGCCATGAAATCGAAACTCTTCCTGATGATAGCAGCCCTGCTGCCCGCCGTATTGGCCGCCCCCCTTCCTGAAAAGGCAGAGCTGCTGGCCTCCAATACCGTCGTGGCTCAGTTTCTCGGTATGCAGGAGCGCCCCTGCTACTTCCGTACCGCTCTCTGTCCGGACCGCTGTGACCACGCTATGAAAGCCGCCCAGTTCCGCGTGCTGACCAATGAAGCTTACGAGAAACCCGGTAAGTATGGTGATGATAAAGCAGAAGCTGGCAATCTGCTTCTGGTGGATGCCAGGAATGATGTGCCCGGCCAGCCTGACGATATGCGCCAGAAGCTCGCCGAGCTCAAGCCCGGCCAGCTTGTGCGACTGACTCAGCTGCATTACTATGCCGACCTGGGGGATGTGCAGACTCCCATCCGCCCCGTGACGGAGCTCGAGGTCCTCAACGGAGGTGCGTGCAAGGATATTCCCGCGGCTCCTCATGACCCTGCCAACCATGACAACGAGGTGATGCCTCTGCCGCTCTGATAAGGAAAAGTTCATACAAAAGCCAGCCGATAGGCTGGCTTTTCATCATCACCAGGGCAGGGTAATATAACCGAGCAGGCGGAGAAGCCAGAGATTCAGTGCGGCCAGTGCAAGCAGGTGCCAGAAAATGATGCCCGCGGTGCTGACCAGCTGGCGGGGCTTGTTTTCCGTGCTCCCGCGCCCCTGCACAACCTTCTGGTTCTGCTGGGCGAAGATAATCTCTTCATTCGGGGCAAGTTCCTCTCTCATGCGGCAACGGCAGAAATGTAACACATTCCCCGTAATCATGCAATCTCTTTCTCGTATAATTTCCCGAGCGAAATTACCAAAAGATACAGCGGTTAACGATGTTTTTGCTCGCCATGGCGGATGAAACGTGCTAGAGTGGTGGGCAAACCGCCATGAGTGATTCTACTTACATCTATGACAATGTTGGTGAGTACCTGAAGCTGGGTAAAACCATATACAGCTCCGCTATGTATCTGGGGCCTGGTCTTCAGCCGTACTGGATGCAGGCTGGTGTGTATGCACCGGTGGCTGATACTGCCGGCACGCTTACTGCCGATGATACGCGCAAGCTTGTGGAGAGCTGCACCAATCAGGAACAGCGTGCTGCGCTGGAAGAACTCGGCTCTGTCGATTTCATTGCTGAGGGACCCTGTGGTAAATACCACGCCTATATTTATGCCCAGGAAGAGGGACCTCTGCTGATTCTGCTTTCTCTGCATGTAGATGATTTTCTGAAACAGGGTATCGATGCGCAATGTTCCGATGTTCACCTGCCGACGGCAAATCCGCCATCGTGGCGCCGTTTCGGTACATTGCAGCCTATGTGGGAGGGGGCGCCTGTACTGACTAAGGAAGACTGCCATGCACTGGTAGACAGTTTCCTCGGAGAGGAACGCTGGGCTACACTCAAGGAAATCGGTGATGTTGATTTTGCATACCAGAATGAGCTGGGCCGCTATCGAACATCGGTTGTCTCTCAGCGCCTGGGGTATGATATCAGCTACCGCATTATCAACAGCCGGGTGTATACCATGGATGAGATTAATCTTCCCACGGAGTATGTGGAGCCTCTTACCCGTTTCACCAATGGTATTATTCTGGTAACCGGTCCTGTGGGTTCAGGTAAGTCAACGACCCTGGCTTCCATCATCGATTTCATCAACAAGGATCGCCACGACCATATCATAACGATGGAGGATCCCATTGAAACGGTGTTTGAGAGTAAGAGCTGCCATGTGAACCAGCGTGAGGTGCATACACACACGGAGTCATTTGCGCGCGCCCTTCGTGCGGCTTTGCGTGAAGACCCCGATGTCATCATGGTGGGTGAAATGCGTAACCTCGAAACCATTTCTCTGGCTCTTTCCGCGGCAGAAACCGGTCACCTTGTGCTGGGTACCCTGCATACCGGGTCTGCGGCCCGCACCATTGACCGTATTCTGGATGCTTTCCCCGTGGAGGAACAGGATCATATCCGCGTGATGGTGTCGGAATCGCTTCGCGGCATTTTCTGTCAGCAGCTCGTTCCCCGGAAGGACGGCAAGGGGCGTGTGATGGCATTAGAGATGCTGGTAAACAATGCAGCTGTGGCCAATTCCATTCGAGAAGGAAAGACCTTCATGATTCCCGGCTTCATCCAGACTGGCAAGAATCAGGGTATGCGCCTGATGGATGATTCTCTGCAGCGCCTCTATCTTGATGGCACCATTGCGGCAGAAGAATGTCTGGGCCGTTCGACCGACCGAGTCATGATGGAGAAGTTCCTGAAAGAACACCCTGAGCCCGCTGCTCCTGCGCAGGCATGAGATTAAATGAAATAATACCCGTTTTCGAAAATGAATAAGATAGATGTATTTTTCCAGACCCTGATTGACCAGGGAGGCTCTGACCTTCACCTTTCCGAGGGTGAACCACCTAAAGTGCGCGTGCATGGTGATGTGACAGCCATTCGTGAAGAGGTTCTTACCCATGAGGAAATGATTGAGCTCATGGAGCCTATCTGCCCGCCTAGATTGTGGAAGGAGTTCTGCGAGATTGGCGATGCTGACTTCGCCTATGAAATGAATGATGAAGCGCGTTTCCGCTGCAACTTCATGAAACAGCAGCGCGGATATTGCTGCGTGTTCCGTCTCATTCCTACAAAGATTCTTACGCTGGAGCAGCTCAATGTACCTGAGCAGATCAAGCGCTTTGGGGAGATGCGCTCCGGGCTTGTGCTGGTGACAGGCCCCACTGGTTCCGGTAAATCCACCACGCTGGCGGCTCTCATTGACTATATCAATACGAATTTTGCCCGTCATATCATAACGGTGGAAGAACCTATTGAGTTCGTACACCCGAGCAAGAAGAGTATTATCACCCAGCGGGAAGTGCCCAATAACTGTCCTACCTTTGCCGATGGTCTGCGCGCTTCTCTCCGCGAGGACGCTGATATCGTGCTGGTGGGTGAAATGCGAGATCTGGAGACTATTTCTCTGGCTCTTACCGCGGCAGAAACCGGTTTGCTTGTGTTTGGCACGCTGCATACGAACAACGCCCGCAAGACCGTAGACCGTATTATCGATGTGTTCCCCGCGGAGGAGCAGGCACAGGCCCGCACGATGCTGGCCGGTTCTCTCCGCGGCGTGGTGGCACAGCTTCTCATGAAGCGTTGCGATAAACCCGGTCGCGTGGCTGTGAATGAAATCCTCTTCGCAACTCCTGCCGTGAGCGCTATTATCCGCGAAGGTGCCACTCAGAAACTGGCAGATGTGATTACCGGCGGTAAGGGGCTGGGCATGCAGTTCATGGATGATGCCATCTGGCAGAAGCTTCAGCAGGGTATTGTGACTCCGGAGGAAGCATATATGAAATCCATCGATAAAGCCAGATTCAAGAATTTCCTTCCCAAGGAGCTGCAGAATATGGCAAATGCCGGTGGCGCCTGATTTATACTGGAAACACTTCGCAAAAAGAAGGCACGCAGCATCTGCTGCGTGCCTTCTCTTATATCTGAATGCTCAATCAGAACTCCGGCATTTCTCGCAGACCTGGCACCTGATCAGTACCCTGAGGTGCAGGTGTGGGGGGTGCAGGTTTTACAGGAACCGGTTCTGTTTCCTTGATGATGACCGTGGGTCGTGCCGCTTTTGCAGCAGCCCGTTCATCTGCAGTGGCCGTTTCCAGGGCGTGCTGCAGCTTCATATCAGGTGCGCCGCCGTATAGGATGGTGCTCTGCTTGCTGATAAGAATGACCGTGGGCAGCTGGTCGATGCGGTATGTTGTGCCGGCTGCACCGTTTGCGTTATCGGTCAGGGTGTTCGCGATTCCCAGCTCGTTGAGAATCGTCTGTTGCTCTTCCTGCCCGGTATAGGGCATAATCGGGAATATTTCAAGCTCAGGATACTGGGATTTGATTTTATCAATATCGCGCACCATGCTGGTGCCTGCTTGCTCTGAGGGTGACCAGAAAATAAGCAGATTCAGTTTATTTGTGATGGGCAGTTGCAGAGTTTCGTTCTGCTGGTTGCTGACCTGGATTTGCGGGGCTACGCATCCCACTGCCAGGTGCCGCAGGTAATATGCCTGCTCCATGGCAACCTCTGTAATCGGCATGGAGCCGAACCGAGTGCCTTTCCCGGACAGAAGGATGGCTTGTTTAAGATAGTACAGGCGTTTGGCTCTGGCCATGGCATCGCTCCCTTCTACGCTGCATACCATGGAGTTGTTAAGCATGAGGCTCATGCCAAGCGCGGCGCAGGCTCGGGCTTCCTTGTGGCGGTTACGCTGGTAAATTTTCTGCAGTAATTCATATTCGCGCACGCTTGACGTTGCGGATAGGCTGGGGCAGGCCTCGCCGATGCGCGGATGGCTGTAATGAACACGAATCAGAGACTCGACCAGAGCATTGCCGAAATAGGTAAGCTGCTGCTGCTCATCTTCAGAGAAGGCTGCGGTGAACGCCTGTGGATGCTCCAGAATCCAGATAATGGCTGGCAGGGCCCAGGGCTTTTCGAACTCGAAGGTGGGAATGTTGCTTTTTCCTTTTTCGTTTTTTCTGGTGCCGGTTCGTCCATTAATGGCCTGCCAGAGCATGGGGGCCACATCCCGCCCATTTGGCGCGGAAATGTGGGCTCTGGCTTCATCGGTCGGTGCGGCTTTTATTGCGGCTTCGTAATCAGCCACTTGTTGCTGCCATGTGTTCAGTGCCTGGTTCATGGCTTCCTCTGTTCCGTGGGCGGCGAGGCTGCATATCAGGGCGGCAGTTGCAAAAATTTTCTTCATGTCCATATTATACAGCCGGGTGCCTTCCATTTGCAAGAGGAAAGCGGGACAGTGTATCAGCAATGAGGATAGCACACTGAATGAAAATCCTGCACCAGACTCTGCAGTATATGAAATTCAGGGAACAAGCTGAATGAGCGCCGGAACTTCATCACTGGGATAGAAGATTTTACCTTCCTCTGGCAGAGTGTCTCCAAAAAGCTTGCCGTTCATTCTGACTTGAGTGATGGTGCCTTGTGCATCAGTTGTAAATGTAACGGTTGTAGCTTTATTGCTGAAGACGAAGGGCGAGTTGCTTGTCGTGCTGTATGTGCGGCAGTGGGCAGCTTCCTGTGGCTTGTGGCTCTGCCACATGCGCTGCGTGCAGGTCAGGGTTTTGCCATCGGGGGATAATCGGTATATCCGGGTGTAGAAATGGCTCACCCCATGGCGACAGACGGGTGGGTGGCAGCATTCCACAACCAGTTGCCGGCTGGCGGCATCCCAATAGGGCGGGTTTGGTTTCCGGTTAAAGCGAGATGCGTTTACCCCTGCTTCCGGAGCCTGATAAGCAGCCGGCAGGGGCAGGGGGGCGGCATCGCGCTTGTATGTATCCACCACGGAGGCTGTGGCGATACCGGTAATTAATAAGATACAGGTGAGTAGGTGCTGTTTCATAGGTGTGATTGAACGATTACCGCCGCCGGAGCTCTTCCAGCATGGCTTTGCGGCAGATTCTGACCCGCGAGGGAATACTGTCGCCGCGGTCGAGCATCTGGGCGGCGGTGGTACCGGCGGCATTCGGTGCGTGGGGATCGGCTCCGGCGCGGATAAGTATCCGTATATTTTGTTCCTGCAGGTTCATGCAGGCCAGCATCAGCGGGGTCAGTCCGTTTGAATCCCGGGCATCGACCGGTGCTCCTCTGGAAATGAGTTTGCTCACAGATGCGGAATCGTTACATTTCACGGCTTCATGCAGAGGGTACTTTGTCTGATTGGTGAGCGTGCACCCTGTCAGCAGGATGAGGATGGGGAGAATCCTTTTCATCGAATCTGAAAAACACCGCAGAGCCTGGGGCTGCTGCGGTGTTATATGATTGTCTTATCAGAACTTGTGGTCATCGCCGTAGCCGAAATGCTCTGCGATGTAATCCACATCCTTATCCCCGCGACCGGAGCAGTTGGCGAGTATGGAACCACGGCGCATCTCTTTGGCCTTGCGGATGGCGAATGCCACGGCGTGCGAGCTTTCCAGGGCCGGAATGATGCCTTCGTAGCGGCAGAGCTTGAAGAACGCATCCACTGCTTCCTCATCGCTTACGGTTTCATATTTCACGCGACCGATGTCATGCAGGAAGGCATGTTCGGGACCAACAGAGGGATAATCCAGACCACTGGCCACAGAGTACACCGGGCCGGGCTCTCCATTCTCATCTTTGAGCATGATGGAGTTGAACCCGTGCATGATGCCTTCGGTACCGTAAGTGATGGAGGCCGAGTGATCACCCAGGGTCGGACCATGCCCCAGGGGTTCCACGCCGTAGATATCCACCGGGTCGCCCAGGAAAGCGGGGAACATACCCATGGCATTGGAGCCGCCGCCTACACAGGCGCAGACCACATCCGGCAGGTGCCCGGTCATTTCCTCAAACTGGGCACGGGCTTCATGGCCGATGACCATCTGGAAATCACGCACCATCATGGGGAAAGGATGCGGTCCCAGCACGGAGCCGATGCAGTAGATGGCGTTCTTATAGTCGCGCAGGTAGGCTTCGAAGGCGCTGTCAACAGCTTCTTTCAGGGTCTGCAGCCCGTGGTTCACGCAAACAACATTGGCACCCAGCATTTTCATGCGGGTTACATTGGGCGCCTGCTTGGCTATATCGACTGCGCCCATGTGAATTTCGCATTCCAGACCGAAGTAGGCAGCTGCAGTGGCCAGAGCTACGCCGTGCTGACCAGCACCGGTTTCAGCAATAATCTTCTTCTTGCCCATGAATTTGGCCAGCAAGCCTTCTCCCATGCAGTGATTGAGCTTGTGAGCACCGGTGTGGTTCAGATCTTCTCGCTTCAGATAAATCTGCGCACCTCCTACAAGTCGGGAAAGTCGCTCGCAGTGGTATACCGGGGTGGGACGCCCCTGGAATTGCTTGCGGATGCGGCGAAGCTCATTGATGAACTGCGCGGACTGGCAGATATCGTTGTAAGCATCCGTAATTTCCTTGAATGCGGGTTCGAGTTCCTGAGGCAGGTAAGCCCCGCCGAAACGCCCGTAAAAACCGTTTGCGTCGGGATAATTGCGAAGATAGGTGCGGAAATCCATGTCGCCGAGCATACTAGTGTATTTTTTTCGGGTTCGCAAGGATTTTCCGTGGCTTGCACTGTTTTATGTGTGTGAGCCGATGCGAAATCCCGGATGTCCGCCAGTTTGAGAAAGTTTTTCCTTTACTTGCGGCCCATTAGCGGCTAAATATAAGACCAGACAACCACGCGTACGCGCGCAATACATTCAAACAGTACATATGAAATTACCATTTTACCTGGGGTGCGCATGGCCTCTGGCCTTGGTGGCATGCACGCTCTACTCTCCTCAACCCGTTGATTTATCGCGCGATACCGCGGAGTGGCTCAGCGTTTCGTCTCGTTTATGCGAGGGTTCCCAGCCCATGAGCCTGGCAAAGTTGCATGAGATTGGTCTTCTGCTGAATCCGGAACTGAACCGCGCTCGCCTGGGGTATGCTCGTAGTACTGCCGTGGCTGAGTTTGCCGGCCTTTGGGATGACCCTGCTATTACGGCTGAGGTGAAGCAGGTGCGAGAGGCCGATATTACGAACCGAGGCATCGGGCTGGGGGTGACCCTGCCGGTAACCGGTCTCCCCGGACTTTCTGAAAAAGTGGCCGAATGTTACAAACAGGCAGATTATCTGACCATGCAGGCCAGGGAACGTGCATATCTGGTTGAGCTGGACTCGATGCGGTTTCTGGTGATGGCGACACATGCCAAGATGCACATGATGCAGGCTCGCGTCAACCAGATGGCAGAGGAGCAGAAAAGTGCCCAGCGTATGCATGAGCTGGGTGAAATGGAATTTGCAGATTTTCAGGTTATATGCCGTCGTCTGAATGATGGGCAGAAAGAACTGCAGGAGATGGAGCAGCTGCACCTGGAGCAGCACTTGCAAATGCTGAAAATGCTTGGCCTGCATCCTGATATGCGGGCAGTGGAGATGGAAGGTCACTTGCCGGCTGGTATTCCCGCGGCCGTGGCCGCGCCATCTCAGGAACAACTGCTGCAGCATCCTGTGCTCAAAGCCACCATGGCAGAGCATGATACCAGTGAAGCTGAGTTGAAACTCGAAATCCGCAGACAGTACCCCGAGCTTTCTTTCGGCCCCGGTTTTGAACACGAGGATGGTAATAGCAAAATCGGCCTGGGTATAGGCATTAACCTGCCTCTATGGAATCGTAACCGGGAGGCAATTGCCCGGGCTGGAGCAGAGCGTAGTATCAAGGAATACGATGCAGTAGCAACCTGGCGTGACCTTATGCAGCAGTCTGTGGCCCTTGTTGATATGCAGGAACTGCTGTTGAAACATTGCCGTGCAGAGCAGGAGCGGGTCGCTCGTTTGACTGCTGCAGAGAAGAAACAGGAAAAGCTCTATGCTATCGGCGAAACTAAATTGCCGGCAGTGGCCGATGCACGTCAGGAGGCGTACCTTCGCCGTCTGAATTATCTTGATTGTCTTACCAAACTATTGACCACGCAGGTGGAACTCCAGTATCTTAACCCCGATTTTATAGCTAAGTAAATGAAACTTCGCCTTTTTTTATGCTTTGTAGCTGCATTATCATACTCTGCTGTGTATGCAGCAGCTGAACAAACAAGTCACCATCACGAGCATGGGCCGGGCTGTACGCATGACCATGGGCATGCCGCCGAGGCAGAACACCAGCATGAGCATGGCGAGAGCTGTACGCATGACCATGGGCACGCTGCCGATACTGAGCACCATCACGAGCATGGCGAGAGCTGCTCGCACGACCACGGGCATGCCGCCGATACCGGGCACCAGCACGAGCACGGCGAGGGCTGCACGCACGACCACAGCCATGCCGCCGATGCTGAACACCAGCACGAGCATGGCGAGGGCTGCACGCATGACCATGAGCATGCAGCCGAGGCAGAGCACCAGCATGAGCATGGCGAGAACTGCACGCATGACCATGAGCATGCCGCCGATGCGGAGCACCATCACGAGCATGGTGAGAGCTGCACGCATGACCATGAGCATGCCGCTGAGACAGAGCACCAGCACGAGCATAGCGAGAGCTGCACGCATGACCATGAGCATGCCGCTGAGACAGAGCTCCAGCACGAGCATGGCGAGGGCTGCACGCACGACCACGGGCATGCTGCCGATACTGAGCACCAGCATGAGCATGGAGCAGGGTGCTCCGGTCATGACCATGCAGATGCTCCTGTTCTGGTGACGGCAGATGCGCACGCACGCCAGGTTTCAGCCATGAAAATCGAGACGGTGCCGGCTGCGGGCCAGGCATTGACCCACAGTATGTATGGCCATCTCTTTGTGCCTGGCCATGCGCTGGAAACATACTCGCTGCCATGCGGGGGCCGCATTTCTCTGTTTGTGAAATCGGCCCAGACCGTGAAGAAAGGCGATATTTTGTACACCTTGATTTCACCCGAGGTAAGCTCATTGGTTGCTGATATTAAGAAGCAGGAGGCTGCTGTCACGCGTTGTGGAGAGGAAATTGCTTCTGTAAGCCAGCGCCTGACCCGACTGAAATCCGCCGGCACGACCAGCAGTGATCTCGAGGAACAGCTTAACTTCAAGAATGCCGAGAAACGCCAGCTGGAGCGCGAGCTGGAGGTAACCCGCCACAAACTCAATATTCTGGTGATGGGCGCCGAAATCAAACCCGAGAACGGCATGCCGACCCTGGTGGTTCGTGCCGGTAAGGACGGCATTATCCGCAATGTGGGTATCACCCAGGGAAGCTGGGGGGAGCAGGGGGCTGCCGTGGTGACCATGAGCAATCTGGCTGCTATGGAAATCGAGGGTACGCTGTATGGCAATAATGTGCCGGATTTCACCACGGTGCGGGCTACTCGCCTGGCTGGCCGAGAGAATCAGGTGCTGCAAGGAACCTGGCGCATGGCTGAGCAGGTGGATGAAGAGAAGCAGACGCGCGCATTCTACTTTACCCCCGATGCGTTGCCGGCAGATGCCCGTCCCGGGCAGCTCTGCCGAGTCGATTTCTACGATGACGGAGGTGAGGAGGGCTATGTGACCATTCCCGATTCAGCCCTGGTGAAGGTGGGCATAGATGATGTGGTATTCCTGGAGGTGAAAGAGGGCACATTTGCCAAGGTGAAAGTTCAGGCTGGAACAAGCCGCCGGGGCATGACTCCGGTGAAGGGCCTTGTGCCTGGTCAGAAACTGGTGGTGAAGGGTGGCTATGAGCTGCGTTACCTCCTGCCGGCAGATGGCAGCCAGCAGAAGAAAGCCGGCCATTTCCACGCTGACGGTAAGTTTCACGAAGGGGAGGACCACTGATGCTGGAGAAACTCATATCATTCTGCCTGCGTAACCGCATTACCGTGCTGATCATCACGGTGGTACTGGCGGCGCTGAGCATTTTCGGCATCATGCGTACGCCCGTGGACGTGTTCCCGGAGCTTTATGTGCCGCGTGTGACGATTCAGACTGAGGCCGGCGGTCTTACTGCCGAGGAGGTGGAACAGTATGTTTCCATCCCTCTTGAATCAGCCCTTTCCGGTACTCCCGGTGTGCAGCAGGTCCGCAGCTCCAGTGGCAGTGGCCTCTCTTTTGTCTGGGTGGATTTTGATTGGGATACGGATATTTATCTCGCTCGCCAGATTGTTTCAGAGCGTCTTTCCACAGTACGTGAGAATCTGCCTGCCCATGTGGAAATGGAGATGGCTCCCATTGTCTCCGTTACTGGTGAAATCATGCTGATTGCCCTGCTGGGAGATGAAACGGCCGATCCGCTGGAAGTGCGCCGCGTGGGGCAGTTTGAGCTGCGAAACCGCTTGCTTTCTATTCCCGGCGTGGGGCAGGTCACGGTACTGGGCGGCCGCATGCCGGAGTATCAGGTGCTGTATGACCCTGAAAAAATGCGCCAGGCCGGCATTACGCTTAAGGATTTGAAAGAGAGTGTGGAAGCGGCTCAGAGCACGGACCCTGCCGGGTATATTGAGGATGTGGCGGGCCTGGAGCTGCCTGTGCAGCAGGCTTCCCGCGCTTTCACCCCGGAGGAAATCAAACGAGCCCTCGTTCCTGCACATCCCAGCGGCGTGTTGCGCGTGGAGGATGTCGCCGAGGTCAAGATAGACGGAGCTCCCCGCCGTGGTAATGCAGGTTTTGCCGGGCGTGAGTGCGTGGTGCTTTCTGTGCAGAAGGTGCCGGGTGCCAATACGCTGGCGCTTACCGAGCAGGTGGATGCCGCGGTGAAAGAGTTTGCCCAGAGCCGTCTGCCGGAAAATATCAAGCTGCGGGCAGATGCCTACCGCCAGGCAGACTTCATCAATCTTTCCCTGGAAAACGGTAAGGAAACCCTCATTATTGCCGGCATAGTGGTGATGCTGGTGATTGTGCTCACGCTTCTCAATCTCCGCACGGCCATCATCACCCTGATCACCATGCCATTATCTGTGCTGCTGGGTATGGCATTCTTCCCCATGTGCGGATTGGCCGTCAATATCATGACTCTGGGAGGCTTAGCCGTGGCTGTGGGGGATGTGGTGGATAATGCCATTGTGTTTGTGGAAGTAGCCTGGCGCAACCTGACGCGCAACGCCGCACTGCCGCCGGAGCAGCGTCGCAGCCGCTACGAGGTGCTCATGGATGCCAAGGGCGAAATCGTCACTTCCATTTCCTATTCGACGGTTATTATTCTGCTGGTGTTTGCTCCAGTACTTTTCCTCAGCGGTATGGAGGGACAGTTCTACCGACCGCTGGGTATTTCCTACATGCTGGCTCTGGCGGCTTCGCTGCTGGTGGCTCTTACTCTGGTGCCCGTTCTGTGCTACATGTGGTTCAAGGCTCCGAAGAACACGCGTGACGATGGCGATTCCGCCACTGCGCGTCTTATCAAGCGAATGTACGCACCTGTGCTGGAGTTCTGCCTGCGTCATTCAGCTATGGTATTCGGGGCTCTCATGGCTATCACCGGTGGTGCTCTCTGGCTGGGCAGCACTTACGGCACGAGCTTCCTGCCGCCCTTCAATGAGGACTGCTACACTGTATTCGTGAATGCCGTGCCAGGTACCTCACTGGCTGAGACGGAGCGTGTTTCCCGCCAGGTGATGGCTGAACTGGAGAAGATTGAGGGTGTGAAGACGGTGACTCAGCGCACCGGGCGTGCTGAAAATGATGAGCACGCCGAGCCGGTGAGTGCCTCCGAGCTGGTGGTGCGCGTAGATCTGGATTTCGACCAGCGCAAGATACGCGAGGATATCCGCAAGGTGATTTCCGGCATGCCCGGCATGGGAGGCATGATTGGCTACCCACTGGCTCACCGCATTTCTTCGGCGCTTTCCGGCTCCAATTCTGAAATTGCCATTAATATATACGGCTCAGAGCTGCCGCAGATTCGAAATGCTGCGAAAAAGGCTGCTGAGATTCTGAGTACGCTGCCCGAAGTGGCAGATGCCCGTGCGAACCGCGAGGTGATGGTTGATACCATCTGCGTGGATTACAACCGCGAGGTCCTGGGAACCTATGGATTGACTGTGGCCGATGCTGCTGAGCAGGTCTCTGCCGCCATGCAGGGCTACAAGGCCGGTGAAATTATCAGGAATCTGGACCATTGGAATATCATGTTGCGCCTCGCTCCCGAGCTGCGTATGAGCATGGATGATGTGAGCAATCTGCAGCTGGTTGCTCCCGGTGGCCGCATGCTGCGTCTGGGGGACGCCGCGCATGTATACCGCGCGGAAACCACCAATCTGATTCTGCGGGATAATACGCGCCGTAAAGCCATGATTTCCTGCAACCCCAGCATTGATTCCAATCTGGGCGACCTCGCAGATGCCTGCCGAGAAAAGCTCGACCCTGTGATGAACGCCATGGGGTGCTCCGTGGATTATGCCGGTACCATCAAGAGCCGAGAGGAAGCTGGCCGCCGTTTGTATATTCTGGGTGGTATTGTGTGCGTGCTGATTGTTCTGCTTCTTTCCAGCTCGCTGGGCAGCGTGCGCCGGGCTCTGGTCACGCTCATCAATATCCCGCTCTGTCTGGTGGGTGGTATTGTGGCGGTTTTCCTGGCTTCGCCTGATACGTTAAAATCCGTGCTCAGCGGTGAGGCCTATGTGCCGCCCATTCTTTCTGTAAGTTCCATAGTGGGCTTTGTCACCGTCGTGGGTTTCGCCATCCGCTCCGGGCTTATTCTGCTGAACCGCTACCGAGTGCTCGAAGAGCAGGGTATGAGCACGATTGATGCCATACGCGATGGATCGCGCGAGCGTGTGATTCCCATCATGATGACCTCGCTCACCACCATTCTGGGGCTTTTGCCTCTGGTGTGGGCTAAAGATCAGCCCGGTGGTGAACTGCTTGCTCCTCTGGCTATTGTGCAGTTTGGTGGCCTGGTTTCTGCCACGGTACTGAATCTACTCGTCATTCCGGCTACCAGCCGCCTTTTCATGCGTTGGATGGCTCCTGCGAAAGATGTAGTGGATTAACCATTCAACCTGTGCTACATGCTCATTTTTATCCCGCCGTTTCCATGAGAGAAATGGCGGGATTGTCTGTTATGGTGGACAAGCTTTCACAATCTTCAGTTTGAAGCAGATGCCGGAGGTGGTTGGCTTATCCTCATCTTGTTGCTCATTATTTTTGTTTGATGTATTCGAGCCTTGTATATTTTGAAAATCATGCTAGACTGGCTCTGCCATGTCGCTGAACCGGGTGGTAAGGAAAAGCTGTTGCAACCCTTATTAATTTTTATGACTACCATATCTATTATTTTTCTGCTTGTGGGGATAGCCCTGGGGTATGTGTGCTGCCTGTTTGTGACGGTGCGGCGGCAGCTGGAGACTCAGGTGCAGCTCAGAGCGGATAATATGGCTGGGAGCGCGGCGCTGGAGAATGAAAGACAGCAGCGCGCAGACCTGGGCGCCCGGCTGGTGACGACTCAGGCTGAGCTTGAGGAAAAACGAAACGAATTAACTACCAGCCTGGCAGAGCTGGAGCGATACAAGACTTCGCTGGAGAAGGAACAGATTCACGGGGCAGATGAGAGGGCCCGCTTTGAATCCCAGCAGACTGAGTATAAGAAGCTGCTCGCGGAACATACTACAGCGCTTGCTGACCTGGAACGCTATAAGACCTTGCTTGATAAGGAACGCCAGCAGCGCGAGGAAGAAGCTGCCAGAATCAGGGAAATGCAGGAGAAGCATTTCGCACAGTTCAGGAACCTGGCCGGTGAGATTATGGAGCAGAATGTGGGCAAGTTGAAGGATTCTAATAACGAGAGTATGGATAATTTGCTCAAGCCGCTGCGAGTGCAGCTGGAAAGCCTGGGCAAGGCCGTGACCGCCACAAACGAGACTGCCGCCGGCAATAAGGCCTCCATGGAAGCGGCTATCAAGGCCATGATGGAGAAAACAGAAAGCCTCAGCCACGAGGCTGAGAGTCTGACCTTAGCTTTGCGCGGTAACACGAAAAAACAGGGAGACTGGGGGGAAATGATTCTGGAGCGCATGCTCGAGGAGTCCGGACTTCGCAAGGGGGAGGAGTACTTTATTCAGGAAAACTTCAAGACGGAGGAGGGCCGTGATGCCCGCCCGGATGTGGTCATACGCTTTCCCGATAAACGCTGCGTGATAGTAGACTCGAAGGTCTCTCTCACCGCCTATGCTTTGTATGCGGCATCCAACAATGAGGAGGAACGCCGCCGCCACCTGACGGCTCACGTCAGTTCTGTGCGTAAGCATATTGACGAGCTGGCAGCTCGTGATTACAGCAACATTGTGCCTGATACCATCAGCTATGTGCTCATGTTCATGCCCAACGAGGCTTCTTACATGGCAGCCTTGCAGGATGCGCCGTCTCTGCCTATTGAGGCCTATCGCAGAAAGATTGTGCTCATCAGCCCGACGAATCTGCTCATGGCGCTGCAGCTGGCATATAATTTGTGGCAGAAGGAACGTCAGACCCGGAATGTGGAAAAAATTATTGACCGCGCCACTAAGCTGTATGATAAACTGGCCACCGTGCAGGATAGCTTTGAGAAGGTCGGCAAAGGCATAGAGTCCGCCCAGACGGCGTATCAACAGGCGCTCGGGCAGTTGTTCACCGGCCGCGGTAATTATGCCAGGCAGCTGGAAGACCTGCGCCACATGGGTATTGCGCCCAACAAGCAGCTCCGCCTCGGGGCTGATGACGAAAGCGTGCTCGCCATCGAGTCTCCTGAGTCATAGCTGCCAGGGTGATATATCGTCCATCGTTCAGCTTCTTGAAATCCCTGGCGTGGCAGGTGTGTGTGGGCGTGTGTTCTGGCTTGCATCGGCGCTATTCCAGCCGGCGGATACGCCAAAATTTACCATTGCTGTGGGTGCAGGGCACAAAAGGGGACAAAATAGCACAAATTCTCCAAAATTCGTGTTGCAAGTTTGCGGGGGATGTGGTATTTTACAAGCACCATGATTACAGGTACAACTCATAAGAAGGCTGCTGAGTGGGTCGAACAGATTCGCCAGCTCTGCAAACCCGATTCCGTCTACTGGTGCGACGGTTCCGAGGAAGAGAACACCAAGCTCTGCGACATGCTCGTGGAGAAAGGCACCTACATTCGCCTGAACCCCGAGAAGCGCCCCGGCTGCTTCCTGGCTCGTTCTACTCCTTCTGACGTGGCCCGCGTAGAGGAACGCACATTCATCTGCTCCGAAAAGGAGGAAGACGCTGGTCCTACCAACAACTGGAAGTCCCCGGCTGAGATGCGTGCCATTCTCAACCCCTACCTCGATGGTTCCATGAAGGGCCGTACCATGTACGTGATTCCTTTCTGCATGGGCCCGCTTGATTCCCCCCTGGCCAAGATCGGTATCGAAATCACCGACTCCGCCTACGTGGTGACCAACATGCGCATCATGACCATCATGGGTGAGAAGGTGCTCAAGCGCCTCGAGGACGAAGTGAACGGCGGTGGCAATCCCAAGCGTGACGGCTACGGCGACTTCGTTCCCTGCCTCCACACCGTGGGTGCTCCCCTTGAGCCCGGTCAGGAAGACGTGACCTGGCCCTGCAACAACGAAGAGAAGTACATCTGCCACTTCCCCGAGACTGGCGAGATTATTTCCTACGGTTCCGGTTACGGTGGTAACGCCCTGCTCGGCAAGAAGTGCCTTGCTCTCCGTATCGCCACTGGCATCGCCCAGAAGAACGGCTGGATGGCTGAGCACATGCTCATCCTCGGCATCACCGATCCCCAGGGCCGCAAGTCCTATGTGACCGGCGCATTCCCCTCCGCCTGCGGTAAGACCAACCTGGCCATGGTTGTGCCCCCGCCCGCACTGGCTGCCAAGGGCTGGAAGACCAGCATCATCGGCGACGACATCGCCTGGATCTGGCCCCACGAGGACGGCACCTTCCACGCCATCAACCCCGAAAACGGTTACTTCGGTGTGGCTCCCGGTACCTCCTACAAGTCCAACCCCATCGCCATGGACACCATCAAGGAGAACATCATCTTCACCAACGTGGGTCTGACCGACGACGGTGACGTATGGTGGGAAGGCATGGACGGCGAGGCTCCCGCTCACGCCATCGACTGGCAGGGCAACGACTGGACTCTGGACTGCGGCCGCAAGTGCGCTCACCCGAACAGGCGCTTCACCGCTCCCGCTTCCCAGTGCCCCACGCTCGACCCCGAGTACTACAACCCCGAGGGTGTGTCCATCAGCGCATTCCTCTTCGGTGGCCGCCGCGCTACCACCATGCCGCTCGTATTCCAGTCCAAGGATTGGAACCACGGCGTGTACGTG
>JAZLDD010000017.1:0-30546 GCA_045614585.1 Akkermansia sp. | reverse complement strand
GCAGCGCGACGTGCGCCACCTGGTGCTGCCTTCCAGCAAAGGAACGCTTTAATCCCATGAAAGTTGCAGTTGTTAAGTACAACGCCGGAAATATCCGCTCCGTTATCAATGCCCTTCATCGCATTGGTGTGGAGCCGGTGGTGACTGATGCCCCCGCGGAACTGGCCTCCGCCGACCGCGTGATTTTCCCGGGGCAGGGCGAGGCTTCCAACACCATGGCCTACCTGCGGGACAGCGGGCTGGGCGAGGTGATTCGTAACCTGAAGCAACCGGTGCGGGGGATCTGCATCGGCCAGCAGCTGCTCTGCGCGCATTCCGAGGAGGGCGACACCCCATGCCTTGGCGTATTCAACAGCCCGGTGGTGCGTTTCCCCTCTGTTTGTGAGGAAGGCCGCGTGAAAATCCCCCAGATTGGCTGGAATACCATCGAAAATCTCCGCACCCCGCTCTTCGACGGGCTGAAGGAGGGCGATTTCGTGTATTTTGTGCACAGTTTCTACGTGTCCGACTGCGCAGAGGCCATTGCCCGCACCACCTACGGCGGCGTGACCTATGCCTCCGCCCTGCGTCGCGGCAATTTCTATACCACCCAGTTCCACCCCGAAAAGAGCGGTGATGTGGGGCTGCGCATCCTTCACAATTTCATTCACCTCTGCCATGATTGAGCTCATTCCCGCAATCGACATCATCGGTGGCCAGTGTGTGCGCCTGACCAAGGGAGACTACGCTGCCCAGAAGACCTATGACCCGCATCCCGAGGACGTGGCCCGCCGTTTTTACGATATGGGCGTGCGCCGTCTGCATGTGGTGGATCTCGATGGTGCCAAAGCAGACCACATCGTGAACCTGGAGACGCTGAAGAAAATCACCGCTCTGGGCATGACGGTGGACTTCGGTGGTGGTATCAAGCAGGAGAGCGACCTGCAGGCCGCTTTTGACCACGGCGCCGCCATGGTGACAGTAGGCAGCCTGGCTGCCACCGACCCTCAGCGTCTGCTGAAGTGGGCTGAGAAATATGGCCCCGACCGCTTCATTGTGGGTGCCGATGCGCTGAACGGCCGCGTGATGATTAAGGGCTGGCGCGAGGATGGCGGCATGAGTCTGGATGAATTCGTGAGCTTCTACATGAGCCATGGCATTACCCGCGTGCTCTGCACCGATATTTCCCGCGATGGTACCCTGGGCGGCCCGAATACGGCGCTCTACCAGGAAATCATGGCGAAACACCCCGGATGCCGTCTCATTGCCAGTGGCGGTGTAAGCTGCACTGATGACATCCGAGCCCTCGATGCCGCCGGCATTCCCTCCGTTGTCTTCGGCAAAGCCTACTACGAAGGCCGCATCAATCTTCAACAATTAATCACTAATCATTGATCACTAATCATTCCCTTTATGCTCGCAAAACGTATTATCCCCTGTCTGGACGTGAAGGACGGTCGTACCGTCAAAGGTATCAACTTCGTGAACCTGCGCGATGCCGGCGACCCCGTGGAGCTGGGCAAGGCCTACAGCGAGCAGGGGGCCGATGAGCTCGTGTTCCTCGATATTGCCGCCACTCACGAAGGCCGCAAGACTTTCACCGATATGGTTTCCCGCGTGGCTGCCGCCATCTCCATTCCTTTTACCGTGGGTGGTGGTATCCATGAGCTGTCCGATGTGGCCCGCCTGCTGGAAGCCGGCGCTGACAAGGTGAGCCTGAACTCCGCAGCTCTCCGCAACCCGCAGCTGGTGAATGATATTGCCAGCCACTTCGGTTCCCAGGTATGCGTGGCCGCTATTGATGCCCGCTGCGATGCCGATGGCTGGTACTGCTATGTGAACGGTGGCCGCATCCGCGTGGAGCGCACCCTCTTCGATTGGGCTCGCGAGGTGGCAGACCGTGGCGCCGGTGAAATCCTCTTCACCAGCATGGACCACGATGGCGTGAAGCAGGGTTTTCCGAACGAGGCGCTGGCCCGCTTGTCCGATGAACTCAGCATCCCGGTCATCGCCAGCGGTGGTGCCGGTGCCAAGGAACACTTTGCTGATGCTTTCCGCCTGGGCCACGCCGATGCCGCCCTGGCTGCCAGCGTGTTCCACTTCGGCGAAATCAAGATTCCCGAACTCAAGCAGTACCTTCACAACGAAGGTATCTGCGTGCGCCTGTAAAGGCTCTTTATGCAGCTGGATATCAGTAATATCGGGCCTTTTGTCTGTCTTGACTGCATTGCAGGTAGTAAGGCCTATGGACTGGACACCCCCGCGAGTGATGATGACTTCAAGGGGGTGTTTCTGGCTCCGCTTCCGATGATTCTGACGGGGCAGGTCCCCACGTTGGTGCAGGATGAGAAGCACGACCGCCAGTACACTGAGCTGGGGGCATTCTGCCGGGAATTGGAGCTGAATAATTCCGGAGCATTGGAACTCCTGGCCTGCATGGGCGGCGAGCAGGAGCTGTTCTGTGCCTCGTGGTTGCGTTCATTTTTGGGGCGCTATAACTTTCTTTCCCGACGCTGTTATTACACGTACATAGCCAATGCTCAGCGCCAGTTGAAACGCATATCCGCAACTCATGCGAAAGCCACGGAGCCACCGCCAACCCCTGCTGTGATGCAGGATTACGCCAGCATGGTGCAGAATGGTGAACTTGTGCCGCTTTCCCAATGGTTACAGAATCAGCACCTTGGGCTTTGTGATATTGCAGCGCGGAGACTGGCGGATGATGAAAATCTGTACGCTGTGTATCGTCAGTCAACCAGGTATGGAATCTTTGGGCGGGATGCAACCACAATTTCCACCCCTCAGGTGGCGGAGGATGCTCAGTTGCTGGGTGTTATGGTGTTTCGAGCATCTGCCTACAGCCAGCAGAACCGGCGCTGCGCCCAGTACCGGGAGTGGGCACAGAAACGCAATCCTGCCCGCCTGGTGACAGAAGCCAGACTGCAGGAAAAGGACGGTTGCTATGATACAAAGCACATGGGACATGTATTCCGCATGCTGCACACAGCTCGTGAAATTGCAACAGAAGGAGTTATCCGCGTTCGTCGCGTGGATGATAATGCTTTCCTGCGCGATGTCCGCGCCGGCAGAATTCCTCTTAACGAGCTTCAGCAACAGGTTCAGGAGGAAATGACCGCCCTCAAGCCTCTTTTCGAACAATCCGATTTACCAGAAGAGCCTCAGATTGATGGTATCTGGGAGGATTTAGCCCAACTTCGCATTAAATTACACTATGAATAACTCAATACGGGAACAAATCCAGCAGAAACTGGATTGTCTGCAAGAACAGAAAAACTGCCGTCTGTTATTGGCGGTGGAGTCTGGCAGCCGCGCATGGGGATACGCCTCTGCTGATAGTGATTACGATGTCCGGTGCATTTATTACTATCCCCGCGACCGGTATCTGGCAGTGCGGCTCCCCCGGGATACAGTGGAGTGGGAGCTTAATGAGGTATTTGATATCAACGGGTGGGAATTGCGTAAATCTCTGGGCCTGGCACTTAAAGCGAACCTGACCGTATATGAATGGGTAGATTCCCCCATTGTGTATCGAACAAGCCCCTGGCATGAGGAATTTCGTCATGTGCTGATGGAGGTTCTACGTCCTCGCAGGCTCGCTTCCCGTTATCTGGGGATGGCGGCCAGTACAATTCATCGCTACCTCATGCGGGAGGTGGTACCCTATAAGCAATATTTCTACGCATTGCGCCCCTTGCTGGCGGCCCGCTGGGCTATGCAGGAACGTAAGCCTGCTCCCGTGCCTTTCGCTGATTTACGCCATCTCCTGCCGAACGATATGCAAAGCGTTACAGATGAGCTGCTCATGCTGCGAAACGGTTCGTCGGAAAAGGCTGAAGGACCGGCGCATCCTGCGGCAGATGCCTTCATTGCGCGTGAACTGGCAGCTCTGGATGAAATGATGAAATCCATGCCTGATGAGGCTGAACCGGATACCGCTCCGCTCGATGACTTTTTCCGCCGGGTCATTGCCCATGCCTGATGCGCGCTTCTGTTTTTACCCAGCCATGAAGAAAATCGTACTGATACTATTTGTCCTGGGCTTGCTGCTGATGATGTTCATGCCTCACTGGGCCAGGGTAGGCGGTATCAGCTGGTGGCATATCACCGTACCCGGTTCTGCGTCTAGTCAGTGCATAGTCGAGGTTGTTTCCTGGCAGGGGGAGACGATTTATTGCCGCTTTTTCAGCCCTCCCGTGGATGTTTCTGTGGAGCATGAGGGGTATTTAATGCTCACAACCTGGCGGGATGGCGACCCGCCTCGTTATTATGATGTGCAGGAGCGAAAATTCATTTCCAGGCAGGAGCTGGAACGCCGTAATCCACCAGAGGCACCCCGACCTGCATTTCGTCCGGAGGATGACTGGGGGTTGACCAATCTGTACAACATTGCCGGCAGTGAGCCATTCAAGGTATACTGGATTCAATATGTGGAGAAGAATCTTCCCCGCCGTTAGTACCTGAGCTGCCAGGACCCCGGTTTTTCAGTGCTGATTTTCGGCATTATGTTGCTGAAATATCTTAGGCGCTTCGTGTAGCTGTAAAAAAAGGTGGCAATTCCCCGAACTTGTGGTATACTCTGCCCGCAACCGCTTAATTCCGCATATGACAATCGACTTCGACAAGTGCGGCGGCCTGGTGCCCGCCATTATTCAGGACTCCGCTACGGGTAAGGTACTCATGATGGGGTATATGAATGCTGAATCCTTTGCCAGAACCCAGGAAACCGGGCGCGTATGCTTCTACAGCCGCAGCCGCCAGTGTCTGTGGACCAAGGGCGAGACAAGCGGAAACTATCTGGATGTGGTAAGCATCAAGGTGGATTGCGATAATGATACGCTGCTCATTCAGGCTACGCCGCATGGCCCGGTCTGCCACACCGGCTCGGATACCTGCTGGGGTGAGAAGAATGAGGCCAGCCCGCTGCTCTTCCTCACCGAACTGCAGGATTTTATCAACAAGCGCCACGAGGAGATGCCCGAGGGCTCCTATACCACCAGCCTTTTCCGCGATGGTATCAACCGTATGGCTCAGAAGGTGGGAGAGGAGGCTCTGGAAGCCTGTCTCGAAGCCTGCAATGGCACCAACGAACGTCTGATTTACGAGGCCTCTGATATGTTCTACCACCTCATCGTGCTGCTCACCTCCAAGGGGCTGCGCATCGAGCAGGTCATCGAGGAACTGGCCTCCCGCCACAAACCGGGCTGGAAGAAGCACTGAAATCAATTTTTTGCAGCAGCAATGCTAAAACCGCTTACCTGAAACTCAGGTAAGCGGTTTTGCAATAAAGGAAGAGAAGGGGTTAATGGGATTTTTTCGATTGCGCAAGACCGAATATGATGAAAATAAAGGCGCTGATGCCCATGACAAAGGGGTAGAAAAGGTAGGGGATGATGGCGAATGCGGAAATCCCGGCAAGAGCAGAGCCCATCAGCAATTGTGCACCGTAGGGGAGAATGCCTTGTACCACGCAGGAGGCAGTATCGAGAAGACTTGCTGCACGTGATGGGGGAATGTTAAATTTTTCAGCAACCCGTTTGGCGATGTTGCCTACCGCAACAATGGCCACGGTGTTGTTTGCTGTGCAGAAGTTGGCGAGAGCCGCCATGAGACCGATGCTGATTTCTGCCCCTTTACGCCCGCGGATACAGGCTGTGAGGTGCTCGATGATGTAGGTGAGGCCACCATTGAAACGAATCAGCTCCAGCATGCCGGCGGCGAGAAGGGTGACGATGATGAGCTCACCCATCCCCGTCATGCCATTGCCCATGGCACTGACCCAATCCATGGTGTTGTGCCCATTCTCTATAAAGACGACAGCACCAGTGGAGATAAGACCGAGGATGAGCACTTTCATGACGTTCATGCCGCAAAGCGCGGTGCCGAGCACCAGAAGATAGGGCATGACTTTCAGCCATTCGGTCTGCTGGGGAACCTGCACCGGTGCCAGATTCCAGCCCAGGGTAATATAGAGAGCCAGAACAAGAACAGCCGCCGGACAGACAATGGCAAAGTTTGCTTTGAATTTATCCTGCATCGCGCAGCCCTGGGTGCGGGTTGCTGCAATGGTCGTATCGGAGATGAATGACAGGTTGTCACCAAAGAAGGCGCCACCGATGACGCCGCCCGCCATGAGCGCCAGATCGGCTCCGGCTTTATCAGCCAGCCCCACGGCAACAGGCATGAGGGCTACGATGGTGCCCACAGAGGTGCCGATGGAGAGGGAAATAACGCAGGATGCCAGGAATACCCCGGCGAGTACCATATTGGCCGGGAGCAGGGAGAGAGTCAGGTTGACGGTTGCATCTACCGAGCCGATGTACTTTGCAGACTGGGCGAAGGCCCCGGCAAGAACAAATATCCACACCATCATCATGATGTTGCTGTGGGCCGCACCACGGGAGAAACACTCGATGCGCTCGCTGAAGCGCTTGGGGCGGCAGACGATGAATGCCCATGTGCAAGCTGCCGTGAAAGCCACCGTGACTGGCATTTTGTAGAAATCACCCACTGCAATCGAGGTGCTCACATACAGAAGAAAAAACACCACGAGCGGACTGAGAATCCACAGACCGCGGCAATGAGAGATAACCGGAAGCTCAGAAAGTTTTTCAGTGTGCATATAGTTATAATTCCGCCGTAGTGTAACAGCTTTGCTTATGTTTGTCAAAGAAAACCGCCTGAGCGTTAAGATAGAATTCAAATATATTGACAATATGCCAATGTTGTGATAAGCTGCGGCGCAACTTGTTGAAAAGGAAACGACATGAAGAAATTCTTTATCCTGCTGGCCGCTGCATTTGTTCTGGTTGAAACACCTGTGCACGCAACGGCGGAGTCTGCAATCTCCCAGCCTACAGAGTGTGTCCAGACGAATCCGGCGCCTTCCGAATCTGTGGCGGAAAATACGCAACAGGCAGAAGAACAGCCTGTTGTGGAAAATAAGAGTGAAGCAGCACCGGCGAAAAAATCGCCGTTATGCGGCACGTTCTGGTCGCTGGCTCCGGCTTTGTTCGCCATTGCGCTGGCGCTGCTGACCAAGGAGGTGTATTCCTCGCTGTTTGCCGGTGTTGTGCTGGGTGCATGCTTTGTAACTCAGTTTTCAACGTTGGAGACAATAGACTTTGTGGTGAACAAAGGGCTTATTGATGCGCTTGTCGCGACCAGCGGTGTATTCATTTTCCTTGTTGTTCTGGGTGCCTTTGTCTGCATGATTAATAAGACCGGGGCTGCGGTGGCCTTCGGCGTCTGGGCTCAGAAGCATATCAAGAGCCGCATAGGTAGTCAGCTCGCAACCTTCGTGCTTGGTGTGCTCATCTTTATTGATGATTACTTCAATTGCCTTGCCGTAGGCAGTGTGATGCGCCCGGTGACAGATGCCAAGCGCGTTTCACGAGCCAAGCTGGCATATATCATTGATTCTACGGCAGCTCCTGTGTGTATGATAGCTCCGATCTCCAGCTGGGCCGCGGCAGTATCTCAGTATTCAGAAGGTACAGGTTATAACGGCCTGGAGCTGTTCATCAAGGCAATACCGTACAATTTCTACTCATTGCTGGCGCTTTGCTTTGTGGTCATGATTATCGTGAGCCGCTTTGATTTCGGCCCCATGGCGCGGTACGAGCGAAACGCTATTAAACATGGAGATTTGCATACTGTGTGCCCTGATATTCCTCTGGGTGATAAGGATGAGATGTTTACGCGAAAGGGCAAACTGCTCGATCTGGTGGTGCCGGTGCTGCTGTTGATTGTTTTTTCAACATTTGCCCTGGTTTATGTGGGCGGTATATTTGAGGGTAAATCCTTTGCCGATGCGCTTAGCGCTACGGATGCCACGGTGGGTCTGCCCTGGGGCGCTCTGGTAGCCTTGGTGCTGGTGATTTTATTTTTCCTTGTCCGTGGAACTCTCAGTTTCCGCGCAGCCATGCGCTGTATCCCCGAAGGGTTCAGCGCAATGGTGCCGGCTATTCTTATTCTGACCCTGGCTACAGCCCTCAAGAATGTGACCACTGCGCTTGAAGCCCGTGAGTTTATTGCTTATCACATGGAAAACTCTGCGGCCGGTTTGGTGAACTTCCTGCCTGCCGTTATCTTTGTGGTAGCCGGCGTGCTGGCGTTTTCAACCGGAACTTCCTGGGCCACGTTTGGTATTCTTATCCCGATTGTAGTGAGCACATTTGAACCGGGTAGCCAGTTGTTGTTCATCGGCATGTCTGCGTGCCTGGCCGGTGCGGTGGCGGGTGACCATTGCTCCCCGATTTCCGACACTACCATCATGTCCAGCGCGGGTGCCCAGTGTGATCACCTGAGCCATGTTTCCACGCAGCTCCCCTATGTTCTTGCTGTGTCCGTCGTTTCCTTCGTGGCGTTCCTTCTGGCTGGTTTTGTGCACAATTGGTTTATTGTGTTCCCCCTGGCTTTTGCTATGCTGCTGGTGATGCTGTTGGTGCTTAAGAAGCACTATGCCCCCAGAAACGAGTCTGAGGAATAAGGCAAAGTATAAATTTGTAAGAAAGGGAAATCCCTGCTGCGGTCATGTGCCGCAGCAGGGATTTATGAGTTTATATATCAAGAGGTCAGGAAAATAATTCCGGCAGCTTCGGCTCAGAGGCAATAGCCGCCAGTCTGGCAGCAAAGGCTTCCTGTGCCGCTGGCGGCAGTAACCGGGCGCGGCGTGGGCAGATAGCAACGCAGCGCATGCAGAGAATACATCTGGTGGCATCGGTGCTGCGGGGATTGTTGAGGGGAATAGCGCCAACTGGGCATTTGCGGGCGCACATACCACAAGCGCCGCAGCTGTCAGTCACCATGGGCACTACGGGCATCTGGGGGAGCGGGCGATATTCGGCGTTGCCCGGCACATCAACCTCAGTGCCGCAGTTGTTGTTCAGCTTAGCAGCAACGGAGTTTCCAAATTCAACGGCAATACCCACATCATCGGCATTCGGACGACCATGGGCTATGCTGCGGGAGATGCTGTGCTCTGCTATGAATGCAGCTGCGGCAATGACAGTGTGGCCGGTCCCGGTGAGAATATTCCTGAGTTCCAGCAGGGCGTCATCATAGGCTCGGTTACCATATACAACCACAGCAATTGCCGGGTTGCCATTTCCCTGCAGTGCGCGCAGTCGCTGTGCCGCAATAGCCGGTATACGGCCTCCATACACCGGCACTACGGCAAGTAATGGTGCGCCGGTCGGCAGATTCTGCGGCTCTACGGGTTCGCAGAGGTCAATACGGCGCTGCATGCGCGCTCCCGCTATAGCTGTTGCAATTTTAGAAGTGCCCCCGGTGGGGCTGAATACAGCAGAAATCCAGTTATTCATACAGGGTTGAAGTGTACCATGACCGTGTTGATAAATCAAACCGATAAACAGGCGAAATGGAAGTAATCTTTACAAAAAGACCCCGCAATCCATGAGATTGCGGGGCGGGGAGGGTGCATTTGCCTCAGCAGTTGTACATCTTCACGTAGTATTCATCTGCCATGCGGTCAGAATCGAAGGCGGGGCAGATATCGTGCAGACCGGTGAAAACCAGGTCCATCCACTTCTCTCGGTTGTCGTAGTAGAGGGGGAGTATCTTGCTTTCGAGCACACTGTAGAAATTGTCGCGGTCAGAGCGGTCGCGGGCTTCGGGGGGAAGCCCGGCTTTAGCCTCGGGAATGAGGAAGCAGTTTTCGCCATCGCGGGCGAATTCTCGCACCCAGCCATCGTTTGTGGAAACGGAGATGGAGCCGTTCATGGTTGCGCTCATGCCGGAGGTGCCTGAAGCTTCTCGGGTGACGACAGGGTTATTGAGCCAGATATCTGAGCCGTTCTTGAGGAGGCGGCTGAGACCAAGTTCATATCCGGTGAGCACGGCGCAGCGCGGGTATTTCTGGCTCAGATTGTTGAGCTTGTTGAAGATATCCACAGCGGTGAAGTCGGTCGGGTAGGGCTTGCCTGCCCATATCATCTGCACCGGGCGGTTCGTGCGCTGCAGCATGCGTTCAAACATAACCGGATTTTCGGTGATGAGGGCAGGGCGTTTGTATGCTGCAAAACGGCGGGCCCATACGATGGTGAGCGTGTCCTGGTCGAAGAGGTGGCCGGTCTGCTCGCCTACTACGCGGAACAGTTCCTTCTTGAGAGCACGCTTGCGGTGGATGAAGGCTTTCTTATCGCCCATGGCGTATGCTTCGGCCAGCTCCGGGTCCTGCCAGTAGTCGCGGTTCTGGGCGTTGGTTACGTGGGTGATGGGGCAGATATCGCTGTAGCCCTGCCACATCTGGCGTGAAACCTCACCATGCAGCGCAGACACGCCATTGGCCATGTGAGAGAGGCGCAGCGCTGCCAGTGTATAGTTGAAGACCTGCTCATTCGGGTCGAGTTTGAGCATGCTGCGTACCTGGTCCAGGGAGAGCCCGTCGAAGAAGGAGAAGTTGGCCATGAGGTTAATATCCATCTTCTCGTTGCCAGCCTCTTCCGGTGTGTGGGTGGTGAACACAAAACGCTTGCGGACCTCGTCCACATTTCCTCCGTTGCGGGCGAGCATGTTGAAGGCTGCACCGATGGCGTGAGCTTCGTTCATGTGGTAGATTTCAGGTTCCACGCCCAGTTCCTCGAAAAGTCGCGCTCCACCCTGACCCAGCACAATGTACTGGGAGATGCGGGTCATGGGGTTGGAGTCGTACAGACGCTGGGTAATGGAGCGGGAAATATCATCGTTTTCCGGCAAATCGGTGGTCAGGAAGAACATGGGCGCCGTGCCAAAGGTGTCCGGTCGCAGGTAGTAGGCTTTCACCCACACCGGAGCCCCGCAGATGCGGATTAGAAATTTGATGTTATGATCCTCCAGGAAGCTGTAATCCTTGCGCAGGTATTGCACGGCCATGGAGCCGTCTTCCGCGCGAATCTGGTTGTAATAGCCATAGGACCAGAGAATGCCTACGCCTACCAGGTTCTGCCGCAGCGCTCCGGCTGAGCGCATGTGTGAACCGGCCAGGTAACCCAGACCGCCGGAATAAATTTTGAAGACGTTGTCGATAGCGTATTCCATGCAGAAATAGGCCACTGACTTGCTGTATTTGTCGTCAATTTCGTAGGGATGCGCGTACTGCGCAGGCAGGAATGACTTGCTCATATATTCGGTATTTGAAGTGTTAAGATGGACGTGTTGCACTCAAGGCGTGAAAAAACGGGCGTACAACTTTCGAAGTTATACACCGAATCGCATTTGTAGAAAAGAAAAAAATAGACTGATGAACGAGAAAATCCGGCGAGTCGGGCACGAGTTTTCTAAACTTGCCTGGCAAAATCGGGACCGGAACTTTGAGCATCAATATCAGCAACGAGTTCGAAAAGATTTTTATTGCGGATATGTTCTTGCGAGGCATAGTCAAGAAAAGCGAGCAGAGCATCAGAGATGAGTTCAGTTCTGGTGATCGAGCTGCATTCAAGCACACGGGTCATCTGAGAGAGTTGGTTTTCAGAACAGCGGAATGTTATGGATTTATGATTCATGGTAAATTAATCATAAGGTATGCAGGGGGGGAGTGCCAGTATTGTTAGCCTGTTTGTTGCTAACTGTTGCAAGGCGTTCTAAAGATTGGCTGTATGACTGCCTAATATAGTTCGCCATGTGGCAGGATATATGATAAGCTGTGTAACGACATGAAAACAATTCGAAACATTACGCGCTTTACGTACGAGTTCACCTCATTTCAGGGATGGCGGGTTACGCTTTGTCGCAATCAGGTCCATTTTACCCGCTATTTCTCAGATAAGCAGTATGGAGGTGAGGCCGCCGCATTAGAAGCGGCTCTGGCAACGCGTAATCACGTGCTGGATTGTTTGCGTCTGCATCCTGGTGAGCCGGAGAAAGCGTTTGATCTTTGCCGCGGGGAGCAGCAGCAGACCTGCTACCCCCGCGGTTTGCGTCCCCGCAAGAATTCGTTATGAGCAGCTGGCGGCATCAGGTGTGTTTGAAAGCCATGCCGTCGCATTCGCACATGCTTTTGCCGGAGCTGTATTTGAGCAGGTGCGCAATGGCGCGCTTCATATCCTGCACCAGCAGGGTGGCCATGTCCATGGTGAATCCCTGGCGCACCATTACGCGCATGACCACGGTCTCCTGCACATTGGCCGGCAAAGAGAAAGCGGGTACCTGCCAGCCGCGCATGCGGAGGCGGTCCGACAACTCGTAGAGATTATAGCCAGCCGTCTTCGGGTTCTTGAAATAGAAGCACACGGCGGGGATATCCTTTTTCGGGTCGCCGGTAGCAATGAATTCGAACTCGCCCAGCTGCGCAATCTCCTTTGCCAGGTACTGGGCCACGTGGTAAGCAGCCATGTGAATGGCCTTGTAGCCGCTCATGCCCAGACGTACAAAGTCGTAGTACTGGGCAATAATCTGTCCGGCGGGGCGTGAGAAGTTGATGGCAATGGTCGGTATGCTGCCACCCAGGTAATTCACGGCAAAGGTGATATCCTTGGGAAGTTCGGATTCATCCCGCCAGACCACCCAGCCGCAACCCAGCGGAGCCAGACCATACTTGTGGCCGCTGGAGCTGATGCTCTTCACTCGCTTCAGTCGGAAATCGAAGGGGATATGCGGTGCGCAGAAGGGGGCCAGGAAACCACCGCTGGCCGCGTCCACGTGCACATCCACATCCGGGCCGCCGGAGGCCGCCAGCTTATCCAGCACCCTGCAAACTTCCTCAGGGAATTCGTACTGCCCGGTGTAGGTCACGCCGAAGGTGGGCACCACGCAGATGGTGTTTTCATCCACTCGCTTCAGCACTTCCTCTTCGCACATGCAGAATTGTCCCGGGTTCATGGGAATCTCGCGGATTTCCACATCCCAGTAGCGGCAGAATTTGTGCCAGCATATCTGCACCGGGCCACACACCAGGTTAGGTTTGTCGCAGGGCTTGCCGGCAGCCTTGCGGCGGGCTCGCCAGCGGCGGAGCGCCGCCATGCCGCCCAGCATGCAGGCCTCACTGCTGCCGATGGTGGAGCAGCCGATGGGACTGGCGTCTTCCGGGGCATTCCAGAGGTTGGCCAGCATGCTTACGCAGCGCATTTCCAGCTCGGCGCACTGGGGGTATTCGTCCTTGTCAATCATGTTCTTGCTGATGCTCAGGTCCATCAGCTTGTGCACCTGCTCGTCGTCCCAGGTCTGGCAGAATGTGGCCAGGTTCTGGCGGGCGTTGCCATCCAGCATGAGTTCCGCCTTGATGAGCTCGTAAGCATCCTCCGGGCGCATGGATTTGGTGGGCATCTTATCCGTGGGCAGCGGTTGCGATACATCTGCTGCCCCGAATAAACTTGTCGTTGTATTGTCGCAATGGGTATTCATGGCAGAGGTGATGACGCCGCTGGATACAACCTTGCGCAAAAACAGTCAGCCGCATATGGGCGGATCGGGGCTTGCCAAAGACCTGGCGGGGGGGTATAATGCACACATGAAACATTCGCTGCTGCTTCTGGTGCCCCTGTTGATTTGTGCTTGTCAGAAGGAAGATGCCGATACCCCGGCATCACCCCAGGCTATGTATGATATGGCCCAGGTTCTGCTGAAGCCGAATGTGGAGAATACGCAGTCAGATTTTGCCGGGGCTCTGCAGTGGCTTCGCAAGGCTGCGGAAGGAGGTCTGCTGCGCGCGCAGCTCGACCTGGGCGGTATCTATTACGCTGGCGGCCATGGTCTGGAGGCCGATGCTCGCCAGGCATATGACTGGTTCCAGAAGGCTGCAGCTCAGGGCAGCAAAGAGGCAGAAGTGTTTCTGGGAATGCTGCAATATGAAGGCCGGCTGGGAGAGAAAAATGTGCAGGAAGCCATGAGACACTGGCGCATCGCAGCAGAGGCCGGCATCGCCGAAGGTCAGTACCGCCTGGGGCGCTTGCTGGCGCAGGCTGATGATACACGCCAGGAGGGGGTGAAGTGGCTGGTCAAGGCATCCACCGCCGTGCCGCAGGCTGCCACGGCTTTGGGAAACCTTTATTACAAGTATCTGGAGGATGCCTCTGCCTCTGCCGCCTGGTATGAGAAGGGCGCTCTGGCTGGTGATGCTCTGGCGCAGCACATCTTTGCCGAAATGCTGCTGCTGGGGGAGCCGGTGGAAAAAGATACAGAACGAGGTATGGCGATGCTTCGCATGGCGGCGGGGCAGGATTATAAACCTGCCATGGCACGGCTTATCAATATTCTGCGTAATGGCAAGGCGGCAGAAGAGAACGAAAGTGAGGCTGCAGCGTGGGATGCCCGCTTGCAGGAGCTGATATCGAAGGAAGATACGCCTTCGGGAAAATGATTGCTTTTATTGTGCCCTCGTCATGTCCTGAGCTGGAATCTGGACGTCAGAATGTATGCCAGCCACGGAGATGATGGTATGGTAGACATAATCGTGTGAGGTGAAGCGCAACGCATTATCTTTAAGTGCTTTGATGATTTCTGGGTGCTTCTCGGCATAGCTGTCCGAATACCAGATGAAGGAGAATACACGTCTCTGCTCCATGGCGGTCATGGGGCCTGCGTGTCCGAATCTGCCTTCCTCACCAAAGGATTCGCCGTGATCTGAGGTGAACAACAATATGGCATCATATGATTGCAGGGCCTGGATGATGGCAGTCAGTCTGGCATCTGCATCCAGGATACAGTTGTCATATTTGTCTATATCGCTAGCCTGTCCAAATGTGTTGTGCTCAGATTTATATGGCATATGACCGGCGCCGTCCTCAATCAGGACAAATTGGGGAGACTTGCTCTGCCCGAGTAGGGTCGTGATGTTCCGGGCATATTCCAATGCAGAGGCAGGGCGGGAGTGCAGGGGAACATGTTTGTTTAGCGTTTTTGCAATAAAGGGTGCCAAGTACCAGGAACCTTCGGTGTTAGCACCCGCCATGAGATGTTGTTTATAGGAATGCTTGGCGAAAATATCGGTGAACGCTCCATGCGTTGCCTTTCCTGTTTCGGGGGAGGTGCAGGTCAGCAATGAGTATATGGAAGGCAGGGTCTGAGTGGCCGCTGAAAGTACATTGGGAAGGTTGATGATATTGCTGCATTGACTGAGGCCGGGGGTGGTGTTTCTGTGATAGCCGTTGAGTGGGCTGTGATCTGGTCGGATTGCCTCTCCAATGTACAGCACAACCATGTCCGGCTTTTTGTCGAATGTGTCCCGGGATGCGTAATCTGCTGCGGATTTCAGCTTGCTGGGCGTGAGAAATTTCCAGATGCCCGACCAGAATCGCATAGAATCGAAAGCAGGTTGATATGCTTTCAGGAATAGTTCCCACAAGTCCGCGTGCCTTGTTTCTTGTCTCAAATGTACACTGAGAGGAGCCAGTGAACAGGCAAGTGCGCCGGCGGTAAGAACACACGTTGTTATGAGTTTCTTACGGCGGCAAGATTGGAGCTTGATGCATCTGGTCAGAAAACAGATGCAGAAAATGCCGGCAATCGCCAGAATGAGCAGTGAAACAGACCTGGTATTCAGGTAATTCACTACCTCATTGATGCTGGCGTTAATGGTTGCTATTCCCAATTCAGCGCAGTGTACTCCGTATGTTACCGCAGCCTGGTAGCAGTACATCTGGGTAATCAGCAGAATGGGCAGAATAAACCATGCAAAAAAACGGTTAATGACAGAAAGCCAGATAATGGCGAAATAGAAAAGGAAGTGTACGCCGAATGCAAAAAAACAATCAGGAACGAGAAAATATCCCCCATAGGGTGCATAGGAAAAAAAATGACTGTTGCAAAACAGCGCTGTGACAATGCAGGCCAGAATGGCAACTTTCACGAGCGGATGGCGTAGTTTGTTCATAGTAACCGGGCGTGAGTATATCTTATGTCTGCAGTTTGGTCGAGCTTAAATGATGAACTTTCGGGGTCGCGGTCGGCTTTTGTATTGACTTTTGACTGCTGAATTGGTATAAAACCTGCACCGCGTTATGTTACAGGAATATTTTTCAGCTCTCATTCAGCTTATTGCCGGTTTTGGATTTGCCGGTCTGATTATCATCCTGAGTATAGTTTTCGGTCGCCGCTCGAAGATGCGCTCCGCTATGGATGTGCCTTATGAATGCGGTAACGTGCCGGAGGGTGATGGTGCGCCTGCATTCTTCTCCATCAAGTTCTACCTGGTGGCCATTCTGTTCCTGGTGTTTGACCTGGAGGTGATTTTCCTGTATCCCTGGGCCCTTGGTTTCCAGGATATAGTCATGAACAATGGTGAGGCTTTCGCTGCCATGACCGCATTCATCGGTGTGCTGATGGTGGCTTACCTCTATGCCGTGGGTAAGGGCGCCATTACCTGGCACCGCAACCCGACCCCCCGCCGTTGATTCCCGGCTGACCGTGTATGTGATTTTTTTCAGATGACTGCCGGAAGGGGGCGACCCCGGCCCGGCAGTTTTCCTTTTATACCCCCGAGCTAGATATGAAGACATCTGTTGCAGAGCGCCGAGCGTTCCTGAATAAGACCCTGAGTGAGCGTATCCTGATTCTGGATGGAGCATGCGGCACCATGGTGCAGCGGCACCAGCTGACTGAGGATGATTACCGCGGTAGTCGTTTTGCCGGAGCTGAGCGGGATTTGAAGAATAACAATGATTTGCTGGTTCTCACCCAGCCGGGTATCATACGCGATATTCACGCCGCTTATGTGGCCGCCGGAGCAGATATCATCACCACTTGTACCTTCTCGGCGACCCCGCTGGGGCAGCATGAGTTCTTTCATGTATCCGCACACGAGGAGCGCGGTCAGGAATACTATGATGGCGTGCTGGCAGATGCCGGACTGGCGGCGCTGACCCGGGAGATGAATCTGGCGGCCTGTGCTCTGGCTCGCGAGGCCGCCGAGGCTGCAGAGCGACCGGTGCTGGTGGCTGGTTCCATCGGCCCCATGGCGGTGACGGCCTCTCTTTCACCCAAGGTGGCAGACCCCGGCTACCGGGCTGTCAATTTCGAGCAGCTGCGCCGCGCGTATCGGGAACAGGTCATAGCCCTGGCAGACGGCGGGGTGGATATCCTGCTGCTGGAGACGATTTTTGACACACTGAATGCCAAGGCCTGTCTCTTTGCCATTGATGAGCTGCGCCAGGAACGCGAACTGCCCCCGGTTATCATCAGTTTCACCATTACGGATAAGGCTGGCCGCACGCTTTCCGGTCAGACGGTGGAGGCTTTCTGGAACAGTGTGCGCCATGCCCGCCCGCTGGCTATCAGTATCAACTGTGCCCTGGGGGCCGATCTCATGAAACCTTTTGCTGCCAAACTGGCAGAACTGGCCGATTGCGCCGTGTGCCTGTACCCGAATGCCGGATTGCCCGACCCTCTCAGCCCTGGGGACTATGGCCACAGCGCAGAGCATATGGCCGCCATTCTGAAGGACTACGCGCAGGAAGGTCTCCTGAATATTGTAGGAGGCTGCTGTGGTACCTCACCGGAGTATATCGCGGCCATCCGCGCGGCTGTGCAGGGCTTTGCGCCCCGTGCCATTACGCCGCGCCCCGCCGCCGGCACCATGCGACTGGCGGGTCTGGAGCCGCTGAACCACCACCGCGACCAGGGCGTGCTCTTTGTGGGAGAGCGCTGCAACGTGGCCGGGTCTCCCAAGTTTGCCCGCCTTATCCGCGAGGAGAAATATGAGGAGGCTCTGGAGATTGCCCGCCAGCAGGTGGAGAAGGGAGCCAGGGTACTTGATTTCTGCTTTGACGACGGTATGATTGATGGCCCCGCTGCCATGACCCGCTTTCTGAATCTGGTGGCGGCGGAGCCGGATATTGCCCGCGTACCGTTCATGATTGACTCCTCCAACTGGGAGGTGATAGAGGCCGGGCTTCGCTGCACGCAGGGCAAGGGTATTGTGAACTCCATTTCCCTGAAGAATGGCGAGGATGAGTTCCTGCGCCAGGCCACGCTGCTGCGGCGATATGGTGCAGCGGTGGTGGTGATGGGCTTTGATGAAAACGGCCAGGCTTGTGGCCGCGAGGACCGCATTGCGATTGCTCACCGTGCCTATGAACTGCTGGTGAACAAGGTGGGTTTCCCGGAGGAAGATATCATCTTTGATCCCAATGTACTCACCGTGGGCACCGGCATTGCAGAGCACGCCAACCATGCCCTGCATTTCTTCCAGGCTGCCGGCGAGATTTTTGCCGCGCACCCGAACTGCCACATTTCCGGCGGCATTTCCAATGTTTCCTTCTCGTTCCGCGGCATCAACCCGGTGCGCGAGGCTATGCACTCGGCCTTCTTGCACCATGCATCGCAGAATGGTCTGGATATCTGCATTGTGAATGCCGCGCTCATGGATGACTATGAGAATGTGCCGGCGCATCGGCGCAAGCTGGTGGAGGCTGTGTTGCTCAACAGCGCGGAGGATGCCACCGAATGCCTGATTTCCTACGCTCAGGAACTGGCGGCCAATAAGGAAAAAGCAGCTGCACCGGCCAAGGCTGCCGCTGCCCCGGCAGATTGGCGCAAGGGTACCGTGCAGGAGCGTCTGGCTCATGCTCTGGTGAACGGCATCACCGAATTTGTGGAGGCCGATACCCGCGAGGCGCTGGAGCAGTGCGGCTCACCGCTGGCGGTCATTGAGGGGCCACTCATGGATGGCATGAAGCAGGTGGGCGAGCGTTTCGGTGCCGGGCAGATGTTCCTGCCGCAGGTGGTGAAGAGCGCCCGCGTGATGAAGCAGAGCGTGGCGGTGCTGACGCCTCTGCTGGAAGCCGCTCAGGATGGCAGCAGCTCTGCCGGCACTGTGGTGCTGGCCACGGTGAAGGGCGATGTGCACGATATCGGCAAGAATATCGTGGGCGTGGTGCTGGCCTGCAATGGTTTCCGCGTGGTTGACCTGGGCGTGATGGTGCCCTGTGAGGATATTGTGGCCGCAGCCCGCCGCGAAAAGGCAGATTTAGTGGCTCTTTCCGGGTTGATTACGCCCTCTCTGGCAGAAATGGCCAAGGTGGCCGCTGCGCTGGAGGGTGAAGGCCTGGATATTCCGCTGCTGGTGGGTGGTGCCACGACCGGCACCCTGCATACGGCGCTGAAACTGGCTCCGCATTACCCCTCCGGTGTGGTGGTGCAGACCTCCGATGCCTCCACCATCGTTCCGGCGGCGGCAGCTCTGGTCGGCCCGGGTAAGGCAGAGTTCATTGCTGCCCACAAGGCAGAGCAGGCCCGCCTTTGCCGCGAATTTGAGCAGAAGGATGTGCCCATGTTCAGTCTTGAGGATGCTCGCGCTCATGCTCTTGCCATTGATTGGACTGCCCAGCCGCAGCCGAAACCGCTGCGCACGGGTGTTTTCACAGCCGGTGTGGTGAGCGGCTGCAAGTGCTGCCACCGTCAGCCGGACTTTGCGCTCACCTGGCAGCAGCTCGAAGAGAAGGCAGATTGGAGCATTCTGCTGCGTTATTTTGAGATGCAGGATGTGTGGAATCCCGCCCGCCAGGCGGCTCATGCAGATGCACCGTCTGCCAAGGTGGCAGAGATGGAAAAGCTGCTGGCCGATGCCCGTGATATGCTGAAGCAGGCACAGGAAAAACTTCATGCCCGCGCGGTGTTCGGTATCTGGCCTGCTGCTCGCGTGCAGGATGATGTGGTACTGGAAAACGGTACTGTGCTGCACACGCTGCGCCAGCAGAAGCAGAGCGAACGCCCGCGCCGAGCTCTGGCTGATTTTGTGGCACCGCAGGGGCAGGGGGGCTATGTGGGCGCCCTGCAGCTTTCCGTGACTGGTGGTGATGCCTGGGCCGCGGAGTTCAATGCCGCATCCGACACATACCGTGCCTTGCTTTGCTCTGCTTTGTGCAGCATGCTGGCCGAGGCTTTGGCAGAATGCACGCACGAGTGTGTTGCAAGCATATGGCCGGCGGTTGATAGTAACCTGATTCGTCCGGCCTGTGGGTATCCCAGCCAGCCGGATCATCGCGAAAAGGAAACGGTGTTTGCGTTGCTTGATGCTTCTGCTTATACAGGTGCCACACTGACGGAAACGGCCATGATGCAGCCTGTAGCTTCTGTTTGCGCGTTACTTCTGAATCATCCAGCGGCTCAATATTTCCAGGTGGGGCCGCTTGGCGATGATCAGCGCTCGGACTATGAGCGGCGTTCCGGGCATCGTATGTTGTAATTCTGAGCCGGATACGAGAAAGGCCACCGGTTACCCGGTGGCCTTCTGCATGTGAAAAGATATCTTAGCCTCGGAATTTCGCCTTCTGGTGCTGCCAGATAGCGTAGGCTGCACAGATGATATTTGGCAGCCAGAGTACGATGTATGGAGTAATCCCTTCCGATTTGCGTGAAAGTTCGCAGAATACCAGCGCAACGAAATAGACCGCTGCTACCAGGATGCCAATGGCAAATCCGGTTGATGTATCTTTGCGGCGTGCTGTAATGGCCAGAGGTACCCCGATGAGGGAGAACACGATACAGGCACATGCAAAGGAAGCCCGCTGAACGCCTTCTGTCTCAAATGCCAGACGGTTCTTCTTTTGCTTCATGCTGTTATAGTAATTCACATCCTTGCGGACCTCAGCCCAGAGCAAATCAGCGCACGGGAAAGCCGGTTGTACGGCGGCGTTGTCTTCGTATCTTTCCAGCGCCTTCATATCAAGCTGCAGTGTGGTTTTGATATGATTAAGCACATAGGCGATTTCACTGTTGGTGAAACGGTTGGATTTGAGCTTCCTCTGGTCTTTTATAGGTATGTGAATGCGCAGAGGCATAACGGCGATAGCCGGCATATCTGTCAGAGCTCCGCTTCCTCGCTCTATCCGGGCATTTTTCAGTGTGAGCTGCAGAAGGCGGCTTTTCAGATCAAAATCTCCGATTGTGGCACTTTCGGCATGTATGGCATCGAAATCAGAACTCATATCGGAACCTTTTGCAATGGGGTAGACATGCAGTCCTTTCAGCTCATCGCCGCTACGCTGCTCAATGTAGAGCTGCACTTTGTCAAGCTTTGTAACACTCTGGCTGGAATTCAGAAGATTGCGCGGGTTGTCCATGGCCGCCTTCATGACCAGGTCGGACATGGCGTTCTTACCCTTGGGTGCCACTTCGATATTGATGTAATAACAGAGAGCCGAGAGCGCTATGCCCATGCCTATGGCCGGTACGCTGAGGCGCCAGAGACTCAGCCCAGCCATGCGCATGGAGGTTAATTCGTTGTCTGCAGCCAATCGCCCGTATACGAGCAGCACAGCGGTGAGAAAGCCCCACGGCACCGAGAATGTAAGTGAAAAGGGTATTACCTGCAGAATGAAATCAATCACAATGGTAGGCGGCGCACCACTTTCCACGAGCAATGCGTGCAACTCCTTGAACAGCTGCCCGAGCAGGAGCAGCATAGTCAGAGAGAGCACACCCAGAAAGGTGACCGAGATCAGTTGCTTGAGAATGTAGCGATCTATGGTTTTCATTGCAACGACCGCTATTCTATCATACAGAATCTTTTTTGCAAACATCAAAATTCAATTTCCCTCAATTTAACGATTCTTAATTTGCTCTGCTCATTAAAATACGCTTGCGCGATATTTGAAAATAATGTAAATTGAGACGGTAACAGTTATTATATATGAAATATAGTATCATTCATCTGGCAATAACTGCCATATTATCGGGGGCTATGTATCAGGCAGAGGCTCAGCAATTGCTCGAGTCCGCCGGTGCATTTGTCTCTGCTTCCTCCCGGGCAGAGACTGATAAGCTGAGTCAAGAGATTGCTGCTCGTATCCTTAAGAAATTGCCCGGACTCGAATCCAGACAGATTCAGGCTTTTATCAAGGAGAAGGAAAACTGGCAGATGATTCTTATGAACCATTTTGCTCGTCTGGATGAGGAAAAGCAGGAATGGTATGCCAATTACAACAAAAATCTCAATAAAAATGTTCAGGGTAAGCAGGACGAAATCCAGCGCCTTGAGAAGGAGGTTGAGTCAAAACGCGGTTCGGAAAAGGCGAATGCCCAGTATCGCCTGGATTGTGCAAGAAAAGATCTGAAAAGACTGCAGGAAGAAGCAAAGTACCCGGTGGACCTCGCGAAGTGCAAAAAGGTTCTCAAGGCGATTCTGGCAGATGCTGAATGGATGGAGCAGATTGCATTCTCCGGCGAGATGCATAAGTTTGCTCGCGTAGTGCAGATTATAGCCGCTATAGCAGATGCCGATTCGGGGGCTTTGAACAAGGGCGTGGAGCGCGATACAACCACCGCCGTAGCATTGGAATATGCCCGCTATGATATCAAGACTGTAGATGCCATTGATCGCGCATGCTATTACCTCAAATATTGGCGCATGGGACGTCTGAACAGCTCGTTCGATAATCTCCCCATGCATCATCGTCGCGTGGCCTGCGGCTGGAAACCGAATCACCGCTCTGGCACAATCACGGCATTCGAATGGGCTCTGAATAATATTCACTTGCCGGATTGGCAGTATCCTGACAGTTGCTGGAGATGTAGTTACGTGCTCGATAACGTATATGGCGATAGCGTGCACGGTTCCTATTATTTTGCTCCCTGGGAGGGTGTGTACACAGATAATCACATGGCGCTGACTCAATATGTAGGTGGTGTGTGCGGTGGCCTTTCTCATTTCGGTGCTTCTGCTGCCTGCGCCAATGGTGTGCCGGCTCTGACCAATGGTGAACCTGCACATTGCGCCTACATTGTTCTGGTGAACGGTAGATGGACTCCCGCCTATTCCCTCACCTGGGAACGTGGCCTGCATTGGAATCCGTGGGATAATAACTACACTTTCAGCTCTCTTCACCTTACGGATGATTTCCTTGCTTCCGATAAGAAGGAACAAGCCCGGTTGTCCAATGCTTACCGCGTTCTGGCACGCATTTACCGGGATAAGAAAGAAGTGGCAAAGGCTCAGGATTGCTATGATAAGGCAGCCCAGGCAGCCCCGCTCAATTATCCCATGTGGAAAGAATATGCTGCATTCCTCGGGCAGAATATGCCTAAGAACGCTGCCGCATGGAAGAAGCTCAATACCCGTCTCTGCAAGGGTGTGGTCTCTGCTTATCCTGAGCAGGCCGCTGAATTGCTGAAGCAGGGAATCCTGAACTCCATGGCTGATTCCGGCATGAGCGTGGGCGAGCTGGCAGATGCCTGTGCCCTGTTCTGGGAAAATGCGTCCATCATGGGCCCGGACCGCTGGTATGTGGAAAACTTCGCCGATGCTCAGCTGCAGGCGTGCCAAAAGCTCGGGGATAAATCTGAAGAGACCTCGATTTCTCTGTATATCAAAGCCTTGAAGGCTGCTGCGCCGCATGAGGCTTATTCCGGTACCATGACTGCCTGGGGAAATAAGATTGCGGAATCGCTCAGCGATGCTGGCAAGAAGAAGCTTACTGACTCCATGATTCAGACTCTGGGTAACAGTAAGTCCATGAGCTCGTCTCAAAAGGCAAATCTGCTGGGTGGCCTCATATTGTCTGCTGAGAAAGAACGTGATGCTGCATCATTCTACTCTATCAGCAAAATGATAGATCCCAAGGAAGTGCACGGTGCGGCTCCGATTCCGGAGATTCAACCGTTTGCCGGCAAGCTGGTGTCTGAAGGTGGCTTGCCTTTTGCCAGCAGCACGAGCCAGTGGGATAAGCCGCACACGCATTCCGGTTTGCTGACCAAACAGGGTGGCATGATTCATACCGCAAGGGAGAATGATCCCTGGATTGCTGTCAAGCTGCCCAAGCATGCCTTTGTGACTGGCGTTGTTCTGGCGGGTACAAATGAATGGTCGATTATCGGCCGCTTCCGTCCGGTTAAAGTGCAGGTCTCTGATACGGGCCGCGCTGATGATTGGCACGATGTAGGTGAGCCCATTCCGAACACGGGGAATTACATTATCCGTTTCAATCTGGAGAAGGAACGCCCGAAGGCTCTCTATGTCCGCGTGCTGCGTTCCGGTGGCCCCGAGGTGTTCCACGCAAATGGTCTGTATGTATTTGGAGAACCTGCTGCATAATAAACCCTAACATAACAATACAATCATGAAGAAATCTCTTTTTATGCTGCTGGCAGGAATCGTTGTGGCTCTGCCGGGTATGCCTCTGCAGGCTGCTCAGCAATACTCCAGCGTGGATGCCGCCCGGCAGACTGTGACGGATGATGGTTACATCCTGTTCTTTTATCCGGAAGGTTGGGACCGCTACGGTAAAAAACTCTGCGAAGCCCTTATTTCCAACCCGGGCGTGAAAGCTGCAGCAGGAAATGCTGCGCTGGTTCTGGCTCCTGTTTATCAGGACAGAAATGAGAAGACGAATGCAACAGCCAAGCAGGTGATGGGCAATCTGGGGTATCCCCACGGTATGTCCGACATCTCATATCCCGCACTGGTCTTCTACGAGAAGAGCGGCCGCAGTTATGCTACATTGCATGGCGCTGCTCTCATGAATGCCAGCGCGCCTGAAGTTGCCAAACAAATCAAGGCTCGCCTGGATGCCAAGAAGGAACAGCAGGCGCTGCTGGATAAGTCCGGTTCCGTTACCGATACCGGGGAAAAAGTCCGCCTTCTTCTCGCTGCGGCTCGTGTAGAGGGGGTAAGCTGGCCTGACCGTCTCAAGGAAACCATCAGAAGCATTGACCCGTCGGATGCGCATGGTGGTATCGCGTCTCTTGATTTTGGCTTTGGTGCAAAGAATAATGAAAGTCTGGAGGATTTTCTGAAGCGTCTGGATGCCGTACTCGCAAATCCGCAGTTGACCGCCTGGCAGAAACAGCGCGCCTGTGCGCTTGCAATCGGTCACATCCGTCGTTCCTACGGCATGATGGCAGGTGGCCCGCTCATCACGCAATATGCCACGGCTATGCGTGAGCTCGACCCGGAGTCTACTCTCGGCTTGTCGGCAGATGTCGTTATCCGTGACTGGGTGCGTGAATATCGCTACGGCCAGGGCTGGAGCAGTGAGATTATCCCGGCCGGTCCGGTGCCCATGCTCATGCACGATGTGCCGATGCAGACCCCTGGCACTTATGCGGTGACCTTCAAGCTCACAACCGGGCGTGATGGAATCCGGGTCAACAGACTCCGCCTTCTGGACGGTGATAAGTGCATAGCCTCTGAGGATTCCCCCAGAGACGTGTCATGGAATCAAACCAGACAGGTATATACGTTTACAGTTAAGGAACCCCTGACCAATCCCATACTGGAGATTACCTATGGGAATGCCCCGGATAAGCGCAGCTCCTGGGGTGAGATTAGCGTGAATCCTCAGTAAAATGATATAAACGCTGCGTATGCAGCATTAAGAATAAACACGAAAGGCCGCTCACTGCCCTGAGCGGTCTTTCGTGTTTGTTGTGTGCGGCTCCCGTGTTTTCAAGAGCTTTTCAAAATAACAAATTCATTTGTTTTGACGTTGACCGGAACTGGCTATATATGATATGATAATAACACGGAGTGCGAATCCTCCAGTGCCTTGCGCTATGAACGAGAAGATTATGGATTTAGGAAATCACCTCCCCGGGGGAAAGAAATGGCCGGAATGGCTCTTGAATCTGGGTGAACGCTTGCTGGGATTTCACCATTTTAATGTAGCGCATTCGAAAATTGAAGATGATCAGAAGGCTGGCTGCACGGATAATTTCTTCAAATTGGCCTGTAAGCATCTGCCTCTGAATTATGAATTGAAAGGCCTGGAGAATATTCCTGCTGAAGGCGCTTGTGTGATTGTGAGCAATCACCCTCACGGCATGTCAGATGGGCTGATGATTGGTGATATTGCCATGAAGGTGCGCTCAGATGTACGCATCGTGGTGAATGAGTTCTTGCATTGCGTGCGTGGTATGCGCCCATACCAGATTACGGTCGATGTGTATGGTGGAGAAAACGCAAAACGCGCCAACATGAGCGGAATGCGTGAAATTCTCAAATGGTTGCGGGACGGGCACTGCCTGATTATATTCCCGAGTGGTTCCGCTGCCTCCTGGTCTGAGGCGGATGGCCGGGTGATTGATGACCCGTGGCAGGAAAATATGGCTGCCATTATTCGTAAAACCGGCGCCACTGTGGTGCCCATGCATTTTTCCGGTCAGAATGGGGCTCTTTTTCAGCTTGTGACCCGTCTCTGCAAGGAAAAACGCTCTGCATTGCTGGCTCGTGAAATTAAGCGGGATTGCCGCACCTTGCACCAGGTGCGTGTGGGTAAAGCTATACCGGCCAGCCGGCTGGAGTTGTTGGAAACGGATGCAGCCTTGTCTGATTACCTGCGCCTCAGCAGTATGCTGCTGCGCTATTCTGATGCGGCAGCCTCCAGTGCCTCAGAAAATCCTCGCAGCATGGCTCCTATAGCAGAGAGCTCTTCAGCGGATGCCCTGCAGAAGGAGATTGATTCTCTGCCTGATGAGGAGCATTTGCTTTATACCCACAAATCTACAGGGCTGCAGGTGTATGCCGCTCCGGGCCATAAGATTCCTGTACTGCTGAAGGAAATCGGCGTGCAGCGCGAAATAACCTTCCGCGCGGTTGGCGAAGGCTCCGGAACAGCTTGTGACACAGATGAGTATGACCTCTATTATGAGCATCTTATCATGTGGGACCCCGCCGAGAAGCGAATTGCTGGTGCGTATCGTATGGGCCGCACAGATGCCATCGTAACCTCGCGTGGTGTGACGGGTATTTATAACTCAGAATTTTTCACCCTGGGCAATGAGTTTGTTAACTATGTGAAGAATGGCCTGGAAATGGGCAGGGCATTTATCACGGCTCCTTATCAGAAGCATCCGGCTTCGCTTGATACGCTCTGGATGGGAATAGGTCATTTTGTGCGCAAGTACCCGCAATACCGTTATCTTTATGGTACCGTGAGTGTCTCGTCTGATTATACCGTGCGTTCCCGTGCGCTCATGTATGAATATCTTAAGTGCCATTGCATGGATAAGGCTCTGGCTGAGCATGTGCAGGCCAAGACTCCCCCCACCGGTATGGATCTGCTCAGTGAGGATGCCCGCCTGCTTCCCGCCGGTCTTGCCGATCTGCGGCTTCTCTCCGCTATGGTTTCCGACATGGAACCCGATGGCCGTAGTATTCCTGTGCTCCTGCGCCAGTACCTCCGCTTGAACGGCAGAATGGTTTCATTTAATGTTGATGCCGAGTTTGGTGATACTCTGGATTGTCTTGTGGTCGTTGATTTGTACAATGCCCCGGACCGCCTTATTTCGCGTTATTGCGGCGCTCCCTTGAAATCTATCACCGCAACTGAGAGTGATACTTGACAAATCCGTAATATTCGGGCAGAATAATCATAAGCAATGGGGAAGTATCATATGAAACGAAAAAAACGGCACGCAAAGCTCACTCTTGCCCTGATTCTGGGGGGCCTTTCGCAGGTTCCTGCACAAGGTGCGGAATTTGTGCCGCTTCCTGAGGATATTTTTGATAATAAGGATGAGGTCAATCCTTTGCTGGATGTTACTAACCGCGTTGTAGCCGGCCTTGGAAAACAGGCCCCGGAAATCCCGGATGTGCTTCAGGTGACGAATGACGGCGGCACCATTTCCTACGACCAGGAAAAGAATATCTTTCTGTATCAGGCCGGTGAGGGATCTGCGCTGCGTCTGAGAACAGATAGCGGCTCAGATATTCACACCCCGACTGTAGAAGCCCGGCTGGATACGAACGAGGCCATTCTTTCAGGCCCCATGGTTTTATATCAGGACGATATTCTGGTAAGAGGCGAGGACGGCGGATTTTATAATTGGAAAGAAAAAAAGACGGCTGTTAATAAGGTTCGAATTAAAATCGGTGGTATATTGGTGCGCGGCTCGCGCATTGAGTACGATACAGATGCAGAAGGTAAGGAGTACATAACTGTTTATGATGCATTTGTGACCACAGAAGACGTGCAGAAACCATCAACATGGATCGGTACCGGCACTCTTACCATTTACCCCGGTGACTATGGCAGAGTCTCCCGCTTGAGCATAGCAACCGAAAACCATGATATAACGGTACCTGTGCTCGGCTGGTTTACATTTTCTCACTCCCTGAATCCGCGGGAAGGGTATCTGCCCGGAATGGGAACCCGCTCCATCTGGGGTGCTTATCTGGAAAATAACTATGGTATCCTGTTCGGTAATCGCCGGGTGGATGGTATGATGCCAACTGCCGATTATCTGGCCACCCTTCATCTGGATGAACGCACCCGCCGAGGTCTGGCAACCGGCCTTGACCTTGAGGATATTGCCATGAGCAAAAAATATGAGGACATGCAGGGCTTTGCCTCATATCTGGCAGACGACCGCAATCCCTCCATCAATCCGCTCGATGGGGAACGTACTCCTGTAGACGATAAACGCTATTACGCAAAACTTCAGGCCCTCTGGGATGTAACGCCGGAGGCCGATGCCCATGCGGATTGGCAACTCGTCTCAAATGTGCATGTAGTAAGTGATCAGTACATGCTGCGTGACTTCCTGCCCGAGGTGAGCCGGGTAAATGATAAACCGGATAATACCGTGCGTCTGGTGCGCCGCACCAACGAAACGCAAAGTATGGTTTATACCCGCTTTGCTCCGAATGATTACTACATGACCGATGAGCGAATCGAAGCATCGTTCTATCGGGTTCGCTCTGCTGTAGGCAATACTGGTATCAACTACGAAACCAATAATAGTGCCTGCATTATGCGGCAGTATCTTCCGCCTGAACTGAGAGCCCAGTATAAAGCAAAACTGGACAGACTCAAGGAGGGTGAAATGAAGGACTATTATGCCCGCATGCTGAACACAGAAAGCTTCTTCCGTGTCAATTCAACGCATGAGTTCACCACCAACCTCACCGTCTGTAAGTTCCTGAATGTAACTCCCAAGGCCGGTGGTGCATACACGGGATATTATGATGTAGGCGGCATCGGTTCTGATAACCGTTTGCTCGGGTATGTCGGGTGCGATTTCAACCTCAAATTCCACAATACCTACCCTGATTTCAAGTTCAAGACTTATGGATTAGAGGGGCTGACCCATATCATACAGCCATATGCCAACTTCTCCCGTGGCTCCATTTCTTCCTCGAACTCAAAAGTACCGCAGATTGATGTGTGGTCCAGTACGAAAAGCGGAAGCACCGTCAGCCCGATGCCTATGGACCTCATGGGCTTTACCGGTATAGACGGCTGGGGCAACTGGAATGTCTGGCGCCTTGGTCTCAAGAATGTGTTCAAATCAAGGGTAGACGGCGAATCCGTGGACCTCTTAACCTGGGATGCTTTCTGCGATTATAATGCCGATAATCCTAACTCTGAATACGACTTCTCCAGTCTGTATAATATCGTATCCTTTGCGCCATCAAAGCGCTTCACGCTGAATGCGACTATGCAGACCCCCACTGTGAATAACGGTGAAGGCTTCTGGCAATACTCCATAGGAGCCCGTGTAGTGCCTGCATCATGGCTGGAAACATACGTTTCATATCGTGCAATCCTGGATCACCCGGTTCAGGAGGATTCCGATCAGCTCAAGCTGCGCGCCAATATCCGCTTCAACGAAAAATATACCTTCGCTACCGAAATCTATTACGATATCACAGAGGGGCGTCTGCCGATTCACCAGTATTCAATTTTCCGCCACGCCGGCGCCTGGTATATTGGCGCGACTGTCTTCCTGCGTGATAACGGTGGTAAAAAAGAGCAGGGCTTTGGTATTTCCTTCACCCTGGGTGAAACCGGCACTGCGTTGCCGATTGACCTGCTCTGATTCACACCTCACCCATTCTTCATCAACGACAAGCCCGCACATTTCTTGTGCGGGCTTCGTTTTTTTCTGCCAGGGAAGAACACATTGCACAGGCAAAAAAAGAACCGGGCGATTCTGCATTCAGAATCGCCCGGTTAAAAGTGCTAACTCAATGAGTCAGCTGGCAGGGATTTAGCCCTTGCAGCAGCAGCAGATGCTGTCGCCCAGCTTCTTCATAGCCTCAGCGGCACGGTTGGAGTAACCCCATTCGTTGTCGTACCAGCCGCAAACCTTCACCATGTTGCCGCCCACCACATAGGTGAAGCCAGCGTCGAAGATGCAGGAGTGGGGGTTGGAAACGATGTCCTGGAGAACGAGGTCCTCTTCGGAGTACTCGAGGATGCCCTTAAGCGGACCCTCAGCAGCTTCCTTCATGGCAGCGTTCACTTCCTCAACGGTCACGTCGCTCTTCAGCACGGCCACGAAGTCGGTCAGAGAACCGGTCGGGGTGGGTACGCGGAAGGAAGCACCGTTGAGCAGACCCTTGAGCTGGGGAATCACCTCACCGATAGCCTTGGCAGCGCCAGTGGTGGTGGGGATGATGTTGATAGCAGCGGCGCGCATACGACGGGGGTCGCTGTGCGGCAGGTCAAGGATGCGCTGGTCGTTGGTGTAGGAGTGGATGGTGCTCATCATGCCCTTCTCGATGCCCCACTTGTCGTTCAGAACCTTCACCATGGGGGAAAGGCAGTTGGTGGTGCAGGAAGCGTTGGACACGATGTTGTGCTTGGCGGCATCGTACTCGTCGTCGTTGATGCCGATGCAGAAAGTCAGGTCGGGGTTCTTGGCGGGAGCGGAGATGAGAACCTTCTTGGCGCC